>CP091033.1:0-719768 GCA_039725955.1 Sinorhizobium sp. B11
CTTGGCAAGTACGGCCAGAGCTTCCGCACGCTTGCCCGTGGTGCGCGTCAGCTGATAGCCGTTCAGCGCATCTATCACCGCTTGACCGAAGATGCCGCTGTCCGGCGCGCCGAGCGAAGTGGCCGCGCGGGCCGTCTCGATCCAGAGATCACCGTCGTCGGGGGTGATCGACAGGGCACCATGGAAGGCCTTCAGCGCATCGGAAAGATTGCCGCCGGTGAGATCGAGGCGCGCGCCTGCTGTCAGGCTGTCGACGCCCTGGCCCTGTTGATCGTCGGCGAGCGCAAGATCGTTGCGAAAATTGCGCGCTTGCTGGACAAGGTCATCGGAAAGGAAGGGCAGGCGAGGGGCTGCACCGATATCGGGCTCTTTCAGCGCGGCGGCGGGCGTCGTCTCGACGATCCGGCCGGCAATCGCGCCGGGAGCAGCGTTCATCGTCTTGAAATCGGACTTCAGGAAGCACCACTTCACCTTGGGATTATAAGTGAAGGCCTTGCAGCTCTTGTCGCCGATACAGGCGGCCTTGCACTGATCGAGCGAAAGGTTTTGCTCTGTGCGCAGGTCGAAGCCGAAATAATCCGCATCCTTGACGGTGACGATATCGCGCTTGGCGTCGACTGCAAAGGCCGATGAGCCTGCGAAAACCGTGGATGCTACGATGACGAAGAAAGCGAAGAACGAGCGCACAGACATTGGTCCCCCCGGATGCTGGCTCTGAACCGGCGGCACTCTCCTCACTCCTCAGGAAATTGTCAACTCACCTACCGAGCCTGTCCCGGTTTCGCACATCGGCTTATGGGGAATGGTCACAACAGCGTGAGTGAACAGCTTGTGATTTGCGGCCTTTTCTTCGATCGACAAGGATTTGTCCGGTTTTGTTTCCGGAGGTAGCCCCCATGTCCATGCCCACATCAGGCAAGGTTCTCGCCGCGCTTTTCGCAACGGCAGCCCTTTTGCTCGGCCTCGGCTCTGTCGCCACCCAGGCGGCGGAAGATGCCGTCGTCATTCCAGCGCCTGCCGTCGACGAGGCGGGCAAGTCTGGCACGGAAACGGCCGTCTTTGCCGGCGGCTGCTTCTGGGGCGTCCAGGGCGTTTTCCAGCACGTAAAGGGCGTCAAAAGCGCCGTGTCCGGTTATGCCGGCGGCGACGCCGCAACTGCTCAGTACGAAACAGTTAGTAGCGGTACGACGGGTCACGCCGAATCCGTCAAAGTGACTTTCGATCCGAAAGAGGTGACCTACGGCAAGCTCCTACAGGTCTTCTTCTCGGTGGCGCACAACCCCACGCAGCTCAATTTTCAGGGACCGGACCAGGGCACCCAATACCGCTCGGCGCTGTTCATCTCCGACCCGCAACAGCGCAAGGTCGCCGAAGCCTATATCGCCCAGCTCGACAAGGCGCATGTCTTCAAACAGCCGATCGTCACCAAGGTTACCGACTATACCGGATTCTATCCGGCCGAGCAGTATCACCAGGATTTCCTGACGCTGAACCCGACCTACCCCTATATCGTCTATAACGACCTGCCAAAGATCGAAAACCTGAAGCAGATCTTCCCGGCTGATTACAGCCAGGACCCGGTTCTGGTGCTGAAGGCCAAGGGTTGAGAGGTCCCTCAAACCGAAATTTCAAAAGGCGGCTAAAGTTGCCGCCTTTACTATAACTTGCCGGCATTTTAAGAATTTATCAATATTAACAAAAGTTTAATTGAGAAATACTGCGTTTCACGCCGGAACATATCGTCGCATCGCCCGTTTAAGCTCCGAGCCTCGTGGAAGCAATCTACCTTTCACGAAGCGGAGTCTCCTCGGTAAAGCGTAAAGGGGATCTGTCATGGCCACGAATGTCATGCGTAGCTGGCAACGGGAACATCTCATGGAACAGCGAGTGCTGATTGTCGAAGACGAACTGCTGATAGCACTCGATCTCGAAACGACCATTGAGGATATGGGAGTCCATGTCGCTGGCCTCGCATCGGATCGCGAGGGAGCTCTCAGGCTCGCACCGCTTGCCGACATCGCCTTCGTCGACGTCAACCTTGCAGATGGCGCGACGGGTCCTGACATCGGCCGGCAGCTCGCAGAAGACCATGGCATTTCCGTCGTGTTCATGACCGCCAACCCGGAATCGGTCGCAGACGGCGTGCGCGGTGCGCTCGGCGTGGTGCAAAAACCCGTCATGCCACGCGTGGTCGAACAGCTCCTCAGATATGTCGCCGCACGCCGCGCGGGCATGCTGGCAGTGGTGCCGCCGCAGATGATGGTGTTTGCGTGAGGTACTACCCGGTCAGGATCGGCTGATAGGACGCACAATACCGTGCGTCGTGGTACTTACCCTTTCTGCGCTGTTCGCTGACCGGCGGCTGGTCGCGATCATCTTATCTTGTGAACTGCACGAATTTTGTACCTTCTACCCCTCGTGCGGTGCAGCAGCCTCCTGTTCCTTCATTTGTTCGCCCTAATGAGCCAGACTCAAGTCCATTACGGATGAGATCCTAAGTTGCAGGTCATGTGGATACGTGGTCTTGCGCACGAAGGCCTGGGAGATCGAACTGAACCGAACAGCGCACACCCGGCCGCGAAATCAGCGAAATCTCTTAGGAGGTTCTCGCACGGCAAACGCGATTGTCGCTTTATCCCATGGTTGTGGATGCAGAGCAATTCGCTTGCAAAGCCACCTTTTGCGAATTATGGCTTCTCGCAAATTGAGCTGCAAGACAATATACGATCGCTTCCGGGCAGTATGGAAGATAATCTCCACTCGGAGTGGCTGGATGATGGAATGTGCGCGTCGAGTCGGAATCGAGTTCCGGAAAATATCATGCCGGCGCTTTTAAGGCTGAAGCGATCTTGGAGCGTGTTATATATCGCGACAGGAGATGTTTTCCTTAGAAAAAAGCGGGGTAGCAGAATTGATGGGTCGGATTTTGACGGGAGTGGTCACAGCGAAGGTCGGGTGGTAATCGATGACAGGCAAGACACCCGTCGCTTTTTTCGCATATAATCGCCCCGAACATACGGAGCGGGCGCTGCTCGCTCTTTCGAAATCACGACGCCTTCAGGACTGCGATTTTTATTTTTTCTCCGATGCCGCCAAGACCGAAAGTGCACGCGCGAAGGTGGCTGAAACGCGTGTAATTCTGAGCCGCTGGGCACAGACGATGGACGCGACGGTGGTTGAACGTGAGGTGAATATCGGTCTTGCACGTTCGATTTCAGGCGGCGTCAGCGAACTGTGTTCACGCTACGGTCGTGCGGTCGTCGTCGAGGACGATCTAGTTGTCAGCCCCGATTTTCTGCATTTTATGATTGCCTCACTTGACCGTTATGAAACCGAGCCGCGAGTGGTTCAGGTGGGCGGTTTCACGATCAGCCCGCCGAAAGATCCAGTCGAGGATGCATTCCTTCTGCCCGTAACGACGACGTGGGGTTGGGCGACATGGCAGCGGGCCTGGAAGGATTTCAATCTCGACGTTCCCGATCTGGACGCCGCGCGCCAAGATCGCGAATGGATGAGCCTCTTCAATTTCGACGGTAGCTCCGCCTATACTTCGATGCTGGAAGACCGAATTGCCGGGCGCAACGATTCCTGGGGGATCCTTTGGTGGTATGCTGCGTCGCGCAAGCGGGGGCTTGTTGTCTATCCGTCAAGCAGCCTGGTTTGGAACGGTGGCTTCGACGGAACTGGCGTACATTGCGGCAGCGATGATTTCCTCAAGCAGGGGGATGCTACGCTTTACATCGGCTCTGCACTGCCGGAGCATGTCTCTTTTCCGGCGCAGACGGTTGTTAATGAACGCCATTTCGCGCAACTCAAGGATTTCTTCCGTGGGAGCCAGAGGCCGCTGGCGCAGTCCGGCACGCCGGGATCAGGGGTGATCGCGTCTCTGAAGATATTTGCCCGCAGGGCCAACCAGAAGCTGCGTAATGCGTTTTCTTGACAGACTGAGATACCGGGCATTCGCTTGGCTGGCGCACGAACTCGATCGTGAGCGAAAGCGGGTTCATGGCGCAGATGTCTGCGTATTGGGCGCCGGTTCGGCGCTTATGCCCGAATCGGAAGTCAACAATTTTTCGGGCGGCCCGGAGAAAATCAATATCGGGCGCAACTCCTACGTGCGCGGCCGACTCCTAACCTATGGTCACGGAGGTGAGATCAGCATCGGCGATTGGTGCTATATCGGCATCAGGACTGAGATCTGGTCGATGGAGCGGGTGATTATCGGCAACCGTGTGCTAATCGCCCATGATGTGAACATTCACGACGGCACGGCGCATTCCGCAAATATGGACGAGCGCCACGCCCACTTTCGCCACATCATCGAGAAAGGCCATCCTGTAACCGCCGCGGACATGCCTGGCGTCTTCTCGACGCCTGTCATCATCGAGGACGATGTATGGATCAGTTTCGGCGTGACAATCCTGCGCGGCGTGCGCATTGGACGCGGCAGCGTGATTGCGGCTGGCTCCATCGTTACCAACGACGTACCCCCGGGCATGGTCTATCGCAACAAGGTGATCCCTGTTATCGAACCGCTGGCGGGCGGCTTAGAGACAGATAAGATGTCTGCCCTGACCGCCCAAGGCAAAGAGGAATAACGTGTCTTTCCTGAATAAGCTCACCCG
Organism: Sinorhizobium sp. B11; assembly: GCA_039725955.1. Lineage (NCBI taxonomy): Bacteria > Pseudomonadati > Pseudomonadota > Alphaproteobacteria > Hyphomicrobiales > Rhizobiaceae > Sinorhizobium > Sinorhizobium sp. B11. The sequence continues at coordinate 4,626 of CP091033.1, forward strand.
CATGATCGCCACGCCCGTATCCCAACATATAGAGGGCGTGGTCGCCCGCGGTTTGTCGAATACCCGGCAGCAGATCGACGATCTGATGATCCTCCAAGGCAGGGCGCTGGCGTTGCAGAATTCCGAACGGGCGCCGCTTGCGCGCCTTCAGGATGCGGAATTCAAAGTGTTTTCGCAGTTCGGCGAGGACGGCATCCTTCAGTACCTGATCCGCGAAACCGGAATCACGCGCAGAGAGACAAGCTTTGTCGAGTTCGGCGTTCAGAACTACTCCGAATCCAGCACACGCTTCCTGCTGATGAATGATCATTGGCGCGGTTTGATCATCGACGGCAGCAAGGAATATATGGATTTCGTCCGAAATCAGGACCTTTACTGGCGTCATGACCTGACGGCAGTGGATGCCTGGATCGACCGGGACAACATCAACCAGCTCATAGGCGATGCGGGCTTTAATGGTGATCTCGGCATTCTCAGCGTCGATATCGATGGAAACGATTACTGGGTCTGGGAAAAGATCGACGTCTGCAATCCGGTCATCGTCATTGTCGAGTGGAACAGCGTCTTCGGCCCTGACTATGCGATTTCCGTACCCTACGATCGGGCTTTCCAGCGCGAGAAGGCGCATTACTCGAACCTGTTCTGGGGCGCTTCGATAAGGGCGTTCGAACATCTCGCTTCCAAGAAGGGCTATGCACTAGTCGGCTCCAATACCGCCGCCAACAACTTGTTCTTCGTGCGCGGGGACCGTCTCGGCCGCCTCAGCGCGTTGACGGCGGCTGAAGCCTATATCGACTCGCGCTTCCGCGATTCGCGCGACGCGTCTGGAAGGCTCAATTTCCTGGGCGGCGAAAAGCGGCGGATGGAGATTCTCGATGTGCCGGTTGTGGATGTCGTCACCGGCGCAAACACGACGCTGCGAGCGCTGGACGCCGCCGGTAAGTAACGATCGAAGATCGGGAGCGATAGAATGGCAATGATGAGCTGGGAAGAGTCGGTACAATGGCTGCGCGATCAAAAGGATCAGCAGTCCCTGGTGCGTGCCTGCTACTTCGACGATCCGCTGCAGGATGCAGCCGAGCGATTCTGGGAAAGTGCGGAATGGAAGGCGATCGCCGCTCTTCTTCCGACACCTGGCGGGACGGCGCTTGATCTTGGCGCAGGCCGCGGCATCAGCAGCTATGCCATGGCGCGCGACGGTTGGGACGTAACGGCTCTCGAACCCGACCCCAGCATGCTGGTCGGTGCCGGTGCCATCCATTCCCTGTCGGCAAGCAGCGGACTGACGATCAAAGTCGCAGGCGACTATTCCGAGAAGCTGCCCTTTGCCGATAATACCTTCGATGTCGTCAATGCCCGCCAGGTGCTGCACCATGCGCGTGATCTGCCGCAGACCTGCCGCGAGGTCTTCCGTGTCCTGAAGCCGGGCGGCGTGATGATCGCAACGCGCGAGCATGTGCTCAGCCGCCGCGAGGATCTGCAGGCCTTCCTCGATGCACACACGCTCCACAAGTTCTATGGCGGTGAAAACGCGTTCCTGCTTCAGGAATATCTGTCGGCAATGACTGATGCCGGATTACATCTCGACAAGGTGCTCGCGCCGCTGGACTCGCCGATTAATTATTTCCCGATGACGCCGGAACAGTGCTTCGTCCATTGCACCCGGCCTGCTGCCGCCATCATTGGTCGGTCGCTGACCGACATCATCTTCAGCCGCAAACATTTCCTCGGCCGGATGCTGATGAAGCGGCTGGTCGCCGCGTTGAATGCGCGCGATCAGACGCCGGGCCGGCTCTACTCATTCCTGGCGTTCAAGCCCGCCGTTGGAAGCGAGCGCCAATGACTGTGGGGTCTGAAAGCAAGTCAGCAAAGATCGTGCGAACCTATGAAGCCGCTGGCGACGTCCTGGGACCGGTCGGTTCGGTCGTCTTGGCCGCCCGTGAGCTTTCATGGTCGCGGCACGTTCTGTGGCACCTTTTCAAGCGCGATTTCGTCGCCGGCTTCCGTCAGAAGCTGCTCGGCTATCTCTGGATCGTGCTCGTGCCGCTGCTCGGCATTGCGAGCTTCGTCTTTATGCAGCTTACAGGCATCCTGAACCCTGGCGACACAGAAATCCCCTATCCGATCTACGTCTATGTCGGTACGACGATCTGGGGCACCTTCGTCACGGCGCTGTCCGTCGTCGCGAACGGACTGATCGCCAACAGCGATCTTGTCATGCGCACCAATATCCCGAAAATCGGCCTCGCCGTCACGGGCCTCGCCTCGCTTTGCTACAATCTCGTCGTCAATCTCATCGTGCTCATTCTGCTGCTGTTCGTCTTCGGTCGATTGCCGTCGATGTGGGTCGTTCTCTATCCCCTGACCGTTTTGCCTATCATAGCGCTTGGCGTGGGTATCGGTCTGATGCTCTCGGTTGTTGGCGCCGTGGCGCGTGACATGACGGGCATGTTTGTCACGCTGATCAACCTGGTCATGTACGTGACCCCGGTCGTCTATACGGCCCAGTTTAGCAACCCCATTCTCCAGCAGGTCGTGTTCTGGAATCCGCTGACATATCTAGTTGATGCGCCGCGCAGCATTATCGTGCTCGGCAGCGTACCTCACTGGCTCGGCTATCTTGCAGCTACGTTGTTTTCGGCCGCCGTACTGTGGATCGGTGTTCACGCGTTCTATCTGATCAAGGACAAGGTGACCGAGAGGCTATGAGTATTGATAACTGGGCGATCCGCGCTGAAGGAGTCTCGAAGAAATTCGGACTAACCCTACGGCAATCCATGAGATATGGACTACGGGATTCCGCCCGTAAGCTCGCGGGTCGTTCAAGCACGACGGGTATCCTGCGGGACGGCGAGTTCTGGGCTGTCAACGATGTCAGCTTTCAGCTCAACGGCGGCGAAGCACTCGGTATCATGGGTGTCAACGGCTGCGGCAAGACCACACTCCTGCGCATCCTGAACGGCGTCTATGCGCCCGACAAGGGGCGTATTCAGATCCGCGGCCGTGTCGGCGCACTGATCGCTGCAGGAGCTGGCTTTGCGCCAATGCTGACTGGGCGCGAAAATGTCTACGTCAACGGCGCCTTGCTCGGCCTGTCGACACGTGAAATCGATGGACTCATGGATGAGATCATCGCATTTTCCGAACTCGATCACTTCATCGACCTGCCCGTGCGCAACTATTCGAGTGGCATGTATGTGCGCCTCGGCTTCGCGATCGCGGCCCTCAGCCGTCCCGACGTGCTGCTGATGGACGAGGTGCTTGCTGTCGGCGACCTGAATTTCCAGAAGAAGTGCTATGACCATATCCTGCAGCTGAAGCGGGGCGGGACGGCAATCATCCTCGTGTCACATTCGCCAGGCGCGATCTGGGCTGTGTGCGATCGTGGGCTGTTCATGAACAAGGGTGCAGCGCTTGTGGACGGTCCGATCGAGCAGGTCATCCGGGAGTACGACGACCAGAATTCGCGCAATGCACTTGCCGCAGACGTCCAGTTTGCCCATGCATCCAACAGCCACGCCGCCGTTTCCGCTAGCAAGGCGGAACCCATCGAAGGCCTCGAGAAAAGTGGAACGGGTGATGTCATTTGCACCGATTTCAAGGTGCTTTCCGACCATGGGACGGAAGCGGTTCGCGAACTGAAATTCGAAGATCCTTTCACGATCGAAGTTACCGTCAAGGTCAACAAGCCGATAGAGAACTTCATCATCCGCGTCGTCGCGGATGCGGTTCACTATCGCAACATAGTCTCGCTGGATAATTATGAGCAGGGAGCGCCCGTAGACCTCCTCGCTCCCGGCACCCATATATTCCGCATCAGGGTCGAGCAGCAGAATTTCCGGCCTGGTGCCTACGCGTTCAACCTCGCTATTGTCAGCCGGCATATCGGTGCCCACCTGTTCCTCTGGCTGAAGTGCGGACACATCGTTATTTTAAGCCCTCATGACCGTTTTCTATACTCGGATCCAAATGCCGTGATGCACTTCGATGCGGCATTTTCCCATGAAACACTGGAGGCGATTGGATGAGCTTGGCTGCAGAATACTTTACGAAGGATCATTTTTCCGCGCCTTCCACCTACGAAGAGCAGAAAGAGCTGTTTCGCAACTCCGTCTCCAACGTAGTGGTTGAAATTTCCTCGTTCTGCAATCGCCACTGTACCTATTGCCCGATTTCGCAGGTTGATCGGTCGAGTTCAAACAGGCTCCTGCCCGAAGAGATATTCAACAAGCTCGTCGACGATCTTGAGCGCATCGATTACGCGGAAAGCGTTTGCCTGAATCTCTACAACGAACCGATGTCGGATCGAGAGCTGCTGCTCAGCCGCATCTCTCTGCTGCGCCAGCGCCTGCCGAAATCCCGCATTTATTTCAGCACGAACGGTGATTATCTCAGTCGCGAATACCTGAAGGCGGCGGTCGACGCCGGCCTCAGCGAACTTTACGTGTATATCAATCTCTCCTTTCCCTTTAAATCCTCCTCCTACTAAACTTTCACATCATATTACTTCCTTCTCACCCTTATCACTTACTCAAATCCACCTCCCAACCTTCTCAACTAAATTCACCCTCACATATAAAATCTCCAACTTCAAACATTAACAATCATTTTTAGCTGTTTCTCTCTAGTACTTCACTCTGTCCAACTATTGTGTGTTAATATTCTCCTTTTATCCTCACTTTAACTCAAAATATATATACAGTAGGAGATATATATAGATAGAGAATCTCATAATCTCACCACTCATTCCTAAATACACCCCTACCCTCAACATCCTACTCCCCCACCTCTTACATTACCCTCATCTTTATTTCCTTCTATCATCTAGCAGACTCTCAGCATCACAAACGATCCATCCCTGTTACCACATTGTGTGTTCTTCCTTTCTTTCTTACTAAGTATATCTACATAAATTTAAGTGACCACACTCCCCCTCTCTTTTCCTCCTACACATCTCAACATAATTTGTGATGTGTGTGTTGCTTCTTGTGTGTGTGTTATTCACACCTACTTTCCCATATGATCCCACTCTATTATTCACCCATTAAACTCCCCCCAACACCCTTCATACTTTATCTCCCCCCCCACTTACATCCCCTCCCCTACACGATGACCCTTCTCGCACACTCATCCCGCCCTTGTGCCATAGATAGATATTAACCATACTCTGTGTTATGAATGTATGATCTACTCTCCAGGATATCACATGTGTCGTCAGCCGCACCTATTCGGCGATGGTTGGATATCACCTTTTGCATACTACCCCACTCCGCGCTCACTCCACCGCGACACCTATCTCCGGGGCACCTATGATCGCCGCCCGCTCCCTCTCGGTTTGTTGAGAGAGATGATAGAGAGAGATATGGTTTGGCTTCCCGATATAGAGTTGCGGTTGGCATCTGCTGTCCTTTTTTATGAGGTGACCTTGGAATTGGGTGGCTGACGGAGGACAACTCCGCAGAGGGATACGATCTGCTGTGGGGCGACAGCTCCAACCTCGCCGCGTTCAAGGCGGAAGCGGGCCACGCGCGTGAGAAGTTGACGACAGAGATCGTGGACCTTATCGAGGTGCATCTCCCGAATAGCGGGAGCGTCTGCGACGTTGGCTGCGGGGTCGGAGATCTACTTCGCGAAGTGCGTCGGCGTCGTCCGGCGCTTGCGGTTTCCGGCCTCGATTTTTCGGGAAAGGCGGTCGAAGGCGCGGCTCGGGCGATGCCGGACGGTGTGTTCCAGCAGTTCGTGATCCACCAGACCCTGCCTTACGAGACGGCATCCTTCGATCTGGTCCTGTGCACGGATGTGCTCGAGCATCTGGAGTATCCGAAGCGTGTCGCTGCCGAACTCGTACGCATCTGCCGTCCCGGCGGCACGGTGGTGATCGTTGTGCCTGACGGCACTGGGGACCAGTTCCTTGGCCACAACTGGTTCTGGAGCGAGGAGAGCTTTGCCGCCATGCTTGCCGAGTTTGGTGCCAGGGTCTCGACGCTGCCTGTGACGAAAGAATTGATGGCGGTCATATCCCGCCCACACGAAACTGGGACACAGTGATGCTGACACGCATAGTCAACCGTCTCGAGCGCCGCAGGCGCGAGAAGTTCGAATCTTGGATGAGGGCGCGCTCGCAGTCCTCCAAGGCCGCCGGCGCTGACGATGTGCGCTGGCTGCTTCCTATTGTCAAGGAACTGGTGAGGTCAAGCGGGATAGAAGATAATGCGGAACTGCGTCACTCGGCGCAGGAGCTTCTCTTGACCCAGTTACCTAAAGAGGCCTGGATGCTGGCTCCAGGACTTGAAAAGCGCGCCGAACCAGTACGCAGCACTTGGACCTACCAGAATGAGGTGATGAAGTGGGACATCGCCGAAACCGATCTGGTGCTGGATGTCGGATCCGGAGGATATCCGTTCCAGCGCGCCAATCATCTCGCCGATAAGTTCCCCGAGGAAACGACGCATCGCGTTGAACCTATGGTTCTCGATGGCCGCACGTTTTTCGAGGTCGATATCGAGAGGCTGCCCTTCGAAGACGGTGCCTACGACTTCGTATTCTGCTCGCACGTGATGGAGCATCTCGACAACCCCGGCCAGGCGATGCGCGAACTGTCACGCGTCGGCAAACGGGGCTACCTGGAGGTGCCCACGCGTCTTTCGGATGTGATGTTTAATTTCACCCGGCTGCAGGATCATCATCGCTGGCACAGCATTAGGCTTGGAAATACGCTCTGCCTCATAGAATGGAACGAAAGCGAGCGGCGTGAACTCGGAAACGAGTTCTTCGAAGCGCTTCAAAGCGCATATACCAACCCGTTCCAGGATTTCTTCGAGCGCAACCGCGACCTGTTCTTCACCTCCTTCCACTGGGAGCGCCAGATCGACTTCCTGGTGATCGGCAAGAACGGGGAGATTCTCGATTCCTCTTCCGGTATCGGCAAGTGACGATGAATACCGAGGCGGAAATTGGCACTGCGACAGAGGTGGCCGATTCCGGCCTACCGACCGTGCATGTAATCATTCCGGTCTTCAACAGGCTGCATTTTACGCGTGCCTGTATCGCTTACCTACAGGCCCAGACATGGAGGCCGATCAACATCATCGTTTCGGATGGCGGCTCAACGGATGGAAGCGTCGCAACCATTCGCGCCGAATTTCCCGATGTTACGGTGTTGACAACGGACAAGGAGTTCTGGTGGTCGGGATCCATGGCGCTGGGCATAGACCATGTGCTCTCCCTCGGCGGCCGACCGGACGATTTCGTCCTGATGATGAACAACGATACGATCCTGGTTCCCGACTACGTCGAAACGCTGGTCAAGGCTTCGCTTGAGCACGATGCGGCAGTCGGCGGGCTGATCGTCGACAGCCGCGACCATGCGCAGATTCTAGATGCCGGCGAATATGTCGACTGGGAGAGCTATACTTTCCCGGTCAGGCAGCATGCCGATCCCGGCGAGATCTATCGCGACGACGTGGATGTGCTTCCGGGCCGGGGCAGCATCATCCCGTTGCGAATGATCACTGCCGCGGGGAATGTCGATGCCGAGATGCTGCCGCATTACCTCGCCGACTACGAGTTCTTCTGCCGGTTGAAAAGCCACGGCTTCAAACTGGGCGTGACCTACGAAACCCGCATAATGGCGCATATCGAGGAAACGGGCATCGTCCCTACGCAGGGGCGCCGCACTTTTCGCTCCATCTGGAACGAGTTGTTTTCGCGCCGGTCGATGAGTAACGTGCGTGACCATTGGCGCTTCATCGGCCGTCATGCGCCGGCTGCCTACCGCAATCGCAACCGCATGCGTCTGATCAAACGCGTCGTCATCGATCTGACCTTGCGTACGAGGGCAAGGCCTCTCTTTCTGCCGATCTACTGGCTCACTTCTCTGCCCGGGCGCACCATCGCGTATGTCCGCAACCAGCGGCGGATGTTTCGGGAGTTCTGGAAGGCGATCGGAACCGACGGCGCCGACGTGCTGTGCCGTCCTGAGATATTTCCAGGCGTGATCCGCCTGCCGTTGTTCCTGTTGGCCGCCACGGGGCCGGTGCAGGAAGCGGACGTTCAATCCGTCGGCCTGGATGTGGCGACGCTGCGGCAGCGCGGTCTTCTGCGCACGCTGCAGAGTGAGGCATGGTTCGTGCTGACAACGCTCGACTTTTCGAACCTCCCAGATCGCGCCCAGCTGGAGCGCCTGCGCCGGCTCGCCTGGAACCCGATACCGAAGATAGGCAGGAAACGGGCCTGGCGCCGGTCGATGCGGGAGCTACACAGATCATGAACGGACCAGAGCGCACACTTCGCATCGGGATAGAGCTGATCAGTGATCCGACCTGGATGGGCGGCGTGCTGTATCTACAAAACCTTGCGATCTGCCTTTCACGGTTGCCGGCCAACGAGCGTCCGCATGTCGAACTCCTCGGCGCGCCGGATGTGATCGGCAAGTTCCTTGCCGAAAATCATCTGGCGGGCACTTTGGGCGGCAAGACAAACCTGCTGAAACGGATTGCACGAAAGATCGGCCTGAAGATTGCGGAGCCTCCCATCGATATTGTCTATCCGGGCTTCGGGCGCGAGGTGGCAGGCGCGGTGACCTTGCGCTGGATCCCCGATTTTCAGCATCGTTATCTTCCCCATCTGTTTTCGGCAGACGAGATCGCCGCGCGCGACCGTTCTATCGCGGAATTGGCGGCAAAGCCCGGTGTGATCGTCCTCAGCAGCGAGGTTGCCGCTGCCGATTTTCGCTCCTTCTATCCCGGTCAGCCGGCGACGCCGCGAGTCTGGCATTTCTGCTCACTGCTGGAAACTCAAGGGGCAGCTGACGATTCGATAGTCGGTAAGTTTGGACTGCCGCCGAAATTCCTTTATCTACCCAACCAGTTCTGGGCGCACAAGAACCATATCGCGGTGCTGAAGGCTCTCACAATCCTTAAGTCCGACCATGGTCTTACCATCCCGCTGGTGTGCACCGGCGCGCACTCTGACAGGCGCAACGAAACCCATTTTGACGGGCTTCTCGCCTTTATCGAAGAGAAAGGTCTCCAGGATCAGGTCAAACTTCTGGGACTAATCGACCGTCATACGCAGTTGGAAATCTTCCGGCGCGCCGCGGCGATCGTCCAGCCATCGCTTTTCGAGGGCTGGAGCACGGTGGTGGAGGATACGCGCGCCATAGGCCGCCCGATCTTCCTGTCGGATCTACCGGTCCATCGTGAGCAGGATCCCGCCCGCTGCACCTATTTCGATCCTCACGAGCCCTCCGATCTGGCTGAGAAGCTCGCCGCCGCCTGGGCCGGGCTTTCACCTGGGCCGGACCTGGCATCGGAACTGGCGGCGCGGCGCGAGATGGAAGGCCGCGTCCTGGATGCCGGCCGAGTCTTCCTCGAAATCGCCCGGCAGGCAATGAGATAGGTGTGCAGAGGTTGAGGCTACGGATCGAGTTTCTGGAGGACGCGCAGTGGCTTGGCGGATCGATCTATATCGACAATCTCCTCGCTGCCCTGTCCTCGCTGCCTGTCGGAGATCGACCTGACGCCCGACTAGTATTTCTGTCATCGGGCGACACCGCGCTCGCTCGGCGAATGCTTCGCAATCCTGTGCTTGCGGGTCAGGAACCGGGACGCTGGGCAGCCGGATTGATTGCCCGCGCGCGACGCCTTCACCGGGCTATACTTCGTCGCGCACCCGTCCTCGGCGCACTTTGGCCGGCGGCGCGTAACATTGTTTATTTCCCAGCCTTCGATGCCTCGCAACGCTGGCGCACCAATCTCTACTGGGTGCCGGACTTCCAAATATTTTACTTCCCCGAGCTTTTTTCGCAGGAAGAACTGGCGACCCGCACCCGCAGCATCCACGAGATCGCGGCCACAAAGGGTGTCCTGCTCCTGTCGAGCCATGCCGCGCTCGACGATTTCCGGCGGTTCTTTCCCGATGCGACGGTCGTGCCGCGTGTCTGGTCGTTCTGCAGCAGCCTCGACGCCGGCGAGGTGGGCGCCGGCAAGCAGATACTTGAATCCTACGGCCTGCCGGAACGCTTCGTCTACGTTGCTAACCATTTCTGGAAGCACAAGGATCACGAGACGGCCTTCAGGGCATTGAAAATCCTGAAGGATCGCAACGTGGTCGTCAGGATGGTCTGCACCGGCCTGCAATCGGATCGCCGCGATCCCAGCTATTACGACAGGCTCGTTCAGAGCCTCGCCGATTGGGGAATCGCCGATCAGGTGACGATCTTGGGGCTGGTGCCTCGGGACCATCAGATCGAACTTTTCCGTGCAGCAAGCCTCGTGCTTCAACCCTCCCTGTTTGAGGGGTGGAGCACTGTGATAGAAGATGCTAAGGCCCTGGGTAGACCCATCTTGGCATCCGATATCGCGGTTCACAAGGAACAGCTGAACGATCTCGAGCAGTGTCATCTGTTCAGGGTGGCGGATGCGAGCGATATGGCTGAACGGATCGAGCAGGTATTACCGGGATTGACGGCTGGGCCTTGTGTCGAGACGGAACGCGCGGCAGCCCATCGGCGCGATGCTGCGCGGGTGGCATCCGCGCATGCGTTTGTCGCCATTGCAAACGAAGCGGCCGACCGTGCGTCGAAAGCCGGATAGAGGAACAGGAAGGCGAGCATGTGCGGCATTAGTGGTATGATTTCAAACTTGGCTCTGACAAAGGCGGACATAGCCGGCGTCGGCCGGATGAACGCGCTGCTGGAGCATCGCGGTCCCGATTCGGCGGGCATGTTCAACGACACAAATGTGATGCTCGCCATGCGTCGCCTGTCGATCATCGATCTCGCCGGCGGACGCCAGCCGCTTTTCAACGAGACGCGCGACATCGTCATCATTTGCAATGGCGAGATCTACAACCACGATGCCCTGCGCGAGGAACTGCGCGCGCTCGGGCACCAGTTCTCCTGCCTGAGCGATGTCGAGACGATCATCCATGCCTACGAGGAATACGGCGTCGATTGCCTCGCCAAGCTGCGCGGCATGTTCGCCTTTGCGCTCTGGGACAAGCGTAACGGGACACTGCTCCTGGCCCGCGACAGGATGGGGGAAAAGCCCCTTTATCTGCATCGGGGCGATGCCGGACGGATCTGGTTTTCCAGCGAAATCCGAAGTGTTTCCTCCGTGATGCCTAAGCCGCTGAAGCTGACGCCGGAGGCCTTCAACATGTTCCTGACGTTCCAGTACGTCCCGGAGCCGCTGACCCCACTCCAGGGTCTCGAACTGCTGCCGGCTGGCCATTATCTGCTGTTGAAGCCCGGCGCGCTCGATGCGGCACCGCAAGCCTACTGGAATCTGTCCGATGTCCGCGAAGATGCCGGCAAGCCGGTCGCCGTTACCGAGGAAATTCTCGACAATGCCTGCCGGCTGATGGGCACGGCGGATGTTCCCGTCGCCGTCGCGCTCTCTGGTGGCATCGATTCCAGCCTGGTCGCCGCGCTGACGGCGCGGCATTTTCCGGGCCAGTTGCATGCGTTCACGATCGGCTACAAAGGCCGACCTGAGACGGATGAGCGTGGTTTTGCCGAGACCCTTGCGAAGGATCTCGGCATCGGCTTCACGGAAGTGGAGCTGGACACGGACCAGGTGATCGACAGTTTCCCGACACTGGTCGACGTCATGGATACGCCGATCGGCGATATAGCCGCCTTCGGCTACTACTCCGTTGCCAAGGCCTCCCGCGAGGCCGGCTATCCAGTCCTGATGTCCGGCATGGGTGGCGACGAATTCTTCTGGGGCTACGAATGGGTGCGCGAAGCCATGTCGCGCAACGAGACGCTGCTGGCCGGCAAGAAGGTAAAGCTGCCCTGGTGGAAACGGCTTATGGGGCAGAAGTCGCCCGAAAAGCCGGATTTCTTCGGGGTCCACGCCGATCTGCGCAACGGCGACGCCTGGTCGCGCAAGCTCATGCCGGAAAAGGTGCTCGATCATCTGCCGGAGGGCTATTGGCTGAAGGAGGCCGCACTCGACCTCTCGGGGCCGCTGCATCTGGCAATCTCGAACCTTTTGAACCGCACCTGGCTGCGGTCGAACTGCTTGGCCCTCTTCGATCGCATGAGCATGGCGCATTCGGTCGAGGGCCGGTTGCCGCTTCTGGATGTCGACCTCGTGGACCGGGTGACGGGCATGCGTAACAGCGGCCTCGTCGACTGGCACAAGCCGCACAAGTGGCTGCTAGTCGAAGCCCTGCACGACGCCTTGCCGGCCGATGTCCTGTCTCGCAAGAAGCAGGGTTTCACGCCGCCCGTGCGCGATTGGATGCACGGCATCGTGACCCGCTTCCTACCGCTCGTCGAAAACGGCGCATTGGTGCGCCAAGGCCTGATTGCGCCCGAGAAGTCCCGGGACCTATCTGCCTACAACCTGCCTTTCCTCTACAAGCTCGTCCTGCTTGAATGCTGGACGCGTTTGCACATAGAAGGAAAACCTGTAGGCGAGTTAAGTCTTAAGGCCGCCTGAATTTGACTGGGAGGGTCGCGTCCGCCTTCCCGGCGAGCAGCGCAAGAGGGAATATCGGCCGCGGTGGGCGGCTCCCGGAAGGATCGTTGAGTGCGGAGAGTGACTGATATCGCGTTGGTGACGGGTGCTTATGGCTCGATCGGCCGGAATGTGGCTATTGCACTTGCGCGCAGGGGTTGGACTGTTCATGGCATCGGTCATGGTAGCTGGGGCGTCGACGAACAGCGCTCCTGGGGTATCGTGCGCTGGGTCGAAAACGATGTCTCTCTGGCCGCGTTGCGCTCACTCGATATCCGTCCGGATATTATTGTTCATTGTGCCGGCAGCGGCTCCGTGGGCGCCTCGATCAGCGACCCATATGAGGATTTCCGCAGGACGGTATCGGCCACGGCCGACCTGCTTGAATTTGTGCGCGGTGAATGCCCGAACGCGGCGCTGGTGTATCCGTCGAGTGCTGCTGTCTATGGAATTGCCGAGCATTTTCCGATAACAGAGGATGCACCTCTCCGTCCTGCGTCGCCCTACGGCGCACACAAGCGTTTGGCCGAGGAACTGGTTCGCGATCACGCAAGGCTTTTCAAGCTCAACGCAGCCGTCGTGCGCCTGTTCTCGATCTACGGTGAAGGTTTCCGCAAGCAACTGCTCTGGGATGCCTGTCGCCGCATCTGTGCCGACGAAACGGAGTTTTTTGGCACGGGCCTCGAAACACGCGACTGGCTGCATGTTTCCGACGCAGCGGAACTCATGATCTGTGCAGCAGATAGTGCCGGCCCGCATTGCCCGGTGGCAAACGGCGGCTCCGGTGTTGCCGTCACCGTCGCCGATGTCGTCGGCGAGCTCTTCGAACTTATGGGCAAAAACGACCGCCCCGTGTTTTGTGGTACGGAGCGGCACGGCGATCCGCGCGATTATCAGGCCGACATATCCCGAGCGATGGCTTGGGGCTGGCGACCCTCCATTGACTGGCGGGCTGGGTTGTCGCGCTATGCCGCGTGGTTTCGCAAGGAGAGCGGTCTGGTATGAGGGCGACCTTATCTGCGCTCGGCCTCGGTACAACGTTGAGGCGCATGGCGGGGCTGCGTCTCGGTCTGTTTTATCAGTATCCCCCGCGTCCGCTCAGTATAGCGACGATCGCGCAGTCCGGCGACGATCGCGATCTCCCGCAGATCAGTCTCGTCACGCCGTCCTTCAACCAAGCCCGCTTCGTCAGCATGACGCTCGAAAGCGTCTTGTCGCAAAATTACCCAGCTTTGCAGTATATCCTGCAGGATGCAGTATCTTCCGACGGCTCGCAGGCAATACTTGAGGATTATCGCGGTCGCGGTGTTGACATCATTGTGGAAGCCGATAAGGGACAGACAAATGCGCTGAACCGTGGTTTTGCCCGTAGCTGTGGCGAGATCATGGCCTATCTGAATTCGGACGATATGCTGCTACCCGGGACGCTTCATCTGGTCGGTCGCTACTTTCGCGATAATCCCTCGGTCGAGGTGATTTATGGAAATCGTCTCGTCGTCGATGAACAGGGAAGCGAAATCGGTCGCTGGATATTGCCGGGGCACGACGAAGAGGTCTTGCGGTTTGTCGATTATGTGCCTCAAGAGACGATGTTCTGGCGGCGCAGACTATGGGATAGGGCAGGAGCCGGTTTCGACGAGCGTTTCCATTTCGCGATGGACTGGGATCTGATCCTGCGTTTCATGCGAGCAGGGGCGGAGTTCAATCACGTGCCCGGGCTGTTCGGATTGTTCCGCGTTCACGGCGATCAGAAATCCCAGAAGGATTTTCGCGAGCGGGGCGCGCGCGAGATGGCGGAACTACGTCATTCCCACGCTAATGGCCGGATGAACATGGCGCAGCGTCTCATGCGCCATATCGCATATCTCTTGAAACACAAGCGTGCCGATGATGCTTACAGGTCGCTTTACGGAAGAATGGATAGGACATGAAAAAGGCGCTGATCACAGGTGTAACGGGACAGGACGGCTCATATCTGGCTGAACTCCTTCTGGAGAAGGGGTACGAGGTTCACGGCCTGAAACGGCGCGCATCGCTCTTCAACACTGACCGCATCGACCATCTGTATCAGGATCCGCACGAAACCGGCCGCCGCTTCATCCTCCACTACGGTGACATGACGGATTCTTCCAGCCTGACCCGCATCATCCAGCAGGTCCAGCCGGACGAGATCTACAATCTCGCGGCTCAGTCGCACGTCGCTGTCTCATTCGAAGAGCCGGAATATACCGCCAATTCCGACGCTCTGGGCGCGCTTCGCATTCTCGAGGCAATGCGCATCGTCGGTATCGAAAAGACCTGCCGCTTCTATCAGGCCTCAACCTCTGAGCTCTACGGACTGGTGCAGGAGACCCCGCAGCGCGAAACCACGCCGTTCTACCCGCGTTCGCCCTATGCCGTGGCTAAACTTTACGCCTACTGGATTACCGTCAACTACCGCGAAGCCTACGGCATGTATGCGTGCAACGGTATCCTGTTCAACCACGAAAGCCCGGTGCGCGGCGAAACCTTCGTGACGCGCAAGATCACGCGCGCGATCGCCCGCATCAAGCTCGGCTTGCAGGACTGTTTGTTCCTGGGAAATTTAGATGCCAAGCGCGATTGGGGTCATGCCAAGGACTATGTCGAGATGCAGTGGCTGATGCTGCAGCAGGAGAAAGCCGAGGACTTTGTCATCGCGACCGGCGTCCAGTACAGTGTCCGCGAATTCGTCGGTTCTGCTGCGCGCGAGGTGGGCATCGAGATCACCTGGAAGGGTGAAGGGGTCGACGAGAAGGGCTATGATTCGTCAGGCAAATGCATCGTCGCCGTCGATCCGCGTTATTTCCGTCCCACCGAAGTCGAGACCCTTCTTGGCGACGCGACGAAGGCGAAGGACAAACTCGGATGGACGGCTAAGATTACCTTCCAGGAACTTGTGCAGGAAATGATGCGCGAAGACCTGAAGGCCGCCGAGCGTGACGAGCTGGTCAAGCGCCATGGTTTTTCCGCCTATGACTATCACGAGTGAGTCAATGGATAGGCAAGCAAAAATCTACGTTGCTGGGCATCGCGGCATGGTCGGATCGGCGATCGTGCGGCGGTTGCTGGATGGCGGCTACGACAATATCGTGACCCGCACACACGAGGAGCTTGACCTGGCGAACCAGCAGGCCGTCACTGCGTTCCTCGCCAAGGAAACTCCTGACTTCATCTTCATGGCTGCCGCCAAGGTCGGAGGCATCCATGCCAATAATACATTCCGTGCTGACTTTTTATACACCAACCTACTTATCGAAGCCAATATAACTAATGCCGCCTGGCAGGCGGGCGTGCACCGCATGCTGTTCTTGGGTTCTAGTTGCATCTATCCTCGGGATTGCCCCCAGCCGATCCGCGAAGACTATTTGCTGACGGGGCCGCTGGAGCAGACCAACGAACCCTACGCGATTGCCAAAATTGCCGGTATCAAGCTGTGCGAGAACTACAACCGCCAGTATGGGACGCAATATGTCTCGGCTATGCCGACTAACCTCTATGGTCCAAACGACAATTACGATCTGAACAATAGCCATGTGCTGCCGGCGCTGGTCCGCAAGGCGCACGAGGCTAAGGTTCGAGGCGATCGCGAACTGGTCGTCTGGGGTTCGGGCAAGCCAATGCGCGAGTTCCTCTATGTCGATGACATGGCGGATGCTGCCGTGTTCCTTATGGAACGTGACATTGCCGAGGGACTTTACAATATCGGCACCGGTAACGACGTGACTATTCGCGAATTGGCGGAGACGGTTATGCAGGTCGTGGGCTTTTCCGGAGATATTGTTTTCGACCAGACGAAGCCAGATGGCACGCCGCGCAAACTTCTGAATGTTGATCGCATGAAAAACCTCGGTTGGCAGGCGAGCACGTCTCTAGTAGATGGCATAGTCAAGGCCTACGAGGACTTTCAAGGGCGAGTGGCGGATTAAGCTATGAGCGCACCCTTGGTGACGATCGCCGTTCCGTCCTTCAATCAGGGCCACTACCTCGATCAGGCACTACAGTCCATCTTCGAGCAGGATGTGCCGGTCGAGGTCTTCGTCATGGATGGAGGGTCCACGGACGGTTCGCTTGACATCATCCGTAGATGGGAACGTCGGCTGGCTGGTTGGAGAAGCCATAGCGATAATGGACAGGCCGCTGCCATCAATGAGGGCATTGCGTGCGGCAGCGCACCGTACGTGGCCTGGCTGAACAGTGACGATTGGTATCTGAAGGGCGGACTGGAGCATCTTTGCCGCGCGCTTGCCGACGAGGCGCCGGATGCACCGGCGGCGTATGGCCTGGCGTTAAATGTAGTCGAGAGAACAGGACGACGTTATCCGGTGTGGGTGGAGCCATTCAGCGAGCGCAGGCTGGCGCTGCGCTGCATCATCTCTCAGCCTGCTACCCTCATCCGTCGCTCGGCCTGGGAAGCCGTTCGCGGCGCCGATCCGGATCTGCACATGGTTATGGATTACGATCTCTGGTGGCGCCTTTTCAAAGCAAGCGGCCCACTTCATTTTGTGCAGCAGGAAGTCGCCGTCAACCGCGAGCACGAAACGACTAAAACCAAAACCCTGCGCCGTCAGCATTATAGGGAGGCGATCCGCACAGTCCGGAAACATCACGGCAGCGTGCCAATCAAGTGGTGGCTGATGCAGCCCTACGCCGTCTGGTACAAGGCCCTCATGGGTTAAAGCCAACCCTCGGCAGCGGTTAGCCGTCATCCTCGGTCAGCGTAAGCTCAGGGACCTGTAAAGATCGACGTATTTGGCAACCATGCGCGCCGCCGTGAAGTTTTCCATATAGCGATGGAACGCTGCAGCTCCATAGCGCTGCGTAAGCTGGATATCGTCGGCCAAATCGTTCATTGCCTTCGCCAGTTGCCGCGTGTCATTCGGCGCAACGACGATTCCAGTGACACCATCGAGATTAACGTAACTTGTTCCGGTTCCGATCTCGCAGCTGATCATCGGTTTTCCGAACCTTTCCGCCTCTACCAGCGATAGACCGAAAGCCTCCGATCGGAGGTGCGAGGGAAAAACCAACGCTATGCACAGTTCGAGTAGCGCCGCCTTTGCGCTGTCGGAAACCACCCCTACGAAATGCAGATTTTGCAGACCGAGGTCGGCAGCGCGCGCCTTGAGCTCGACTTCCATCGGACCGCCGCCCACGATCACAACATCGACGGTCACTTCCTTCGCCGCCTCAAGAAGGATGTGAATGCCCTTGTAGTAGCGAAGAACGCCGACAAAGAGAAAGAACGGTTTTGGAAATCTGGCTTTCCACTGCTCCTTTTCAGCTTCATCCGCAGGGGCGGAATCCGCGGCGTCGAGGCCTAGCGGAATGACTACGGTCTTGTTTTTAAAGTGCTGAAGCACCTCGCTGGATTCGAGATAATTTGGCGATGTCGCAACGATCTGATCCACGCACGAGAGGAAGTGCAACATCAGCGGTCTGTATATCCGGCTGAGCGCCCTCTGCTTCACGATATCCGAATGATAGGTGACGATGGATGGCTTGCGAGGTGCGGTCGCGAAGTGAACCAAGTCCATAAAAGGCCATGGAAAATGGTAGTGTACAATATCGGCCTGCGCACTCAGTTCGCGAAACTTTCCAAAAACGTCTAGCGAGAAACCGGTCGAAGCCAGCTCCAGATTCTGTTTCGCCTTATACGCCCAGTGGCCATCGAACTCGACGGTATTGGTGAGCGGATCGGGGCTAAGGGACAACACATCGGACTGAATGCCATGAGCATTGCCGCCCTTGGCCAGAGCGTGAATCGTGCGCTCGATGCCCCCGAAGGTGTCCGGCCAGTAGGTCTTGAAGAAGTGAAGAACACGCATATGGTAAGCCCTGCTGGTCGTTGTGCTGATTGGATAGCCTCAAATCGGTAGCTAAAACAGATTGAGTTTCACCAAACACACTTTACCAAGCTCGCGATCCGGATTGTCACTGCCCAGCGGGGTCGCCCATCCCGACCGTTCTATAACACTTTCACGGTCTTCGACTTTCGCTGCGCGCAGATCGAGGATGACTTGATAGCGGTTGGGATCGCCAAGGGACTTCTCGATGCAATAGGGCATAAGAGCTGCTGCGGTTGCCGCCGATATCTTGTCGTTCAATGCTGCGTCCTGCGCATCCAGCGCTTTCCGGAGCCCGCGATGCGTCACCCATCCGCCTTTGGTGAACCCCATCCCCACGGTAGCGGCAGCTCCGACGATGAACCACACCACAGCCCACGCAATCGACTTCTGCTTGCTATTCAACATGGAATTCACTGAATGTGTGTTGCTTGTATTTGCCCGACGAACGATCTGAAAGCGGGGATGTCGAAATCCTCGTGTCCTCCATCGTGGATATCGAGGGCTATCGGCGCATCGAACTTCGACCAAATCTGCTTGAGCTGCAGATAGGCACCGATGATCTCATCGCTTATGGGGCCGCGTTTCGTGCCGCTGAACCAGTCATTCGGCTTCAGCTGTTGTGGTGCGCCGAGCCACAGGGCATCGGTCTTCCCTGCCTCGATCAGCAGAGGCTTCGGCGCAATGAGCGCATATACTGCCGTATAGGTGGAGAACGCCCTGAAGTCATGGCAGAACGGATGGGTGTAGATCCGGTATTCCCGCCTCGTCTGCTCGAGTGAGAAGAAGGCGCCGTTGTTCGCCAGCGCGATCACATCGTCGCGCATTGCCGTCAACACCAGTGACGACAAGCCGCCAACTGCGTTCCCGAGCGCGATGAACGTCTGACCTTGGGGCAGCATCGGCTTGATCTTGTCCAGGGATCTGTCAGCCAGCCGGGCCCAGATCACCGGATAGTCAATGGTCTTCGCCAGCTCCGAGAACGGCTCGTGAATGGCGTCCGGAATGCCAATGATCGTAAATCCGTCACGCGCCAACTTATCGCCTTGAGCGCCCGGTTTGAACAATCCTGCCGGAGCCTGACCGTGTCCTTCTCCGCCGACCTCTCCGTGGCCATTCATGGCGACGATAGCTGGGCCATCCTTTGGATGATTGGGCCGAGCAAGTAGCAAGACCATGTGGAGATCCCTGCCGTCCTTTTCGACAGCCGGGAAAAGCAGATCGACATCGGTCAGCGTATAACCGTCCATGGCCGTCGGCTTTCCGACAGTCACGACTTGCGGCTCAACCGTGATTGCCGTCTCGAACTTCTCCTTGAGATACTTACGCGGCTCCGAGGTCCAGGCTTGAAAGTCCTGCGCAGAGCCCAGTACTGCGTCTGTCGTCAGATCATATTTGACCTGAGAGTAGTCCCAATCGAAAGCTTTGCTGGGGGTTGCAGCAGAGATCGAAATGATCGCTCCTACAGCAAGGGCCGCAACGCAGCGGGACGAATACTCCGCGAGCATCGTCATGCCGGACTCCTCATGGCAATTTCGTTGGTGCCTATTGGAGCCAGATATCGTGTTCGAAAACTCATGAATGGTTTCTCAATCAGTTCGTACGTTGCACTTGAAAGGAGGAATACGACAGGGAAGAGGTAGCAGGCTGTGATCAAAGCATCCCAATATAGATTTCCCGTCACCTTCGCGTACCAATGTTTTCTCTGCAGCAACAGCAACACTGGCATATGGAGGAGGTACATCGAGTAGCTAACCAATCCTATTCTTGCCATGAGCGACTTGTAGCGGGGGTTGAGTGCAGAATGGCTGAATAGATAGGTGATAATTAAAGCCGAAAAAATGATCGCCTCATACGTATGCCATATGCCTTTCCATTCGGCATCCTGGATCCAGCCTCCCATTCGGTTCAATGCAAACAGCGAAAGCAATACCAAAACAATACTGCCGGCAAGACAAAGACGCGGATGCTTCAGTGTGAGACGGCCTTCCCGATAAAGAGACGCTACAATCATACCAATTAGAAACTGATCGATCCGGCCAATGATCGTGAAATAAGATATGTCACGCGCGCTGGCGCCTAGGCCGATGGCGAGGTAGCGAAGTATTATCAACAATACGAGGAGGCGGAAGAGGTATTCAATTCCGAATGCGTTTTTAAAGCGATTGAGGAATGGAAATATAAGATAAAAGAGGAATTCAACGGAAATAGTCCAAAGTAGTGCGGTGAAGCCGATATCTTTAAGAGCATTTCCTGTATTTGAAAAAAGAGCGGCGCTAGCAATAAAGCTTTCAAAGCTGAACTGAGAAGGGCTAGAATAGGCCGCAAAAAACAAAAGCAAAAGATACATCGGATAGATCCGAAGTATCCGATTGCGAACAAAGCACCAATACCTCACCTCGCTGCCGTGTGCACCGTAGGCGAACAAAAAACCGCTCAGTACCATAAAAAGCGAAACGCCCGCATGCCCCTCGGCCAAGATAGCAAACAACGGATTGTTTGGCTTCAGCCACGCGCCCATGCTGGCGTCAACGCCTCTCGTCAAATTATGCACGATATGAGCAAAAAAGACCATGAGCGCTGCAATCCCGCGAAGATCGTCCAGAGCGCCGATGTGCGGAATATTCGTGCTAACCTGGTGATTTTCGAATTTATTCACCTGCATTCAAGGGGCTCCCGCATTCGCGGAAAACTGTATATGTCGCTATACAACGCGATCAAGCTGTTTCTGAAAGCTATCGACCGTAATGCGGGAGCTTAATGCCGTCATGGCAGGGGAGCGCGTTGAAGATCATTCCCAACTCTATCGATAACCTTTACGCGTAACCTCCCCATTCCTGTCGCGCGGGAGTATCACTCCGATCAGCCTCGCGGTAACGTTGCGCCACATGAATGAGTAAACCGTGCCGTGGCTAACGGACTTGGACGGGTCGCAGAGGGGGAAACTATCTGTATTCGTTTGGTTCAATCAACTCGATGACCTCATCGACGATACTTGGCACGCGAATGGCGTGCGGCTTTCCCTCCGTTGACCAGTCGGTAGTGCGCTACGCCGCATCCTATTGATCGATATGCAGTCGGCCGACCTCGTCACATGTTGACCGGACAGCATGAGAATTCTGACGCGCGTATAGAGTGGATGGACTGGTGCATCGCGGTGTTCGGGCCAGAGGTAGAGACACATGAAATCATCCTCATCCAGCGAGTACCGACTATCCCTGGTTCGGTGGATGTGAAGGCCAGGATCGTTCGGAAAGCCTGCGTCCGAATGTGGCGGCGATGAACGAGGCGGCCTATCTATAAGGGCATTCGGCTTGCCTGCGCTCGAACTATCTAATGATCTCCCCCTTCTTCAACATAATCCCGCAGGCGAACGCGACAGCGGAGAACACGAAGAAGAACGATTCGCCGATTGCCAGCCGGTTGTTGGAATTGGACAGGATCGTTCCGAGGAAGAATAGCGTCACCATGCTATAGGCCAACAGCGCGCTGAGGCTGATCAGCCCGGCCCTCCAGGCAGCGAAAACCCGCCTATACATGCCTGTTGCCAATATCGCGAAAACGATGATGCCGAACAGCCCGTGGCGAACAAGCATCTCGAAGTAGCCGTTATGGAGCAGCGTATAGGGCACGCTGGCATAGGTGGTCGAGTTCCAGAGGGTGAGCCAATGATTGCCCGCACCAAAGAGAGGCGCCTGGGCAATCACTTCCGAAGCATTCGCCCAGAGCTGCAGCCTTTCACTCATCGATTCCGGCGTAGCTCTTGACGCGATCGCAGCCGCGACGGCATCCCGAACGCCATGTGCGGAGATTTCGGTCTCGATCCGAACGGTGGCCTCATAGGTGGGGCCGGCAAACCTCCAGATATCATCGCCGCCGACAAAAAGCGCTGCTGCCACGAGAGCAACGACAGCAGCTCCTACCAGCGCAGCCCGGCGTCTGTTTGCATAAAGCAGCATCGAGGCCAGCATGAGAGGTCCGACAAGGACAAGGCTCAGCCAGACGCCTTTCGCCTTCGAGCCGTAAATGTTGAAAAGGCAGAGCACGATGATGAGCGTCGCGACGGCAATAATCCAGCTGCCGGAACGGCGCTCGAGCTTGCCGGTCTCCCAGGCGTGCAACAGCCAGTAGAAGGCGCCGATCATCAGGAAGCCGCAGCCGATGGCGCCGTGGATCAGGTTGTTGTGGAACAGTGGCGAAACACGGTCGTCGCCTGCAAGAATCGGCTGGTAGTCGGTGGAAATCAGCAGGGCGGCAAGTGCGATCGGGAAATAGATGGCCAGGACCGTCCCGACCTCTTTCCGGCTGGAATAAAGCGCGATGCCGACGGCTGGGAAAAACAGCGGAAAGGCGTAGAGCCAGTCGGACGCACCCTTCTCGCCGTAGACGATCAGGCCCAAGAGGAAGCGCAGCAGTGCATAGGCGCCCCAGGCAACACAGGCGTTGGCCAGCCAGTCTCGCTTCAGCAGGCTCAAATTCGGCTTGAACCAGACAAAGATCGTCCCGATCAGCAGCAGCGCCGCATAGCGATAGCTGTCGCTTTCCAGAATGGGTGCCGAAATCAGCAGCAGCCACAGGATGATGAGGACAGGCTTGAGGCGGGAGGGCGTGGCGGTGGGCTCTTCGCTCGCTACCATGGAGAATATTGCACCCTTCTAGCATAGTCGGCAGCACGAAGCAGTTGGGTGACGGAGCAGCGTATTCCCTTGAACTACTG
The DNA here is from genome assembly GCA_039725955.1 of Sinorhizobium sp. B11. NCBI lineage: Bacteria > Pseudomonadati > Pseudomonadota > Alphaproteobacteria > Hyphomicrobiales > Rhizobiaceae > Sinorhizobium > Sinorhizobium sp. B11. The sequence goes on from CP091033.1 coordinate 27,677, forward strand.
CCGCTTGTAGTCGAGCTTCGTCGCAATCGCCGTGTCGTGGCTGTTCGGCCCTAGCTCTATCAGATTGTTCTTGACGGTTAAGGGACGCGTACAAATGTATCACAAGTAGTCGCCTAGTCAGGATAGAATGGCAGGGCTGGAAAAGTGATGGAAACAATTTGTGTATTTATACGATCGCTGATCGCTCGATGAAGGGCTCAAGTCACCTTACCGATCCAACAGGCGAAAATCTGGAGCGGCACCTTGCGCCGATCCAGGAGGAATACTATCGAAATGCGATGACGAAAAAATCGAGTCGTCGATTCGTATCAGAGAACACCTTTATCGCCGGAGGCGTGGCGCTGATTTTGATCGGTGTTGAGCTATGGTTAAGAAGTACCGCCGAAATATGGTCTTTGGAAGTTTTATCCTTCGTATGCTTGAAGGCTATAGGCGCGTGTCTAATTGCCGCCGGCCTCCTGGATAAGCGAAAAGCTGCGCGCAAGGCCGAATGGCCCTATCCGGCTCGTGTCCCTAGCGGCGATGGCGACGTGGAAGCGCGGCAGCGAAGGCAGCGCGATAAAGCGTAAACCGTAGATTCCAAACTCAACACTGCAGTCGGCGTGCCGCAAGCGCTCCTGCTTTTTACCAACGCCATCTCGAGGCGCGTATGACCACCGCCACATCATCATGTGGGGCATCCGAGTGGCGGCGGCACCAGACGCAGCTAGCGGTCACTTTATCTTTGGCGAGGCAATAACCGTCACATTACTGATGTTCGCTTCCAGCGACTTCGAAACTAACGCGAGCGACCTTTCGAAGGCGTTCTGCATAGTCGCCTGACGAATTGAACGCAGAAGGTATCTCGGGCAAATAGTCACGGAATTCCTCTAGTGTGCGCGGCCTGTGGCTCGGTGTGCGCTTCCACCAGGCGACAAGGTCATCCAAATCTTCTGAAGTCCACCGACGCCATGTTTCTTCCCGCTTGCTACGGATTGCGTTGACATAACTCGCCGTCAGTGGCGTGCCATAAAGTCCTTTTTCGCCTGGATCAATAAAGCGGAAGTAAACTGGTAGCGCCTTCACTTTAGCTCTTTCCGAGAAGACTTTCTGTTCGTTGACACTGCTAGTCAACAGGGCTTCGAAGAAGCCACGTCCGCCCGTGTGAGCAGTCGCAATTCGTACATCGAAATTGGAGTCGAGCATGTATGCGGTATCCTCTTCCGGGTCGTAGACGTCAGCAAAGACGTGCCCCGGAAGCGCTGGCGTATTAGCTGAGATGAGAGCAGCTTTTAGCCCGAGTGCTTCCGCGACGATCATGGCGCGAATTGTGTAGTCGCTGCAGTTTCCGCTGGTTCCAAGAACCATCGTCCTAAAATCGTTCGGCACCGCGTTCCTGATTTCGTAGGTTGGCATCGAGCCATTGACGCGCAGCATCGCAAACGTGATTAACGCTCGGCGTTTTGTCTTTCCCAACGTCAGGTTTCGAGGGTCGCGTTCAAACTCTGTCAGAATGCGAGTTCGAAGAAACTGTTTTATCTGATCGGCAGCGAGCTTTTTGAAGTCTGTATCAAGATCGAGAAGAGGACCGCGGAAACGCTTTAAGAACTCCAGGTCGTCTTTCGTTACTCCAAATTCGGCCGGAACCAGTTTCAGACCTTCTGGTGTCTCGGCGTAAGCTAGTGGCAGCTTGCCCAATTCGCTCACAACATTGTTTAACTTCGTCAGTTGCTCTGAAAGCCGCTCATTCTGTTCAGACAGTTGCCTTGTCTCTAGCTTAATATTTGAGATTTTCTTCGATGTCTTGAAATTTTGAACGGCGACACCTGTGAGAAGTGCCGCGCTTAGACAGAGCGCGATGCCAGGAAGCAATTTCCGTGCCTTAGAATAGGTCAGAGCCATGCAAGTACCTCCTATGAGGTTACACTGTTCTCGATCACGAGCGTTCTCAACAGACGCCTTGAGGTTTTCGACGGTTGTTCCAACAATAAAAACAACTCGTGTGGCTCAGAGGTATCACTACCAGAGCGATTATGGGCGAAAGCGATCGTCAGGGCTGGCACCTAATTACGGATAAACCATGCTGTAAGCGATTTCGACATCCGCTCGCCCGTAGGACAAGGAGGCAAGGAAAATTCATTGCATTTCGATGATCACGAGTCTGTAACGATACCTTGATACGCGATGCAAGATCACGTGGCCAGTGCAACGCACACACACTGGATCGCGATACACAGCTACGATTTTAAAGAAAGTGGTGGGCGATGAGAGACTCGAACTCCCGACATCCTCGGTGTAAACGAGGCGCTCTACCAACTGAGCTAATCGCCCTCGATGCTCTGTGTCATCGTTCGGTGCAGCGTCTCTAGCGATATTGAGAAAGAACCGCAAGCCTCTTTTTGAGTTTCTGTGCAATTTGCTTGTGGGCGCCGCTCTTCCCCACCGCGGGCATTCTCTGTAGAGGTGCGCTTGAGAAAATTCGGAGCGAAAATGACGACGCGAGAGCAGCGAGCGGCCCTTCGGCAAAGCACCCCCCGGACGTTTTTAGAATACGTTCACACGGAGCATGCGAAATTGCTTCCCGATCGTGGCAAGCTTCTCGACAATCTGCCGAAAGGTGGGGTCGTTGCCGAGTTAGGTGTTGCGGAGGGTACCTTCAGCGAGGAGATACTGGCGCGGAACCAGCCGAGGCAGCTCCACCTCATCGATCCCTGGAACATGGATCGATACTCAGAAGGCCTAGAGATCATCAATGGCAAATTCGGGTCGGAAATCACCGAAGGCCGTGTTGTGATTCGACAGGGCACGTCGATCGACATGTTGTCACAATTCGATGACGAGACCTTCGATTGGATCTATATCGATACCGATCATTCCTTTGCACTGACATGGGAGGAGCTTCTGCTCGCAGACCGCAAAGTGAAGCACGACGGCCGGATTGTCGGGCACGATTTCTGCACGGGGAACACTGTCAAACCGGTGGTCTACGGGGTCGTGGAGGCGGTCAACAAGTTTTGCGTCGAGCATGGCTGGCGCTTCGAGTTTCTGACGCTCGAGCCTGACGCGCATTTTTCCTACTGCCTGAAGCGCATCGCTGCAACGTGATGGCCGTCAGCGGCTAGGTGTTGATCGTGCCGAGTTCCCGCCTGGCTTCCAGATACCACTCGACGAACGCCTTGGTGCCTGTTTCTAGAGAGGTCTCCGGTCGATAGCCCGTCAGGGCGTAGAGGAGATCTGGGCTTGCAAAGGTGCGCGGCACGTCGCCCTTCTGCATGGGAAGCATCACACGTTTTGCTTCATGCCCCATCGCGTTCTCCACGTTTTCGACGAAGTCCATCAGGCTGACCGGCAGTCCGCCGCCGATATTGACGATGCGGAAGGGGGCCTGATGCGAAAGGGTTTCAATTCCCGCATCGGCGACGCGGTTGGTTTCCGAGGGAATGATACCCGACAGCCTGACCACGGCCTCGACCAGATCATCGATATAGGTGAAATCACGGCTCATATTGCCGTTGCCGTATATCTCGATCGGCTTGTTCTCGATCATGTTCTTGACGAACTTGAAGAGCGCCATATCGGGCCGGCCCCAGGGGCCGTAAACGGTAAAAGAAACGGAAGGCCGTGGTGGGAATCTTGTGGAGATGCGAATAGCTGTGCGCCATCACCTCCATCGCCTTCTTACTGGCGGCGTAGAAGCTCAGAGGTTCGTCCGCGCGGTCGGTTTCGCGGAAGGGGACAGCCGAATTGGCGCCGTAGATCGACGAGGTCGAAGCAAGCATGAGATGGCGCAGCTCGAGGCGGCTGGCGAGCTCCAGAATGTTCCAGGAACCCTCGATATTCGAACGCAAATAGGCGTGCGGATTTTCGTTACTGTAACGCACGCCGGCTTGTGCGGCCAGGTGAACGAGAACATCCGGCTTTGCAGCCGAAATCGCGGCTTCCAGCGCTTCCTTGTCTTCAAGCATGGCGATGACCGGGCGGAAGGCAGGATATTGCGCCAGCGCGGCATGACGCATCTCCTTCAGCCTGACATTGTAATAGGGCGTCAGTCCGTCGAAGCCTGTTACCTCATGCCCGTCCTGCAAGAGCCGGCGGGCCAGATGAAAGCCGATGAAGCCTGCTGTTCCCGTAATGAAGTAGCGCATTTCTACCTTTTTCTCGGGCGCCTGCCGATGGCAAGTAGCCGAATCCGTGTTTGATTGCTTCACTTATCGGATAGATGCTCCCGAGATCAACAATCACCTGGATTTTCGGGGTTTTAAAACGGCCCAAGATGAGCGGACAAAGGGTGCGGCTTCAATAGAGGAGCTGATGTCAGCTGCAATCTCTTCAGGTCGTCGCGTGAGCAATCGGCTCGAACACCTATATCTCTGTTCTATGGCGATATCTTGCCGCTTTCTTTCGAGGAATCCCTGTGATGGCGTTCCTCAAAGAGTGACACAATGACTTTCGGTGCCGACGTTGCTCGCGACGTTTAAGGCCAACTACAAGGGGCTTCAACATGAATCTGCAAGCTACGAATTCGGATTGCCGCACCATTGCGATCACACCGGCACGTGGGCGAATGTTTCTTTGCCGGTGGCATCAAAAGCAACAGGGCGCAGATATGTGTAGCCTCCGGCGACATTGCGGACAGCAATGCGCTACTTATCGAGGGCGAACCACTTGTCGGCAATTCGACCGGGAGTCTCCGCGATGGGGTACATCCGAACGACGAGCAACGTTAAAGATGGCGGCGAGCATTGGAGGGTCGATGGGACAAAGCGCATCACACTTTCTTGATCTGATAGACGTGTGATCTGGCGCATCCCACATGTGCTCAATGAACAAAATGCTCCCATTACTGTCTGTCGCAGCCGCCGTAGCATTCTCGCCCGCCTACGCTGCGGTCGGGAGCTACTATAAGCCGCACTTTGATGCGCGTCTGATGGTTGTCTACACCAACACAATGGACGTTGGTAAAGGCAATGTCATGCTCATTGGCGATAGCAACACTGAGATGTTTCGACCCACAGAAGTTAGCGACTGCCACATCGTAAACGCGGGTCTCGCAGGCGCGCGAATATCCGATGTCGCAGAACGCGCCGACGCGCTGGCGGAGATGCAGAGGCCGGTGATCGCGCATATCATGGTTGGCACTAACGACGCGCTCACGAACCTGAAATCAACGGTCGGCGGCAAACCGGAGTGGGACGCGATGGGGGACAACGTCGGTAAGATCATCGACGCCTTCAAATCTCGGGCCGCGATTGTCGTGGTTTGGAGTTTGCCACCACCAGGTGCGAGCCTCGTCCCAAGGGATAACTTTGACTACATTAATAAGCTGCTCGCAAAAGTGGCGGACAGCAAGCGGGTCAAATTTGAGAACAGTTGGGACGAGGGCATGGTCACTTCTGACAACGTCGCTGCTCCAGGCTGGTTGATCCAGGACGACACCCATTTATCGTCCAAAGGACAGGAGGTGCGGGCTAAGCGAATGAAACGCATTGATGACCGGCTACTGAAGCGCTATGGCGCCAAGTGCCGGCAATAACGGAGACTATCCGCTTATGGCTTGCCGTGGTTGTCACGAGCTGACAACCCGCTCCTCCAAACTCAATCTGTACGAGGGTCTGGCTTTTCGGGTGGATCATGGGGGATGTTCAGTGCCCCTTCTGTGGTGGGCAGATTGTCCAACTTAGTTGCACAGAATGTCACCTAAGGACTATGCCCGCCTGCTCACGGACCAGGCGCTGGCGACTTCAAGCTTCGCGGATTTCATACCCCGCAAATATGTGAACCGGAAGCTCTCGGCGACGCACACAAAGTTTGACCTTTTGTTCGGCTGGCGAATGCCGAGGCAGGAAGAGAAGCATTGTCGCGCACACAAGCTTAATCGGTGGTTTTTCCGTCGGCGTTTCTCCAAGCAGGTTAAACTGAAAATCCGCTCACATCAGCCTGCACTTTTCTCGGTCATTGTTGATGGGTAAAAAGCTAAAATCTTCGAAGATACGTGAATTAGCCCCCGAAAGGCCCGGACATGCTCCACCACTTAGCTAAGTGGGTAGGAGTAATGTTGGTAATATGACTAGCAGCAATTTTAAGATGGAAGTCCTCGCCGGGCCAGAACGTCGGCGGCGCTGGAGCACGGCTGAGAAGCTGGCGATCATCCACGAGACCTATGAGGCGGACGCGACGGTGAGCGTCGTCGCGCGTCGGCACGGTATCCAGCCAAACCAGTTGTTCGCTTGCGCAAGCTGGAGGATCAGTGGGCCTTTCATTTCCGCCCCCAACAATTGGATCCCGCCATGCTTCGCACGCATTCACGAGCGCGCATGCGCTCTTCCTCATGCGACGCTCCGTTAGAGACCGCTTGGTCGCTACTAGCTGGCGCACTGGCTGACATCATCCTAAATGTCGTGCCGGTCATCTCCGACCACCTGCCGTAGCGGCTGATGCTCGCGTCACTCGGAGGCGCTTATGTCGCACGCCTTCTCGTCCAAAAAGGAGGTGCCAGTCGCCATTCAACAAGATCGTCGCGATCAAGCGAGGTAAGTCGGCCGTTGACGACGCGATCTTCGCGGAGAGGCGGCTATCTTTTTATGCCTCATCATCCGGAAGGGACGGTACCTCCGGCTTCGGGGGGCGCCGTAGCAAACGCGGCGCGCGCGTCAATTGCCGTATGTCTCCAACATGCATGACTTAGATGGTGGTGTGGGTTGCCAGGCGCCGGAAAAGCGTTGCTAAAGGTTTCCATCCCCAGCTTGGTCTGTTACCCAGAATTCTGTCGATCGAGCGCTTTGCTCCTCCCTGCATATGAAGGGTATGCATGCGTATCTCACCATCCTCGGCGTGACCGAACGGAAGGCCATTTTTCCAGGTGATAGCCTTTTCCCCACCGTACATCATGAAGTTCGTCTGACCGTTATTTGGAAAGTTAAAATTGAGATCAAATGTCGCGCCGTTGGTCACGGATGTGAGGTCGAACCAAGGCAGGGAACGGCAAAGCATCTGGATAATGTACATATCACTGATGCCACCAGCAATTCCAGCGCACGACTCGTAAACGCCGGAAATTTCTTCGAACTCCACGCCATCTCTGTCTTCGTACGTTTTGAAGATAAGGTCGCGCAACGATTCGAGAGCATCAATCGACCAATAAGAGGCGTGGCCGGATCCGTTGGCATACGCTGCGATCGGCAAGAGAGGCAGGTCGCTTGCCACTTTTGACAAATCGGAATAAATCAGCACGTCTGTATCGGCATTGAAAATCCGATCAAAACCTTCCACCCGACAGAAGTTTGTTACTGCTAGCCATCTGGCGATGGCAGAAAACTCGAATTCGAAAGTATTCGACGACTTATGGACGTAGCAGGCGCGCAGCCGATCCAGATCATTTTGGTACTGACTAAGCAAGAAAAACTCGGCGGGCCCTGCCAGATCGCGGTTCGCCCTATCGCCCAGCAGGGCAACTCGGGTCATGGGATTGCTCTTCTTCGCCTGCGTCAGAACGCCACGTAGATATTCTGCGCGGCCGCTATGAGCGAAAACAATCGCGTCTACCACCAATGTATTTCCCATCGCTGATCAAGGCTACACCGGACTAGTAGCAGAAGAACGAGGACGAACAAGCTCAAAGCTTCGATTGGCCGCGCAGCGGGTGATCCGGGCGGTGCGCTCGGCATGATACCGTCAGACGTGAAGGTCTTTCTCGCAAGCCATCCAATCGACTTTTTTAACGGACCGGATAGCTTGCTTTCACTGGTGCGGGATGCCAGCGGTGATCCGTTCAACGGTGCACTCTATGTCTTTCGGGCCAAGAGAGCCCAACGACCGACATTCTGCATACGGGTTTCGTTTCGCGAGAGTGGTCGGCTCGAACGCGTGATCGTTAATTCTTTGGCAGTGCCCCACCACTTTCGCCCGACGGAAGACCAAGCAGGCGTTCCTCGCAGATTGTTGCGACTGTTGTTTGTAAAAGCTGCACCCGTTCCAGCAGCCAACCGAGCTCCTCACTGCTGATCGCATAGTTCGGCGAGTATCGGGCCTCGACATAGGCGCGAGACAGAAGTTCGAAGCGCCGCCGGGCGATCCGGTTATCGCGTGGCCAGGCTGCGATCAGCCGCTTGTCGACCTCCTCGGCCTTGGAGCGCAGCACTTTGATGCGGTGGGATTTCGGACTGTAAAGCGTGAGCGTCAGCAAGAGGCAGTGATAGGCCCGTTCCGTAGCCTGGTGGAGATTGAAGGCAGCGTGCTTTGGCTGATTTTCAGCGATCGAAAACTCACTAAGTTTCCGGTAGAATTGCGCATCGGGAAGCCACTGCTCAAAATGCTGCTGTGCTTCGGCATCAGCCTCTTCTTTTGTCAGCGTCTTCGGCCGGGCGAACGGATGGCCTTCCGCTTCGTAAAGGACCTTGCCATCTCTGGCGATATCCACAAAGAATGGCCGGCCGCGCGACAGCTGGTCGTTGACATCATGCAAACTGTGGACGATCGGAATGACTGGTGTCTCAATCCGGTTGGCGATCTGCTCCTGCAGCAGGCGCTCGTCGAGCGAAAGCCACAATTCCTGCTCCTGCGCGAAGGCCTCGGAATTGACGACGATCAGGATATCGTAGTCGGAGCGGTAACCGCTGAGCCGGTCCTCCACCCAGTCGCCGCGCGCATAGGATCCGTAGAGGACAACCTTGAGGATCTTACCGTTCACCTTCTTGGACGACTGCTTGGTGGCACGGAACTGCTCAACCTCGGAAAAGATGATTTCAAGCACGCGGGCAAGCTCGCGCCGTTTGCGGGCTGGCAGATGGTCTAGAGTATCGGTCAAGGTCAAAGCCGCGTCAAAGTCTTCAGTAGGAATCGTATCCATCGTAACGGCTCATCCGATGTTTCGCACGTGTAATTTATACGCGATTATAGCCAACGGCGCAACCACAGATAGCTACAATATGCAGTGACCGTGATTGTCGCATCTGTGTTTTGGTAGCTGAAACTTTACCAGCGGCATCGCGACACAAAACGGAAAGTGCGCTCCTTTTGGCGTCGATACGGAAATCCTGAGGGCCGAAGTGTGTTTTATCGCTTCGGCAAGGTTTTACCATTCCATGACACTCAATGCAGCCCTCTTTGCGCATCAGTTCCGCCGCCGGCTTGGCGACAGGGCGTCACGCCGTCCTGGGTACTCCGACAGCCATATCGTCATCGCCGCGATCTTCGTAAGGTCCGCGAAGCGATCTATCTGACTCCTGACGAAAATGTTTACGCTGAACTCGGGCGAGAGACCACCGGGGATCAGCGTTTTTCGCCGTGGCGGGCGTATGCCGCCCTATCCACCTCATAGTTGAGGTTCTGAAGGGGGCAGCATTACTCTTTGCGTCATGGATTACGATAGACTGAGAAATTCTCCGCTCGTCGCGATCCCGCCGCGCAGTGAACTTTACAGCTTAGCGCCTTGGCTTGTGTGCGTTTCGGGACTAGCCGTTCTGGTCGGCCATGGGTGTTCTATATGCATACGATTTTCAGGCGGGAAATCTACAGCAAGAGGTCTCGGAGCCCTTTCGCCGTTTCACTGTGATCGTAGTTATGCAAGGGCGAGGGCATTTATGCTATGTAGCTAATTTAGAGAAGCTACGTTGTTGGGCGCCAATGCGGATACGCTGGATGATACTAATAACCCTAACGAGCCTGCTGATGTGGGCTGGTCTCATCGAGATAGCATACGTGCTCCTCAGCGCCCCGATGGGTCAGGACCTAGAAATTGCACAGACGGGATGCCAGCTTTACCGAACTTCATCTGACGGCCCACCGTCAACTGATCGTGCAACCCCAATATTCTTCTTTGCGCTGTCGGTAGCGTAACGTTCCGGGCGATAGCGCATGCGCCGAGAGCAAACGGGGAATGCGGTCGACTGCGCACGGAATGTTAGCCGCGCGACACAGCCTCTGATAGTCGAGGAGCGCGCAATACCCCGGACCTCCTTTTCTTCCAAGATCCGACAGCAGGCTGTTTGTCATCATCTGGGTAGAGCTTGATACCTACGGCCCGGGCAGCATCAATGAAGGCTCCGCGAGCTGTGTCACCGTCCTCTTGAAGCGACATGGCGTCCAAGCAGGAACCTACTGCCTTGCGAAATGAGCCAGAGTCCTTCGCAGGCCATCGTTCGCTCATGAGCATTCGCATCAGGTCCTCCACAGTGGCTGCAAAGCGAAAGTCGCTCGCGTCACTAAGTTGAACGCGGACGGGTTTGATCGGCACAGCAGAAACGGCATACATAACGAAACCTCCCGTGGGAAGCCTGCCGAACGTGGAACCAGGGACCGCGGCAATGATCTGATCGAATGGTCCGAGAGACAAGCTTCTCGGCAGGCGGTCCGCTGGTAAACAGGAAATAGCGAAAGATGTTCCCAGGTGGCCAGTTCAGCCTTTCCTACCGCTTCCTTCCCGTTTGCGAAGTCTTCCGCATTGATCCTGCCGCTGCAGACCTTTGTCAACGAGCTTCAATGCCGGCAGCCAAATCTCGCAATTCTGATGCGCCGAAAGCAATCAGGGCCTCGTACTGATCTCCGATCGTCGTCACGAATTGCTTTCGGGCGAGAGCGTCTGACAAGATATCATTGCCTTCAAGCGCGTCGATGGTTCGTTGGAGGAAGTCTCGTAGTTGAGTTTGTTCGCCGGTCATGGTGCACATGGTGAAAGTTAGCCTCACCACTCTCCTGGTGCCGGATCCAGCGGGCGTCACTTTAGCAAATCGAGCTAATACCGCGACCAGCGGTTTTTTCATCCCCACGCATAGCCTCACGCCAGTCCATCAGTATTTCGGCTGAAATTTGCGGCGAATTTTTTCGATGAAGCACTGGAACTTCGGCGTTTAATTGAAATCTGGTAGGTGGATCGTGCGGTCGGGGACTGGTCCCTCATGCTTGTACTGGCTGTGCGGTTGGAGTGCCCCCCATTTCACCGGACAGATCAGCTACTGAGACAATGCTTTGATGAACTCCCTTGGAGAGGCCATCTTCAGCGCTGAGTGTGGATGGATTTCGTTGTAATCCTCGATCCATCCGTCGATCTTCCGGAGAGCTGTATCGGCGTCCGGAATAGGCGAGATGCGTATGTAGTCGCGTTTCAGGGTTTTGACGAAGGCTTCAGACATGCCGTTCGATTGTGGGCTGGCGACGGGCGTGAAGCATTGGATCAGGTTGAGGGCTTGAGCAAACAGCCTGGTTTCCCTCGCGGTGTAGGCGCTGCCGTTATCAGACAGATGTTCGATGGCATGCGGGGCTCTGGTTGTGCCGAAGCGCTTCTCGACGGCTTCCAACATCATGTCTCGAGTGTCGGAACCGGATATCTCGGCATTGGCGACGGCTGCCCATGAGATGATTTCCCGGTCGAGCGCATCGATGATGAACGCGAGACGGACCACCTCGCCATTCCAGCAGGTGAACTCAGGGCCGTCCGAGCACCAGCGAAGGTTAGACCGCATCACCATGACCTTGCCGTCGTGGACACGGCCTATTCGCACCGCCGTATGTTTCTCAAGGATCATGGCATGATTGGCCATGATACGTTGAACCCGCTTGCGATCGACGACGGGCAGATCGGCGGCTCATCCGCCGATAGCCGTAGGTCGGTCGAGCACCGACGAGCCTGCGAATGGCAGGCAGCAGCTCGGCATCGTCTGCTTTGAGATATGATCCACGCGGCTTGGACTTGCCTTTGAGTTGCTCGGCGAGATTGGACCGCGATACGCCCAGGGCATCTGCCACCGTCTTCATCGGGAACCGTCCTTCGGCAACAAGATCGGCCGCGATATCGGTTTTTTTGAGCTCGCTTTGGAAAGGGCTTCGCCGAGAATCTCGTTCTCCAACGTCTTACGCCTGAGGATGCGCTCAAGCTCGCGCACGCGATCTTCCAGCCTCTTCACCTCGGAATTGCCGATAACTGGCTCGTCAGAATCCACGGCCACCGCACCTCCCTCGCTCAGGAGCCTGCGCCAGCGATACAAGAGGTTTGGCGCAACTCCATGTCGCCGCGCCGCAGAGGAAACGGTTTCCCTGGCGGCATAGCTTTCCTCGATGATCTGCAGTTTGCGTTCCGTTGTCCAGCGTCGTCGCCGGACGTCACCGATCATCAGATCAACCTGTCGAAACTCGTTAGACATAAGCCTATCCTCAAGCCTGTGCTTGAGCCTTCCTGCTTATGCTGAGTGTCCGGTCGAAAGTGGGGGTAGTTCAGCGGTCTACCCAACTGTCCGATGTGCATTATCTTCGGCTACGGTTCTCGCACGAACTTCCATTCGACATTCGACATTCCGGTTGGTTTGACGAGGTGAGAGCGTCTTTGGAGCAGGCGTAGCGTAGGGACAAGCTTGTGTGGGTCTGCGATATGGGCCGGAACCGTCTTCCCAGCTGATTTGTAGTGCGACTGCAAATCGCTCCGAAACTGCCGAATATCGAAGATATCTCTTCCGGCGTTGTACCAGTCCGCTAAGATGACATCGCACACAATGCAGAGGTTAGTTTGGTCGTCGGAATAATCGTGCGAATTTGTCGCCACTGCGCGCCCCGTCGAAATGCAGGATTGTTTGGCACGGAAATGGGGTTGGCCACCCAGCACTACACGAACCAGAGCCCCGGTGCCCCTGTCAGTGCCCTTGCCATCTAACTCGTCACCGTAACAAGCCAATAGAACCTGCGCTGACAGGTGAGGCAATTCGACCAAATGTATTACTTCGTTTCTGGTTGAAGAAGCCACCACGTCGCCCTGCGCTTTCGCAGGCACCTGGTGTGGCGCTGACGTCAACAATTTCTGGGCGGCATCGCGGTTCCGCATGCAGATTTGCGCGCCCGCCGAGTACCTCTTTCATCAGGTCGAGAACCCCACAATGCCATAGGTGCGAGTGCGGCCTTCAATCAGTGGCCGAGAAGGCGGCTGGATCCGTGAGTGTCTTTTCTAAGACGGTTGTCCAAACTCTTCCCCTTTCGTTGTCGCTTGTGTTGCAGGAATTACACAACTCTCCGAAAACGAGCGCGAATTGCGCGAAAGCGAATACTACCTCTCGATGTGTCGTATCCCAATCTGCTATGAAGCCGGGGAGCCAATGATTGGCCTCGCTCTCCGAGCCCTTTTCCATGACATCGACAATTTCCAGCTGCGCGACAGGCACTGGTAAACCCTTGTCTTGATTTAAGGCGACAGTCTCGGCCCGGCGACCACCAAACAATATCATCAAAACTTTACCGTGCAGGCACCAGGGCTGATTCCATGGCCAGTTGGAGCGATATGATATTATATCTTATTGAAATTACTTCCCTTTTCATGGCGTGTATCTTGAGGGTCGCAGTGGAGAGGGCTTCCGGAACTCTCGCTCCCGTTTTGATATTCCTGGCCTTTGGCAGCCCGTCCTTTTCGCAATCCGCAGCGCCGGCCGATCGCGAGGTGGACCTGTTGCAGGAAGCGGCAGCGCCGGAGCCGGTGATAGAGGCGCGGAAATTCGATGACTGGTATTATCGCTGCACCGGTGCTGCAGGCGCTAAGGCATGCGAAGTCGCGCAGGTTGCGCAGGTTGCCAAAGACGGCAAGAACGTCACCGTGCTGACGCTTGCGATTTCAGCCGCGCCCGCTGATCCCCAAAGCAGGGGGAAGTCGCGGCTGATCTTGACCGCCCTTCTGCCGCTCAACGTCTTCCTGCCTTCGGGCTTGTCGCTCAAGGCCGATGGCAAGCCGGTTGCCAAGCTCGCCTACCGCAATTGCAACCAGTCGGGATGCTGGGCGCAGCAGGCGCTGGATACGAAGACAATAGCGGCACTGAAGAAGGGCATGACAGCCGAAGGGCTGGTCCGGCTGATCAACGGCCAGGACATTAATATCCGCTTCTCGCTCAGCGGGTTGAAGCCGGCTCTCGATGAACTTCAGTCCACTGCCAGCAGGTAATCGAATTTCAGAATGACAATGGGGATTCGATACGTCGTGGCCGCTGGCGCCATACTCGTGCTGGGCGCCATTCCTGCCTATGCGCAGTCGCCCACTGATGATTTCAACCGCCGTCAGGAAGCGCAGTCGCAAACCCAGCGGCTGGATGCGCTTCGCCGTTCAACGCCGGGCGGCGGCGCGGCAACGGAAAACGGACCCCCGTCTGGCGGTGAGCGAAATGGCGCCTGTTTCGAGATTACCCGCGTCGAAATCGATGGCATGAGCCTATTATCGTCCGAGGAAGTTGGTAGGGTCACGGCGCCTTACGCCAACCGATGTGTGGGCCTCGCCGAGATCAATGCGGTCCTCAAGGATGTCACACATCTCTATATCGATCATGGCTATGTGACCTCGCGCGCCTACGTGCCGCAGCAGGATATCGTCAAGACGCGGGTTCTCCGCCTGCTCGTCGTCGAAGGCAAGCTTTCCGACATCTATCTCAACGGCAAGAAAGTCTCTGGCAGCAGTTCGCTGGCGACGGCCTTTCCGGGTCTGATCGGTCGGGTTGTCAATATCCGGGATATCGAGCAGGGGCTCGACCAGATGAACCGGCTGCAGGCCAATGATGCGAGATCGGCCATGCTGCCCGGCCCCAAGGACGGAACGTCCATCCTGAATATCGAAAACCGGCCTGGCCGGCCCTGGCATGTCACCCTCGGCAACAACAATCTCGGGCAGGAGAGTACCGGTTTTTCCCGCAGCTCGGCATCGCTCGGTTTCGACGATATTTTCGGCATCAACGATCAGTGGAGTTTCTCTTACGAACATAGCGGCCCGGATTATCCCTGGCGCGATGACGGCAGGGGATTTGGCAACAGCTATTCCGGCAGCCTCAGTGTTCCCTACGGCTATTCGACCTTTTCGCTGAACGGCTCCTGGTATCAGTATGAAAGCACGGTCGAGGGAAACTTTTCCCCGCTCGAAACTTCGGGCAATTCCGGGCAGGCCGGTCTTGGCATCGACCGAGTCATCCTCCGCGACAAGGATTCGATCACCACCGCACGCAGCAGCCTGACCTACAAGCAGACGGACAATTTCCTGCTCGGCAATCTGATCGAGGTCGGCAGTCGCCGCTATACGGTCGGCGATATCGGCATTTCCCATTCAAGGCGCATGCTTGGCGGCATCTGGGTCTTCGATGTCAGCTACGACAAGGGGCTTGGTCTCTTCGATGCAGTCGAGGCGGGAGAACCCGGGGCAGGGGACGCAGATCCGCGATTTTCGAAATTCAACGCGACCGTCAGCGTGACCAAGCCATTCGAGGTGGCGAACCGTCAGTTCGAACTGACCTCGCTCGCCAGCGGCCAATATTCCCCCGACAATCTCCTCGGCGCCGAACAAATCTCTCTCGGCAGCTACAGCAATGTGCGCGGCACGCGCGAAAGCGTGATTTTCGGCAATAACGGGGTCTTCTCGCATAACGAGCTCGTCTGGAGAACCAGGTCCAACGAAGACGGCGGCCGGGCCGCGCAGGCCTTCGGTGAGCTGCGCCCCTATGTCGGCTTCGATTACGGACACGTCTATGCGCAGAAGCGGTTCGACATCGCCGGCGGCGATCTCGCCAGCTGGACCGCCGGCATCCGGACCGTCGGCGGCAATGTCAGTGTCGACCTTGGCTATTCCGACATCGTTGCAAGTAGCCTCGACCATGTCGACGGCGGCCTCTTTTATTTCAGCGCATCCACCCATTGGTAACGAAAGCAGGACAATGACCACCCGCAGCATCTTCACGAACAAGCCCGCCAAAACCCTTTCAACATCGGCGGCGCTGATCCTCACAGTGTCCGTGGCTCTTGCCGGCTGTGCCGGTCGGGAGGCGCGCCCGGTCGCTTCGACCAATCCGACCGACAGCGCTTTCGATTGCGCTGGCATCACCCGTGAATTCGAGGCGAACGAGCGGCAGATCACGGCGACGGTGAAGGAGCGGACAGATGCGCAAGGCAAGAACATCATCCTTGGGGCGACCGGTATGCTGCTGTTTCTGCCGGCCCTGTTTTTCATGGACCCGAAATCGCCTGAGAAGGTCGAGATCGACGCGTTGCGCAACCGGAACAATGTCCTGACCAGCATCGCCAAATCGAAGGGGTGCCCGGCGCCGAAATCCCAACTGACCGAGCTCTACAAACATCTCGACAGCAAGCCCAAGCCGGCCTCGTCGTCGGACAGCCGAAACTGAGTTCTGCAGACCAATCGAACTGAAAAATCCTGGAGTTGCTTATGCGTATCGTGCGTTTTCTGACCATTGTCCTGCTGGCGGCAACGTTGGCATCCTGCGTTACCACGAGGACAGACCCACGGCTGATCGCCGCCCTTCAGCAGACGTCCGTGCGCGAGATCCGGATCGAGCTGGCTCCGGACGTCAAGACATTCGGTTTCGGCGACAAGCCGGACCAGCAGGTCCAAGAGGCGGTTCACACCCTTCAGGCTGAGATGACGAAGGAATTGATGGGCGTGCCGGGCGGCCCCAACCGGGGCAGGCTGGTCGTCACGCTGCATGTGTTTGACGTCACCACCAAGCAGGCCCGGATCATCGGTGGCCATGACAGCATGATCGATGGGACCGTCCGGCTGGACGACGCCAAGACGGGACAATTGATCGCCGAAGCGCAAAACATCCATGGCGAAGATCTCTCCATGCGCGGAAGCGGCTACGGCGTGATCGTCGCAGTCGCCATCAACGCGGCGACGACAGCAGGCGCTCCCGACATCATGGCGCAGCGACTGGCCAAATCCTTCACCCGAAACGTGAAGACTTGGCTCACCCAGAAATAAGGCCTGCGATGGGCACCCATATTTTCAGGAGATGGCGAAAGGGCCTTGCAACGGTTTGAACCCTCTTGTCCCAATCGAAACGAGAAATTTCGGATGACCAAGCGAGCTTTTGCGGCTGGGGGATTGAGCATCATAGCCGTGCTGTTGGCGTCGTGCGGCGGGGCCAAGGATCCCGCAAGGATCGCGAGCGAAAGACAGACAAAATCCAACGAGATCCTCAACGAAAGAAGGCAGAAAGGCGCGTTGATCGTGACGAGCTTCATCAATCCCCGTCTGTTCGGTCCTGTCCGATGTCCGGCACGGATCCGACTTCGCAAGCTCGTCAACGGCGCGACCGAGGAAACGGCCGCACCGGTCAACCTTGGGACCGCCATGCGATGGCTGCTGCCTGCCCAGGCCAGGCCGGCGGACATGAAGGCAATATCCTCAATCCTGTCCCTGATGCGAAGGACTACGAGCAGGCCCTTCAACCGATCGCTCCTGGCACCTATGTCGTCACATATGCCTGTTGCGAATTGTTCGACGGCAACGTGACCGTGGAGCTTGAGGCCGGCGGGGACTATGATGGGCTCTTCAGCTATATCGGCGCATTAGACGGGGCGGCACCGTCGGTGAAGGCCAGATCGCCGATGCCGGCTATTTCCGGGTAGAGGGTTCGAGAAGCAATCCTGTCGTGGTGGGCGCAGAAACAAGCTCGGCCGAGCGTGAGGTCATGAAGGAAGTCATCCCTGGGGCCTATTCCTCGGTCACAGTCAAGACGTTCGGGCAGTAAAAGGGGAGGCTTTCGCGGACACGCCAAATATCGCCCCATTTTGTTTGGATTGCATTTACCTCGCGTACAGGCACAGGTTGACTGAGGTCGACAGCTGTGGTCTCGGTCCCTGAGAGGTACAACTACCGCGGGATTTTCTGCCGCGTAGCATCAGGTTTCGGAAGGCAATCATGGGCGCAGGTTTGGGGAAGTCGGCGATGGCAACGGGTGGTGTCGCCGCGGTAAACGCAAAGTGTGCTCGAAACTTCTTCCGACAATCGCTTGCCCTCCTGCTGAGCAGTCTGCTCATGCTTCAGCCGACGTTTGCCAATGCACAGTCGGTCTCGGCCAGCAGCACGGCGGCTGGCGCAAACCAACCAAGCGTCGGCACGGCGCCGAACGGCGTGCCGCTCATCGACATCGTCACGCCGAACAGCCAGGGCCTGTCGCACAACAAGTACGACAACTTCAACGTCGGCACACCGGGGCTGATCCTCAACAACTTCAAAGGCGAGGTCGGCACCTCCAATCTCGGCGGCGTCACGCCGGGCAATGCCAATCTCAAAACGTCGGGGCCGGCATCGGTCATCCTCAACGAAGTCACCAGCGGCAACCGCTCGGCGTTGAACGGGCCGACCGAGGTGTTCGGCGGTCGTGCCGACGTGATCATCGCCAACCCGAACGGCATCACCTGCGACGGCTGCGGCTTCATCAACACGCCGCATGCGACGCTGACGACAGGCGTTCCCGATATCGGCGCCGATGGCGCCCTGAAGGGCTACACCGTCAACGGCGGCGATGTGACGATCGGACCGAATGGCGGCAACTTCGCGGCCGGTCCTGGTGCTGTGGATCTCTTCGACATCGTCTCGCGCGCCGTCACCGTCAACGGCCCGGTCTACGGCAAAGACCTTCGTGTTACGGCCGGCCGCAATCAGTTCGACTATGCCACCGGAAACGCCACGCCGCTTGCGGCGACATCCGGCACGCCGGAATATGCGATCGACGGCACAGCACTCGGTGCCATGCAAGCCGATCGTATCAAGATCGTCGTCACCGAAAAGGGCGCAGGTGTGCGCATGCGCGGCGACATGGCCGCCAATGCCGGCGAGCTGTCGCTGTCGGCCGACGGCAAGATCTCGCTCGGCAACGTCTCCGGCCAGCAGGGCGTTTCGATCTCCTCGAAGGCAAAGGTGACGGCTTCCAAGGTCACGTCGAAGGCTAAGGTCGCCGTTCAGGCGGACCAGGGCATTACCCTCGATACAATCGCTGCCGACGACGACATCCTGCTGTCCAGCGGCAACGGCCTGTTGAGTGTCGGCGGTGAGGTGAACAGCGCCGCCAACGTCCAGATGACGTCATCCGCGGGTATTGCCTCCGGCAGCGTCGTGGCCGGTAATGCGCTCACCCTGTCGACCACCTCGGGCGACATCCAGATCGCCGGTGCGGTAAAGAGCGCCGAAGCGCTGACGATGACTGCGACATCGGGCGCGATCACCGCAGCCTCGCTTGTCAGCGGCAACAATCTCACGCTATCCGCCGGCGCCGACATTGCCATATCGGGCGATGTCCTGGCTGAGAGCACCGTCGCGGTTTCCGGCGGCTCGATTGCAGCCGCCACCATCGCTTCTGGCGTCGATCTCGCCGCTACCGCCCAATCTGCCAATGCCGCACTGGTGTTGCAGCCGACGGGCGATATGAGCCTTACCGCCACGAATGGTTCGATCACCGTTTCCAATGCGCTGATGAGCAGCGGGGATCTTTCGGCCAATGCGAGCCAGAACCTCGCCTATGGGAAGCTGCAGAGCCTTGGCGACGCCGATCTCTCCGCCTCCGGCCAGATCGGCTACGGCAATCCGATCAGCGCCAAGGGAAACCTGACACTCACCACCACCGCTATCGATCTCTCGAACGGCGGCGCCAGCAACATCGCCGCCGGCGGCACGCTGACGCTTAACGCCGACAGCGCAAATCTCAGCAACAACAACATCACTCTCGGCGGTCTGACCCTTAACCTCGCAGGTGCTGCCGATCTCAGCGGCACCAGGATCTATACCGTCACCAACGCCGGCGGTTCCGGCGATATCGACATCAACGCCTCCGGCCTCTCCACGTCAAACAGCACGGCGCTGCTCGCCGCCCACGACCTGACCCTAAGCCTGCCCTCGCTGAGCAATGCCGGACAATTGGCCGCCGGTCACGATCTCACCTTCAACGTTTCCGGCAACTTCACCAACAGTGCCACCGGCCTTGCCTACGCCGGCCACGACGCCGGCCTCTTCGTCGGCGGAGTACTTACCAATGACCAGGGCGCCATCTTATCAGGCAATGATCTTACGATTGCCGGGGTGACTGCGTCACAGAGAAATGCTGCGGTCACCAATGTTTCCGGGCTGATCCAGGCTGGAAACGACATGTCCATCCTGACAAGCAACCTGACCAATAGGCGGGTTGTCACGCCGCAATGGACGACGGCCAACCTGGTTTCCTCGGCCGTCGTCAGCGGCTTCACGCTCAATCCGGTCGCCGCCGGTCTGCCTTTCGGCTATCTCGAGACCGTAGACCAGAACATGTACCAGCTCTATCCCGGTGTTGATCCGGGCTTGTGGCAGGACTATCAACCGCTGCTCTGGTCGAAGGCGACGCTTGCCGATGGCACGGTTTATCATGCGTGGACGTGGGTATCGGGCAACGGGCCGACGCGGGTCGAGCCGATCTTCGACTGGATCACGGACCGCGTTCCAAAGGACGCGAACGGCAATCCTGTTGTCGATCCGAATAACCCTTCGCGATACTTCATCGTCGATGAGGTAAACGCCGGCGGCTCGGATACCAGCACCACCTATACCTGGGATTGGTCGTCACACCTCAGCCAGTCGGTCTACGAGGACCGGTTAGTCGGCACGCTCAGCCCAGAAGCGACGATCCGCGCGAGCCGCAACCTCACGATCGACGCCACGAATCTGACCAATTCCTTCAGCTCGATCGAGGCCGGCGGCAACGCGACGCTGCAAGGTTCGGCACTCACCAATACCGGCGTCACCCTCTTTCGCACGACGACGACGACCTGCAGCGCACAGGGCGCCTGCACGGCCTATGACGCCAACGGCAACGCCAATCCCTCGAAGAATATCGCCAGCGGCACGTCGATCGTCAGCTCGGTCGAGGCGATCGGCGGTGTATCGGCCAACATCAAGGCGGGTGGCGCCCTCTCTGTCAATTTCGGCAGCGTCAGCAACACGTCCGCAGCCGGTTCGATGGCCGGCGGCGCCAACGTGGCGGCGGCAGGCAATCCCGGCGATCCACTCTCCGCGATCTCCGGCCTGACCGCCGGCGGCGCGCTGTTCAACGTCAATTCTGGCCTCGGCGGCGCCGCTCTCCTACCTCCCGCCAACCCGAATTCCGGCGGCTTCGGCGGCAATATAGCTCACCAGACCTTCCTGTTCGAAACCCGCGGTGACTTCCTCGATGTCGGCACCTTCTATGGCTCCGGCTATTTCATGGACCGCATCGGCTATCAGCCGGAGACGACGGTTCCGTTCCTGGGCGACGCCTATTTCGAGAACCAGCTGATCGACACCCAGCTGCGGCAGCTCGTCGGCGAAGGGCTCGGCAGGAGCTCCTTCATCGCCGGCAGTGACGCCATCGAGCAGATGAAGACGTTGCTCGACAATGGCGCCGATTATGCGCAGGCGCACGATCTGGCCGTCGGCCAGGGCCTGACGGCGGAAGAGGCGGCTGCTCTCACCAAGTCGATTGTCCTCTATCAATGGCAGACGGTCAACGGCGTTCAGGTGCTGGCGCCCGTGGTTTATGTCGCTGCTGCCGACCGGCAGAAGCTGACCGGTGCCGGCGCCGCCATCGCAGGCGGCTCGGTCAACATGAATGTCGGCAACCTCGATAATTCCGGCCTCATCGCATCCGCTGGCGACCTCACCGTCTCCGGCAACTCGATCCAGGGCAGCGGCACGTTCCTGTCGCGCGGCGACACGGCCATCAATGCCACCAACGGCATTACGCTCGCCGCCCAGACGATGACGATCGGCGGCCAGAATGTCGTCAACGCCAATGCCGGCGTGACCGCAGGCGGCAATCTGCAGCTCGCCGGCGGCAGCGATCTCGCCCTCAAGGGCGTCAAGGTCAATGCCACCGGCAATGCCTCGCTCTCCGGCAAGAATGTGACGCTGGCTGCCGCAAAGGTCGAAAACGATGGCCAGCAAAATGCCACCGGCAGCCAGGTCGCCAGCGCCAAGGCCCTGACGATCAAGGCAACCGACAATGTCAACGTCATCGGCAGCTCCGCCAAGGCCGGCACGACGCTCGATGTGACCGCCGACAACGGCTCGGTGGCGGTGGTGTCGACCGATGTCGCCCGCAACAACCAATCCGGCTACACGAGGACGCTTTCCACCGACCAGCAGCAATCGCAGCTATCCGCCGGCACGAATGCGACGATCAAATCAGGCGACGATATCCTGCTCTCCGGTTCCTCCGTCAAGGCTGGTGGTGATGTGGCGCTCAGCGCTGGCGACGATATCAACGTCACCGCCGCGCAGGAGCAGTCCGCATCCACCTTCGGCAAGAAGTCCGCCTCGTCGATCACCCATGTCGGCTCGGAGATCTCGGCCGGCGGCGACCTCTCGGTGACCGCAGGCAATGGCAGCGGCGATCACGACCTCAACATCGTCGGCAGCAGACTTGCCGCCGACGGCAAGCTCGCTCTCAAGGCCGACGGCGACGTGACGATCGCCGAAGCCACCGACACCGCGACCCTCGACACCAGGCTCAGCACCAAGGGCGGTTTCCTCGGCAAGAGCGAGAAGACGACCAGCCATCTCGAAACGACGACGGCCGTCGGCTCATCGATCAGCGGCGCTGGCGGCGTCGACATCACCTCGGGCAAGGACACGGTCATCTCGGCCTCTAGGATCGAAGCCGGCAAGGAGGGCGGCGGCGCGGCGGACCTGAACATCACCGCCGGCGGTGACCTCGTCATCGCCTCCGGAATGGATACCAGCGCCAAGGACGACAAAGCCTCGTGGAGTGGCTTCCTATCCAAGAGCTCGTCCAGCCACAAGAGTTACGATGAGACCACCATTGCCTCCGAACTCGGCGCATCCGGCAATATCAATATGAATGCCGGCGGGGCGGCGGTCATCGCCGGTTCACAAGCCTATGCTGACGGCTCAATTTCCGTCACCGGCGACAGCGTCTCTATCATTGGGGCGCAGGAAACCCACCAGCTTGAGGAGCAGCGCAAAAAGTCCGGCTTCGGCGTAGGCGGCGGTGGCGGGTTTATTTCGATCTACGGCAGCCAGCAGAACAGCGGCAAGCAGGCCTCCGAGCTCAATGTCGCCTCGGTGCTGTCTGCCGGAACGGATGTCGCACTCAAGTCGCGCGACACCGACGTCAACATCCTCGGCTCGCAGATCTACGCGACCAACAACATCACCCTCGACGCCGCCCGCGACGTCAACATCACTCCAGGCGCGGAAAGCGAGTCGTCCGAGGAAAAGGAAAAACGCTCCGGCTTTGGCATTTCTTTCGGCTCAAGCAGCGGCGGCTTCTCCGTTGGCATCGGCATGTCGTCGGTTTCCGACACGACGAAACAAGGCTCGCAGACAAACGCGATGGCGATTCTTTCCGCTGGCAACGACCTGACGATCAAGGCCGGACGCGACGCCAACCTGCAGGCCGCCGACGTCTCGGCCGATCGCGACTTGGCAATCACTGGCGCGCGCGATGTCAATCTGCTGAGCGCTGAGGACAAATCGAACTACGAGAGCGTACACGAACAGTTCTTCGCCGGCGTGACACTGTCGGTTTCGACAGGATTGGTCAGCGCAGGCCAGAGTATTGCCGGCGCTGCACAGAAGATCGCCGGTATTTCCGACGGCTACACGGCAGCCAACGCCGCCTTCGCCTCGCTTAAAGCTTATGACGCGCTCCAGCAGCTCTCAAGTATCGCCAAGGATGGCGGCAACATAGCGTCCATATCGCTGACGGCAGGCTTCAATTACGAAAAGAACAGCGCCTCTGCGTCCACCTCTACGCCAGTCGTCACGAGCGTGGAAGCTGGTCGATCGGTCGCCATCGAAGCCACCTCCGGCGATCTGACCGGGCATGGCGCGCAGATAACGGCGGGGTATGATTACGGCGTTCCTGCAGTAGTCGGCGACGACAAGTTCGGCGATATCACGTTGAAAGCCGGTCACGATATCACGCTGGAAAGCGCGCAGGCAACCAGCGAAACGGCCAGCGACAGCAAGTCGGCGAACGCAAGCTTCGGCGTGAGCGCGGGCATCGGCCTGCAAGGCGTCGGTGTCGGCGTCACCGGTGGCGCCGGCGCGGGAATGTCGACTTCCGATGCCACTTCGGTCACACAGATCAACAGCCATGTTACCGGCATCGGCGACATCAAAATCAGCTCAGGCAACGATACGACGCTCAAGGGCGCCGTCGTTTCCGGCGATACGATCACGGCCGATGTCGGTGGCGATCTCAGTATCATCTCGACACCCGATACAGGCAGCAGCGCGAATAGCTCTGCCTCCGCTGGCTTCTCGTTGAGCGGGGCGGTGGGCGGCAATCTTCTGCCTTTGACCACTCAGCTTTCAGGCTTGCAATTCGGGGGCGGCCTCGGCTCGGGTGCCACGAACTGGATCAACGAGCAGTCCGGTCTTCTCTCCACTGGCAAGATGGATATCGAGGTCCACGGCAATACCGATCTTCAGGCCGGCAAGATCATCTCCGAGAGCGGCGATCTGGCGCTTTCGACCGATACGCTGACCTACAGCGATTTCTTGGGCCAGAAGGGCTATGAGGGCTTCAGCGCCCAAATCGGCATCGAGATTCCCGGCAATGAGTCGCCCGGTGCGCCGCCCGCCAACAATACCCTCGAAGGCACTTACCAGCTCGACGACACGCGCCAGACCGTCCGCGCCACCGTCGGCCCTGGCATCATCACCGTTCGTAACGAGGAGAAGCAGGTGGCCCTGGAGCAATCCGGAGCGACAGCACCGCTCGCCGACCTTAACCGCGATCCCGACAAAGCCTACGAGATCACACGGGATAAGCATGTTGATCTGGAGATCTATGTCTCGACGCAGAGCATAAAAGCTGCGCTTGAGGCCGGCAAAACGATTGCCGACGCGATCGGCGATGTGTTCGAGCGCATGGCTGCAGATGGACATTTGTCTTTGGATGACGCTCGTTCGGCAGCAGCGCTCGCGCAATATCGAGATGACCCGGCAGTACTTTCTCAATTGGCGAGCTGCGGCCAGCGCGCAGAGAACGAGTTTCATCTACTTGATTGGCTCATTACGCCTGCATACGCCGACGCCGCGAGTTGTACTATTTTCGTTGACGGCAAAAGCTTCACGGTCTCTGCGGCTGGCGCACTCAACTGTTTGAATGTATTTCAGCGCCTGACCAAACTCGCTGTCGGAGAGGCGACTTTGGCGGGCACCGTAGTTGCAGGCTTGCTGACCACCGGCTTCTTGCTGGCCTCGACAACAGCAGTTGGCGACAAGGTTGATCAGACCGCGATCCTAGCGGACGGAACAGCGGTTCATGTCACCGGTGACGGCGACTCCTTGCTACGTCGCGTCGAAATCACTCAAAATGGTCAGGCAACCGTCCTATTTCTCACCATCGGCAATGACGGCCAATATGAACTGCTCTCTGGCACTGTGCTGGGCGGTGCTATGCCAGACGCTATACTTGCGGGAGTGGCAGATCAGATTTCCACCGCCACTGGCAAACAGGTTGTCTATAATGAAAAAAATTCGGATGGCGGAAACGAATCTACCAGTGAGCCACCACGCGGTAAAAAGGCCAGTTCATCTGCCGTTGGTGACAAGGTCAGAACCCCACAATCGCATCCGGAAGATTTTGTCAAAGTTGAAGGAACGAAATACAGAAACAAGAAAACTGGTGAGATCTGGGAGAAAAGTCGGACAACGCATACTGACAAAGATGGAGAATGGAAAGTCGGTTCGCATCCAGGAAAACCTCCTCGCCCATCGGACAAGATCACCGTTGGCAGTGACGGAGTGATTATCAAATTTTAAGGGAAGAACAATGAGCGATACTCTTCAGGCGTTACTGAAGTCCGTCAATCTCGCGGGATATGGAGCGTCAACTCGCTTCCTCGGTTTTTTCGAAAAGGACGGCCGATATACGTCGGGCATGGAAGAAACTGCCGTCGACTTCTTCATGCAATATTTCAGAAACGATCTGGAGCATTTTGTGATTGCATCCTCGGTGCACGCAAACTCTGACGAAGTTGGGCATTACGGGGATGCGGCGGATGACCAGCGAGACGGCAATTTAATAAGGGGCCTTGTGGGGGCCGGGCTTATCGAAGAATTTGGTTACAAAGAACGATTTGGGCGTGATCCTAGTTCGCAGGAATATACTGAATCGGTCGAAAGGGAATGGGCGAATATTACTCTCATGAGAGTGCATGATTTCCCTATCGAAAGGGTAAGATCTTTACTTATCGCAAAGATGGTTGTGTATGGACTGTACGGTCATTGCTTCATAATCTCACGCGAATGGAATCTGGCTTTTTATCCGCACGATGATTTTGGTTTTGGCGTGATAGCTTTAGGCGACAACGCAAATGTACAAGTCGCACACGATTTTTTGGCGCAGGCGGATCAGTTGCCGGGCATGAATTCAATCATCAGGACGCCGCCCACCAATTGAGCCGAGCTCCGAAAGTAAAGAAGGGCGGTCTCCAATGTGTCAGAACCAGCGGCGGGTTCCTCTGTAAGGGCGAGAAGACGACCTGGACGGTGGTGAACAGGACGTTTGCTACATTTATTGAGATGTCTATCGATGCGATACTATTGACGTCCTCTCCAAGCCCAATCGAAAGCATATTCAAACTCCTCCGGATAAGCGCTGAGTTTCGCAGTGACGGGGGCCGCCGATAAGCTTCTATTCGGACCGGAAGCAAACTATGGATCGAGAATATGCAAAGATAATGGTGGACCACCTCTACGATGAAGGAGACAGGGATATAATATTCTTCGGGTTCATCATCGGTGTCGCGGCAAACTATCCTCCGCGACCGCCTTGAGGGCGAAGTGCTGCCGCACTTTTCCGACCGCATCCTGTCCTTCGATCTGACTACTTCTCATTTTTATTCTGAACTGATGGCACGCGCTCGAGCATCTGGGAAAGCGATCGGCATGGCTGATGGCTACATCGCAGCCACAGCGGCAGCAAATGACCTCGTGATCTCAACTCGCGACACAAGCCCTTTCGAGGCTGCTGAGCTGAAAGTGATCAATCCCTGGTCCACATAACGACAGTGTTCATCTGGGTGTCGTAAGTTCAGATCCCTTCACATCAGGTGTTTTGTCAATCGTGAATTAGCCCCCGAAAGGCCCGGACATGCTCCACCACTTAGCTAAGTGGGTAGGAGTAATGTTGGTAATATGACTAGCAGCAATTTTAAGATGGAAGTCCTCGCCGGGCCGGAACGTCGGCGGCGCTGGAGCACGGCAGAGAAGCTGGCGATCATCCACGAGACCTATGAGGCGGACGCGACGGTGAGCGTCGTCGCGCGTCGGCACGGTATCCAGCCAAACCAGTTGTTCGCTTGGCGCAAGCTGGCGTCTCAGGGGGCGCTGACGGCGACGGCCGCTGAAGAGGAGGTCGTTCCGGCTTCCGAATACTGCGCGCTGCAGGCCCAGCTTGGGTGAAGTGAGATCACAACACCGATTTGATTGCCGGGCGTCGCTCCCGCGCCGGTGATGATCAGGAAACAGCGAGCTGCCGTGAACAACCCGGCAATCGGGGAGTTGCCTCCGGGGACCGCCTCCGACGTGGATGGCGCCGACGTTCCAACCACCGGAGATATCTCTGGTGGTGACCGCTCCGATAGCCGCTCAATCGAGGCGGTTGACTCGGCCGGACCGGCCGCGCGTCTCGGCAAACAGTCTGGCGATCTTCATCATGAAGGATTTGCTGAAACGGCCGAGTAAGTCCTGGTCGGGCTCGATGTACCAGGAGCGCTCGACGATATCGTAATTGTATTCGTCGACCATGATCCAGCACCGCTTCAGATCGCTCAAGCCCGCACGCTTGCGCTCCATGTCCGGGATCTCCACAGCTGACCGGCCCGTCTGAGGCGGTTGCGTGGTAATGGCGAGGAGCGCAAGATGGGTGTTTCCGCCGGCTGCATTGCGGATGGCGATGACGACGCAGACGGGGCGATGCTTGCGGCCCTCGGTTTCGCCGCGCTGCTGCTGCCAGGCCCAGAGGTAAGGATAGGAGATGACTTCGCCGGGTCGGAATTCACGGCTCATCGTCGTAGCCCTCGCCGCGCGCCAGCCGATCGAGTGCCTCGTCGAACAGTTCTGCATGCTCGGCGGGCATTTCCGAGATAGTATAGGCGCGGCGGGGGTCGCCGCCCGTGCGCATGCGCTCATAGTGCTCGTAACTCATCAGCACAAAGCGGGGTTTCTTGTGGCGGGTGAGCATGACCGGTTCGCGGCTTGCGGCATCGGTAATATCACCAATCTGCTTATTCAAATCGCCTGTTGTAAACTGCTTCATGGCTATCGTCTCCAGTAGGCTTTTCCATATAAGCCATTTTTCCCATGTTTTCCATATTTTCTACTTTTGGCGAAAATGGCTCACACGCCGTCTCCTGGAGCCCGGCAGACCGGCATGCCGAGGCGACTTGCATTGTCAGTGAGGTTGCGGGTGATGCCGTGTCCGGAAAGACGATCAATCCAGCTGGAATGACTGAAAGCATCTGCTTGGTCCAGTTAGGCTTGAAGGCAATCTGGATAACCTTCCTAGCCTCAGCCCAGCAAGCGGCGATCCGTTCGGCACCTTTTGGCGAACCGGTGTGCAGAAGAACCATGTCGGGATGCTTGGCATAATCCTGGTAAATGTCTAGTTCGCCGATAGCCACCGGCGGGTTTCTTCGGGAGGTTTGATTTCGCTAGCTGTGCCACACCAAGCCCTTGGCCTGGCTCCACAAGTCGAAAACCGCAAAACGAGAACCTTCCCCAAAAGTTCGTGCGTTTCTGGCCCAAAAGGCGCAGCTTTTATGATCGCCCTCCGAAAGGCATCCTGGAGACGCTGTCTTGCGACGTGCGGCGTTCCTGCAGTCTCGACCAGGGGGCCGCGGGTGATCGCGCCGGCTTCGTTTATCATAAAGTACGCGATTCCATCGACGCGGGCGCGATCAAGGCGCGGGTCCGATGCGACTATCCGGTCAACCTCTAGCGCCACTCGTTCAAAGCCGGAATGTCCCACTTGAGCGAATCCGGGCGATGGAAGCGAGATCGCGATAAGCGCGAATATGAAACTGCAGACTCTCGTGCAACGGTCCGACACCTTGTGCCTGGGCAAACTATCGATCTTCTGTCGACTAGGCAGTTGCTTGGTCTCAAGCAAGTCGACTAATCGCCGAGGAAGATCTTTGCTTCCGTATTTTGATCGAAATGGAATGCGAGTGGCAAACTGGCAACGGCATAAGAAATCAAAGTGCCGGGAGCCGGGTAGTCCGAAGCTGCCGAGCGATCTGCCAGGTCATTCATGGATGTTGGTGGTGGCTCAATTAACGCGGCCAGCTGGTTGTTCCGCCGCCAGCGGAAAACGACAGCGATCAACATCGACGGGCGACGAGGCACTCACACCTGCGGGGCTCGCCTTGAACAAGTCGCCAAAACTGGTGCCAACGGCACGACCTCCGGGACCGCTCTTCGAACCTGAGGTTTCGCTCCATCGATCCGATGGCGAATGATGTCGATGTATTCCGATGCTCGCTCCACAAGCACCGATTTCGCTGGAAATGCACACGGCTCCGACGGTGCCAGACCCTGCGAGCGGATCGCAAGCGCGCGAAACGTGTATCCAATGTCTAACAGCCTCAAGCCGTTACCTATGACGTTGTCGTCGCCCGGCTTTTTCGCTGTATAGAAAATTCTGAACGGGAAATGTCTTTATGATCAATCATATGAACAAAGCTTGATTTATGCCCAGCGCCATTGCAAATTAAACAAAATTCTGGACGTGATCATCTCTCATGTTCATTCAAATGAACACAAAGGTGATAGCTGTGCCCCGTCAAAGAAGCTAGTCTCGAGTGACGCACCAGGCGCTCGCGATGCTCGGCAAGCTGATCCGCGTCGGCCGGGCCGAACGCGGCCTGACGGCGCAGGAAGTGGCCGACCTCGCCGGCATCAGCCGCACCAAACGGCCGGAAGAGAATGCCGGATTCGGCGGCGCAATATGCCTGGTCCAGTTCGGGGCTGTGCTTAGTCTTCTTGCCATTGATCAATCTTACAAAGAGCGCGGAATCAGAAGGACATTGGTGCGATGCGGGCCCCTGCCTGCTGAATGGCGCTGATTGTTCATACGATTTCAAGTGGCCGCCGAGCCTTTTATGGGGCCGTCAGCTTCTTGTCTTCTCCTTCGAACCCATGATGCCGATGGTCGGAGTACATGACCTCAGTAAGGCGCTGAACCCATAGAACGAGGGATGCCTTGTCATTGCCGAGATGCTATGGAGCCGATCCAAATAGAGGAGCGAAAAATGGAAGAAGCAATCCAGATCGATAATCGCGGCGACTTCGGGCTTTGGGCCATCGAGATGGCCAAGCAGATCGTCGCCGATCAAGGTTTCGAGCTTGCCCGCGCGGCGCGCGACGGCACCGAAGACGATGTCCGCGCAGCGGGAAATGCGCTCGGCCAAGCCATTACGAATGCGATGATGGAGGTTTTTGATGGCTTGATGGACGGCGCCGACGTCGATCAGACAGGGGTTTGAGGCGAGGGCGCACTTAGATCCGGAGAGGTTGCATCGCTATTTTCTGGTCAGGCAAATGAAACCATCGCGTATTTTCATATCCGATGATGGCAATCTGCGTATTGCCCCTACAGAGGCCTAGGCGAGATCCAGAACGATGCTGCAGCCTACGAGCTCGACTGAGCTAATGTTGGCGGCCGTTGTCACCTTTAGTTTTTTTCTGCTGACGCTCTTGAAACCGAAATTCCCAAAAACCAAATCGATTACCGCCAGCTGCTGAAGACAGAGCTGGCCTTGCTGGGAGCGCTGCCTTTCGGCGCTTCCGTACCATGTTGCTTCAAGGAGGATATGGCTATGGCAACATCTTATGACTATGCACCCTTGTTCCGGTCGACTGTCGGCTTCGATCGGGTCTTCAATCTTCTCGAAAACGCTCAGCGCGCCCGTTCGATCAGCGACTGGCCGCCCTATGACATCGTCAAGACCGGCGACGACAGCTACCGGATCTCGATTGCGGTGGCCGGCTTTGCCGAGGGCGAGCTCGACATCACTTTTCAGTCCAACCTTCTGACCGTCACCGGCAAGAAGCAGGAGACCGCCAATGACGACTACCTGCATCGCGGCATCGCCGGCCGGCCTTTCGAGCACCGCTTCGAGCTTGCCGACCATGTTCGGGTGAACGGCGCCGATCTGCAGAATGGTCTCCTGTCGATCGATCTCGTTCGGGAGATCCCGGAGGCTTTGAAGCCGCGGAGGATCGATATTAAGAGCGTTGCCGCATTGACCTCTGCTGCTCCCGCGCAAATCGAAGCGCAAAAGGCAGCGTAACCTGCATTGTCCGCAGAACATGGGCGCCACGGCGGTGGCGCCCATCAACATTCCGGGTTGGGAAGGAGAGAGCGATGAAACCCGATATGTTCAGACAACCTGTTACCATCCTCGTCGGCCTTGGCTTTCCGGCTGAGGTCCACACCGTCATGGACGCCTACCGACATCTGGCCGAATGGCCAGCATCGTTGCGCGATACGGCGCATTCGGTGGCGCTCAAGGCATGCAGTGCCGCGCTGCGGGGCGATATCGAAGCGGAGACCGCGCGTGGCCTGTTCGCTGCCTTTGCAGAAAAACATGATCTGTTGGCGCCGGAAACCGACGTGATCGCCGCCTCCCGCCGCAGGCATGACAAAGATCCGCACGTTCGCTAAGGAGGCCGATATGCACGAGATGTTGCGGCAGGCCGCAAGCAGCGCCGCTGCGATGGGCCCGAAGATTCTTCTTCAGGGCATAGAGATTGAGCGGCCGCTCGAGGTGGCAAAAGCGCCTGCACTTTCCGCAGACGACAAACGGACGATCCTGGCGTCTTGGGCCTCGGACTTCTACGCGGTCGACTCGAAGCCGGCATTCCGCCATATGCCAGGGACACCGGAGCCGGTTTCCATTGATGAGGTTCAGGCTGCCCTCAATGAACTTGATCGGCGCTACGGATATTGAGTGAGCGTACCGGCCGAACAGGCCGGTTCACTCACCCGTCGGCCGTTTGCGATCGAGATCGGAATGGTCTAGACCGAAGTGATCCAGAACGAGGTCGAGGTTACGGCGGTTGGATTTGAAGTAGACGTCAAACAGGTCCCCGACCAACGGAACGCTCCCGGCCGCCGCATCGAAACCGATATTGACCAGCATCCTAAAAAGCTTGTCATTCGGCACGCCAAGCCTCCGGGCCTCATTGACGATGTAGAGACTGATCGCAGCCCCGGCGAAGTCACCAATACCAGGGACCAGCCCGATCATCGAATCTGCTCCAAGCGAAAAGCGTGTTCCGGGAACGCGCAGCGCGGTCGCTCGGTCGTCTGTCATGCCGCCGTTTTCATCACCTTGCCCAGACGCCTGATCGCCTACTCACCTTTGCCCGCCGCGGTACTTTGCGATGAGAAACCGAAAACTCATCGCCTTCGTCATCCCCGTCACGTCAGGCGACGCAGCACGCGACCTCAACAAGCACAAAGCAACAGATTGTCGTTTTGTTCCATAGGCTGGACAGGAGGGCCATCGATCCGGAATACGCAACCTAGCCCTGTCGGATTAGGATGCGCCCTCAGGACAACTGCGTTGCAGCAAAGTCTGTTTAATGGGCGGGCAGAACCGCCGTCCGATCAGGATTCCGACCATTCCTGCTGATCAACTTCCGGCTCATCACGCCGGCGGCGGCCGAATACGTGCCTTCCAGCTATTGCTGCCACGTCTACTTCAAGCCGCTGCGCGGACGTGAACGCTCCTCGTCCGTGCACTGAACATGTGCTTCAGCTTGCGAGCAGTAGTGCCGTGAGGGCGGCTAGCGAATTCACACCCAACTTCGAGTAGATGCTCCGAAGATGTGTTCGGATGGTCTCGTAGCCGATGCGGAAGGCGTGTGCGACTTCGCGCGGCGAGTTGCCCGAAGCGATACTGAGCGCCACCTTCACTTCCGTCGGCGTGAGCTTGGCAGTTTCCAACAATTTCAACTGCCGATCTCGCGGATGAACGGCCACGATCGGCTCGACGATCACGGCTACGGTCGGCCCGTCGAGGAACTCTGTGAGGGCGCTGGATTGCAGACGCACCACCGTTATGCGAAAGGCAGCATCTCCGTCATCATTGCGGACATGGGTGGTGTGTGGTCTTCTGTCCGCAGCTCCCCGGACCATAAGAAGGTCGAGCGCCGCCGAGGACCGCTGGCAGCATATCGCTACCTTCCCGTCAAACTGAAGGCGGACAGGGTAGCCAGCAGCAAGCATAGTGCCCGCCGCGATATTCGACCAGCGCAATCGCTTCCGCTCCGACACGTAGAATAGACCCGCTCCTATGTTTTCGAAAAGCGAACGTGCCTCTTGGTTCTCCGGGACGAGGAGATCGCGCTTCCTGATAAAGTCGAAAGCACGCTTCAAATGGGGCGCAAGCACGGTGTATCGCTCGGCAGCCTTCCTATTAGCCACTGGGTCAGCAGAGGATGTCGCCGTTGAGAGGATGAAGCTCCGCGCCTCCTCCCTGATGATCGAGACCCCAATACTCGTCTCGCAGTCTGTCTGCCGTTTCAACCAGTCGTTATAGAACTCGGTTTTCAGCATATTTTTCCGGGCGAAGATCTCGTCGCCACAAAGTCCTTGTCCGACCGGGACGAGACTCATGCGTGGAATCCATGGGTTGACCGCCGCATAATGGGTGCTGAACTGAGCAACTTCGCCCTCGGAAAACCCTGAGATGAACGGAACGTGGGCTACAGGGGAAGCGAGGTCGTGGTAGTGGAGTGCTGATTTGCCGTTCGGCGATGTCTTCGCCACAGCATCCAGGAAGTCCTGCCAGGTGCATTCACCAAAGAGGCTACCGTAGATCAGGTCGGTCAGATGGGATGTCGTTTCGGCGCTTGGATGCATACTTGTCCCCGGATCGCGCAACATTCTTTTCGCAGAAATCCCGGGGATTGGCCACTTGTTCGAAAGAGACTGGCGGCTACGCCAGATGGAGCATGCGTGCTTTCCTCTTCCACGCTACGCCTGGGGTGGGCGTGGCTGATTGGGTGAGACGAAGTGTCTCCTCGCGCCCATTTCGTAATGCTGACCGGCATTGAACACCGGAGGTGATGGCGGGATGCCCAGCTCGCGCGGTGTCATCGTCATCTGGGGGCATGCGCTCAGTGCGGTTGCTGTACATGTTCATCGGGCGGCAGCGGTCGAGACGGTGATGGGCGACGAGAGATAAACGGTGAGTTTCCCTGCGATTTGAGCTGCATGACGGCAGTGAAGACGAAGGCAGGAGCGCTGGGCCGAGGTTCCCCTATACAATGCGGTGTTTGGCGTCCCACCACATCGATACCACATCATGCGGCGCAACGAGCGTACGAAAACGCTCCTGGAAAAGTCCTCTATGTCTGTGACGGAAATTGGCCATGCGCTGGGTTCAGCGAGACTAGAGCGTTCACGATGACATTTCGCGATCTGACGGCCCCTACACCGACGTCTACTGCCGCACGGGAGGATGCGCAGAGGGGCTCGCCGCGCTTATGGCTGCACAGCCCGACATTGTCATCGTCGGCGAAGCATCCGATGGACATGAAGCAATCGCGCGCTTCGATGAACTTCGGCCCGATGTTCTGCTGCTTGATCTGCAGATGCCGAATCTCACGGGACTGGAGGCATTGGTGCCAATCAAGGAACGACACCCAAGGGCCCGGATCATCGTCCTGACGACCTACGATACCGAGCAACTGGCGGCCAAGGCGATCGGGTCGGGTGCCCAGGCCTACCTGCTGAAGAGCTCGGTAAGGCGCGAACTTATCGATACCATCCGGTCGGCCGTCAGGGGCAAGAAGCATGTCGACGCCGGGGTGGCGACCAATCTCGCTATACATGCGACCGACGACGCGCTGACGCCGCGGGAAATCGCCGTTCTCGCTCTGATTGCTCGCGGTAATTCGAACTGGTCGGTGGGAGAGCATCTGGCCATTATCGAAATTCCCTAATGTGGAGAACTTTGCCAACGGGCCATAGTCAAGTAGGTCTTGCCCCGCCAGGCGCAGCACCATCGTTCTGAAGCTCGCGGCCGCATGATGATACTTGGGTGGGGATGCCATGATTTGCGCAGCAGGTTGTCAAACATAGTCGTGAGCAAGGCAGAGTAGATCTACCACGCGTTTGTAATCTGGACGGCTGAACTCCGAGACGCGCTCGAGGAGGGAATCGTGCTGGAGGTAGGCGTTCTGGAGCCACTCGACGGTACCATATCTCGCAAGCGTCTCGACCGGCTCCATGGGTTTCCGTTCGGCTTTCCACGCGTCGAGGCACTCATTCCACACTTTAGCGGCGACGATTAGCTCGTTTTACGGAAGGTTCTCGCCGAGCAGCGGGGGCGCTTAGATAGGGCAGCCGGCTTTGCGGTACAGGCTGGGGCAGGTCCAGTAACAGCCGGTCGAGCCCACTGGCAAGCGTCTTGAAGGACGTGTACCGGGGCATTTCCACAGCACCATCAGTATGCCTCCGGCACGCCTCTTCCGCTTCCTGGTCGATCGCCCTGTGCAGATGGATCTTCCGCCACGGTCTGAACTTCGCTTTGCCTGTGCCGGTGTCGATGAACGGCTTCGGCCACATCGTTCCCACACGGCACCAGGAAGACGTCAACCGTCTTCTCGCCGTCATAGGCGGCAGCATACTCGTGCCTGAGGACCGCAGGCCAGCCGCCAATGGGTAATTTAGCGTGCTTAGTCATTGTCTCCCCGGTTTCCACAGGGGTTTTCCATAGGTGCGCCAATGGTCTGACGTCACCTCAGACTGAAGTCCGAGTTGAGTTTTTTGGTGGAACGCAAAGACCGGGCAATCATTTAACCGCGGTCCAATAACTTCAGGTAAAGCCCCATGAAAAAAATCATCCTTGCTGTAGCTCTGGCTTTTTCGTCCGTCATTGCCGTCCCGGCCGTGTCCTATGCGGACAGCGTCATCATTCGTACTGATGACGGTCCGGGCCTGCATCGCGGCTGGGAACGTGGCCAGCATCGTGGCTGGTATAACGGTCACCGTGGGTGGCGAGCTCGAATGGTCCATGAAGATTACCGGCGCCACCCGTCTTGCTTCACCAAACGGGTAACGACGTATCGGTATGGTGAGCGAGTCACGCGCACGACCAATGTCTGCCGCTAACTGAACCCAATTTCGCCCCATGGAGCCGGAGGGTAAGCCACTCTCTGGCTCCTGCCGTTTCGGCGGTTCTTTCCTACACGCTTTAGATCTGGACCACTTCGGCATCACGATCCGGTCCCGAGGCCACGACCACATGTTCTGCGAGTGCTGCCGCCTCAGTTTGTTCCCCTTCTGGTTGGGATAAATTAGGGGATTGCGGCGCAACCTGAACGTTTTGCGAACGCGATATGAGGTCTACGGGCGTCGCCTCCTCCTGCGAGGGCGATACGAGGCTGCCGTAGTATTTCAAACTTGCAGGGCCTAAGGTTCGAGGTACTCTATTGTCATGACGGAAGAAGGGTAAGAGGTTCGCCGAACGCGTCAAGCTCCACTGCCGCACCGGTCTCAAACCGTTCGGAATGGACCCCGAAACCTACTCTATGAAGGTTGCTCAGGCCTAACTGGCGCTATATGGGACATGATAATAGTCCCGAGCAATGCGCTGATCAGGACGCGGCCATGGTAGGAGATCGGACGGCATATGTGGAACGGGCGGTGGGATTTTGGCCGGCGGCGACTCCGGCCAGAATGTGACCGTCTCGCCTTCGCGGCATTATCGGCCGCAGCCAAGCCATGCAATCGTCAAGGCGCGCCAGCAGCTCACGGGGGAGGAAGAAATTCGGCTTTAGCCTCTCGGCGATCGCTCGGCCGTTCGGCGGACGCGATCACACCACGGTTCTCTTTGCCGTCCGCAAGGTCGATGTGATTAAGCGAGGTGAGGCATGACTCGTTTGGCATTTCCTCGGTATTCCTCGCCGTGCGGGCCGAGGAAGCCGAAGCCGATGTTAAAGCCTGCAACGAATGCCACAGCCCGCTCCGGCTCGCCGGGCGGGCATAAACATGAATGCCAAGTTCATATAACGTTCATCCCCGCAAGAGCATGGTCGCGCACATTACCACTGGAAAGGCGTAACCATGAATAGAACATTTTCGCGTATTGGCACCGCTGTAGTTGCGGCCGTTATTGCAGCATCGAGCTTCGGAATGGCATCGGCCGCGCCGTCGGCAGGACAGCATCCGCAGGTGACAAGCGATGTGGAACTCGCCCAGTACCGGGAACATCGCCGCGATGACTGGCGTCGTGAGAGACACGACCGAGACCGCTACGAACGTCGTCACTATCGCCCGGGCTACTGGAATGGACATCGCGGATATCGGGACTATCGCAAGGGCTATCGTCGCCACAGCGACGGCTACTATTACCCGCGGTCAGTGTTCCAGCTGTACATCCGCTAAGATGGCGTTCTTTTTTTGATTTCTACAGCCCCGTCAGCAATGGCGGGGTTTTCTCGGGCTAACCAGAGGCCTACAGCGGCCCGCCTCCATCTCCGATGCTCATTTCTACTTCCGCGAGCTAGGGCGAAGACATCAGCATCACCGGAAAGTGACATGAAGCGCGTAGTGATTGCCGCTCTCTTCGGTAATGCAATCTCATGCATGGCAGCGGCTTTCTTCACTGCATGCCAATCTTACGAGCCGCCGGGCAGGGTCTGTGGCGGGCGTTATGACGTCAGACGTGACACCACATCGTCTATCGGCTCGCGCACAGGGAAACAAACGGCTGCGTTCCCTGAACTGCCCGCAACGTAAATTAGGGTAGTCTTCGAGAGTGGTTTGACCGCGGTAACCTGATCTGGGTTGATGTAGATGTCCGGTTCGTTGTTGGCCGCATGTGTGAATTTGACCAGTTTCATTTTGCCTCCTCAGGTGAGCAGATGCTTCTTCTGACAAACGCACGGCATGAGAAGTTGGGCGGTAGCTGGCGTAAGGCAAGATCATCTGAATGCGCCCGCTACCGCCTGAGTACATTCTCGAAGACACCAGCATCCGCTTCGAGCCTGCATGGCTGCAGCGTCCCTTACTGCGGGCGAGGCGTATCAGTTTCCGGGTGAGGGGATCTGGCGGGCGCTTGAGGAAAGTTCGTCAGCGCGCCACAAGCTGGCGATGATGTAGGGGTTCTCGCCCGCCATGTAGATAATGCGATCGCCTTTGCCTTCGTCGCGATCGGCCTTGAAGAGAGACGGCGACTCAGCGATTTCCCGTTCGGACAAGTGCCTCTTGGCCATTGTCTCTATCCTTGAGATGATCTGGGCTTCAGTCGCGTCCGATAAAGGGATGAACTCTTCAGAAATTATCTCGGCACCAGCCATTTCGACGATGCGCCAGACCTGCTCTTTGAAGCCCTCGACAATGTTCTTCACTTTTCCTCCAATTGGTAATGCATGCCATTCTTAGCGGGCATGTCCGGGCCTTTCGGGGCTAATTCAGGTAAATGTACAAGATCCACCACAGCATGGCTCATCCATCCTCACTTGAACAAGTCCGAATGGGTCCGATCAGATAGGTCGGTGACGATCGGTCGACAAGGGGGAGCAACCGTGAGGAAAAGGTGGAGAAGAGCTACCTTCGATTGTGCGTTTGGAGAAAAACGGAGAAGGGTCTCTGAGTTAGGAATAAAGAGCCCTTCTCCCGCTGATAGTGCAGCATCAGCGCACGCAGAAATTTACCTGTCAGATCGCTGTTGTCTACTCAGGGTGTGTAAAATTTGTGTGACAGTCAAGCTTTCGGGCCAGCGCTAATGCCGCGCTGAGAGGAGCAGGAGGACGAGGGGTGACGCCCTCCTGCAGTCGGGGACCGACCAATCACGCAGGCGACTACGGGCCGTGCATTGCCTGCCTCTTCCGAACTTGCACTTGGGGAAGTGCACAAATCCGGTTGATGTCAGAGGTGTATCATGAATATAATGCAATTTAAAGGAGTTTTCTCGGCTCCGTGACCGGAGGTCGGCCTAGAATAAGGGCCATTATGCGATCGAAAGAGCCCGCCGAAGCGGTCTAGTAGGTGAGGGTGTCACCTTCCCCGATTGTGAAGACCATTCCCTCCTCGGTCGCGCCGCTTTCAGGCTGCAAATAATGTGGGCTCCACTCGTTGATCCAAAGCTTTTCGCCCTCGGGAGTGAACAGAGGGCCGCCTTAGCTGGAAGGGGTAGCGATTGGGTGTGGGTTACTTGTTCGTGGCGCGGTTTGAACATGCCAGATCCTTTCTTGGATTGTTCCTGAAAAAGACCTGCCGTTATCCCGAGCTGCTCTCCTCGTGATCGCTGGTTTAGGCATCAGCCTCAGGATTGACTTGGATGGTATTTTCGGCATCGGGTCGCCAACAGTTCTTTGATGAATTTCAGCGCCCATGCCATCGATGGGGATAAGCCGTTCCTGTTCGAAACCGGCTATCGCAGCTTCATGGGTGTGCAGGCCGAACTTGTCCCCGGACGACGCCGGACAGGTTCGCCGTGGAAGCCATCGGCGCCCATGTCCGAAAGGAGCTGAAAGGGCGGCTTAACGCCATGGAACCGCGATAACGTAAGAAATAGATACACATTGTGTATCCGAATGTGGTATATTGGTCCTGAAGGAAAAAACGCCATGACCAGCAAAAACGCACCCGAGAGCCATAAACGCCCCGTCAATTTGAAGATCCGTGAAGACGTTCGCATCCTGATCGACCGTGCCGCTAAGGCGCACGGCAAAACCCGGTCGGATTTTATGATCGACGCCGCCCGGCGCGCCGCCGAAGACGCACTTCTCGATCAGACCTTGGTGCAGGTCAATCCGGACAGCTATAAACACTATCTAGCGGTCCTCGACCAGCCGCCAGGAGGAGAAGGCTTCGAACGGCTGATGAACGCCCCCAAACCCTGGCAGCCATGATGTTGTCAGCGCCGGCGCTTCTCGGCGAAGCGCATGATCTCCAGCTCTTCGCCAGCGGGCACGACAGTCTTGATGAATGGCTGCGCCGCCGGGCGCGGGCCAATCAGGCCAGTGGCGCATCGCGAACCTATGTGGTTTGCGAAGGCGAGCGCGTTGTCGGTTATTATTGCCTGTCGTCTGGAGCGCTCGCGGTCGCCGATGCGCCGGGAGCAATCCGGCGCAATATGCCTGACCCGGTTCCGATTGCGGTGCTTGGCCGACTGGCTATCGATCGCAACTGGCAGGGAAAAGGTCTCGGAGCGGCGCTGTTGCAGGACGCCGTGCTGCGCACCGGACAGGCGGCGCACATCATGGGTATTCGCGGCCTTCTGGTTCACGCGATCTCCGACGAGGCCAAGGCCTTTTATGAACATTACGGATTCACGGCTTCGCCGGCGAACCCCATGACCTTGGTGTTGTCATTGAAAGTTCGATAGGGCTTAAGTTAGGGCCGATTTATCGACGTCCGAAACTTCCGGATCCCTCAGCCGATAGGCGGAAGTTGCTCAGTTTGTTCCGGTCAGCTGCAGGCCTTCATGCGCGGATTAGTATGATGAAGAGTGAGCCGGCTCCGGACCGAGGTGTACACTTGGCGCGGAGACCGGCACGCCGAAACTATCAATTCTGTGAGTTGATTTGCAGACGAGCGGATGATTTGATCCCGCCATGACAAAGCTCGCAGACCTTAAACTAAAGCCTTATCTCCTCCTTGAGTTGCATCAGCTCGGCTATGTCGACGTACGCGACATGGAGCACTTGTCGAACGTCGACTGCCTGCGCATTCCCTACATGGGAGGCCGAGATTGGCGGAAAATAGCGGGAGCTATGGGCAGAGAGCCTTTCAGCTCTAAAAGCGGCGCCTGATCGACGCCGTGGCGCTTGCATCCCGGGAAAGTGAGATTTGTTCTGCGATCCGCGACGCCGGCGCCGGCCTGCGTCGTGTGTGTCCGCGCCGAGCGGAGCGCGCCGCACAGCGGCAGGAGGACTATGAAGTGTGGACATATGATATGTACCACGGAGATGACAATCACGCTTGGGAAAGGCTCGAGCTAAGATCTGACGTCTAGTCCCAACTACGGCAATTTTCGCGTCGAACCCATATGCTAGCATTGATCACGGAACCAGGAGCAGCTGATCTCCAAAGTAGAGGCTCCTGCCACAGAGTTCAACCGAATCATGATCTTAGACCAATTGGTCTGGCTCAAAGATCCTGATCCATGCCTGCCTCGTTGTCTCCCGCGCGATAGCCGATCGGCTCGAATCCGTTAGCGGCGGATCGCGCTCCTACGTCCGTTTTTAGCCACTTGATCCTTTCGGCGGAAACGGTTGCGAAGGTTGAGAGGCTGCCCTCGATGAGGGTCTGGATTCCATAAAAGACAACCAGGTCTCGGGCGGAAACCCGAAAGAATAATCCCTTGTCAGTGGGCAGTATGACGACGTATCCGTCCTCAAACCTTAGAGATCTCTCGGATCCTTCGGACAGGATCGATTGACAAAATTCGCCGATCCTAGCGGAGAGTTTCTCCGCAACGTTCGGGGCGTATCGGACGGCGACGAAACTTTCAGCGATATGTTTGTACATCAGGGTTCCTTCGGCTGTCTCAGTGCAGTCTTTTGATGGTTTATGTTTGGATGGAGCTTGCATTCCCTCGAAAATGGGGTTCGGGCCTGTGCGATCTCGAAGACGTGGGACGCCTTCATCCAGCGCGGCAGATTTCTTCAGGCCGGTCTCGGACTCCAACCCGTTTGCACGACACACGACCAACGCACGTGCATGGTCGTGTGCGACGACATCTCTGATTCCGGACTCTGCGAGGATCAATTCGGATCGCCAGGCATCGAACCGATGCGCTACCGCGGGACGTTTGCCACGATGTCAAAACTGGGAGTGGCCTTTGCCGCGTCGTGCCGGGCGGTTGCGGAGGACAGTACAAGCTGTTTATCAGCAATTCGTGGTCCGCGAGCTCCGCATTATCGGCTCCCGCAATCCGCCGACACGAGCTGTTTCACCTTTAGACTTCGATTTAAAATCGGCCGCGGGCGCAGGCAAGCCAAGATATACGCCACGCGATTCTTACCCCTCAATCTTTCGCTGCGACTGCTCAGCAGTTTCAGGGTAAGACAATGGAAAAGTTCGTGACCGCGGAGTTTGATGCAGCCGCGTCAAAAACTCCCCCTCGGCATTGTGCAGTTTCTTGGTGACGGGCGCGGTATGGAGTAAGAACGGTCATTCTCGGCCGTCTTGGCCGTTAGTCACCGGTTTCAAAGGCCGCGAGCAATGATATGACCCGCGGTCTCATCTTCTTGGGCATTGCCATGAAGGCATCCACAAGCCTCTGGCCCTGGTCCGTTGCGACGAACTCCTCGCGCAAAACGGCTTTCCTGTCCAAATCCTCGTTGCCCGCTGTCGCAGGTTCCTGCAGGCCCTCGAAAAAAAATGCCATCGGCACGTCCAGCATCTGCGCAATCTCATAGAGCGCCGAGCAGCTCACGCGATTGGATCCGCGCTCGTATTTCTGGATCTGCTGGAAGGAAACGCCGACCGCAGCCCCAAGCGCGGTTTGCGACATCCTCAGTTGCTGGCGTCGCTTCTTGATGCGTTTCCCAACCACCACGTCTACCAAGTGGTGACGGGCCTCGTCGCCAATGGCATCGTCAACGACGACGGGCAAAGACCTCGCTAAACTGTTCTGTTGCATGCACCGCGCTCCACGCTAGCCAGATGTCTGGCAACCGAAACGCCGGGGAGGTGGAAATGCCGTTGGTTACGGCCCCGTGGACTTTAGCGCGAACGCCTCTTGTATACTCCACAGGCTCCCGGACCATTGATTGGTCGCGAAGAAGTCGCTTATAGCATCAAACCAAAATGGGGTTTCCACGCCCCAAGGCGATCCGATCGCCTGAGTTGTACACTATCAACCCGATTCACGTTTGAAAAGAACCTTAAGACAACGTCTTAACAACTTAAGCGATAAAGCGCATTTGGTGCATCCCTCACGGGTCATCGGCTCCGTTGCCGCGATCGGTCTCGGAAACGATCATGCGCAGCAGGTAACGAACAAAATTCAAGTCGTCGCTCGGCGGATATCGACGACAGATCTCCTCGACCGCCTTCAGCAGCTGCGCAGTCTGCTTGTGCACTGTTGCCATCATGAATGCCCGCGCATTGTCGGCATCCATTTCTGACTTGCTGCGACGAGCCACTGGCTCGGTTCCCTCACGCAGCCGCGGGCGAGGATTCGCAACCGCCTGCGAAGCTGGCCCTGAAGCAGAGAATGGATTGAGAAATGCGGTATTTGTCGAGGTGCAGTCGCAGGAGGTCACGTGACACGCTCGCGGCCGCGAGCTGGATCGGGACACCTTTTTCTTCTGCAACGGTCTCTATCAGGTCGAACCGGTAACCTCTGCGACGCATCATCGCGACGACGCGGGGGTAGGTCAGGAAGAATACGGCGGTTGCTCCGAGGACGAGCAGGCATTCCAGGACACCGGTCATGAGCAGGTCCGAAACACCGATGCCGTCAATGGCCGGCGCATTGGGAGCGATGGCGCATCTGGTCCATTCAAACGGATATCGCTCGGCCGGCAGCATTTTCATCAAATCGGGACAAAACTCACCCGCCAGATGCGGGAAGGCCGTCGGCAGAAGGCGGGAATAGCCGACAATTTGCTTCTCATGTTCGAGGATCAGATGAATTGCTGAAGGGCCATCAAACTGATCACGTTCGCGTCGGTCCGCTCGACGCACCGCTTCCCATCCGAGTTGCTCGACGAAACGGGTGTGGCGAAACGACCAGACCCGATCCATCAACGCTGGATCGTCATGCTCATGGATAATTTGCAACATAGTATCACTCCGGCTGCACGCGCTAACAATGCAACCAGTGATAAGGGAATACTATCCGTATTTTGTCGTGTATTTCAGCGCTGAAGGCCGCGGCGAAACGCTTCAGCGACCAATTGGGCTCGATTCACAGCCGACAGCTTTCGCTGCAGGCTGCGTATATGGCCTTGGACGGTGCGTGGCGAACGCCCCGTGAGGCGTCCGATTTCTCTGTCAGTCTTGCCGGCGACACACAGCGTCAGGCATTCACTTTCGGATCTTGTAATATGTGGTTGTATAGCAGGGGGGCGGCGGATCGGCTCCAATTCGTTCAGCCGTCGGTACGCCCGGTCTGCCACGAGTTCGAGCAGCTCTGTTTCTTGCCGCGTCATCGCCTTTCGTGCGCCAGCGACGGAGAAAATTGCCTCGTGGCCTGTTGGCAATGAGTGCAGGGGGATCGTTACGCCATCGATGAGGCCGAAATCACGAGCTTCCGCCATGATCCTTTTCGCCTTCGTC
The DNA here is from genome assembly GCA_039725955.1 of Sinorhizobium sp. B11. Lineage (NCBI taxonomy): Bacteria > Pseudomonadati > Pseudomonadota > Alphaproteobacteria > Hyphomicrobiales > Rhizobiaceae > Sinorhizobium > Sinorhizobium sp. B11. Next base: position 71,692 of record CP091033.1, read on the forward strand.
GGCAAGGCTCGTTGATCCAGCGCCTTTGACCAGATCACGGACTGGCCGGTTTGGCGCACCAAATTGGCGACGGGGTCGGCATGGAAGTAGTTCAGTTTCAAATAGCGTTCAGACCAGGCCTTCGGCCACTGCTGCCATACGAAAAATTTGTCGACCCGTTCATGCGGCAAGGGCAGGCAGGCCATCGCAACATAATCGATGCCTAGGTATGATGTAACGCGCTCAACGCCCCGCAGAAGCTCTGCCCGATTTCTCGCCTGATCGCAGGCTGTGAGGAACTCGACCAAAATATCCGCGGGGAACGGATTTCACCGGCTATCCTTCTCAAAAAGGCGTCAACACACTCGATTTGGGCGCGGTTTTTGCAAAATTACTTATGCATTATATACGTGTATGTCATTTTCATGACTACCTGTGTTTGTAGTTCGACTACCTACTGATGTAAAGGCATGCCCTAACAATTGCTCATCACAGTCGCTCGAAGAGCTGTCCCTTTTCTCATTAACTCGCTCAGGCGATGTAGCGAAGTTTCGCACAGCCAGGACGAGCATCAGCTGGTTTGGAAAGATAATCCACATTATGAATGTTCAAAGGTTTACGAGCAATGGATCAAACGCGTGCATCTGCAAATGCCGTTCATCAGACTGACTGGCTCACCATCCGAACGGGGCCGACAACAGGGTTACCTTCTCATGCAGTTGATCCTTGAGGGCTTGACCAAGTTGCGCAGAGCGCTTCCCCCGGAGCGATGGCGTCGCGCTAGAAGTATGGGCGCGAAATCTTTCGCTCGCCTCCGTGCCGTCGCGCCCGCTCTCACGGCGGAGCTCGAAGGTCTCGCCGAGGTAACCCGCCTCGACATTCTCGACATCTACCTCCTGTCCTGTTTTGAGTATTTCGACGAAGGGCTGACAGGCTGCACCTCCGTTGGTCTGCAGACCAGCGATGGAACTTTCGTCGCTCAGAATTGGGATGCTCCGGCGGGTCGTAGCAAGGAGCTCGTAACGCTCGTTCATGACGATCCAGACCGGCCCTTCGTTACGATAGCCTCGGCGGGAACGCTTGGCTGGGTCGGCATGAATGGCGCCGGGCTTGCCTTCGTCAACAATGATCTCATTGTCGACAGAAGCCAGAAAGGGATTCCAAGTCTTGCCATCCGGCGCCTTATGCTCGCAACAGGATCCGTAGATGAGGCGATCGAGGTGCTGAGGAAGAGCGATCATCTGGGCGGGCGCTGTTTTATCATTGGCGACGCTTCGGGTTCCCTATCAATGGCGGAAATCTCCCCGTCTGCCGGCGTTGCGGATGCCGCTGTCCAGGTCATTCGCCATACCAACCATCCACTCCTGCCAGTGATTACCGCGTGGGAGGACATCGAAGTCGTCGCGCAGCTCTACCCTTCGAGCCGCGAGCGGCTTCGGGCGGCCTACCGCTTCCCGCTGGAGAGTGCCCGCGATATCGAGGCGCTTCTCAGCGACAGAACGGGCGCCCCCGACGCGATATGCAAATCCATTTCACAGCGCGAACATACCGAAACCGCTTTTTCAGTCATCTTCGACTGCCGTCGACGCGAGGCGATGATATCGCTCGGGCGGCCGGATAGAATACCTTACCAGCGCGTCAGGCTCGACGTTCGCGCCATGGCCTAGGCTGCGCTTGCGACCTCCTTGCCATGCATACGGGCATAGTTCGCGAAATGGGCGCCGAGCTCCTCGGCCCGTTCCTCGCACTCCTCCGGCCGATACGCTTCGCACTCATAGCCGAGAACATCGCGCATGATTTCGGTCGATCGGCTGGTAAAGCGCACTGTGCCGTCGTCGTCAACGCTTTCAATGCCGTCGAAGCGCTGACATTGCCTGTTGATGTCGACGGCGTCGTCGAGTGTCAATTTGGCGGGCAGGTCAATGAGAAGGCCGTTCGGTGAAACCCTGACAGGATAACCGCCCACGAGCCCGAGCGGTCCCGGGGCATGCACTACTTGACCCGAACGGTTTGCGAGTGCAAGCAACATCGCAGTTGCAGACGACGCCGTCACCGACTGACCGGCTAGCCCTTTGAGTCGACGGAAGCGGCCTGCTACCAGCGAGAAAAGCACGTCATGATCGATCTCGGATCTCGGCACTTCTAGCCCGTTTGCGTAGATGGTCAGATGATAGGGCGCTCCGTCCGTCCCCCCCGTACTCGGCATTCGGTAACTAAGGTAGTGCTGGGCAAAGAACCGAACCTCGATGGAGGATGGGTCGAGCGAAAGAATATGAGCGGCGGCAAGCCGGATGCCGGGGACTGCATTGGCGATATTTCCAATTCCAACCGCGGGCGCCAGTCCCTCGGCCGCGAGCGTGGCGTTGACAACATCAGGATAGGACGCGTTGACAACCGTAGCCCGGCTGTTTGCCATTCGGACAGATTTCATGAGGCGACGAATGAGGACCTGGTGCATCGGGGTCCAGATACCGCCTCGGGCTTCATCAAGTTTCGTGAAGGCTTCCGAAGGCAACTTGGTGATGATCCACCAGCTGTGCAGGGTGGTCGCGTTGAAGATGATGTCCGGTCTCAGCCGGTCAATCGCCGCCGCTGTGGCGTCGATGTCCATAAGGTTGATGTCTTCAATTTCTACCGGCTTGGACTGTCCGAGGTTCATTGCGGTATATCGAGCCAGATTGACGCGGTGCAGCGCCTTTTCAGGGTTTCGTACACCGACGACGAGTGCCAGCGGTGTGTCGCTTTGAAGCAGAAAATCAAGAACGTCGCCACCGAGAACGCCTTGACCGAGAATCAGCATCTTCGTGGGTGAGGCACCTCTTGTCATAGTCATTCCTCCTCTCGCATCCTGTGAGTTTATTTAGATCCTGAATGCATCAATAGATTGCACAATGCTCTGCTCTGGTGTAATTTGCAACTGGAAATTACCAGTGCAACGAATACACCGATAAGTAGGCAATCATATGCGCTCACACAGGCCGGAAGTGATCATTGATCTGGATGCCATCCAGCAAAACTTTGCGATCGCGACTTCGATAGCCGGCCCGGACGTGGACGTGGCCGCCGTGGTCAAAAGCGATGGCTACGGTCTAGGTCTTGATAGACTGATCGAACCTCTGGTTGCTGCCGGATGTCGGAACTTCTTCGTGGCCGATCTTTCTGAGGCCAGCCGTGTACGCAATCACTCGAAGGGCGGGACCGTCTTCATATTGGCCGGAATGGAACGCGGCCATGCGGAACACTGCCGCAAAAACCGACTTGTCCCTGTATGCAATACATTGGAGGAAGCAGTCGCAGCAGCGGAGGGGCGCTGTGACTACGCACTCAATTTGGAAACCGGATTTTCGCGCTTCGGGCTGGGATCGTCTGAGGTGCGCAGCCTCATCCACCGTTGTCTTCCTCAACCTGTCCTGGTCATGAGCCACTTGGCATGCGCCGATGAGCCGGCCAATACGCTCAACGAGTTGCAGAAAAACAGGTTCGTCTGCATTTCCGAACTGCTGGGCGCGACGCGGCGCAGCCTCGCAGCGTCGGCAGGATTGTTCCTGGGGCCGGCCTACCTTTTCGACCTCGTGCGTCTTGGATCGGCCCTTTACGGCCTGAACACTACGGACCGTGTCCCCAATCGGTTTGCGAATGTCCTCAGACTGCGAGCCTGTCTCGTTGATGTCAGGCAGGTTCAAGTAGGCGCTGCCGTAGGCTACAGAAGCACCTTCCGCGCGAACCGACTCACACGTCTCGGCATCCTCTCCATCGGGTACGCGCACGGTCTGGCCTGGTCTCTGTCAAACAGAATGACTGTGGAGATCGGATCCCATGTTGCGCCCCTCGTGGGCCGAGTTGCCATGGAATATGTCGCGATCGATCTGACGGACGTACCGGATCAGCTTTGCCAACCGGGACAATGGGTCGAGCTGATCACGAGGGACCGGCCTGCCGACGCGATGGCGCGTGCTGGCGCTACCGTTGCGCAGGAAGTGATGCTGCGTCTCGGAGCCGCCTGCCGCCGCTCTTACGTGGCCTTAGAGCATCGGAAGGAAGCATGAGGCGCGAGCTGCCGCCAAGGCTGTCCATCCTTCTCGCTGCTGGCTTATTTAGTACGGCTGGCTTCTTCATGGGTTTTCTCGACATGAATGTTTGGGCGATCCTGTTCTGGCGTAGCCTGTTTGCACTTGGCTTCACCTCAATTTTCGTTGCGATGCGGCCCACCTCGATCGCACTCTTGTGCCTCGATCGCGCCGGTCTCCTTGCAGCAATTCTCTCGGCTGCAGCGACACTCACCTTCATCCCGTCGCTGCGATTAACATCGGTCGCAAACGTCGCTGTTATTCACGGTGCGCTGCCTCTAATTGCGGTTGCCCTTTCCCGATTGATCCTCACGGAACAAATGGGCCATCGCACCATCGGCCTTTGCCTGTCGGTGGCCCTGGGCGCGATAATCATCTTCGCGGGCTCCGCGTCGTCCGGCATACGACTGGCCGGCGACGGGTTGGCATTGATGATGACGATCTTCATGGCGCTGATGACGATCGCCCTCAGGCGCTCACTTGTGCCGTCGGTCCTTCCGATGGTTTGGCTTTCGAACGCAATCGCCGTCCTTGCGGGGGTGGCCCTGGCGCCCAGCCTTGCTCTTGATGCCAAACAGGTATTCGTCACCGCGTGTTTTGCTCTCTTCCAAATATCGTTCGGCCTGATCCTCTATGCCAGAGGCGCACGTCGGCTCCCCCCACCTGAGACAGCTTTGCTATCACTCTGTGAAGTGCCCTTGTCAGGGCTGTGGGTCTGGCTGGCTTTTGATCAGCGACCAGCCCTGCTGATGGTGATCGGAGGGGGCGTAATCCTGGTGTCCGTGGCTGCGCACCTAACGATGCAAAAAAAGCCAATCGGTGCAAACGGAGGACTAATATGACCGACCCCGCGCTGGAAATGATCTCACTAGTGCAACTTGTTGGAGCCTACGCAGGCGTTGTCCTTGATGTTTTCGGGGTCATACACGACGGGGTCTCAGTCTTCCCAGAGGCACGCGCAAGCCTTTGTCGGCTCCGAAACGAAGGTATGCGTATATGCCTTCTGTCCAATTCACCGCGACGATCCGACGAGGTTGCCAAACGCCTGGAGGCGATGGGGATAGGACGTGATCTGTATCACGGGCTGATCACATCAGGTGAGCTCGTTTATGAAGCGCTCAGCGAATCTTCCAAATTTCCAACAGGTTCTACCTATTTTCACTTAGGACCCCTGGAGTTGGCCGAGCTCTTGTCGGGGCTGCCGATGAATGCGTCGATAAGCATAGACGCTGCCGACTTCATACTCGCGACCGGCTGGCCCGAAGAGAGCGCAATGACAGGCAAACTTCTTCATGCCGGTCTTGCCCGCAAACTGCCCCTGATATGTGCCAATCCGGACTTCGAGGTTCACATTGCAGAAAAGAAAGTCATTTGCGCAGGTGCGCTTGCGCGTGACTACGAAATGCTTGGGGGGCGCGTCTTCTTTTATGGAAAGCCCTACCAAGCGGCTTATTCAAAGGCATTGGAGGTTCTTCGTCTGTCTGCGGGGCGGGTTCTGGCAATCGGAGACAGCCTTGCAACCGATATTGTCGGCGGTAAGCGAGCCGGTTTTGAGACGGCGCTGGTGCTGACCGGCGTCCACAAGAACTGCCTGAAACGCGACGGTAAGATAGACCGTCCCATGCTCCAGGATCTTTTTCTGCAGCATGGCGTCGAACCCGATTTCATCCTCCCATCGATTGACTGGGGTTAGGGCACGGCTGATTCAGTCTAGGGGATATGGCGCTCAAACGCCCTTCTCAAGCGGATTGAGCTGAGCTTCGATGTCCTGAACCTCACGTGAGAGCAGGCTGATAAGCTCGGGAATACGCTCTCTTGGCAGCCGCGCGCTCGTCAGGTTAATCGCAATTGATGCGACAGCGTCGCGTCCGGGCGGCAGTATCGGCACGGCGATTGCAGAAATCCCGGCAACAAGTTCGCCTTCGTCAATGGCAAATCCGGTCTCGCGGATTTTCTTGATGTCGTCCTTGACCTTCTGCACCGTCAAGCCGGGATATTTTTTGAAGAGCGGCGCGTTGGTAGCAAGAACAATGTCAATCTCCGTCTCGGGCAGGAAGGAGAGGATTGCCTGGCTTGCTGGACCCACACCCATCGGGATCTGGCCACCGACGTGGCCGGTTAGACTATCGATCATGTAGGCGCCTTGTTGACGGTCGACGCAGACAGCATTGAAACCAGAGCGCGCCATTAGGAAGATCGGATCGCCGCTCACCGCTGCAAGGCGCATCAGGGAAGGGCGGGCGAGCTGGCGCAGACCCGTTCCATCGGCAGCCGACGCGCCCATAGCAAATAACGCAAGACCCAGCCGATAGCGCTTGGTTTGCCGTTCGCGGTCAACGAGCCCGTGACGTTCGAGCGCCGTGACGATACGATGGACGGTCGGCTGCTTTAATCCCATCGATTCCTCGATCGATGTCATCGTCAGTCCCGACTGTCCACTTTCGCCAAGGAGCTTGAGGATCGCCACTGCCCTATCGAGCAGTTGGGTGCCGGTCGCCGTAACCTCTTCTTTGGCCATGTCAGTTCTCATCTCACATTCTGTGAATTCCTTATACGACATGGCGTTGTTGTAAATGCTTGTGGGCACGCGGCCAAGCATACCAAGTTCGTCAGCGCGCTACAGCCAGAAGGGACAGGCCGAGCCTCAAGAGCAAGGGATAGACCTAGAAATTCGCCGTAGAATACCCATAAGAAGCTATTGGTTTTCTGCGTGTTGACGGCGAGCCAAAGGCTGGGCGAAAGAATTGTCTCGGGCGGCCGATGTGAACCCGGCAATTGAACCAAACCCAAGCCGACTATACCACCCCTGCTCTTAGAGCGGCGTAGAGGTCGGAAGGTTCACGATCAATGCCCAGCCGACCTGCAGCCTCAAGCAACGCCATCGCCTGCTTGCCGTTAAAGGGCGACTTTTCCATGAGCGCCAGGAATTTGGTTTCAAGCGCTTTAGGGGTGAGTGGGTTCAAAGGCTCCCCTCGCGGTGACAGCACTTCTTGCTGGTCGACTTGGCCCTTCCCCACAATCGTCACGCGTGCTGGCGTTGATTCCGGAAAAGCATGCTCATAATTCCTTGAGTTTACAAGCTTAACGCGCCGGGCGAGTGCGACGACCGCGGCATCGCCGAGATAGTCCTCCTTCAGTGGCAGCAGCGCCTTCTCGCCATGCACCATCGCCAGCGCGATACAGAAGGGGATACTGTACTGTGCCGCCTCGCTCGTGGAGGGGTCCGGCAGATTCGGCAAGGACAGCGCGCGTTCGAAGGTTTCTACAATGATCGTGTCGATGTCGCCGCTGCTTAGCGACATTCGAACCTGAAGCATTAACGCCCCGTCGATCGCAGCATGTGCCCAGCGGCAGCAGCTGTAGAGCTTAAAATAGCCGCTCTCGATCGCCCATGCATCTCCGGGTACGCCGACAAGGCGTGTCCTGACGTAATTGTCGCGCTCATCCAACATGTCGACCGGTCCTCGATGACCGGCTGTAGCAAGCACCACCGCCTGGATGCCGTTCGCCGTTGCCCAGGGTATGCCTTCTTTCACCGTATGGCCGATGCGGGTGAACCCGGTTGCGGCCTGAGACGTCGACGTCTGGCCGGCGATCGCGATCGCGTGGCTCATGGTGTCCGCGGAGGCCCCCTCCAGCCACGCAGTTGCGGCCGCGACGCCGTATCCGCACCACAGACCGCTGTCGGTGGTTCGAAGTGCACCGATCTCGCGAGAGCTCGATACGCGGACCGCCACTTCATAGCCAAGTGCGATGGCGGTGAGGATCGTGTCGGCGCCCGCTCCATTGTGCTCGGCGCAAGCCAGTACGGACGGAATGATCGCAGCGGCCGGATGGCCAGAGGCCTGCCTGTGGCCGTCGTCAAGATCGAGCGCGGCCGCGTAAGTGGCGTTGACGAAGGCGGCTCCGACTGCAGTCGAGCGCTGCCCGGAAAACCAGATACTATAGTCTCCTGATCCCCAGATGAGCGGGGCGCCTTTCAGGGAGGCCTGTCCTGCTCTGGTAGCGGCCCCAGCCGCGGCCGCACCGATTGTGTCGACAAGTGTTCGCCGGGTGGCGTGAAGCACGTGGGACGGTGCGGCTGATAGGGACGTGCACATCGTCGCAAGACGATCGATGACGAATGCCCGTTCATCGCGTCGGTCACTCTCACAGGTAGTAGTCAAGTTTCGAACATCCTCAGTTAGAGCCTAATTGCCTGATCGTTTGTGAATATATAAATTCATATTGTGGATGTGAAGCTTGTCAATATGAAATCGGGAGTGAGGAATTTCAGCCATGGAATTGGTGGAAAGAGGCCGGGCGCGGCCAGACCTGCGGGCAGGAGCTGCAATCAACATTTTCGTCGATGGCCTCCCTGTACGCGCGCGGCTCGGTGAAACTGTGCTGACGGCGATGCGGTCCGATCCAGGTCATGTGCGCAACTTTGAATTCATGAACGAAGCACGCGCCGGCTTTTGCCTGATGGGCGCCTGCCAGGATTGCTGGCTTTGGCGGGAGGAGGGCGAGCGTCTTCGCGCGTGCACTAGCCGGGTCGATGCCGGTATGCGGCTCCTGACCCGATCGCCGGAGGCGTTTCGATGAAACCAACCCAGTCCATCGTAATTATTGGCGCCGGGCCGGCCGGCATTGCCGCAGCCAGGACGCTCGCCGATGCCGGGCTTCGTCCGGTGGTGATCGATGAGGGTCGATCTGCGGGCGGCCAAATTTTCCGCCAGCCCGAGCCGGAGCTCTCGCGATCGCCGAGCGATCTCTACGGCTTCGATGCAAAGCCTGCTAACGCGTTCCGCGCTGATGTGACCGATCTCAAACCTGCCGTCGAACACCACGCCGAAACAACAGCCTGGAGCGCGGAACCCGGCTCACTTCACCTGGTAAGCTGCAGGCGCGCCTTCGTGCAGCGCTGGTCGCATCTGATCATTGCGACCGGCGCCATGGATCGCGTCGTGCCGATGGAGGGCTGGACGGCTCCCGGTGTCTACAGTCTGGGCGGCGCGCAGATCGCCCTCAAGGCGGAGGCATCATTGATCGGCCGCACTGTCGTGTTTGCAGGCACTGGGCCGCTTCTCTACCTCGTCGCCTATCAATATGCCCGGGCCGGAGCGATTGTCCCGGCCGTCCTGGAGACCGCAAGACCCTTCGACGATCTATCGGCCCTGCCGGCACTGGTTTCCGGCGGCGCTACATTCGCCCGAGGGCTCTATTTCATGGCCTGGCTTCGAGCGCGTGGTATTCCCGTGCTGACCGGTGTTGTTCCCGTGGAGGCGACGCGCGGGTGTGATGGTCGCGTGAATGGGATAAAATTCCGCTCTGATAGCCGGGATATGTTCCTTGCCTGTGATGCGCTCGCGGTGGGACATGGCCTTAAAGCGGAGACCCAGATCGCCGACCTCCTCGGCGTCGATTTCCAGTTCGATGCACTACAGAGACAATGGCTGCCGGTGGTCGACATTGACGGACGCTCGTCACTTCCGAATGTCTATCTGGCGGGCGACGGCTCGTCTGTTCGTGGGGGCGTCGTCGCCGCCGCGAGCGGTAGGATCGCGGCGGCGGCGCTCCTTCGGGATGTTTCACACGAGAAAAGCGGACCTTCAGAGCGCGACCGGAGCCTTATCAGACGAATGGCGCGCTTCCGCAATGTCCTCGATCGCGTCTTCCCCTTTCCGTCGCACATCGCCGAAACACTGCCTGATGAGACAATGGTCTGTCGCTGTGAAGGCCTCACTGCAGGTGACGTCCGCCGGACCGTTATCGACTCCGGCGAGTCAGACATCAATCGTATCAAGGCCTTCTGCCGGCTCGGCATGGGGCGATGCCAGGGACGCATCTGCACGCCGGCCGCCGCCGAGATCATTGCAGCAACTGCCGGGGTCGATATCAGCGTCGTCGGCCGCTTGCGCAGTCAGGCTCCGATCAAGCCGATGTCGCTCAAGCATCTCGCGGCGGTCGGCCGATGAGCGCGTCCTTCGACATCGCGATCGTCGGCGGCGGTCTGGCCGGCTGCGCCGCGGCCCTGCATGCACGTCGCATGGGCGCCTCCGTCATACTCTTCGAACGCGGCCGTTGCGGAGCTCAGGCGAGCGGCGTCAACTATGGCGGTGTCCGCCAGCAGGGGCGTCACGCAGCGGAACTGCCGTTGGCCCGCCGTAGCCGCGCGATCTGGGGCAATCTGCAGAGCCTGGTCGGTAGTGACTGTGAATTCAGGGCGACGGGCCATCTGAAGCTCGCGCGAAATGATGCGGACATGCACGAGCTTTTGGCGCATCGGGAACTGCTTGGACGCTATGAGGTTGAAAGCGAAATTCTCGAACCGGCCGATCTGCGCCTGCGCTTTCCGTATGTCGCACCAATCTATGCTGGCGGCTCGTTCTGCGCGGAAGACGGTCAGGCCAATCCCCGTCTGGCCGCGCCGGCCTTCGCCCGCGCTGCGCGCGCTCTCGGCGCCGACATCCGTGAATGCTGTTGCGTTGAAGAGATCCGGGTATCGGAGCAGGGATTTCTGCTTTGGCAGGCAGCAGATCCGTCTCCTGTCAGGGCGAGGCTGCTCATCAACACTGCCGGCGCGTGGGGCGCTGCGATCGCCGCATCGCTCGGCGATCAGGTCGAAGAAGCGGTGATGGCGCCTAACATGTGCGTGACCGAGCCCATCGCACCCCTGATCGGCTCCAATCTCGGGATCTGCGGCGGCAGCATCTACATCCGCCAGACAGGGCAGGGAAGCGTCATCTTCGGAAGCGGTCTTGGCACGGCCGACCGGCGCCAGTTGAAGGCACGTCCCCACGCCGAGGTTACGCGCGAAGCGGCTAGGCTCGCGATAGCGATGGTTCCCGCACTTGCCGACGTGCTGCTCGTCAGGACCTGGACAGGCATCGAAGGTCGCATGCCGGACGGTCTGCCTGTCGTAGGCCCGAGCCCCAGACTCGAAGGGCTCTTTCACGCTTTCGGCTTTTCCGGTCACGGCTTCCAGCTCGGGCCCGCAGTCGGCGCCGTGCTGGCCGAGCTTTGCCTTGAGGGGCACTCACCAACGGAGATCGACGGGCTTTCGATGAGCCGTTTCGACAAGGGACGCGCCGCCGCAGATGCGGCAGTCCTCATTCAGCCTGAGAATTATCTATAAAAGAGGGAACAGACATGCAGCATTTCATTTTCGGATTGCTCGGTGGCGCCATCGGGATCGCCGTTGCGCTCCAACCGGATTCATCGGCGGCAACCGACCCGGCCTATCATCTTGCCGAAGCGGGGGTCCTATCGGTCGCCATTACTGGCGACATGCCGGGCCTCGTGGCACGCGACGGCAAGCTCACCGGTTATGACGGCGATATCCTGCAAATCGTCGCCGAGCGGCTCGATCTGAAGATCAAGCCGGTGCCTATGGAATGGTCCGGCGCGATCGCCGCCGTGCAGACGGGTCGGGTCGACATTATCGGCGGCAATGTCGCTTGGACGAAGCAACGCGCCGAAACGCTGTCCCTGACCGACCCGACCGGTTACTTCCAGAATGGCATCACCTCACCCAAGGACGTAGCCTGGCACGAGTTGAAGGATCTAGAAAACCGCAGGGTCGGATCGATGACCGGCTTCTCCTTCCTGCCGGAACTCCGCAACATCAAGGGTCTCGAACTGTCACTCTACGACAGCTCGGACGCGGCACTGCGCGATCTTCTCGCCGGCCGCATCGAAGCGCTGATTGGCGATCCTCCTGTCATCGACTACGCGATTGCTAAGAATCCAGACTGGGGGCTCGTCAATCTTCCGTTCACCGACAACAATCCGGACTATCCATTGTTGACCGGCCTTGGGCGACAATATGTCTTCGGCCTGTCGAAAGACAACGCGGCGCTCGCGGATGCGCTGAGTGGGCAGATCCGCGACCTCTGGACCTCCTGCACGGTCAATGCGATCGGCCAGCGTTACGGAAATGTCAGTCGAGCGAACTATACCCCATCGGTCGAGAATTTTCGGATAGGTGTTGATCGGCCGACAGGTTGGACGCCGCCTGTCTGCGGGAAGTAAACCCCTCCCGGCCGGTTGCCCGGCCGCGCCAGTTCCTCTCATCGTTCACGGAGGCGGAAATGACCGCCGAATATCTTCTCGAGGTCACCGACCTCGGCAAGTCCTATGGCCATCACACGGTCCTAAAGGATGTCTCCTTCGCCCTGCAGCGCGGTGAACGTATCGCACTGATCGGGCCAAGCGGATCCGGCAAATCGACGTGCCTGAGAGCCATCAACTATCTCGAACCACCGACCGCCGGTGATGTCCGGTTGGACGGGCGTCTGATTGGTCGCCAGAAAAATGGCCGTCGCATGAGCGACCTTGCGCTTGCGCCGCAGCGGGCTGAAATCGGCATGGTATTTCAGCATTTCCATCTGTGGCCACATCTGAGTGTTCGCGCTAATGTCGCACTTCAACCGCAGAAGGTCCGAGGCGTTTCCAGGGTCGAAGCAGGGCGTCTGGCCGAAGAGATGCTCGCCAAGGTGCATCTCGCTCACAAGGTCGACGAGGTTCCGCAGCGTCTATCCGGTGGACAACAGCAACGTGTCGCCATCGCCCGCGCGCTCGCCCAAAAGCCAAAGCTCCTACTCTTCGACGAGCCGACATCTGCGCTCGATCCGGAGCTTGTCGGCGAGGTCCTCAGCGTCATCAAGGAGCTTGCACGCGAGGGTAGGGCCATGGTGCTCGTCACTCATGAAATTCCCTTTGCCCGGGAGGTCGCTGATCGCATCCTGTTCATGGATAACGGTCACATCGTGGAGCAAGGACCGGCGAAGGATCTTCTTGATCACCCCCAATCGCCACGCCTCAAGCAGTTTCTGGCTAATCTCTCGCAGAGGGGGCAACGCGATGGATAGCGTACTCCTCGAGAGGATCGTCGCCGTGTTACTCGCAGGCGTGAGCGTGACGGTCGAAGTAACGGTTGGCGCTATGGCCGTGGCCCTTGTGATCGGACTAGGCCTCGCAATGGTCGACTTCTTGAGCAAGCTTCGCGCGGTGCATGCGCTCATCCGCGTCTACGTCGAGGCTCTTCGCAACATTCCAAGCTTAACGTTCCTGTTTCTCCTGTATTTCGGGCTCGCGGCTGCCGGGATCCGGCTGTCCTCCATCGTCGCCGCGGTTCTTGGCCTCGGACTGATCGGCGGAGCGATTTTCGTCGATATCTTTCGTTCGGGTTTTCAGTCGGTTCCCGTCGGCCAAAAAGAGGCGGCCGCTTCGATTGGCCTGACGCCGCTTGCAACCTTCTGGCTCATCGTTCTGCCACAGGGCCTGCGTCTTTCGCTGCCCTCCGTCGGCAATTATGCCGTCGGGCTGGTCAAGGATACTTCGCTCGTGGCGGCAATCGCAGCACCAGAGGTGATGTTCAACGCACGCCAATTGGTGAACGAAACGTTCGAAACGGCGCTTGTCTACGGTTTTACGGCGGCCGTCTATCTTGTCCTGACGATGGCAGTCGCCGGTTCGGTTTACCTCGTCGAACGCAAGCTGGAGACACCATGATGTTCTTTGATACGATCTTCGCCAATCTGGGCGACTGGGCGCCACGTATGCTCACCGGCCTGCGCACGACGCTCGTCCTGACTGGGGGGGGCTTTGCGCTCGCTTTTCTGCTGGCGCTCGCGCTCGAATATCTTCGCTCTCGCCGTCTTGCGGCGCTGCGCCTGAGCGCCCGGGTCTATATCGCGTTCGCGCGCGGAGTGCCGATTCTCGTCGTCCTTTATTTGATGTATTTCGCGCTTCCGGGTGCCGGTATCACCTTGCCGGCTGAGCTCGCGGCGACGGTTGGGCTTGCCGCCGTCTATGGCGCCTATCTCTGCGAAGTATTCCGCGCCGGGCTTGATGCCGTACCGGCGGGGCAGCGCGAAGCCGCGCTTGCGAGTGGGTTGACACCCCTTCAGACATTCCGCCTGATCCTGCTGCCGCAGGCGGTCCGCCACACCATCGCGCCGCTTGTGATCAACCTAGTATCGATGTTGAAGGACAGTTCGATCGCCGCATTGATCGCCGTCCCCGAACTGACGTTGGTTTCGAGGGAGATCATGTCGGAGAGCTTCCTGCCTTTGCATGTCTTCGCCTTAACTGCTCTGTTCTATTTCCTGCTCGCCTGGCCTGCCTCACTTGTCGCCCGAGCCATCGAGCAGCGCCTTCTATACCCGTCGGCAAGGATGTCGCCATCAAAGTCCCTCGATCAGCTGAAAACAGCACAGGCGGTGTCCTGATGGATGGTCGTTTACGGCGCGATCAATGCCGATAACGGTACCGATCGAGCGCCAGCGCGGCATTGGTGTACGCTGAGGTGAAATGCGTCGGTCTCGTCTTCGGAGAAAGAAAGATCATGCGATCGAAATGCCGACCGCTGGCGTGGAGGAGCCGGGCGTCGGGCTGTCGCCGATTTGGTGGCAAGACTGGAGGCGGTTTGTGTGGTCATTCGCCACCTGAGGACCTCAAGGTGCTCACTGGTAGTCTTAAAATGAGCTGCGCTGACCTCTCTAGAGGTCTCCCCTTTCGCGCCTGTCAAGCAGAAAAATAGGGCCACCGGAATACCCGGGGCCCTTTTTAAGTGCGAAGGTCAAAACCTCCAGAGGGGAACAGCCACCGCTATGGCACTGGGACGGCGCCATCAATGCATCAGCCGATGCTATGTATGCCTGCATTTTCTTCTGTGCGCAACTCCTTATTGCGAACGACAGTTACGCGACGGCGGGAATGTTCCTTTGCAGCCGAATCGAAACCAATGCCCCGGACAGCTTCCGCGAAACCGACGCTTTCACCCGAAAGCGGTTTATTCTCGGTCATGTTAACTGCCGAGGAAGCATCACAGTCTTGGCAGACACTAAGTGCTTCCAAAAGCGCTCAGCTTATTGCGAATTCCGTCGGAAATCTCGAATTGACGGGCTGTCCCGCGGCCCATGGAATTTTTCACCATCGTTTCCGTGAGCATTCCCCGCCTAACGAGGAGATCGACCGTCTCCTTTGCTCCACTCCGCGTCAATTCGGTAATTTCCATGATGTTTGATAGAGTTAACTTCTGGTGAGCCTGGGTCATCGTGTAGAGGATCGTCATCATGCCGATCTCCTTCAGCCGTGCCTGGGGGGTCTCGTCCTCAAGCGGATGGTCAAGGATCTCATGGAGGATGAGTCCTGAGAAGGCAAGGTTGTGCAACTGTGTCTTAAGCGCTCTTGTCATGTCATTTAACTGTGTTATATTCGTCAGTTAAGAGGGCGTCTCTGGAGCTGAAAGTTGCTTCCTCAGAAGGCCGCCATCGTCTCGGAGGGTCAAGTCCATGAAATGCCTTCTGCTGAATATCCTGCTTTCGATCTCGTTCATGTTGCCACCCTACTTGATTTCCAGGAGCTATGCGCGGGCTGATGGTTGGGGATGTCAGGTTATCCTGTGCCTTTCCAATCCAGCGGGGTCAACCCAATATGCGGCATGCCGGCCACCGATCCAGAAACTCTGGAATGAGCTTGCGAAAGGGCGCTCGTTTCCAACGTGCAGCGGTGTCGGCTTTCGGAGCTCGCACCCCGGCTACGAACCCTATTATTGCGATGCGGGCTATCGATTGTCGGCCAGCTACGGGCCGCGAGGTCAGGAGGCAACCTGTGTCTCGACCTCTCTTCAGCGTGTGAACAGTTCGTTTTGCTCCGAAAATCGCAGCGACGACGACAGGGCGAGCGGCTCGGTGTTGTCGTCACGGTGGCGGCGCGAAGGCCGCCAACGTCGATGCATGGGCTATCCGATAGAGCGCCCGAACGTGCGGCCGCAGCCGCACTATATCGACGTGACCATCGATGGCGTCGGTCAGCAGCGCGTGTGGTACTGATCCATGGCGGCCGGCTTCTCCGAGATCGCGCAGAGTTGCGCGCCAATGGTTCAGGTCGAAACCCTGGCGGGCGTCGTCAGTCTCGAGAGCAGGTTTCGTCCGTTCAATATCCGCATCAATAGCGATGAGCCGCTATCTTCGCAGCCTGCAAGCAAGGCGGAGGCGATCGAGATGGCCACGTCCCTGATGCGCGATCATCAGTATATCCAGATCGGACTTGGAGGTATCGGAATAGAAGAGCTGAACGAGCTCAACCTCTCCGTTTCGGACGCCTTCGACCCCTGCCTGAACCTGAAGGCCACCGCGACCCTCCTTGACGGCTATTATCGGCTGGCGGTGCGTGCCGGCGCCGATCCCGCGCAGGCAGAAAATGTCATGCTGCAGTCTTACTACGGTCGAGACGATCCGACGGTCGGCGCCATGGTTAAATACGACGAGCAGGTCCGAAAAGAGGCGAAGCGGCTTTCCAAAACCCTCACATCGGTGATCATCGCCGGAACGGACGCGGAAGACGCCCCCCCCGGCCGAACCCGCGAGCAAATGGCCGAGCCTCCTGCAAATCAAATCTTCCAAGCCGAAGTGCCCGCATCATGGGACGTGTTCAGCTCCCGTCGGCGCTCTTCGATCCTTGTTTTCCAACATGGCCGATCGGAGTAACACGAATGATTTCCAAAACCCATGTCCGCCCGCTTGTGACCGCCGCCATCATCGCGCTTGCCATCGTCACATGTCTCGTCGAGCCAGCCTTTGCGCAGTCGGCGGGCATCGAGACCGTGCTGCAAAACATCGTCACGATGCTCACGGGCAATATTGCCAAACTCCTGGCGGTGATCGCGGTGATCATCATCAGCATCGCCTGGATGTTCGGCTATATGGACCTACGCCGGGCTGGCTTCTGGATTATCGGCATTGGCGGCATTTTCGGCGCCACCGAGCTCGTCAACACCATCGTGGGCGGCTGACGACCAATGGCTAGCGTTCCCACCCTTGAACAGAACACGCTTTTCCTGGCGTGCACGCGTCCGGCGATGATCGCCGGCGTGACCATGGAGGCGATGGGCCTCAACATCATGCTGACGACCATTCTCTACATCACCGCTGGGTCGATCGCTTACGCGTTTGTCGGCATTGTCTTCCACGTGATCTTCCGGGGGCTTGTCAAACACGACCACAATATGTTCCGCATTCTGATCGCCTGGATTGAGACCCGAGGCCGCACACGCAACGCCTTCTATTGGGGTGGCGCAACGCTCTCGCCGCTGAGGGTTATTCGGCGCTATGACGAAAGGGATCTCGGCCTTGCCTAATATCACAAAATTGCGCGCCCGCGAGCTGGGCCCGGAGACCTTCATTCCGTATGTGCGCCACATCGACGAATCAACTGTCGTCCTTGATTCCCGCGCATTGATGACCGTTCTTGTCGTTGAAGGCGTCTCCTTCGAAACTGCCGATATCCTTGATCTCGACGGGCTGCATCGAAGTCTGAACACGCTCTATCGCAACATCGCCGACGAACGGCTGGCGCTTTGGACACATGTCATCCGTCGGCGCGACAACGATTACCCCGGAGGGCAGTTTATCAACCGCTTCTCCAGCGGCCTCAATGCAAAGTATTGCGAGCGAATGCTGCGGGAGGACCTGTTCCGCAACGACCTATATCTCACGCTTGTTTGGCACCCCAATCGCGATCCTGCGGAAAAAGCCGCCAGTCTCCTGTCGCGCCTGCGCAAGGCGCGCCGGTCCGGCGTCGAACCCGACGAGACAGCACTAACGCACCTGCGCGACAAGGTCCTGGATGTCACCGCCGGTCTGGAACGCTTTTCGCCGCGCACCCTATCGCTTTATGAGCACGGCGGCATCCTATTCTCCGAGCCGAGCGAGTTTTTGCACCAGCTCGTCGGCGGGCGTCGCGAGCGCGTACCTTTGACCGAGGGGCGCATTTCGTCGGCGATCTATTCCGACCGTGTCTTGTTCGGTCGGGAGACAGTCGAGATCCGCCATGAGGCCGACACCCGCTATGCCGGCATGTTTGGCTTGAAGGAATATCCGGCGACCACGAGATGCGGAATGCTCGACGGCATCCTAACCGCCCCCTTCGAGCTCATGCTGACGCAATCCTTCGCGTTTACATCTAAAGCTGAGGCCCGCACGATCATGGGCCGCAAGCAAAACCAGATGGTCAGCGCTGGCGACAAGGCGGCCTCCCAAATCGACGAACTCGGCGAGGCCATGGACGACCTCGAATCCAACCGTTTTGTCATTGGCGAGCATCACCTTGGTCTGACGGTCTTCGCGCCATCGGTTAGAGAACTGACCGAACATATGGCGAAGGCGAGAGTGTATCTGACGAGTGGCGGCGCTGTCGTTGCTCGCGAGGATCTCGGTCTCGAGGCTGCCTGGTGGGCGCAACTGCCAGGCAATCTTCGCTATCGCGCGCGATCGGGCGCGATCACCTCCCGCAATTTTGCAGGGCTTTCTCCCTACCATTCCTACCCAACTGGGCAAAGGGATGGAAACGAATGGGGACCGGCGGTCGCCATGCTGAAGACGGCTTCGGGCTCGCCATTCTACTTCAACTTTCACTACAGTGACCTTGGGAACACCTTTGTCTGCGGACCGTCGGGCACCGGCAAGACCGTTCTCCTTAACTTCATGCTCTCTCAGCTCGAGAAGCATGATCCCTACGTAGTGTTCTTCGACAAGGACCGGGGGGCCGATTTGTTTGTTCGCGCCGCTGGCGGTACTTATCTGTCGCTCCGCAACGGCCTGTCTACCGGTTGCGCACCGCTGAAGGCGCTAGAGCTGACGGCCGAGAACAAGATTTTTCTCACGCGCTGGATCGCCAAGCTGGTGGGAGCGGCGACGCGGGAATGGGGTGTCACCGAGCTGCGCGACATCACCGCAGCCGTCGAAGGTCTGGCGGACCTTCCCGTCGAGCGCCGCTCCATCGGCGCTCTGCGGACCTTCATGAACAACACTGATCCCGAAGGTATTGCTTCGCGGCTGCGCCGGTGGGAAAGGGGAGGGCCGCTCGGCTGGGTCTTCGACAACGATTTGGACGACATCGGTATCGGCGCCAAGTTTATCGGCTACGACATGACGAACTTCCTCGACAACGAGGAAATCCGCACGCCCCTGATGGCCTACCTGTTCTATCGGATCGAGCAGCTGATCGACGGGCGCCGGATCATCATCGTCATCGATGAGTTCTGGAAGGCATTGCAGGATGAGGGCTTCCGTGATCTTGCGCAGAACAAACTGAAGACGATCCGCAAGCAGAACGGTCTTCTGCTGTTTGCGACTCAGAGCCCGCGCGACGCCATTGTCTCGCCGATCGCCCACACCATTATCGAGCAATGCCCGACGCAGGTCTTCCTGCCCAATCCGCGCGGTGACCGCGTCGACTATGTCGACGGGTTTAAGCTGACGGATCGGGAGTTCGAGCTGATCGCCCGCGAACTATCGGTGGAAAGCCGGCGCTTCATCGTCAAGCAGGGGCACAACAGCGTCGTTGCGGAGCTCAACCTCAATGGCTTCGACGACGAGCTGGCGATCCTGTCGGGCCGAACGGCAAATGTAGAACTCGCCGACTCAATCCGCGCCGAGCTCGGCGAAAGACATGAAGACTGGCTGTCCGTGTTTCAGGAGCGAAGGAGAAGAGCATGATCCGCAAAGAGATGACTTGCCACGTTCTATTGACGGCGGCGTTGCTTGCATCAGTCATTACCGCGCGAGCTCAGGGCATTCCCGTCATCGACGAGACTTCAATTGCCAAACAGATTGAGAGCATCACCCAGCTCAAGTCCCAGCTCGATGCGCTGAACCAGCAGATTTCCGAGGCACAGCAGCTTTATAGCTCACTCAACAAGATCACCAACATGGCCGATGTCGCCACCGTCCTGAACGATCCATCGATCCGCAAGGCGCTCCCTCAAGACTTCTATGCCATCGAAAGCTTGTTCAAGGGATCGTTAAGCGGCGTCTTCAGCGAATCCGCATCGAAATTCCTCCAGGGCAATTCGACCTATCGCACCAGCGCGAACGATTTCTACGCTCAGGAGCTTTCCCGCATGCAGAACCAAAACGCGGGGCAGATGAGCCTGGGCCAGCAGATCTATGATGCTGCCACCAAGCGCATCGATGGCATTGACCAGCTACGCCAGAAGATTTCGAGCGCCGCCGACGCCAAGGACATCGCCGATCTGCAGGCCCGCCTGCAGGCGGAAACCGCCTTCCTGCAGAGCGATGTGCTGCGCATGCAAGGACTACGGATGGTCCAGCAGGCTCAAGTCCAGGTCGCCGACCAACGCAAGGCCGAAGACTGGCGCCAGCGTATGGACACAATGGGAGCTGCGCTTAAATGAATATGGTGGCTTTAGTCGCGCGGGCGTTTTTCCTGCCTTCATGCTCTTCGGAAGCGGTAAAGATCCATACCATCGCTGAGCTGGTAGCCGATCCCGCGCCGATGACAAGAATTATCGCAGAATGGGGCAACACAGCTGTGCGACACGCCCGACCGCCGAAGCGCCAAGGCGGCCGACGGCAAACTGCCTTTCGAGCGCATCCGCAAGTCGCTCGGAGGCTGGCTGATGTATGAGGTGTTCAGCTTCGTCGACGGCCAGTTCAAGGCACCGCTCGAGAACTTCATTTCTTCCGGCACTTCGAACATTGCCAATTGGGCTAGCGGTCCACTGACAGCGGCGCTGACACTGTATGTCGTGCTCTACGGCTACCTCGTGCTGCGCGGCTCCCTGCAGGAACCGATCCTTGAATTCGCCTTTCGCGCAATGAAGCTTGCGATCATCGTCATGCTGGTGAGGAACGCCAGCGACTATCAGACTTATGTGACGAATATCTTCTTCGACGCGCTACCGCGTGAGTTATCGCAGGCGCTGAACTCTGGGACGGCGCCGAGCGCATCGACCTTCGATAGTCTGCTTGATAAGGGGCAAAAATGCGCTTACGAGATCTGGTCGCGCGGCTCATGGCCGGTCGATATTGTGACTGGTGTCGGTGGAATGCTGGTAATCGGCGCGAGTTTCCTTGTGGCGGCCATCGGCTACATCGTCTCGCTCTATGCGCGACTGGCGCTCGCCATCGTGCTGGCGATCGGTCCGATCTTCATCGCGCTCGCCATGTTTCAATCGACACGCCGCTTTACCGAATCCTGGATCGGTCAGCTTGCGAATTTTGTGATCCTCCAGGTCTTGGTCGTTGCGATCGGCTCGCTGCTCATCACCTGCATCGACACGACCTTTACCGCCATCGAGGGTTACAGCGACGTGCTGATGCGGCCGATCGCGCTTTGCGCCATCTGCATCGCCGCTCTCTACGTCTTTTATCAATTGCCCGGGATCGCGTCGGCTCTCGCCGCCGGCGGCGCATCCCTGACCTACGGCTATGGTGCAGCACGAGACGCGCATGAAAGCACACTCGCCTGGTCTGCCTCGCACACCGTCATGGCCATCGGCCGCGGAACCCGCGCCGTCGGCCGCCGGCTCACCCCGAACCGGACGGAATGACTGACTCGATATCAGAAACTGGACAGGTATTTCTGAATGCCCCGTGTGCTTCTGTTGCTTTTCCTGACCGCAAGCCTCGTAGGCTGCGGATCGATCATCCACCCTCTTCCCAAATGTGACGGCTATTCCCGGCGCCCGTTGAACCGGTCGATGTGGCAATGGGAGGGCGACAGCAATCAGTCGACCACCGGGGCCGGCACCGAGCCGACAAGCAGGGCTGCCTCCCTGGTGGAGGAACCCGCCTCTGTGACGCCCGCCGCCTTTGCACAGTTCGATGTCGCCGGCTCATATCGACCCTGCGAGGCCCAATGACATGGTGAACACTGACAGTCTTAAAAGCTATTTCGAGAAGGCTCGCCGGTTCGATCAGGACCGGTTGATCCAGGTCGAGCGCTCCGCCCGCATCGCGTGGTTCGTTGCGACTTGCGCCAGCATCATCGCCGCCGTCTCCGTCTTCGCCATCGCCGGGCTCACGCCATTAAAGACGGTCGAACCCTTCGTCGTGCGCGTCGACAAGTCGACGGGCATCGTTGATGTGGTTTCCGCACTGACCTCGACTGCCGGCACCTATGACGAGGCGGTGACGAAGTATTTCGCGGCCAAATATGTTCGCTCTCGCGAAGGCTTTGTGTCAAGCGAGGCGGAAGACAACTTCCGGACCGTGGCACTCCTGTCGACGCAGCCTGAGCAGACTCGTTTCGCCGCCACGTACCGCGGCAGCAATCCGGATTCCCCGCAGAATATCTATGGCCGAAGCGCGACATCGCGGATCAACGTCGTCTCGATCTCGCTGATCAACGCGAAGGTGGCATCAGTCCGCTATATGCGCACGGTCACGCGCGGTGAGGAAGTGCGCACCACGCATTGGGTGGCAACGCTCACCTTTTCCTACGTTAACGCTCCGATGTCGTCCACTGATCGGCTGGTCAACCCTCTGGGTTTCGTCGTCAGCGACTATCGCGCCGATGCGGAGGCAATCAATTGAATTCTCGTTTTTTCATGCTGTTGGCTCTTGCCGCTGGGCTGTCGTCGTCCGCCTTCGCTCTCGACATCCCGCGCGGGTCGTCGCAGGACAGTCGCATCCGCTTCGTCGATTACCAGCCCTATAACATCACGAAAATTGTCGGGACGCTGAGGTCGTCGGTGCAGATCGAGTTTGCCGCCGATGAGGAGATCGCCCATGTCGCGCTTGGCAACAGTGTGGCATGGGAAGTCGCGCCAGCGGGAAATATCCTTTTTCTCAAGCCACGCGAAAACCAGCCGGTGACCAATATTTCGGTCGTGACGACCAGACGGGACGGCTCGACCCGCAGTTATCAGATGGAACTGACCGTTCGCGATGGCACCGTGGAGGCCGGACAGAACACCTATTTCTACGTTAAGTATCGCTACCCGGCCGACGAGGCCGAGCGGCGCCGGCTCAACGCCGCCGCGCGCGCGCAAGCGAAACAAGCCGGCGACGCAGATCGCGTTCTTGCGCTGCATGAGGCGTATGGTCCACGAAACTGGCGCTACTCCGCTCAGGGTAGCGGGGCGCTAGAGCCGCAAGCGGTCTACGATAATGGAAAAGTCACGACCTTCGCCTTTGTCGGAAACCAGGAAATGCCGGCGATTTACGTCGAGAACTCCGATGGTTCCGAAAGCCTAGTCCCGAAATCCGTCGCTGGCAATCTTGTGATAGTCCACGCGATCAGCCGTAAGTTCATTCTGCGTCGCGGCGGCGACGTACATTGCGTCTTCAGCGAGGCCTACGACCGCGTTGGCATCAACCCAGAAACGAACACGACGTCACCGTCAGTCGAGCGCGTTGTCAAGACGGCGTCTGGCGAAGCGCAATAGGAGGTGGCATGGCCGAGGAAGAAATCACCCAGATTCCCGGCGAGCGCGCCGAGACGTCGACCGGCCGCCGGCGCGACAACAATCCGGTTTTGAAACGTGGCGTGGTCGCCGTGGCGATCGTTGCCTTTGTCGCCTTCGCTCTGTGGACTATGCGCGCAAACAATACCCCGGCGGATGGCGTGCCGGAGCGGGTCGTCATCCGCCAGACGACGGATTTCGAACCGGCTAAGGAGCCGGTGCAACCGGTGACGACGCCAACCGAGGTCCAACTCCCAACACCAGTCCTCACCGAAATGGTGCCAACTGATGGTGACGAGCTGCTCGACGCCGCACGTCGCGCGCCGGTCATGGCCTATGGTGCCGAGAAAACGCCAACCGGCAGGCGGCAGGAGGACGGTGCCACTACCGACCTAGACTCCAAGTACGTTTCGCTCGGGACCGAGCCAACCAGTCTTGCCGGGCAGACGGAGAACGAGGAGCAAAGGTTCAACCGGATGATGGCACCGACACAGTTGCAGGGGGCACGCGCTGGCACGCTCGGAAACCGTGACTTCATCGTCGCGATGGGGACGTCAATCTCATGCGTGCTGGAAACGGCGTTGTCCTCTGTCCAGCCCGGCTTCACTAGTTGTCTCATTAACCGCGATGTCCTGTCGGACAACGGTCGTGTCGTGCTGATGGAAAAGGGTACGCAGGTTGTCGGGGAATATCGCGGCGGTCTTCGCCGCGGGCAAAAGCGGCTCTTCGTGCTCTGGACCCGGGCAAAGACGCCGAAGGGCGTGATCATAACACTCGCCTCTCCGGCAACCGACCCGCTTGGACGAGGCGGCGTAGACGGCTACGTCGACACGCACTGGTGGGAGCGGTTCGGGAGCGCCATCCTGTTATCCATCGTCGCCGATGCCAGTTCATACGCGAACGGTCGATTGCAGGACAGCAATGTCGAGGCACAGAATACAACGGACGCGGGGCAGCAGGCCGCCGCGATCGCAGTGGAGCAGTCCATCAATATTCCGCCGACGCTCGAGAAGGTACAGGGCGAACTCGTTTCTATCTTTGTGGCGCGCGATCTCGACTTCTCAACCGTCTACCGGCTCCGCGTCACCGAACCTCGCAACCGTATCTACGACCGTGCCGTGCTGGGCGATTTCCGCTTGGGCTCAAACTTGGTCACGAAGTAGAGGACGCGATGACTGAAGCCGCGGACTCAGGTGTTGTGCGAGAGCTACTCCTGCCGCTGTCCCGGTTTCTTCAGGACGATTCACTCTATGAAGTCATCGTCAATGAGCCGGGCAAGGTCGTCACCGAGGGGGCGGACGGATGGCAGGCCCACGAAATACCCGTGCTCTCCTACGAGAGACTGATGCGGCTCGCGCGAGTGATCGCAAGCTTCTCGAATCAGTCGATCGATGAAACCCACCCGATCCTGTCAGCGGCCTTGCCCGACGACGAGCGTATCCAGATCGTAATTCCACCAGCGACCACGAGGGGGACTGTCAGCCTCACCATTCGTAAGCCCTCTTCCGTCACGCTCAATCTCGATGACCTCGATTTTCGAGGGCTGTTTGCGGATGTCGCGCGAGCCGGGAAAACGGACCAGTCGGTTGAAGAGCTATCGGAACTCTATCGGAACGGAGCCTATAAGCAATTCCTTAGAGAGGCCGTGCTGGCGCGAAAAAACATCATCATTTCAGGTGCTACCGGTTCGGGCAAGACGACGTTATGCAAAGCGCTGATCCGTTACATCCCTGAGAGCGAGCGCGTCATTTCCATTGAGGACACACCAGAACTGGTGATCCCGCACCCAAACCACGTGCGGCTTTTCTATTCCAAAGGTGGCCAGGGAACGTCCAAAATCGGTGCCAAGGATCTACTCGAATCCTGCCTGCGCATGCGGCCCGACCGGATCCTGCTGCAGGAACTGCGCGATGGGACGGCCTTCTATTACATTAGAAATGTAAATTCTGGGCATCCTGGATCGATCACGACGGTCCATGCTGGCTCCGCCCGCCTCGCCTTAGAGCAGTTAACATTGCTCATCAAGGAATCGGAGAGGGGCGGAGACCTCGACCGGCACGACATCCGCGAGATGCTGATGCTTGCCATTGACGTGATCGTCCAGTGCAAGCGAATTGACGGACAGTTTCGCGTGACGGAAATCTATTACCGGGATGCGTGCGATTTGGAAAAATAATGTGCGACCACAATCATGGCGATTGGCATGACCGGCATCTCCGGAGGCGAGGCATCCTATCCCCATTGTGTGGAGAGATCGCCGAGAAGGTGAAGGCTCCCTCAACCGCATGATCATTGCGACTAGGGCAGGCGGGGGATTTCGCCGTCGGCGACCCGCCAGACCCAGGGCGTAATCTCGGGCTTCGCGTTGATCATGTCCGCAAGCGCCTGTTCATAATCCTCACTGGCGCTCGCCGGCACGATGAACATCGCCACGGGGGCCGGCTTCTGCTCCGGCAATGTCACCGACACGATCGGCGCATCTTGCGGCAGGTTGAAACGCAAGCCTTTGACACTCTTTCGCTTGAGGTGGCTCACCTTTTCCAGAAGCCGCAGCTCATGAATATTCTCAAATGGCAGCCAGTGCTCGTTGACCACCATCAGCGCGATCTCTTCGCCTGCTGCAATACCGGCGGCTGAAATGCCAAACGTGGCGATGACAATCAGATGGAACACCTCATTGGAGCGCCACAGTTCGAGCTCTGTTTCATGGCGCACGGCGAGCCGTCGCCATGCGCTCTCCTCGATCATCAGCGGAAAGGGCATATGCCGCACGACGATCCTTTGGCCCTCGCGAGCGGCAGAGAACTCTTTCACTTCGGCCACGATCATCATCAGCTTACGTGGACCGGAGTCGATAGCCTGTACGCCCTTGAGCGCCGTAGCGCGCCGGACGGCGATCGCGTCCTTGTCCTCGGGGTGAAACACTTCCGGTACGAAGAGCATGTCTCCCAGGCTGCTGCCTCTTGCGGTCATCTGCGCGGCAGCACTGAGAAGATTTGCCCGCACGCGACCCCAGCCGCGCTTGCCTGACCAGGCTGAACGCCATTCGGTCAATTCGCCTGCCTCCCATAGATAGTGCAGCATTGCCCGCAGCGACAATTTCCGTGGTTCGTTGCGGATGCCATGCTCAGGCGCTTCTGACAGCTGGCCGGCTGCGGCGCGGCGCCCACGCTTCGTAAGCGAGAAGTCCAGCTTTAGATCGGCTTTGCCGTTCGCGGCGATCTGGATCGCGCCGCCGATCAGTGGCCCAAGGCCAGAAAGCTCGTAGGGGGGATCGTAAGAGGGGCAGACAGGATCATGATCGCGCCCCGATAACGGCATCCGCTTGATGAAATAGTGGTCTTCAACACGCGCGATGTACATTGGCGCTCGCCGCTCATTGCACATGCACATCGGCCGCAGCCGTTGCTCGTAGGCCTGTGCGAGGGATGCCTGCAATCCAGGCGTCGCTTCATCAAGCACCCGGCCACCGATCGTAAATCTGCGCATCTTTGTTCTCCCCAGGTCCGCTATTGAGGCTATACGACAACCATTTTACTACCGTAAATAAGACAGTAAAGCCGCCAGATGCGGTTGCGATACGTAAGGCGAGAGTTTCTGCCCCAATCGCGAGATTACGAAGGAAAGACGATGGAAACAGCGGGGTGGAGAGGTGGCGGCTCCAACAGGACGCAAGCACGCGCCAAGGCAGTCGATCCCTTTTTTGGCGCGACCAAATTTGTCTTGTGGTCGACGATCCCCTAGCGTTGCGCGGCAACGAAGCAGTCCCGCTTTCCGCTCCATGCTTGCGCTTCGGCGATGGCCGCCGGCGACGGGCTCGAAAGCATCTCCGCAACACGTGAGGCCTGGCATGCCAATGGTCTCGGGGGTGACCACCAATCAACTTGCCGCGTTCTAGCTGCCAACCGGTCTTTGCCTCCATGTCGCCGCCGACGCGGATAGGACCAGCCGGCAGGGAATAAAGGGACTGAGCCAGAGCGCCCAGATGCTTGGCATCCTGCCGCTTGTCTTGACGTTGGAACTCGGCGCGTTCGAGGATCGGCGCCGGCTTGGACCTGATCGGCTCCTCGTAAATCCCGCGCACAACTCGGACCGGAGGACGAGCAGGCGCTTCTGTCCGCGTGAGGCGGGCGTGAGTGGAGGACGGTGCGGTAGCGGCGTGGTGGAACCGCCGGTTTCGCGACAATCTCCGTCTGGTGACGCGCGCCTGCGGGCCTGCCAGTAGGCGACCCTTACCAGGCAGTTGGCGGGCCTTCAGCGGGTTGGTCAGGTTTCTTCCCCGCGCCGGCCCTTTCTTTCGATGGGCCCGAAATCCGGTTCCGGATTTTCGAGCCGATGCGGAGCCAGCGCTCCTCGCGGTTCCAAGAATCCTTCCCTTCAGCCGCCCGGCGCTGACGCTGGGCCGCTCCGCTTCGCTCGCGGTTCCGGTCCGCCCACCGCCTGCACAGGGATCGCCGTCAGGCCGCGAGAGGCGCGGCCGAAACTGACGGAGACAATCATGGACCTAACATTTCCCATCGGCGACGCCTTCGAACCCGACCAGGCATCCTCCCCGACCTACCGCTTTATCTACGAGATGCAGATCTACGGCTATCGCCCATTCCAGGACGAGCCGGATCCGCGGCCGCTGCCCGAGGAGTCGATCGTCCAGTCAGCGTTGACCACGATATTCGACGCCGTGTTCGAAATGCTCGCCGAAACACGGCTGGAGCCTGATCTCGAAGATCTTCTCTGGTCCACGGTCAACCTTTTCCACCGCGCCGGCGAGCGTATCCAGCGCGAACTTCAACGCAATGAGGATGCGCAGCACGCCGGTCAGCGCGAACAGGACGGTTCGGAAGTGAAAAGCGTGGAGCTTGAGCGTCAGGTCGCCGAAGGCATCACGCTTCTCGAACGGCGCAACGCGTTCGAATTCATGCGCGACTTTGCAGCCGACCTCTTCGAGGCTGAAACCGGCTCGGCGTGGCGGCCGCGCACCGGCTCCAAGGTCAACCACGCCAACATGACCGCGGCGATAATCGACTCCAGAGATTTTGTCTCTGCCCGTCAGCACGCCGAAAACACAGTATTGATCCCAGCCGGCACGAAGATCGCCTTCGGCGGCGGCATGGACTACAACGATCACGAGGCGATATGGGGCACTCTCGATCGCGCCCGCGCAAAATTCCACGACATGGTGCTGCTGCATGGCGGATCGCCGAAAGGTGCTGAGCGCATCGCGGCGTGCTGGGCGGAGGCGCGCAAGGTGACGCAGATCACCTTTAAGCCAAACTGGACGAAACATGCGAAGGCAGCCCCGTTCCGCCGCAACGACGATATGCTGTCAGTTATGCCGAGTGGCGTCATCGTCTTTCCCGGCTCCGGCATCACTGGCAATCTCGCGGACAAAGCCCGCCGGCTGGGTATTCCAGTCTGGCGCTTCGGAGGCGATGGCGCGTGAGCGCCATCGTATCTTGGTCGCCATCTCCCGCGCTGTCTCTAGACAGGGACTATCTTCAGCGCATCCTTGAGGGCCTTCGCCGGGGTGAAGGTGACGCTTTCCTACGCGGCATTCGTGGATGGGCCGGATCCCGCTCAACCGAAGATTTGCACCGGCCGGCCACCCGATCCCGTCCTCTGCCTGCTGATTGGTCAGGTTGCGGTCGATATGCGCTTCGCAGGTCGTGGCGCTCTGCGTGATCGTGAAGATGCATTCCAACGCGGCCTCGCCGGCGCGATTTGGTTTTGGCAAAGTGGGGTTGGGATATGGCTGCTTGATCCATGCATCCCTTAAGAAGCAATTGGATGCGCCGCGCCCGCTCGGGCGCATCCGCTGCCGGACCGGGTCCACGTTGCGTACGTCCTCGGCGAAGGTCGGCCAGGACGCCGGCGAAACCGTCCCCGGATATCTCAGGCGAGGGCGCTTCCCCTTCGCGGGTGTCCCTAACGGATGGCTCCGGCGTCGGTGACCGAGTGCCGTATCGGCGGGTTGGGAAGATCAGGCATCCATCAGCCGGCACGCACAGCTTCGCTTCGGATCGCTGTGCGGTAGTGGGCAACTGGTCGCATGGACGATCTCGAAACCGGTCCGACGAGGGATGGCAGGGGTGGTGGTTCTCTGAGCTTGCAATGGTGACGGCGGGCCGAGGCCAAGGCGTCGCCCGGACGGTGGCGAAGACGTGTTTTGAGCCATGCGGGGTGCTGCACAGCGCTTGATCGGGCAGCCAAAACGGTTGCCAGGTCCTTCGGTCGCTGAGGGCCAGTCCCGTTATGGGTCGCTCGTATAGACGACCGCCTGCTTTTGTGGCCAACCCCTGAAGGGGTAAGACTCGCCCGAAAATTCTGCAAAATTCTATTTCGGCTCCCTTGTTCTGGCGGAAAATACAATTTTGCAGAATTTTCAGCCGAGCTGACCTCAGCAGGTCGGGCGTCTCTTCGTGCGCCATCGGGAATGGTCCCGAGCAACCGAAGGAGACAAAACCATGGCCACCACGATCGCAACCCTGACACAAAAGACCGACGGCAGTCTCGAAGGCATCTTTGCCACCATCCGGGTCAACGCCCCGATCGCCATCATCCCAAACGCACAGAAGGCAAGCGAGGAAGCGCCCGACTTCCGCGTCATCCATCGCCGGACCGGTTTCGAGATCGGTGCAGGCTGGAACCGGATCGCCCGCCAGACCGGCGAGGAATATCTCTCGCTGAAGCTGGAGGCCCCCGAGATCGGCGTGATCTTCGGAAACCTCGCACAGGCTCCTGGCGGTGATCCGAGTAAGAAGGTGATCCTCTGGAACAATCCAGACTGAGCAATAAGCAGCCGGCCCCGAGCGATCGGGGCCGGCTTCGCAGGCTTTGCCGAGCTGTGATGGGAAGGCAAGTGGCGTCGAGCCCCTTTCCTTCCTCCCACTGTGCCAAACGAGACGAAAGTCTGTCTGCTCAGAAGATCAAGTCTACCGTGAGGGGCTCGCGCCGCGTCAAGGTCACGCGGCGCCTCCAATTTTGCCGCTGTGACGTTTTACGCCACTCCGACAAAATCGGCACCTCCGCGCGCCGCCTCCGGCGGTCGCGTTGCGAACCTTGACCCGACACGATCCTCACAACCCGGGCGTCATCTTTCACATCAACAAGGAGATGACGACGATGACGGACGACCATCACTATAACCTTGCCCGGAACATTGAGGAGCTGCGGCTGGAGGCCAGGGAAGCTCCCACTGCGAAGGAGCGTCGTGAGATCGAGGCGCAAGTGGAAGCGCTGAGGGCCGAACTTGCCGAACACGCCACGGAGCAGGAGCTGCCATGAGGCAGCTCATTTCCTCTGCGGAAGAGGAAGGTCGGCCGATTTGGCCGACCGGGATGGCTGACGGCGGCGTAACCGCTCGACGCACCCTGTGTCTCCGCCGAAAGCGGTCGCAGGTTATTGCCGCACGAGTCTCTCTCGTGACCACTCGATTCACCTGATGCTTAGGGTCAATTTCCTACGAACCGGTTGGCGTTCGCAGCGGCACCCATATCCTTCCGCCGGAAGTAGATCGCGCGACCGCATCGGATCGGGCTATACCCCTGCACGATGATGATCTGCTCGTCCTTGCGCATCGACTGCGTAATTTCGTGCGGCATGATCAGCGGTCGACGTTGGAAACTGACGTTCTCCGACTTCCGCGACGCCCCACTGTTGGTAGTCCAGCCGAGATTTCGCGAGCTTCCCTTCACCTCCACGGTCATTTCACCACACTGCGCCGAGACATTTCGCGCTGTGTCGAGCGCCTTGATCGCCGCATAGGAGGCAAACGCGCAACCATCGATCCAGGAGGTTGCGCCGTCCCTGCCGAAATGTCGTTCCAGTTGACCCACAGACTGGTACATCAGCATCAGCGAGATCCCGTATTTCCGCCCGCGATCACGTGCCTCCTCCAGAACGCGCATATAACCGAGCAGATCGACCTCATCGAGCATGAAGAGCGCGCGACGCTTGAACGCACCGTCAGCCTGCATCATTGCATTTATCAACGCACCAATGATCACGCGACCAATCCCTGGATAGGAGCGCAGGAGCGCGGCAGGGATATTGAGAAAAACATCTTTTCGTCCGATGGCAATGTCACTCGTCTTAAAGGCGTTGCCGCAAACGAGTGCGGCATAACCGTCGAGCGAGAGCCATTGGGTGTCCTTTGACGCCGTCGAATAGACGCCGGAGAATGTCTGTTCAGTCATGTTGGTGAACACGCCTAAGGTTTCGCGAATGAATGCCGATCCGGAATTTTCCTGAATGTCGCGAAGCATCGCCAGCACGGACGGCTCAGGCTCCGAGACGATCTGCCGAAGGCTGCGCAGATTTCGCCGGCCGGCATAATCCGGCGACAGCATGACGTGCGCGAGCAGGCCGGTTAGTAGATTGTGCGCCTGGCTTAGGAAATACGAGGCCGTGGAACTCTCAGAACGTACGCTTTCCGACAACAGCATGTGAGCAATGCCAACGATGTCTTCTTCCTTATGCTCCGATGTCTCAATGCCGTCGAGCACATTGAAGCCCATAATCGGGTTCGTCGGATCGAGAACCATCACCTCACGCTTTAGAACGTTAGTGCGATGTTCGACGACCATCGGTGCGACCTCGGTCGAAGGGTCAAGGCAGATCAGTGGCCCGCTGTAGCGCAAAGCCGTCGGGACGACATTGCTGGTTGTCTTGTATCCGCCGGATCCCGCAAAGAACAGCATATGAGTGGAATCGAAATTTTGCCGGTATGTCAGCAAGGGAGCCCTGCCGCCTTGTCCCCAGGTCGAGGAATCGTCCGGATCGAAAGTTAACTCGTGAACAATTTCCTTATCGACGCGATAACGCTCGCCAATCACGATTTCGCCGTCGGGCGGAAACAGTTTTCCGGCTGCCCCCATCGAAAGCCAGTCGGCGTCGCCAAACGTCGCGCGCCGCGCGCGTTTCACCTGTTCGGGAATGACTGTGGAGAACCGGGCGGAGGCGGCCACGGCGATGAAGCCGGCGAGCGCGCCGATCAACACGACGATATCGAGGAAGGACAGAGCGACGTTCCAGGTGACGACGCCGTGCTGGACGAACGGGGCAAGCCGTCCATATTCTCGCAGCCCATAGAAGCCGACGACACCCAAGAAGCACAACAGGCTTGTCCCGGCGACTGGCCGTCGGCGATGTTTCGGGGATGCCCAGACAGTCAGGAGCCCCCCGAGTGGTCCAAACAAAAGCGCCGGCAACGGCGCGGCACGCAGGAACCAGTATTCGGTCTTGCCCGACATGCTGCTAGCCAGTCCCGTCCATCGCCACTCGATGATGTAGACGGCGACGGCCGTGACAGCGATCGGCACAAAGAAGAGCAGCAACGCCGGATGCAATTTTTCCCTTACTGCCATTCCAGTATCTCCTCGGTGGGCGCAATCCGATCCTTGGGCGAAGACGCCTTGAACGCTTCTTTGCCGATCTCGCGCAGCCGCCGATGTTGGGGCGATCCGATGGCGACGCGCGCCAGTTCGCGCAGGCCGCCGAGCAGAAACGCCCGGTCGGCTCTCGCCAGACCCGCCTTGACGACAATGCCGCCAAGCAGAAATTTCACCCGTGCTTCATGCTTCAAGTCAGTTGTCATGCAAGATAGCCTCCGGCGTTCCAGCCGCACCAACCGTTGATCGACGTGCCTGAGTAGGCGCGCCAGGCAAGGCCTTTTTCCCCTCTTTGCGAAATCGGGCGGCGATCTCTTCGAAGATCCGATCCACCTCCTCGTCTGCGATCTCCATCTGCGCCAGCCCGGACTTCGTGGCGGCTCTGGCGAAGCGTTCGGCGGATTTAACTATCAGAAAACGTCTACGTTCTCGGAGTTTCTCAATCTGGGCATCGAGATTTGAAATTGATGAGTTTACGGCCATTGGTGAACCGTCCTTTCGGTGAATACCTTCAGCGTGGCTGATTATACTAACTATTATAAGATAGTTAAATAGGCTATCTTGCGTCAATCCAAAACGTCGCAGCCGGAATGCCGGCCGATGGCCGTCTCCGGAAAAAGCAGCATCTGCCCTTCGGTCCGATCGGTTTGAGGGCGCAATATACGTCGCTGGCGCGACGTGCTTGGAGGATCGGGAGACCGGCAGTGGCGATCATGTTCGTCAGAGCGCAGGTAATCGGCAGGGCGGCGGGGCGCAGCATTGTCTCGGCCGCTGCCTATCGCCATCGCGCCCGAATGATGGACGAGCAGGCCGGCACATCCTTCAGCTATAGGGGCGGCGCATCCGAGCTGGTGCATGAGGAGTTGGCGCTGCCGGATGTAATACCGACATGGCTGAAAACCGCGATCGAAGGAAAATCCGTCGCCGGCGCCTGCGAGATGCTCTGGAATGCGGTCGATGCGTTCGAGAAGCGGTCCGATGCGCAGCTTGCCCGCGAGCTGATCATAGCGCTGCCGGAGGAGCTGACACGGGCGGAAAACATCGCGCTGGTGCGGGAATTCGTCCACGACAACCTGACCTCGAACGGGATGGTCGCCGACTGGGTATTCCATGACAAGGACGGCAATCCGCATATCCATCTGATGACGACGTTGCGGCCGCTGACCGAAGATGGCTTCGGGCCGAAGAAGGTGGCGGTAACAGGCGAGGACGGTGAGCCCTTGCGCGTTGCCACGCCGGACCGGGCGAACGGGAAGATCGTCTACAGGCTGTGGGCCGGCGACAAGGAAACCATGAAGGCGTGGAAGATCGCCTGGGCGGAGACGGCCAATCGCCATCTGGCGCTTGCCGGTCATGAGATCCGCCTCGATGGCCGCTCCTATGCCGAACAGGGGCTCGACGGGATTGCGCAGAAACACCTTGGGCCAGAAAAAGCCGCGCTCGCGCGCAAAGGCGCCGAGATCTATTTCGCGCCGGCCGATCTTGCCCGTCGGCAGGATATGGCCGACCGCCTACTGGCTGATCCCGCGCTGCTGTTGAAGCAGCTTTCCAATGAACGCTCCACCTTCGATGAGCGCGATATCGCCAGGGCACTGCATCGCTACGTCGACGACCCCGTGGATTTTGCCAATATCCGCGAACGGCTGATGGCCTCGGACGATCTGGTACTTCTGAAGCGGCAGCAGGTCGAAGCTGAAAGCGGCAAGGTATCGGAGCCGGCGATCTTCACCACACGGGAGATCCTGCGCATCGAATATGACATGGCGCAGTCGGCGCACGTACTGTCGGAGCGGCACGGCTTTGCTGTTGCCGAGGGTGCCGTCGTGACGGCGATCGAGAGAGTCGAGACACAGGATCCGCAGAAACCCTTCCGTTTCGATCCCGAGCAGGTCGATGCTATCAGGCATGTGACGGGCGACAATGCTATCGCCGCCGTCGTCGGTCTTGCCGGTGCCGGCAAGTCGACGCTTCTCGCGGCGGCTCGCGTGGCCTTTGAGGGAGAAGGCCGCAGGGTGATCGGCGCAGCGCTTGCCGGAAAAGCGGCCGAGGGGCTGGAGGACAGTTCCGGCATTCGGTCGCGCACGCTGGCCTCCTGGGAACTGGCATGGGCCGGCGGCCGCGAGTTGCTCGAACGTGGAAACGTCCTTGTCGTCGACGAAGCCGGCATGGTGTCCTCGCAGCAGATGGCCCGTGTCCTCAAGATCGTCGAAGACGCGGGGGCGAAGGTCGTCCTGGTCGGCGATGCGATGCAGCTGCAGCCGATCCACGCGGGTGCGGCATTCAGGGCGATCAGCGACCGCGTTGGCTTTGCCGAACTCGCCGGCGTGCGCCGACAGCGTGAGGAGTGGGCGCGTGAGGCCTCGCGTCTCTTCGCTCGTGGTCGGGTCGAAGAGGGGCTTGATGCCTATGCGCAGCATGGCCTCCTCGTTGAAGCAGGGACGCGCGAGGAAATCGTCAAACGTATCGTTGCCGATTGGACCGATGCCCGCCGTGACCTTCTGCGCAACTCTGCCGGAGGCGAGGACGTGCGCCGTCTTCGTGGTGACGAGTTGCTCGTTCTGACCCACACCAATGAAGATGTGAAGCGTCTCAACGAATCTCTGCGCAACGTCATGATGCAGGAGGGTGCGCTTACCGATACGCGCGAATTCCAGACTGCGCGCGGGTTTCGCGAGTTCGCCGCCGGCGACCGGATCATCTTTCTCGAAAACGCCCGTTTCCTTGAGCCGCGTGCGCGGCATCTTGGTCCCCAATATGTGAAGAACGGCATGCTCGGCACTGTCGTTTCCACCGGCGACAATCGCGGCGGCGCATTGCTCTCGGTCCGCCTCGACAATGGTCGCGACGTCGTCATCAGCGAGGACAGCTATCGCAATATCGATCATGGTTATGCAGCGACGATCCACAAGTCTCAAGGATCGACCGTCGACCGGACCTTCGTGCTCGCCACCCCCATGATGGACCAGCATCTGACCTATGTGTCGATGACGCGCCATCGCGATCGCGCCGACCTCTATGCCGCAAGCGAGGACTTTCAGGCGAAGCCGGAATGGGGACGGAAGCCGCGGGTCGACCATGCCGCTGGCGTTATCGGCGAACTGGTGGAAACCGGGCTGGCGAAGTTCCGGCCCAATGACGAAGACGCGGACGAAAGCCCTTATGCCGACGTGAAGACCGATGACGGCGCCGTTCATCGTCTTTGGGGTGTCAGCCTGCCGAAGGCGCTGGAAGAGGGCGGTGTGTCGGAAGGCGACACCGTAACCCTGCGCAAGGACGGCGTCGAACGGGTCACGGTGACTGTCCCAGTGATTGATGAGAAGACCGGAAAAAAGAGTTTTGAGGAACGGACGGTCGATCGCAATGTCTGGACCGCCAGGCAGGTCGAATCTGCAGAAGATCGCCAGGAGCGGATCGAACGCGAGGGCCATCGCCCGGAATTGTTCAAGCAGCTTGTGGAGCGCCTGTCGCGATCCGGTGCCAAGACGACGACGCTCGATTTTGAAAGCGAGGAAGGCTACCGGGCGCATGCGAAAGATTTTGCGCGGCGGCGCGGCATCGACACGCTCGCCGGGGTCGTGGCCGGGATGGAGGATGGGGTTTCGGCGCGGCTGGCGTGGATTGCGGAAAAGCGCGAACAGGTGGCGAAGCTTTGGGAGCGGGCGAGCGTTGCGCTCGGTTTTGCGATCGAGCGGGAACGCCACGTCTCGTATCACGAGGAGCCGAATGAGCCGTGCGCTGCAGATATCGCGATCGGCGGAAAGTATCTGATCCCGCCCACCACGATCTTTGCCCGCAGCGTCGATGAGGATGCGCGCCGCGCGCAGCTCGCCTCGGAACGGTGGAAGGAGCGGGAAGCGATCCTGCGCCCGGTACTCGAGAAAATCTATCGCGATCCGGACCACACGCTTGTTCGCCTGAATGCGCTGGCGTCGGACGCAACGATCGAGCCGCGCAGACTTGCTGACGATCTTGCGGCAGCACCTGATCGGCTCGGACGCCTTCGCGGTTCCGATCTCCTGGTTGACGGCCGCGCGGCGCGCGACGAGCGGAATGCTGCCACAGCCGCACTGCCGGAATTGCTGCCACTCGTACGCGCCCATGCCACCGAGTTCCGCCGGCAGGCCGAGCGCTTCGGCATCCGCGAGGAGCAGCGCCGCGCGCATATGTCGTTGTCGATCCCGGCCTTGTCGAAACCGGCGATGGCGCGTCTCGTCGAGATTGAAGCCGTGCGCGAGCGCGGCGGGCAGGACGCCTACAAGACGGCTTTTACCTTCGCGGTGGAGGACCGGCTTCTCGTGCAGGAGGTAAAGGCGGTCAACGACGCCCTCACGGCTCGCTTCGGTTGGTCCGCCTTTACCGACAAGACCGCCGCGATCGCACAGCGCAGCGTTGCCGAGCGCATGCCGGAGGACCTTGCGCCGGATCGGCGCGAAAAGCTGGCTCGTCTGTTTTCGGTCGTGCGCCGCTTTGCCCAGGAGCAGCGTGTCGTAGAGAGGAAAGATCGCACGCAGCTGGAGGCCGGTGCCAGTATCGAGCCGGGGAGGGAGACGATGCCGGTGTTGCCGATGCTCGCCGCCTTGACGGAATTCAAAACGCCAGTCGAGGAGGAGGCTCGGACAAGGGCCCACGCGGTTCCTCACTATGGTCAAGATCGCGCTTCCCTCGTGGACGCGGCGACCCGCATCTGGCGCGATCCCGCCGGCGCCGTCGGCAAGATCGAGGAGCTGATCCAAAAGGGTTTCGCGGGCAATCGGATCGCCGCAGCTGTACTCAACGATCCCGCCGCCTATGGCGCGCTGCGGGGCTCCCAACGCATGATGGATAAGATGCTCGCGGCCGGGCGAGAACGGAGGGAGGCGCTGCTGGCGGTGCCGGAAGCGGTGGGTCGCGTGCGCTCGCTGGGCGCGTCCTGGATCACTGCCCTCGACACCGAGACCCAGGCAGTAACCGAGGAGCGGCGACGTATGGCGGTTGCCATTCCAGCTCTCTCACAAGCGGCCGACGACGCGCTCCGCCGAATCCTGACTGACATGAAAAAGAGACAAGCAAAAGGCAAGGGTGCCACGGTCGACGCTGCCGCCGACTCACTCGATCCGCGCATCCAACAGGAGTTCGCCGCGGTCAGCAGGGCGCTCGACGTCCGTTTCGGTAGGAACGCGATCTTACGTGGCGAAAAAGATCTCGCCAAAGGCCTGTCGCCTAGTCAACGCCAGGTGTTTGGAGCGATGCAGGGGCGGTTAAAGGTCCTGCAGGCGATTGTGCGCGCCCAGAATGGCCAGCAGATCGTCTCGGAGCGCCAGCGGCGGGCTGTCGATCGCTCCAGCGCTATGATCCCCTAAACATTCTGGAGATGCGAAAGGAAAGTACCGCGTAGACCAGTAAATCTCCCACGAGGGGTCGTTGGCGTCTGCGTTGAGGCCGGTTAGGCGATGGCGGAAATCGCTCTCTAGTTCGAGCGGCGACCGTCTGCTCCGGGACGTGATAATCGCCGACGGGCTTCGAAGCTCATGGAGCAGTGCCTCTGCCCGAGCCATGTGACGTGGAGGAAATTTTACAATACGTCGTCAACTAGCGAGTCAAACAGCAAACTTCATCGGTGGACCCAATAATCGCTCTCTTTCATGAGGATGGAGAATTTCGAGTGGTTGCGAAGAGCCGGGGATGGGAATCGTGGCAGAACTTGTCAAGCAGATCACGGCAAATTCTGATCAGAGAGTGGCACCGGAGGCGGTCCGTTTGGAACAGAAGTATCGCATGCAAAACGCAGCAAGCGGCGGGCAATGTAATTGTGTCGCAATTGTTTGATTCGAGTGTCCGGTCATCGTGATGACCGGAGGCCAACGAGAGACATGCCCAGCAATTCGCATTCACGTCGTCGATTTTTCAGCCAGCCACTTTTCAATCAGCCGTATAGGGCGTCGCTCCTGGGATTTTTTGCGTTACTGACAACAGCAGCCGTTTCCGGATGCGCTGCCGTGCCACTCAAGGAAGCGGGAACGCTCGTCTCCTACAACAATCTCGGTCCATCGAAGGGGACGCTTGCCAAGAAACGGCTCTATGTCGATGGGCAGCAGTTGGCACGTGTGAAGACCGTCGCCATCGCCCCGACCGTCTTTTCGTTCGGTGCTGCGTCCAAGATCAAGTCCGAAGCCGACCGGTCTCTGGTTTCCAATGCTCTCGACCGGGCGCTTTGCGTGGCGCTGAGTGACAAATACCAGATGGTCCCGGCCGGCCAGCCTGCGGATCTGACCGTTCGCTCGGTCGTCGCCGACATCGTTCCCACCAACAAGGCCGCTGCCGGGGTCGCGACCGTCGTCAGTGTCGGTTCGGGCTTTGCCCTGCCTGTAAGCGTACCGCGCCTCCCCTTCGGTCTCGGCGGCCTGGCGGTCGAAGCCGAAGCTGTCGATGCCACGGGAATGCAGAATGCCGCAATGCTGTGGGCGCGTGGCGCAAACTCCATTCAGGATAATCCCCGCGTTTCCGAGGTCGGGGACGCCTATGGTCTCGCAACAAAATTTGCCGGTGATTTTTCACGGGTGCTGATCGCTGGAAAGGAACCGAAGGGACTGAACCTTTCACTTCCGTCGAGGCAACGCGCTCGCTCCTGGCTTGGCGGAAAGCCGAAATATGCCGCCTGCGATGCGTTCGGTCGCGCACCCGGGCTGCTCGGCGCGCTTGCCTCAAAGTATGGGGCTCCGCCGCAGTGGACGGAAAAGAAGTCGAAGCCTGCAATGGCACGTTGACGGAAGAGGTAGCCCCGGCGTCGTGCAGTCGCTACGCGAATGTTTGACAGGCGCCCGAAATCGGCCGGCCGCTTTGGCCGAGGACGGGCGGAGATAGTGCCGGAACCCCGCGGCATTACTCCGCCCGCCTGTCCTTCGTCTGCGGGAAGCGTCCGATCCTGATGATCTCGTCGAACGGCGACGTGCCTCTGTGAACGGGTGACCGAACCACGGGCAAGGCGCTACAGGGGACGACCTGATGCAACGTTCTTTCCTTTGCGTGGAGACCCTGTATTCTGATGTCGCCAGACACACTTCGACTTGAGGAAGAGTATGCCTGTCGATCATTTTGACATCGGTTCGAAAACCGTATCTTGGCCGGCTGGTTCGCCCGGCAACATGAAGCACCGCGGCAAGGGATACAGAAACGGTTGGAGACATCTGGCGTGTACGGCGCTCGGCATGGCCCTTGTCGCTGCCCCATCTCTGAACTCTCCCGCATCCGCCGCCAATGTCCTCGAGCGAGCGATCGAGGCCGCCCAACCCTGTAAGCCTTTGAAGGTCAGTCAGCCGGTTTTGGGCGTGAAGGTCGAACTGGGTATCGACAAGCTCGACTTCGTTAAAATCGACACGATCGAGATCAGAGTGGCTGGTGATGTGGCCGAGGCAAGCGCACTCGGCACGCTCGCATGCAAGACGTCGGACAGCTCCCCTCTGAAGGGCGGCTTCTCGGCGAAGGCTCGAATTCACCTGCAGGCAAATCTTGCGACCTGTGCGATGAGCGCAAGTTCGATCGATATCATCGAGGCAAGGGGAGAGTTCGGCGACGTTGTCACGACGTTCGAACCCGAAATTTCGGCTGCCCTTCGCAAGGGCGTGGAGAAGGCGCTGAAGAAGCTCTGCGCGAGCTGAAATCGGAGCGATAGGTCAAGCAAGGCAACGTGATCGCCCTGCAGGCGGGCCATGCGAAGGCCTGTCTCGGCGAAGCCGCGTCGTCA
This sequence comes from Sinorhizobium sp. B11, assembly GCA_039725955.1. Taxonomy (NCBI): domain Bacteria; kingdom Pseudomonadati; phylum Pseudomonadota; class Alphaproteobacteria; order Hyphomicrobiales; family Rhizobiaceae; genus Sinorhizobium; species Sinorhizobium sp. B11. The sequence continues at coordinate 112,042 of CP091033.1, forward strand.
ACGGAGATAGTGGATGTGCGGCCGGGCGTGATAGGCTGAGACTTCGACGCGCGCATCCACCGAGAAAACCTCCCTGAGAACCTCTTCGGTCAAGACTCCGGCCGGCGTGCCGGAGGCGACGATCGTCCCCTTCTGCATGACGATCAGCTCGTCGCAAAACATGGCCGCATGGTTGAGATCGTGCAGCGCGATGATGCTGGTGACCGGCAGACCGGAGACGAGCCGCATGAGGCTGATCTGGTGCTGGATATCGAGATGGTTGGTTGGTTCATCGAGGATCAGTTCTTTCGGCGACTGCGCCAACGCCCGTGCAATGTGGGTGCGCTGCCTTTCCCCACCGGACAGGCTCTGCCAGCGATCATGACGCTTGTCGGTCATGCCGGCTCGCGTCAAGGCCTCCTCAACGGCGTGATCGTCAGCGAGTGTCCAGCCGGAAAACATCGAGCGATGCGGAAAGCGTCCGAGCTTGACGACATCAATGACCTTCAGATCGGCGTTGGTCGTCGCATTCTGTTCGACGAAGGCGACGCGTTGAGCGATCGTGCGGCGTCCGATGGTCCCTATATCCTGCAGATCGAGTGAGATGCGCCCGGAATTGGGTTGTTTCAGGCCGGCGAGAAGCCGCAGAAGCGAGGTCTTGCCGGAACCGTTCGGGCCAAGCAGGCCGAGCATCTTTCCCTTTTTCGCTTCGAAGGAGACGCCATCAAGAATGGTCTTCCTGCCAATTTTCCAGACGAGATTTTCGGCTTTGATGCTCATGATGCGCGCTGGAACCGGTAGAGAATCACGGAGAAGAAGGGAACGCCAACCAGCGCCGTGACGACCCCGATCGGAAGAACCTGCTGCGGGATCAGCGCGCGTGAAGCGATGTCGGCAAGGACCATGAAGATTGCGCCGGCAACGGCGCAGGCTGGCAGAAGCCGGATATGGAGCGGCCCGACGACGAAGCGGGCCGCGTGCGGCACGACAAGACCGACGAAGCCGATCGAGCCGACCATGCTGACGATCGTGGCCGTCATCATTGCGGTCAGCGCAAACAGCACGATGCGCGCCCGGCCGACGTTGACACCCAGAGATGCGGCCGCTTCATCACCGAAGGCAAAAGCATCGAGAACCCTGGCATGCAGCAGGCAGACGACAAGCCCAAAGCCGACGACAGCAGAAACGAGCATGAATTCCGGCCAGCGCACGCCGCCAAAACTGCCGAGCAGCCAGAACATGACATCGCGCGCCTGCTGCGCGTTGCCTGATGTCGTAACCACGTAGGATGTGGCGGCGTTGAAGAGCTGCGAAGCGGCAACGCCGGCAAGAATTGTCCGGTCGGTACCGCCACGCGTGCCGTTGGATAGCAGGGCCACGAAAAAGAAGGCCGCAAATGCGCCGGCAAAAGCTCCGGCCGACAACGAAACCGCACCTGCACCAACGCCGAGGATGACGATGGCAACCGCGCCGGTGGACGCACCGGCAGAGATTCCAAGCACATAGGGCTCGGCCAGCGGGTTGCGAAGCAGCGATTGCATGATCGCACCCGAAAGCGCCAGTCCCGCGCCGCAGAAAGCCGCCACGAGTGCGCGGCTGAGCCGATAATCCCAGATCACGGTTTCGTGGATGCGGTTGAGTTCGACCGCCGTCCATCCCAGCCTGTTGGTGACGGCGGCAAACGTCGTGGTCAGCGGGATCGGCAGATCGCCGATCCCGACACTGATGCCGATGACCAGGCCGACCGCCGCAAGGGAGGCCAACAGGAGCAGGGCGAAGGGCGTAGCCTGCCGGAGGAGGCGGTTTGCGGCGGTCACTTGGTCAGGCCGAGCGCTTTCAGTTGTTCGGCCACCTGTTCGGCGCCGTAGATCGTGCGGATCGTCGGGTTCATGGCCTGGCCATCCATGATGACGATTGCCTTGTTTTTCACTGCTGGCATCTGGCTGACGGCCGGGTCGCTGTTCAGGAACTTGATCTTGGCCTCCGGCTTGTCGAGTTCCCAGCGGTTGCGGTCGAGAGTGGCCACGACGATAACATCGGGATTGGCTGCGATGATGCTTTCCCACCCGAGCGTCGGCCATTCGGCATCCGCGCTAACGGCATTCCTCCCGCCGAGAAGATCGGCGATGAAGCCGGAGGCGGCATTCTTGCCGCCGAGATAGGCGTCTGCGGAAGGGGACTGGCTGGAGAACCAGAAGACGTAGGAAAGCTGCTTGCCGTCCGGGGATGCGTTGGCGCGCAATGCCGCTTCACGCTTCTTGAAGTCGGCAATCAGCGCCTGGCCACGATCGGCGACGTCAAATATTTGCGAAAGCTCGTCGATCTCCTGGTAAAGCAGATCCATGTTCCAGAGCCGGTCACGGCTGCCATACTGATCCTTGACCTTTTCGGTGCTGAGGCAGGTGCTGGGCGAAATGTAGCTTGGCACGCCGACCTTGTCGAAGTCCTCGCGCTTGGCGACCTTGCTCGTCGGTCCGACCAGGCTTGGCAAGGCCGCTGCCACGAAATCCGGGTTTTGCGCCAGAATCGACTCGAAGGTCGGAAACTCGACGGACAGAAGCTTGACCTTCGCATTGGCCTCGGCGAGCTCAGGCAGAACTTTGCTTGGCCAGAACGCAGTACCCGCCATTTTGTCTTCCAGACCAAGAAGCAGCATGATTTCCGCGCTGTTCTGGCCAAGTCCTATGGCTCGCACTGGAACCTTGGTGACGGTGACCTTCGCGCCGCAATTTTCGAGCGTCAGCGGATATTGGGTCGGTGCGGAGAATGCCGGCGTCGCGATCAGGCCGAGTATGGCTGCGAGCCCAGGCACCGTAAGGGACTTGAAAACCTTCATGAAAACTTCCTGTTCTTCGAGAACCCAGCATGAGGATTCTGAGGGTGCCGGCGGTATAACCTGCTTGCCCGAGAAAAAAACAAGAGTAACGTAGTCATCTTTTGAGGCGCAGATGCTGGCAACCATCTCCTATCGGTCGAGCGGATTGAGAAAACGCTGACTCGCCCCGTTGGAAGCGGCTCCCAAACGTGCCGCCGGAACCGGACCGCGTTCGGTCAAGTTGTCAGGACAGCCGCTCCGCTGAGGCGGCCGGCACGCAAATCGTCAAGTGCTGCATTCGCATCTTTGAGCTGATAGGTTTTGGTGTGGGAACGAGCGACAGTTTTGGGTTCGGAAGATCGCCGTCGCAGACATGAAGATCCGTCCTGCACACCGCGCAGGCTTCGACCCTCAGCATCAATTGTCCTCTACTGGGTAAGGGCTCCGGTCGGTCGACCGGGCGCAGAGGCATCCCAAGCGCTTCCAGGATCATAGCTTTCATGACCTGTTCCTCATCGGCATGATGCTATGATGCTGAAATCGCGGCAAACCGGCATTGACGTTTGTCAAAGACGGCTCACGCCCGCGCTCCTTTGCTTCTGCTTCTATTCAATGAGGGACCTGCCAGGGCAGAGAAGCTCTCTGCCAGAACAGGGAGGCTGGCTTGCCCGCTCAGCCGTCCTTCATGCCGTGCAAAGTCTGATCTTCATGGCCATAAAGGAAGCTATCAGCGGACGCCGTCGTCGAGCTCTTCGAGCGCGTCGAGCAGACGTTGCTGGATTGCGGGCTCCTGCCTGTTGATCGCGAGAACAAGGCTGCGCATCGAGCCGCGCATGCCATGGAGCTGATCGACGAGCTCCATGACTATATCGACGCCGGCCTCGTTGACGCCCATCTGGCGCGTGAGGTCGAGGATCAGGCGGGCGCGGGCAAGATCGGCATCCCGGAAGCGACGCCGCCCCTCGGAAATATCGGGAGCGAGCCAACCCTGCTCGACCCATAGATCGAGCTCGGTCACGTCTATTTTCAGGTAGAGACGGAATTCGCGATCGTCCATGGTCAAGCCTCCATGTTCTTTCTCGGATCCTGTGTGTCGGCTGCCGCCCAGTCCTTTGCGAAGGCGGTCAGTTGTTCGTCTGGTTGCTCGGGCAGCACGATCTTCAGCGTAACATAGATGTCACCTGCGTCGCCGCCACGCCTGGCGACACCCTTGCCCTTGAGCCGGAGGACCTTGCCGCTGCTGGAATTGGCCGGCAGGGTCAGGTTGACCGGCCCTGAAGGCGTCGGCACGCGCACCTTTCCACCGAGTACCGCTTCTCTCAAGGTGACAGGCAGATCGAGGCGGATGTCGTCGCCGTCGCGGGTAAAGAAACGGTGCGGGCGAACACGGATATCGATCAGCGCATCGCCGGCCGGCCCACCGCCGAAACCGGGTTCGCCCTTGCCGCGCAGGCGCAGCGTCTGGCCGTCCCGCGTACCGGGCGGGATCTTGACGTCGAGCGCCGGCCCTTCCGACAACCTCACCTGGCTCTGCGTGCCATTCACCGCATCGAGGAAATCCACCTCCATCGTGAAGCGCCGGTCCTGGCCCTGGGAGCGAAACTGGCCGCCGCCGGCGCTGCCGCCGCCAGAGCGGCGGGAAAAGAAGTTTGAGAAGAGATCGTCGGCGTCTCCAAAATCGGCAAAGCCGGCGCCGTTGTGATAGGCGCTGCCGGGGCCGTTTGAGGAGGCATAGTCGCGATAATAGCTGCGGGGCGCCTGTTCGGCTCCCGTGATGTCGATCTCGCCGCGATCGAAGCGGCCCCGCTTGTCCTCGTCGCTCAGGATTTCATAGGCGGCAGAAATCTCCTTGAACTTCGCCTCGGCCTTCTTGTCGCCTGGGTTCAGGTCTGGGTGAAGCTTCTTGGCAAGCTTGCGGAATGCCCCCTGAATTTCCTTCTGGGTGGCCTCCCGTTTCACGCCGAGAAGCTCGTATGGATCTTGGCTCATACATGTCTCCGTGCAAGGGTAGCCAATACTGCGGATCGGAATCCGCCTTCATATAGGTTGCGGCTTGGCTGCCGGGGAGGGGATGAGCGGAAGCTTGAACGGTGCCCCCTTCTATCTGAAGGCCTGTAAAGGGCTCGCCACGCCCTCCGACCGCTTCGAAGTCGAACATTTTCTGAGCCACCCTGCGCCGCCAGCCAGGTTGACAAATGCTCCCTTCAATGAGAACAAAAATAGAACAGATGAAAAGGTACGCATTTATGATACGTTTCGCCCCGAAGACACTGCAGGACGCTGCCCCATCGATCAAGATTGCAAAGCCGAACGCCAGCCCACGATCCGAGATCGAGCCATCGGACACTTCCAGCGCTACTGCTGAGAAGGAAACCGACGGGATAGAAGCGCAGGCTGCCATCACGATACCGGGACCTGCCAAGCCCGCCGCAAAACTCCTTGAGTTATCCGCGGAGCTCCCTCCGAAGGGCAGAAAGACGGGTACCAGGAAGGGCAAGGAGGCGGTGAGCCCAAAGCAGCGGGAGATTCGTAGCGGGGGCAACGATCACAATGGTGGTGATCTGCTTCTCGATCTCTGACGAGAGCTTTTTAAGCACCGGACACAAGGCTTTTGTGTGCTTGTGATTCTTCCCGGATTCTCGAGGTCATGCCGCTTCCACGGCATAATCTGCATTCAGTTTCATTTTGCCCGTTGGCACCGCTCCGTGAAAGAAGATCAAATTGCTGATTTCGGGGGGCGCCCGCTCGATCACGCCGTCCGCCCCCGTCAAATGCAATCAGTTCAAGACCGGTTCGCCAACGGTGATGCGTTGCTCGCCTTCGTCGAACAGATGGACGGCATCGTGGAGCGGGGCGATCCGCAGGATATCGCCGGGGGCTGCTCTGATCCGCTCCCGGAACACACAGCTGATGGTCTGGGTGCCAAGACGGGCAATTACCAATGTTTCGGATCCCGTTGGCTCGACCACGGCAGTCGTCACCTCGATCCCGTTGGGATCGAGCGCGAGGTGCTCGGGGCGAATGCCGTAGGTGACGGCGCCGGAAGGGCGCCGCTCGCTCGGCAGGATAAGCCCGTCTGTCGTCCGGAAACCTTCATTCGTCATGTTCCCCCTGATGAAGTTCATGGCGGGTGAGCCGATGAAACCGGCGACAAAGAGGTTGCTCGGCCGGTCGTAGAGTTCGAGCGGCGAGCCGGACTGCTCGATCAGGCCGTCCTTCATCACGACAATCTTGTCCGCCATTGTCATCGCCTCGATCTGATCGTGTGTGACGTAGATCGTTGTTGTCTTCAGCCGCTGATGCAGTTCCTTGATCTCCGTGCGCATCTGGACGCGGAGCTTTGCATCGAGGTTCGACAGCGGCTCGTCGAACAGGAAGACGGCAGGGTCCCGAACGATCGCGCGGCCCATGGCAACACGTTGCCGCTGACCGCCCGACAGTTGCTTCGGATAGCGTTCCAGAAGGGCCTCAAGGCCGAGGATCTTGGCGGCATTGCCGACGCGCTGATCGATCTCCGTCTTCGCCATACGCTTCAGCCGCAAAGAGAAACCCATATTCTTGGCGACCGTCATATGCGGATAGAGAGCATAGTTCTGGAACACCATGGCGATGTCGCGATCCTTCGGCGCCAGCTCGTTGACGATATGCTTGCCGATCTGGATCTGGCCCGAGCTGATGTCTTCCAGACCCGCGATCATCCTGAGAAGGGTGGATTTTCCGCAGCCCGAGGGGCCGACGAGCACGACGAACTCGCCGTCACGGATATCGACCGACACACCTTTGATGGCTTTGAACGCACCGTAATCCTTGCGCGCATCGTTCACTCTAACATGAGCCATTTTCGTCCTCCCCAGTCGCTCTCAGAGCTTGTCCAACACGTTTCTGAGGTAGGCGAGGCCGAGGCGTTCCCCCTCTTTTCGCGCTTCGAGATCCTTGCCCGGCCATCCGTAGGCGGCGTCCTCATGCTCGATCGAAAGCGTACCGTCGAAGCCGTTGCTCCGTGCCTGGCGCAGGAAGCGCTGCCAGTCGAGAAGGCCCTTACCCGGCAGCTTGTATTGCCACCAGCCCTTGCCGTGATAGCCGACGGCCTGCTGGGTGGCGGCATCGATTGCGGTATCCTTGGCATGGAGAATGGCAATGCGATCCTTGACCGCGTCCATCGCCGTATAGGGATCGACGCCGATGCGGATGAGGTGGGACGGGTCGAATTCAAGACCGAAGCGGGGGCTTGGTATGCGCTTGAAGAGCTCCTGCCAGCCCTTCGGCGTCGTCCCGACGAAATTATCCTTGGGGCCGGGCCAGTTTTCGATTGCGAAGACGAGACCGCTTGATGTCGTCTTGGCAATCAGCTCGTTGGCAAAGGCGGCAAAATCATCGTAGTTGGCTTCGTCATCGGCACTGTCGTCGCGTCCGGGAAAGATCACGAAGATCGGCACGCCCGCTTCGCCGATCGCCTGGGCAAATTCCTCCGTTCGGACGCGAAGCGCGCCGCGCTTGCCGCTGTCGGCATCGAGCTGATTGCCGAAATAGGTAATCGAGGAGACGAAGAGGCCGTGGTCGCGGGCAAGTGCGACGGCAGCCTGCACCTTGTCCGGCGTCTTGATATGGCCACCGACATCGATCTCGATCGCGTCGAAACCTGCAGAGGCCGCGAAATGCACCACTTCCTCGAGCGGCCGGTCGTTGAATGTCGACGTATAAAAGCCAATCTTCATCAAAATCCTCCCAGCGGCCCTGCCGGCCGTATTAATTGTTCAAGCGATCCATGAATTTGAGGGGCGATCGGGTGCGTTGCACAGCATCGGCGGATGCCAGCATCAAGGCCGCCGCCATCGGCATTGCCGCCGCACCGAGCGCTGAAGCATCCTCGCCGATCGAGGCACGATGCAGCGTAGGCAGAGTGTTGTCTCCAGCCGTCAGATGTTCGTGAACGTAGCGCAGCAACTCGTCGATCATGCGGATCGGCAGCCGGCCGCCAATGATGATGGCGTCGGGATCGACGATCATGCCGATATGCTTGACCGCCACGGCAAGGTGAGCGCTCATTTCCTTCAGCCACTTCGACACCAGAGCCTTGCCGCGCGCATCGAGCGTCAGGAGATCCTGAGGCACGCTTGCAAGGACGCCGTGCTCGCCAAGAAACTTGTAGAGAAAAAAACATCGTCACCACCTCGCCGAGAAGATCGACCTTCGGTGCGGTCTTGTCCCGGTCGTCGGCAATCGGCAGCCAGCCGATTTCGCCGCTCAGCGCCATGGCGCCGCGATGGCCGTTGCCGTCGAGAACGAGCCCTCCGCCGAGGCAGGCATTGATGGCGATGTAAAAGAAGCTGCGGCTTTCCGCCCCGAGGCCATAGTCGAGCTCCGCAAGTGCGGCCGCATTGGTCTCATTTTCGATGAAAACCGGATGCTGCGTCAGGTTTTCGAGTGCTGCGCGTACGTCGAATTCCATCCATTCCGAATAGTCTTCGGGCATGCCGAGGAAGGGGATCTCCCCGAGCCAGTCGGGCATGGCGAGCCCGATGCCGGCCAGGTGCGCGTCGTCGATCAGCCGGCTTCGCTGGAAATGCGATATTGCATCGGCCGTCAGCTGCATGAATTCGGCAGGGCGCACATAGCGCTTTTCATGGTGAACGCGGGCGCGCACGTTGCCGACGGCATCGACGGCGACAATCGTCAGGTGATCGCGATCGATATTGATGCCGATGGCGAAAAACGCATCGGGGTTGATTTCGAGCTCGATTGCCGGCTGGCCTCTCAACCCATGGCGCCGGCGAGCCTCTATGATCAGGCCTTCGTCGAGCAGGCGATCGACGATCCGTGCGATCGCCGGTTTGGTAAACCCGGTCTGCCGCGCAATTTCGGCACGCGAAATCGGTGCCTGCCGATGGACGCAGCGCAGCACGACGGCTCTGTTGTGCTCGCCCGCATCCTCAACATTGGCCCCCGTCAGATCGGGGGACAGTCTGGCGCCGGTCATCTGGTTCATGGTCGGGATCCTCTATCAGCCACGGACACGCAAACCGACCTTACCCTTTCACCGCGCCGCTGGTCATGGCGCCGAGGATCAGCCGCTGGAGCGACAGGAACGCCACGATCGCCGGTACGACGGAGATCAGGCAGGCGGCCGCAAGCAGCTGGATGGACGAGTCGGTCTGCATGCCACGGAAGTTAAAGATCCCGACGCCGATCGGCATCAGATTGTTTTGCGTCAGCAGAAGAAAAGGCACCAGGAATTGTGACCAGCCGGCAATGACGGTGATGATGAAGACGGAAGCAATGCCCGGCGCCGAAAGCGGCAGGACGATCCGCCAGAAGACCGAGAACCGATTGCACCCGTCGATCATCGCCGCTTCATCGAGGCTGCGCGGAATGCCGTCTATCGTGCTCTTCAGCAGCCATGTCGCGAGTGGCACACCGAGGGCAATATAGACCATCGTCACCGCAAAATGCGTATCGAGCAGGCCGAGACGGTTCATGTAGCGGTAGAGCGGCACCATGATCACGAGCGGCGAGATCATCTGGAACAACAAGAGCCCCATCATCGACAGGCCCTTGCCGCGGAACTGGAAGCGGGAGAACGCATAGGCCGCCGGCAGGGCGACGACCAGAACGCCGAAACCGCTGAGTGCTGCGAGCTTCAGGCCGTTCCAGAGATAGATCGGGAAGTAGCTGTTGTTGAGGACGGTCACGAAATTATCGATCGTCGGATTGTGCGGTATATAGCGTGCCACGCCGCGATAGATTTCGCGTTTGTCACGCACGGCCATCGACAGGAGATAAGAGAGTGGGCCGGCGAAGAAGATGAACATCACCAGCATGAAGAGGTAGCTCAGGAAGTCGCCGAAGCGCGTGCCGGTACGTCTGCTCATTGCTCTTCCTCCTTCGGCAGGAACGATGCGTAAACGACGGCAAGCCCGAGGCTGATGATCAGCATCAGCACGGAAAGCACGCTGCCGCCGGAAAGGTCGTAATTGCGGAAGACGATGTTGAATACGTAGAGCGAGATCACCTCGGTCGCACGTCCGGGTCCGCCGCCCGTCAGCGTGATGATCGCATCGAACGTGTTGAGCGTCATGATCGTGATGAGGATCATGTTGACGAGCATGGCTGCACGCAGCTGGGGGAGGGTGATGAAGAAGAACTGTTGCGGGCCTGTCGCGCCGTCGACATCAGCCGCCTCATAGAGCGAAGGGTCGATCGATTTGAGGGCGGCGTACATGACGACCATCGAGAAGGCCGTGCCGCGCCAGATGTTCGAGATCAGCGCCGACCATGGCGCGATCGCCGGATCGGAAAGCCATGCGACGGTCGGCAGGTGCATGAGCCGCAATATGCTGTTCAGCGCCCCATACGGAGCTTCCGAAAACAGCATCTGCCAGATGATGCCGCCGGCAATGCCCGGGACCACCCAGGCGACAAGCGCCGTGGTGCGCAGGATCGTCGTGCCGAACAGTCCGCGTTTTTCACCTCTGATGACGACGACGGCGACGGCGAGACCAAAGATCTGCTGTCCAATGACACTGCCGCCAACGAAGATAAGGGTCGCCCACATGATGTCGGGCAATTGCGGTGAGCTCAGCGCATTCGATATCGTGCCGAGCGTATAGACCGGATTGTCGCCGATCAGCGTCGCATTGGTGAAGGACAGACGAAAAACGTCGATCACGGGGTAGAGATAGAAGATGCCGATGACGACAATCACGGGCATGATCCAGGGCAACGGAGCCCCGGCAAAACGGCGCATGAACGATCTGCTGTGAGGCGGGCTGGCAGCCTCGATGGCAATGGGGCTCATTGGGCTTCTCTGTCCGGGTTTGACATGACCGGCGGCGCCCGTCACGGGCGCCGCCATGATCTCAATCGTCAGAGACGCTTGTAAGCCTCCATCGTCGCGTTGAACGCGCCGTCCAGTGCCTCTTCCGGCTTCTTGGTGCCGGACAGCACGTCGCCCATCATGATCTGGATCTGGTTGGAGATTTCCGGATAGATCGGGGCGCCCGGACGAGCCTGACCATCGACGAGAGCCCCGGCGAAGGTCTTGTTGGCTTCGGTCGCGAAGACATCATATTTGTCGAAGAGCGACTTGCGCGTCGGCAGCTGCTGCTGCAGCGCATTGGCCGGTCCCATATAGACTTCGCGGGCAAGGTTGGCACACATTTCGACCTTGTCCTTGTCCTTGCTGAAGGAGGCGATCGTCCATCCGCCGGTGCCCGTCGAACGTTGATCTGCGGTCGGGCCGGGGATCGGCGAGAAGGTCCAGTTCTTGAACTCCTCTTCGTCGAGCGTGACCTTCAGCTGGGCATATTGCCAGTTGCCACCGATGAAGAGCGCAGTGGTTCCGGCTGCCGCGGCGGCGTTGAGGTCGTCATAGTTGCCGATGGTCGTCACGCGTTTGGGCGCTGCACCGGAATCGACGAGGTCCTTGTAATAGGTCAGGGCCTTGAGGAATTTCTCCTTGTTTTCACCTTCACCGAAGATCGGCTTGCCGGAATCGTCGACGAGCTTGCCGCCGAGCGCCCAGTAGTTCGCCAGCCAATCGAAGGTGGAACCTTCATAGCGACCGGCATTGAAGAGGATGCCCTCCATGCCCTGTTCGACAGAGGAAAGCCCGGCCTTCTTCAGGTCGTCCCAGGTTTGCGGCGCATCGGCAACGATGGATTTATTGCGGTAAAGCACGCGAAGATCCGTGTCCCACCACCATGCACGGATCGTCTGGTCCTTGTCGGTAATGCCGTCGCGGATGAAGGGGAACAGGTCGGCGACTTCTTCCTTCGAGAAATAGGGGGTGAAGTCGGCAAGCACATGGTTGACCATGAACTGCGAGAGCACGAAGGAGTCGACTGCGGCGCAATCCGGAGCGTTGCCGGCTTTGGCCTGTTCCAGCATCTTGGCCTGTTCGGTGCCGATATCGGCCGACATGAACTGCATCTGCAGCTTCCAGTCGGGATGCTTCTTTATGAAGTCGACGAAAAGTTTCTGATAGCCTTCGGCGATTGCCGGATCGGCATTGTTGGGACTGTCGTTGGTGAGCCGGACGACAAGGGTTTTTGGTGCGTCGGCAGCGCCGATCCTGTCTTTTGTCGCAAGCTCCTGGGCAAATGCGGCAGGCACTGAAAATAACATTGTGCTCAGCGCTAATGCGCCGATGAACGCTCTCTTCATGATGGGTCTCCTCCCCATTTTAAACGGATACAGCCTGGTGGTCAGTTGACCTCTCCTCAATTCCATGCTGCATTAATTAGATTAAGTTACTTTGATTTGATGTCAAGCCGCAGCTTGGGAGGATTGAGATGCCGGCGACATTCAACACAAGTTAGCGCGCGCCAGCCGCATTTCCCGATCACAGAAAATCGAGCCATTTCGGGCATCCGCAATGGCGTGGTGAGGACTTTGCCCCGGCTGCGTGAGGTGGCCGAACCTGACATCTATGGAGGATAAGATGCGCTTACTCATTCTCGGCACTGGCGGGATGGCCAACCAGCATGCTGCAAATTTCAAGGCGATCGACGGCGTCAGCGTGGTGGGCGGCGTCGACGTCGTTCCCGAACGGCTGGCGGCATTCTGTTCGGAACACGGCATTCCCAACCATTTCAGTTCGCTGGAAGAAGCTCTTGCGTGGGGCGAGTTCGATGCCGTTGCCAACGTCACGCCTGACCGCATTCACCACCCGACGACGCTTCAGGCGATCGCTGCGGGTAAACACGTCTTCTGCGAAAAGCCGTTGGCGACTGACGCCATCAAGGCGATGGAAATGACCGATGCCATCGAAAAGGCCGGCAAGGTCGGCATGGTCAACTTCACCTATCGCAATTCTCCCGCCCTGCAGAAAGGCCGGCAGATGGTCCTTGCCGGCGAGATCGGCGAGGTGCGACATGTCGAGGCATCGCACCTGCAGAGCTGGCTCGTCGGTCGTCATTGGGGCGATTGGAAAACAGAGAGCAAATGGCTGTGGCGGCTCAGCAAGAAGCACGGCTCGAACGGCGCGCTCGGCGATATCGGCATCCATATCGTCGATTTCGCGTCCTACGGGTCGGGATTGGACGTCGCCCATGTGTTTGCGCGGCTCAAGACCTTCAACAAGGCACCGGGCCACAAGATCGGTGAATATGATCTCGATGCGAATGACAGCTTCACGATGAATGTCGACTTCACGACCGGGGCGATTGGCACCATCCAGGCGACGCGAACCGCGGCCGGCCAGATGGATCAGTTGCGTCTCCGTGTCTATGGCGAGACAGGGTCGGTCGAGATGATCTACGATACAGGAAAGTCGACGCTTCGCGCCTGCCTTGGTGAAGACGTTCACACTGCCACATGGCGCGATATTCCCTTCGACCCGGTCGAAACCAATTACCAGCGCTTCGTGCAGGCGGTGAGGGTGGGCAAGACGCAGGAACCGTCGTTCCGCCGCGCAGCGAATATCCAGAAGGTGCTCGACAAGGCGCTTGCCTCGGATGCCAGTCACAGAGACGAGGCGCTTGGCTGAGCCGACTTGGGCCGGTTCAGGCTGATACCGGCGGCAGCAGGGTGTTGAGGAAGGGCAGCAATGCCGCCCCCAGTGCCACGCCGCCGCCACTGAAGCTTGCCGGCTTCATCGGCGAAATCCATGGCGTCAGGAAGGGACGCTTTGACGTGTCGCGCCGTTCGACGGAGAGCTGGTGGATCAGCGCTTCGATGACGCTTCGCGGCAGGTCGCCGCCGATCATGATGACACCTGGCGCGATGAAGCCGGCCATGGCGATGATGGGATCAAGCAGGTGGCTTGCGGCATCGCGGATCCACTGCGTCAATTGAGGTGAAGACGGCTCCTCGCCCGCGACGAGCCGCCCGAACTCGTCCTCGCTGACCAGTGCGCGCAGGGCGCCGAAGCCGACCACGGCGTTCAGCCGGACATTGTCGGGGCCGGTCAGCATTTCGCCGATACTGCCCGCGCGTCCGTGAACACCGGAATAGGGGATACCGCGAACGAGGAAGCCGGCCTGGACATCTTCATCGATTATGATCATCGCCAGTCCGCCTTCGGGGGCGGGCGCGCCGATGGTGCGCTCGGCAAGCAGGCTTGCGGTGCACTCGTTTTCCACGTGGCTGGCCGGAAGCGTCGATGCTGCGTCGAGTTCATCGCTTTCCGCTGCCGTCCAGTCATTGGACCCGATCCCCAGGCCGATGATCGGCAAGCCGACATGCCGGCCGATCATGTTTTCCGTTACCGAAAGGATTGACGGGACGCGCGTTGCCGGGGTGAGGGGAAAATATTCGCGATCATGGACCTGGCCGCTGAGATCGATCAGCACCGCTTCGCCTCGGCTTTGGCGAACCCTGATACCGATCGAGAAGGCTCCATCCGGCCGCAGGGCAAATTCCGCCGCAGTGGCGCTGTTGCCCGCGCCGTTGCGGCGGTGCGACGTCACCAATCCTCCGTCACTCAGGCGGCGCAGGATATTAGTGATGCCCGGACCGGTAAGCCCGGAATGCTGGCCAAGTTCCGTCCGGGTCAACGGACCATGTCGGCGGATCGCTTCCAGGATGACGCGGATATTTCTGTCGGCGATTTCTCCCGACCGCAGACCGATTGTTTTACCCCGCGTAACGGCCGTTTCCTCTGCCTGACGTCGCCGCGGCCCGGATCGAAGATACCGCATGACCGTCTTCCCTAAGCACCTGAATGCTTGTGTATCACAGGCAAAACTCTAGCAACTTATTTCTTGTGCGCTTGACGTGAAAACAAAGTTACTTAATCTAAGAGCCGCCACGCGTTTCGGTTGGAGGAGACGGGACGCGGCGCCTGCGGCTCATTTGCGCGACCTGATTTCTCCCCGCCCGTCAGTTGCTTATTTTCCAATAGGACCCGTCATGTCTCTCACTATCGCCCAACGTCTCGATCGTCTGAAAGTCCGTACAGCCGAGCTTGCTCACTGGCGCGACCGGCAAAGCGTTGTGATCGACGGCTGGACCTTCGACGGCGAGCCGATCGCCCATCATCAGGATTGGCCGCACCGCAACGGAACGGTTCATTTCGCGGCGTCCGCGGCCGCACCGCGCGACTGGCCAATCGAACAGGTTCGCCTGCAGCTTGATCTCGGCGGCGAAAGCTTGATCACATTGCAATATCCGGGCGGTGAGGCCGAGACATTCGGTCTCGACCCCTACCATCAGGAATTCCCGATCAAGGGCAGGGAGTTTTCAATTGCGACCGAAAGCGTTGCACGCTTTCCCTTCGGTGAGCCGAACCGGGCGCCGAAGCTCAACAGGGCGCGGCTGATCTGGCTGGATGAACCGGTCCATAAACTGCACCTTCTGTTGCGGCAGCTCGGCGAAGCCGCCGATGTGCTGGAAAACCATGAGGTCTTGCCGCACCTCATCGAGGCGGCCGAACAGGTGCTGCGCAGCCTGGACTGGCCCTCGGACACGTCAGCCTATATTTCGCGCACATCCGGTGCGGTCATGCAGCAGAAGATCTGGGAACTGCCGGAACTGCAGGAAAACCCGGCCGGTCTGACGGAAACACAAAGTGCTTTGGCCGCAGCGGCCTACGATCAGCTGGTCGCGCGTCTGAAAGAGCTTCAGAAGCGGTTCCCGCCGAATGGCGAGCTGTTGCTGACTGGCCATGCCCATATCGACCTTGCCTGGCTCTGGCCCTACCGCGAGACGCGCCGGAAGATGCGCCGCACCTTCAATACCGCGCTCTCGCTGATGGAGCGGTCGGACGACTTCCGATTCAACCAATCGACCGCTCATTATTATGCGCAGATGGAAGAGGACGATCCGGAGCTTCTCGAGCGTATCAAGAAGAAGGTCGCCGAGGGCAAGTGGGAAACGGTCGGCGGAATGTGGGTCGAACCCGACACCAACATGCCGACTGGCGAAAGTCTTGCGCGGCAGGTGCTTTACGGGCAGCGTTATTTCGAAAAACATTTCGGCCTGCGCCACACGGTCTGCTGGCTGCCTGACTGTTTCGGCTTTTCGGGCGCCTTGCCGCAGATCCTGAAGCTCGGCGGAATCGACAGCTTCTTCACCATCAAGGTGAACTGGAGCGAGACCAATCATATTTCATCCGATCTTTTCTGGTGGAAGGGCCTCGATGGAAGCAAGGTTCTAACCCACACATTCGATAATCCCATGCATGGCTATAATGGTTTCGTGCAGCCGGATTGCTTCGTGCCGACCTGGAAGAATTTCCGCGGCAAGACGCAGCACGATACGTCGCTCCTGGCAGTCGGCTATGGCGATGGCGGCGGCGGCGTGACACCTGAAATGGTCGAGCGCGAAGTGCAACTGCGCGACTTTCCGGCGATCCCCAGTGCGCGCTGGGGCACGGTGAAAGGCTTTTACGAAAAGGCCCACCGTACTGCGGAGGAAAAAGAGCTTCCGGTATGGGACGGGGAAATCTACCTTGAACTGCACCGTGCGACGCTGACCTCGCAAAGCGGTGTCAAGCGCAAGCACCGGCAGGCCGAGCGGGCGCTCATTACGGCGGAGACGATCGCTTCACTTGCGCACTTGCTGGGTGCCGGTAAGCCGGAAAGCCTGGAAGCGGACTGGCGTGTCGTCCTTAAGAACGAATTTCATGACATCCTGCCGGGCTCGAGCATTCGCGAGGTCTATATAGATGCCGAGCAGGAGCTTGACGGCGTAATCGTCAATGCCGGGGCAGATCAGGCCAAGGCTTTGAAGGCGCTGTCGTCCCAGCTTCCGGCAGGCGGACTGACGGACGCGGTCATTGCCGTTAATCCGTCGCTCGCGCCGCGACCCCTGACCGCCAGGCTTTCGGATGGAACGGTCTTGTCATCTGCCGATATTGTCGCTCCGCTTTCCGTCGCAGTCTTCGATCGCAGGGCATTGAAGCCGGCCGGCATGCTGAAGGCCGACGCCCACAGCCTTGAGAACGAACATCTGTCTGTTGTCATCGGCAAGGATGGCGCCGTTTCGAGCCTCGTCCACAAGGCAACGGGCAGGGAGGCGGTCGAGGGCGGCGCCAATCAGCTCTGGGTCTATCCGGCCGATAAGCCACGCAACTGGGACGCATGGGATGTCGACGCCGACTATGCGGAAAAGGCCGTCCGCCTCGACAAACCCGAAAGCATCACACTTGTCGAACAGGGGCCGCATCGCGCGGCGATCCGTGTCGTCCATCGATACCGGAACTCGACGGTCACCCAGCTTTACGCGCTGACCGCGAATGGCCGCAGGCTCGATATCGAAACGACGATCGACTGGCACGACCGGCGCACTCTGCTGAGAACACTGAACCCTGTCGCCGTGCGGTCCCGCACTGCCACTTTCGAATGCGCCTTCGGTATCGTCGAGCGCCAGACGCATACGAACACTTCCTGGGAACAGGCGATGTTCGAAGCTGCCGCGCACCGTTTCGTCGATCTCAGCGAGCCGGGCTTCGGTGTCGCCCTGCTGAACAATGCCAAATACGGGCATAGCGCACGCGGCAATGTCATCGGCATGAGCCTCGTGCGCTCACCAATTTATCCCGATCCGCTCGCCGACGAAGGCGAGCAGAGCTTTACCTATGCGCTGATGCCGCATGAGGGCGCCTGGCATGAAGGCGGGGTCCTGCAGGAGGCGATCGATCTCAACCAGCCGCTCGTTACCGGCGAGTCAACCGGGCTCTCGGCAGGCACGCTGTCGCCGCTTGGCGTCGAGGGCATACCGGTCGCTTTTTCGGGACTGAAAGCGGCGGAGGATGGAGAGGGCCTTATCCTGCGGCTTTACGAGCCGGCAGGCCGCCGCGGGCTGCTTTCGCTTGCCCTGCCGTCCGGCTGGCAGTCTTCGGGACCTCTGAACATCCTCGAAGAACCGATCGAACGTGCAGGCCCTGCCGACATCATGCCGTTTGAAATCCGGACCTGGCGGCTGCAACAAAGCTGATCGCGATTGCAGCGCCTGTCCGGAGAGGATGCGGACAGGAGGCCACGGCGGCGAGATGACGACCGGATGATGAAGTTCTTGGTCGGATTTCAACATGTCGCAGTGGCCCAGTTCGTATCGGGCACTATCTTCGGGTCTGTCCTTTCACCAGACCCGAGGAAACCATCATGACGGAATCCGTAAAATCCGTACCGGCGCCCCGCGATCAGCACCTTCGCGACATGGCCGATTGCATCCGGTTCCTCTCGATGGATGCCGTCGAGAAGGCCAAGAGCGGGCACCCCGGCATGCCGATGGGCATGGCGGACATTGCCGTCGTGCTCTTTTCCGAATTCCTGAAATTCGATGCCGAAGACCCATACTGGTTCGATCGGGACCGTTTCCTGATCTCCAACGGGCACGGTTCGATGCTGCTTTACAGCCTGCTCTACCTGACCGGCTACCAGGATATGACGATCGATCAGATCAAGAACTTTCGTCAAATCGACAGCAGGACGGCAGGTCATCCCGAATACCGCCATGCGACGGGCATCGAGACGACCACCGGGCCGCTCGGACAGGGCATTGCCAATTCGGTCGGTTTTGCGCTTGCCGAGCGCATCATGAACGCCAGGTTTGGCGACAATCTTTCGAGCCACTACACCTATGTGTTCCTGGGTGACGGATGCCTGATGGAAGGCATCAGCCAGGAGGCCATATCGCTCGCAGGCCACTTGAAGCTCGGCAAGCTGATCGCATTCTGGGACAACAATTCGATCTCGATCGACGGGGCGACAAGTCTGGCGGAATCCGACGATCAGCCGGCGCGGTTCCGTGCATCGAACTGGCATGTGCAGGAGATTGACGGACACGATACGGACGCCATCCGCGACGCAATCGTCGAAGCGCAGCGGGTCACCGATCGCCCGTCGTTGATTGCCTGCAAGACCATAATCGGTTTCGGCTTTCCGACGCGCGCCGGTACGCAGAAGGCTCATAGTGACGCGCCAGGCGAAGAGGAGATTGCCGGCGCTCGCAAGATTCTGGGCTGGACCGCGCCTCCCTTCGAGATCCCGTCCGGCCTGCTGGAAGACTGGAGGAAGATCGGCGCCAAGGGACGCAACGCCCGGATGGCCTGGGCGGTCCGGGTCCAGACCGCGAAGGCGGATGTTCGCGCTGACTTTGAGCGCCGCATGAAAGGCGAGCTGCCTTCAGACTGGACCAGCGCAATAGAAGCAGCAAAACAGGAGCTTCTGTCCGCCGACAAGGATTTGGCGACCAGACAGGCGAGCGGGATTGTTCTCAACCACCTTGCCGAAGCCCTGCCCGAGCTTCTCGGCGGATCGGCGGACCTCACACCGTCGAACAATACGAAAGCTAAGTCCATGGTCGAAATTGCGCCGGGCCAGTATAATGGATCCTATATCCATTATGGCGTGCGCGAACATGGAATGGCCGCGGCCATCAACGGGATTGCCCTTCATGGCGGGCTGATCCCTTACGGCGGCACCTTCCTGACCTTTTCCGACTACGCTCGTCCGTCCATCCGGCTGGCGGCAATGATGGCGGTGCGTTCGATCTTCGTGATGACACATGATTCGATCGGTCTCGGCGAAGATGGACCGACGCATCAGCCCGTCGAACATCTGACGGCGCTGCGCGCCATTCCGGGCCTTGCCGTGTTCCGTCCGGGCGACCCGATCGAGACGGCGGAATGCTGGCAGGCCATTCTCGATGCCCCGCGGCAGGCAGCCCTGATCGCTCTATCCCGCCAGCCCATGCCGCTTCTGAGGAAGCAGCCAGGCCCTCTCAACCTGTCGGCAAAGGGCGGATATGTTCTGCTCGAGGCTGAAGGTGGCGCGCGCGAACTGACCATCATGTCGACCGGATCGGAATTGCACCTTGCTGTCGAGGCAAGGGCGAGGCTTCAGGCGGAAGGCGTTCCGACCGCGGTCGTCTCCATGCCGTGCCGGCTGCTGTTTGAGGCGCAGGCACCGGACTACAAGCGCGAGGTTCTCGGAGACGGGACCGCGCGCGTTGCGGTGGAGGCCGCCGTCCAGGATAGCTGGGACCGATATATCGGGCTCGATGGCCGGTTCGTCGGCATGCACAGCTTCGGTGCGTCCGGCAAGATCGACGATGTCTACAGGAAATTCGACATCACCACCGACGCAGTTGTGAAAGCCGCGCGGGGAGCGCTGGGTCCCCGCCGTCGGTGAGTTGTTGGCGATCGCGGACGATTTGTGATCCCAACTGCTCTCGGCGCATGCGCTTCGGCATTATCAAGGACAAGACTATTTCGTCATCCGCTCTGTAAGATGTACTCGCGACGGCGATGGTTCGAAACCATCTGCGAAATATTGCGTTTCATGGGCCACCAGCCCGTCGCGAAATTCCATGATGCTGACGACGTATGAGGGTACATCGTCATAGGTGAGTGTAAATTCGGTGACCCAAAGATCGCCGTTGCCGACAATTCGTCGGACGGTGAACCGCTTCTTGTTCGGCTGAACGAACCGGCTTCGCTGAATATTGTGCCGACCGCGAATCCGCTCTCCTGATTGCGGATAATCCAGCAAGGCGTCGTCGTGATAGATCTCGTGTTCGGCATCGAAATCGCTCGCGTCCGAAGCCCGCCAATGGCGCTCCAATCTTTCCTGCACCGTTTGATCTTTCAATGGGATCTCCAACCTTCGTTTGCCGCCCTCATCCTCAGGGCGCCGAAATGGTGAGTTCGATCGCTGATCGTTCGAAGGATACGCTTGCCGAGAGCTGCCGGCAATTTGGCGATTGTGGGTATCAGCGCGGGGCCGGTACACGCTGATACATTTCAGCCGATTTTCGAAATATCTAGGACACGTGGATCCCTGAAATCACTCTCCGTTAACAGGCGCCGCGAATGTGGCAGCAATTGAAGGAGAGTGTTTCATGACCAAGGCCGACAATGTTTCAATTCGGCGTAGTGTTTCCGATCGAGCGATCGCAATGGCGTTTGGCTCTCTGTTGCTCGTTCCGGTGATCTATGCACTTCCGGTTCATGCCGCCGATCTTGCGTCGAGTGTTGCCACAACAGCGGTGAGCGCGGACGAAAGTGTCCGCCCGTTTCAGGTCCACGTGCCGCAGTCGCAGCTTGACGACCTGCGCAGGCGCATCGCCGACACCCGATGGCCGGACAAGGAGACGGTCGGCGACGACTCCCAAGGTATTCAATTGTCACGCGTTCAGGATCTTGTTCGCTATTGGGGTACAGAGTACGACTGGCGCAAGACCGAGGCGCAACTCAATGCATTGCCGGAATTCGTCACCACGATCGACGGTGTCGACATCCAGTTCATCCATGTTCGTTCGCGCCATCCCAACGCTCTCCCGATCATTCTGACTCATGGCTGGCCGGGGTCGATATTTGAATTCATCAAGACCATAGGCCCTCTCACGGACCCGACCGCATATGGCGGCCGGCCGGAAGATGCGTTCGACGTCGTCATCCCATCGATACCGGGCTACGGATTTTCCGGAAAGCCGACCGATCAGGGCTGGGGCCCGGACCGGGTTGCCCGCGCCTGGGATGTCCTGATGAAACGGCTCGGTTATGACCACTATGTCTCTCAGGGTGGCGATCATGGTTCGGTGATCTCCGACGCGTTGGCGCGTCAGGCCCCGAAGGGTCTGCTGGCAATCCATCTCAATATGCCCGCGACGGTGCCGGGCGACCTCATGAAGGCTATCAACAGCGGGGACCCGGCCCCTGCGAGCCTGTCGTCGCCGGAGCGGGAAGCATATAATTCCCTGAGCACCTTCTTCGGACGAAACGCTGCCTATGGCGCGATAATGGTGACCCGGCCGCAGACGATCGGTTATTCGCTTTCCGACTCGCCGGCTGGCCTGGCGTCCTGGATCTACGAGAAGTTTGCCCAGTGGAGCGACAGCGGCGGCGTTCCTGAACGCGTATTCTCCAAGGACGAAATGCTTGATGACATCACGCTCTATTGGCTGACGAACTCCGGCGCATCGTCCTCGCGGTTCTACTGGGAAAACAACAACAACAACTTCAGTGCCGAAGCGCAGAAGACGAAGGACATCAAGGTCCCGGTCGGCATCACGGTCTTCCCGAAGGAAATCTACCAGGCGCCGGAAAGCTGGGCCAAGCAGGCCTATCCCTCGCTGACCTACTATCATCAGGTCGAGAAGGGCGGGCATTTTGCGGCCTGGGAGCAGCCGCAGCTCTTCGCAGAAGAAGTAAGAGCCGCTTTCAAGTCCGTACGCTGACAATGTCGAAAGAAGTGGCTCTCATGCGAGGGCCACCTCAACCGAACAGGTGACCTGGAAATCTCATACCCTCTTCGCTCCAGATTCCGTCATCACGGGCGTCGCCAAAAATCGCGAAGCAAGTTTAGCACACGTGTGCATTTTGTTTCCTCCTGTCATTCCGGTGTTACGCGCCGGGGCTAGCAAGTCTCAGAACTCATCAGGGGCGCGGCCTCGACAGTGAAGGGAGACAGGGTATGAATAGACGCGAATTTCTGATCACATCGTCGGCGGCTGCGAGCCTTCTCGCCCTTCCGCGCTTTGCCTCGGCCGCCGCAGGCACGATCGACCTCTACAGCGGGTCGGATTCCAATATCATCGACCTGTGGAACAACATCATCCGTCCGGCTTTCGAAAAGGCGCATCCGGAAGTCGCGCTGAAGGTTACCGATGCCGGCGACAACAACGGCCTTCGCGCCATCGGCGACCGCGCTCTCGCTGCGCTTAAGACCAAGACCGATCCGCAGGCCGACCTCTTCGAATCCTTTGATCCGCGCCTTCCGGCCGGCGGTATCGATGCCGGTCTCTGGGTGAAGTTCTCCGCTGAGAACGTACCCGGCTTCGACCGCGTCAATCCGCTCGCTATCGACACGCCCTACTCGTTGCCCTATCGCGGCTCGCAGGTTCTGCTCGCTTATGACAAGACCAAGCTCGACCCGAAGGATGCGCCGAAGACCTGGGAACAGCTGACGGCCTGGATCAAGGCCAATCCCGGCCAGTTCATCTACAACCGTCCGGACAAGGGCGGTTCGGGCGGTAATTTCGTTCGCCGCGCCATTCATGAAGCCAACGGCCGCGACCCGAAGAAATTCAAGATCGACAACTTCACTGTCGATTTTGCCGAGCAGTCGCTGACGCCGGCGTGGAAGATCCTCAACGATCTCGCGCCGTCGCTCTATCAGAAGGGCGCCTATACCGCCGGCAACACGCAGTCGATCCAGCTGCTTTCCCAGGGCGTCGTGACCATGGCTCCGGTCTGGTCCGACCAGGTCTTGCAGGCGATCTCGCAGGGTGTTCTGCCCGAGACGACCGGCCTTGTGCAACTTTCCGACCTCGCGCTTTGCGGCGGTTTTTCGGCTATGACGATCTTCACCAACGGTGCCAACAAGGATGCCGCCCTCAAGCTTGCCGCCTTCATGCTGACGAGCGAGATGCAGGAAGCCATCATCACCGAAATCGGTGGTTTCCCGGGCGTTTCCTGGGATCACATTTCCGAAGATCTGCGCAAGAAATATGCCGACGTCATCCCGGCAACCATCCCGACCTTCCCGGGCGGCGATTGGGAAAAGGCGATCAACGATGGCTGGTACCGTACCGTCGCTCCCGGTATCAGCCGCACCTGATGACGGTCGATACGGCGCAGCCTGCGGTCATAGACCGTGCTCAGCCTCTCAGCAGGGGGAGCCTTTACGGGCTCCTCCTCGTCGGCATGCCGGTCTTTCTGGTCGGCTGGCTGATCATCTTTCCGATCTTTTCGGCGGTCGCCACGACCATTTTCGTGCGTCAACCTGACGGAACGACTGCGTTTTCGCTCGCCTCCTACCATTTCTTCTTCAGCGACGCCTACAGCCTGAACAATCTCTGGCTGACGCTCTGGACGACCTTTGTCTGCGGCCTGCTCCTGCTTGCGATCGGCCTTCCGATTGCGCTTTATCTGCGCTTTTCAGGCGGTCGCCTTGCCGGCTATGTGCAGGGTCTCGCGATCTTTCCGATGTTCGTTCCTTCGATCATTCTTTCCTATGCGCTGATCCGCACGATCGGACCGAACGGCACGGTCGACATCCTGCTCAATGCCGTCGGCTTGCCAAAGCTGCCGAGCCCCTATCTGACGCCCTGGGGGCCGGTCATAGGGCTTGCCTGGGACAATCTGCCTTTGACTGTTTTGATGCTGACGGCCGGGCTCACGTCCGTTTCCAACAGTTCCATCGAGGCGGCTCGCGATGTCGGCGCGACGCCTCCAAGGGTCTTCATCTCGATCATCTTGCCGCGCATGGGCAACTCGCTGCTGGTGACCGCTTCCTTTGCCGTTCTCGGCATATTCTCGGCTTTCACCTTGCCCTACGTGCTCGGCCCCGCCTCGCCAGAGATGATGGGACCCTTCATGCAGCGCACCTTCGCGGATATGAATGACCCGCTGAACGCGCTGACTCAGGCGGTCATCAGCTTCGGCTTCTGCCTTCTCTTCGGCATCTTCTATGTCTGGTCGATCGCCCGCAACCGCGAGGGCCGATGATGCCTCAGTCGCCAGCTCTGAAATTCGACTGGACGGGGCTGCTGCTGGCATTGCTGCTGACGCTTTTCATCGCGTTGCCGCTGCTGGTCGTCGCGACCTGGGCTTTCACCGAGATCTGGCGCTACCCTTCCGTCATTCCCCAGCAGTTCGGCCTGCGTTTCTGGTCGCAGACGCTCGCTCGCAAGGATGTCTGGGATGCGCTATTCCTCAGCTTGCGGCTGACGGCGACGGTAACGCTGCTCTCTGCGATCATCTGTCTTCCGGCGGCCTATGCCTTTGCTCGGATGCGCTTTCCCGGCCGCAACATCCTGTTTCTCTCGTTTCTTGCCTCCCATGCCTTTCCGAAATTCGGTCTGTTGGTGGCGATTGCCGGCATCTTCCTGCAACTCGGTCTGATCAGTACCTTCTGGGGTGTGGTGTTGATCCAGCTCGTCGGCACGCTGATGCTGATGATCTGGATCCCGGTCGCGGCTTTCCAGAATGTCGACCGGCGCATGGAGGAGGCCGCGCGCGACGCGGGCGCCACGCCGCTTCGCGTCTTCTGGTCGATCACGCTGCCGCAGGCCGCTCCGACCATATCAGCGGCCCTGCTCCTGACCTTCGTCGGCACCTTTTACGAGACGGAAGGCGCCTGGCTGATCGGTGCGCCGGAGATCCGCACCATGCCGGTGCTGATGATCAGCTTCATCAACAACCAGATCGTCGTGCAATACGGTGCGGTTCTCTCCGTGATGCTTTGGGTGCCGTCCTTTGCGGCATTGATGTTTGCGCGGCGCGTCATCGGGACCGGCGCCTTTGCGCGGGGCTTCGGCGCCTGAGCGCCGGCAGAAAGGATATAACAATGGCACATCTGGCGATCGAAGGCGTTTCGAAGAGCTTCGGCCATACCTTTGCCGTCAGCGATTTTTCGCTTGAGGTCGGTGATGGTGAGCTCGTCTGCCTGCTCGGCCCGTCAGGTTCCGGCAAATCGACGTTGCTGCGTATGATCGGCGGTTTCGAGCGGCCGACCGGCGGCAGCATCCGCATCGACGCCAGGGATGTGACGACCCTGCCGCCGGAACGGCGCCCAACCGGCATGGTCTTCCAGAGCCATGCGCTCTGGACTCATATGGATGTCTTCAACAACATCGCCTTCGGCCTCAAACTGCGACGTCTGCCGAAGACCGAAATTCGAGAGCGCGTCGAGAATGCCCTCGCTCTCGTCGGTCTCGCAGATTACGGGAAGCGCGCGGTGACGCAGCTTTCCGGCGGCCAGCAGCAGCGTGTCGCACTTGCCCGCTCGCTCGTCCTCGAGCCCAAGATCCTGCTGCTAGACGAGCCCTTCGCCAGTCTCGACCAGCATCTGCGCGAGCGGCTGCGTGAGGAAGTGCGCGACATCCAGCAGCGCCTCGGCATCACGACATTGTTCGTCACCCACGGCCAGGATGAAGCCCTGGCGCTTGCCGACCGCATCGTCGTCATGCGCGACGGCCGAACGGAGCAGGTGGCGCCGCCGAGCGTCATCTACCGCGAACCGCAGACGGCTTTCGTCGCCGGCTTTATTGGCTCGATGAATTTCGTCGAGAGCGAGATCCGAGATGGGATCTGCACGCATCCGCTTTTCGGTTTTTCCATTCCGGTCGCAAATGGTCCCGTGATGCTTGCGATGCGCCCGGAAGCCCTGACTGTGCATCCGGCCAGCGGAGCGGCAGGTGCAATCGTCCACCGCGTCACCGACTTCGGTACGCACAAGATCGTCGATATCGATCTCGCCGATGGCGTCAGGCTGAAGGCGATGGTTGCGCCGGGCGATATGATCCGGGCCGGAATGACCGTCGCTCCCAGCTGCTCGGGCTTCTTCGCCTTCCGCGACAATGCGCTGATTCACCAGTCGGCTGGCGCACAGGCGGCTGCGATAATGCAGCCGCTTCATACGGCTTGAACGGTCTCAGGCTTTCGGCTGAAAACCCTCCCGCAGCCAGGGATAGAGTGGCTTGCTTGCTGCCAGGATGTCGCCTTTGCCGGTCACAGCCGCGCCGGAAAACCGTGTGACGACACCGCCTGCTTCCTCGACCATGAGTGCCGAGGCACCGAAGTCATGGACCGACAGGCCGTCCTCGAAGAAGCCGTCCAGTCGGCCGCAGGCGACATAGGCGATCGAAAGCGCTGCCGAACCGAGCCGACGCACGCCGGCGGTATTGGCCATCAGCCGCTTGACGGCGTCGAAATAAAGCTCTTCCGGGACCGCCTTGACCTGGCCGGGGATCGGCAGGCCGGCGCCAACGAGCACGTTCTGGATATCGGCCACCTCAGCGCAATGAATCTGCTCGCCGTTCAGCCAGGCGCCGCCGCCGGCCTCTGCACTGAAGAGTTCGTCCTGCATGGCGTCATAGACGACCCCTGAGACGACGCGGCCGGCCTCGGCGATCGAGATCGTCATGCCGAAATGCGGGATGCCCCAGGCGAAATTGGTCGTGCCGTCGATCGGGTCGATATAGATGACCGGCGCGTCCGCGCTGCCCTGCCGGTTGCCGACCTCTTCCTCGCCCTTGATCGCATAGGCCGGAAACGCGCTCATCATTTCCTCGACGATGATCCGCTCGACCGCGACATCGATTTCCGTCTGGTAGTCGCGCGGTGCCTTGTGGACCATCTCGGCGGCCGTACGCCGTCTGAGGCCATTGCGCGCCGTCTCCCCTGCCTTGAGGGCTGTTTCGGCGAGTACGAGAAGGCGGGGCGAGGCTGCCGGCGACAGGCGCGCGGCGGTCGAAGACGATTTCATGAAGACAATCCGTGTGATGACTGGGGATGGCAGGCGGTTCGGTGTTTCTCATTGCAAATGCGCATGATGCTTTTATGAAGCGAGCGCAATGGCATGCGGTGTCGGGTCGACTTTCGTTCTGGACTTCTCAGCTCATGCTTTGGCCCGCTCACCCGCCGGTGCAGCGCAGGATTCACGAAGGATCAGATTTGGGGAAAAGATCGTCCGCGCGCCACTTGGCGGCGTCCTGCTGGAGATCTCGCTGAGAAGGGTGGAGATGGCCTGCTGCGCCATATCGAGCACCGGGGCGGCAACGACTGTCGGCGGCGGATTCATGATGTTAGCAAAATCGAAATCGTCTATCCCGATGACCGAGACGTCATCAGGCACACTGAAACCCAATTCGCGCAGCGCATTCAGGACGCCGAGCGTCATCATGTTCGATAATGCAAAAATCGCGGTCGGCGGATCAGGTTCGCGCATGCGGCGGATCGTGCTGTCATGCGCGCGCGCCTGGTCGAAACGCCCCTCAAGCAACAGCCCCGGATCAACGGGCAGGCCATGGGCGGCATGGGCCTGCATATAGCCGGCAAGACGATCTTCACCGGTGATGATGTTGGCGCGTCCCGCAGTGACGGCGATCCGTCTGTGGCCAAGGCTGATCAGATGTTCCGTGGCCATGCGGCCGGCTGCGATATTGTCGAGCTTGATCACGTCATAGGGCAGGCCCTCGATGAAACTGTCGAGCAGGATCGTCGGCACATGGATCTTGTCGACCATGCGGGCGCCATGCTCGGCATCCGAGCGTGTCGGAATGATGATGAGCCCTTCGACGCGCTGCATGCGCATCATGGTCAGGATCTGCTGCTCGCGGTCGTGATCCTCGCTCGTCGAATAGACCGCCGCCATGTAGCCGGCATTGAGGCAGGCGGACTCGACGACCTTGGCGACCTTGGCAAAATGCGGGTTGGTGATATCAGGCAGGATCAGACCGATCAGCCGGGAGCGGCCCATGCGCAGGCTGCGCGCGCCGCCATGCGGGATATAACCGATGTCGCGGACAGCGGCCTCCACCTTGGCGATCACCTCGTCGCTGACGGGCGCCTGAACGATTGAGTGCCGCCCGATGCCGTCGATATGGCGACACCCGCTCGTTTCGCCACATCCTTGATAGTGGCCATGCATCCTCCAGCTTTTTCTCAGGCCCTCTTGCCACCGGGCCGTTCTGATGCTCTTATACGAAACGTTTCGACTAAGCAAATGACGCCATGCGGGACCGGGGAGGAACTGGGTCCGCAATATTTCAGTAGGAATACACGAAACGTTTCGACCGGTGGAGGCCGGGATACGTGGCAACGCGCCGGAGGAGGCGCATCAGGGAGGATCACATGCATGAGTTCTCGCGGCGTTTCGCTGCTGATTTCGTCTGCCGCTCTTGCTGTCGGCGCAAGTGTCGGGCGCGCCTTTCGCGCACAATCGGATGTCAACGGCGACCCTGAAGATGCAGGGCTTCGGCGGTGACGCCGAGCTATCGGCCATGACCACAACGCCATTGGCGCGTTTCAACAAGAAATACCCGAACGTCAAGGTCGAGCTTTCCGTCGACCCGATTTCGACGGGGCTGGGGCGACTACGTCACCAAGGTCTTCAGCCAGTTCAATTCCGGTCAGCAGGCCGATGTCTATGGCACGGCGATCGAGACCTTCCAGAGCTTCTCGTCGCGGCAGCCTCTTTCTGCCACTCAACGATTTCGTTGCCGCAAATCCTGGCTTCTCGGACTTCGCTCCGAGCCTCTTCAAGCAGGTCGAGCTACAAGGGGGATATCAACTATATCCCGATCGGCTGGAACAACATCATGATCAACTACAACAGGGATCTGTTCGACAAGGCCGGCATTGCCTATCCGAAGGACGGCAAGTGGACCTGGGATGAGTTCCGCGACGTCGCGCCAAGAAGCTGACGATCAAGGATGCCTCCGGCAACGTTACCCAGTTCGGTTATGAAGTGCCGAACCAGAACTTCTTCATCCAGCCCTGGTTCTTCTCGAATGGTACGGGCATCATCAACGACGAGTGGACGGCGTCCAACCTGCTCGACCCCAAGGTCGCCGAAAGCCTGCAATTCCTGCATGACCTCATCCATGTCGACGGCGTCTCGCCAATCCCCGGCAAGGATACGATGGACAACCAGTTCATGGCCGGCCAGGTGGCCATGATCAGCCGCGGCCCACTGGATCATCCAGAGTGCCAAGAACAACAAGCTCAACATGGATGTCGCCATTCCGCCAAGCAAGGAAACCGACACGACCGTGATCGGCTTCGGCGGCTATGCGGTCGCCAAGACGAGCAAGCAGCCGGATCTTGCCAAGGCGCTGATCCTCGAACTGACGAGCGAGGAAACGCAGAAGGAGGAAGGCGAAAAGGGTGGCGGTGTTCCCGGCCGTAAGTCGGCCGCCGAGACGCCGGGCTTCCTGAGCTTCCCGCCGAGTGCCGCGCTCTATTACCAGACGCTGCCGAACACCAAGGCCGTGCCGTCTCCTGCCAATTTCCAGGAAGTCGAGAAGATCTTCATCCGCTATTACACGGCGATGATGGCCGGCGAAGTCAAGATCGCCGACGGCGTGAAGCAGGCGGATGCCGAGCTCAACGCTTCCTTCGAACGGCTGAAGAAGCGCATGGGCGGCTGATCGATCAAGGGTTCTCACGATCTTCCTCCCGCCGTCGCGGCCGGGTGGGCAGGTTGCCGTGACGGCATCTGCCATTCCGGGCGCGGCGAATGACAAACCATGTCCGCTATCTGAACCAGGTGCCATGACCGCGACCATTGAAAGACGCCAGACATCGCAGCTGCGCCGTGCGCAGGCTGCAACCGGCTACCTCTTCGTGCTGCCGGCAACGGTGCTTTATCTGACTTTCGTCATCGCGCCGGTCATCGTCACGACGATCCTCGCCTTTGCCTATTACGATCCCATGCTCGGCTCGCAATGGGTCGGTTTCGATAACTTCATTCGCTTCTTCACCGATCAGCGTTCGCTTCAGATCCTCTGGAACACCCTGCGCTTCGCACTCTTTGCCGTCACGTTCAACGTGTCTATCGGGCTTGTGCTGGCACTGGCACTGAACCGCGCCATGCCGGGCTGGCTGCTCTATTTCTTCAGGCTCGCCTTCTTCCTGCCCGTCATCATCGCTGCCGCCTTTGTCTCGATCGTCTGGACCTATTTCTACGGCGATGATCTTGGCGTCATCAATTATTACCTGCGGCTCCTTGGCCTTCCTGGCGTGCGCTGGCTCACCGATGCCGGCCAGGCCATGACCTCGATCATCATCATGGACGTCTGGAAGAATACCGGCTTCTTCATGATCATCTTCATCGCCGCCCTTCAGGGTGTACCGAAGAACATCCTGGAGGCGGCTGTGATGGACGGGACGCCGGCCTGGCGTCAGTTCTTCCGCATCACGCTGCCCTATATCTCGCCCGTCGTTTTCTTCTGCATCGTCTATGCCTCGATCGGTGCTTTGCAGGTGTTCGAATCTATCGTCATCCTGACACAGGGCGGTCCGGGCGATGCCACGCGCTCGCTGTCTATCCAGATCGTCGAGGAAGGCTTCGGCAGTTTCCAGATCGGCTATGCGGCCTCGATCTCTGTCGTCATGACCGTGATCATCCTCATCATCACGGCAATCCAGCAGATCCTCTCGCGTAAGTGGGTGCAGCAATGAGCAATATGATGCAGACTCGCGCCGCCCAACGCTGGATCGACTGGGCGATCATCGCCACCATGGTGGTGATGGCGATCGGCATGCTCTTGCCGTTCCTCTGGCTGTTCTCGATGTCGTTCCGTCCGGTTTCGGATGCCTACAAGCTGCCGCCGAGCTTCCTGCCGCCGAACTTCGATCTCACCAACTACCGGCAGGTACTGGCCTCGCGTGTGCCGTTCCTGGAAATCTACTTCAACTCGGTGATGATCGCCGTCATCGTCACCGTCGGCCAGATGGTGACCTGTACGCTTGCGGCCTTCGCCTTCGCCAGGCTGAATTTCCGCGGCCGCGACACCCTGTTTTTCATCCTGCTCATCGGGCTGATGTTTCCAGCACAGGTGACGATCCTGCCGATTTATCTCGGTTATGCGCGCCTCGGCCTGCTCGACAAGCCGATCGGGCTGGCGCTGATGTATCTCACGTCCAGCTTCGGCATCTTCCTGGTGCGGCAATTCATGCTCAGCCAGCCGAAGGCACTGGAAGAGGCGGCGCTTATGGATGGTGCCGGCTATTTCAAGATCTTCTGGCGGATATCGCTGCCACAGCTTCGCCCGGCGCTCTCGGCTCTCGGCATCATCACCTTCACCCAGACCTGGAACTATTATTTTCAGGCGAAAGTGCTTTTGAGCTCGAATGAATCGCTGACACTGCCGGTCGCGATGGATGTGCTGCGCGGCTACATGGCGTCAGGCAATCTCTCGGTCGTGATGGCCGCAATGAGCATGTCCATCCTGCCCGTCGTTCTCCTCTTTCTCCTCGCCCAGAAATTCGTGATCGAAGGCATCACGATGAGCGGTATCAAGAACTAACATCAGGGATATTGATTTCATGTGGGATGATCTCGCCTCCATCGAACCCCGCTTTGCCTATAAGGGCGAGCGCACGCGCTATATCGCCTTTCCGCTCGGCGGCATCGGCTCCGGCGGCCTGTCTATCTCCGGCAGCGGCCGGCTGATCGATTGGTCAATCCGCAACCGGCCTGCGCTGCAGGGCTATAACGGCTACTCGCATTTCGCCATCAAGGCCGAAAAGGATGGAGAACTCGTCGATGCCCGTGTGCTGAACGGGCCTTATGACCTGAACCCTTCCGGGGCGCCGGGGCTGCGCAAGATGTTCGATGGCTTCGGTCATGGCGCAAACCGCCAGACGCTGGTCGGCGTGCCGCATTTCCGTGAGGTCGATTTCTACGGCCGCTTCCCGACCGCCGATCTCGTCTTCAGGGATCAGCGTTTTCCGGGCGGTGTCAGGCTGGCGGCATTGAGCCCCTTCATTCCCCACAACGACCGCGATTCCTCGATGCCGGTGGCGATGTTCGAATTCGAGATCGTCAACGATACGGCGGACGAACTGACCTACACGCTTGCCGGCACGCTCGGCAATTACGGCTCGAACAGCGGTATCCATACCTTCAGGCAGGAAGGCGGCATCAGCAGCCTGCATCTGACTTCGTCCGATACGACGTTGTCGGCAACACAACGCGGCGATCTGACGATCGCAACGGACGCTGACGATGTCGACCATACGGACCATCATTATCGGGGCCAATGGTTCGATGATCTCTCTGTCTACTGGAAGGAGTTTGCAAGACCCGGTCGCCTGCCGAAACGGCACTATGATGAGCCTCGCACCTCTCGACACATGAGCCTGCAACCGGAACACGGCACGCTCGGTGCCCGCTTCGCCGTCGCCCCTGGCGAACGCAGGAAGGTGCGCTTCGTCATCACATGGAACTTCCCGCATGGGGATGTCTATTGGGCCTATCGCGACAAGCCGGATGGCGCCATTCCCGATCGGCCGACGCCGAGCTGGACGAACTATTATGCGACGCAATGGGCAGATTCCACCGCTAGCGCCACCGAGGCGCTAACACGTTGGGACACGTTGCATGCGAATACCGCGGCCTTTCGCGATGGATTGTTCGACACAACGCTTCCGGCGGAAGTCAAGGATGCGGCGAGTGCGACCCTGGCGCTGCTGCGCACTGCCACCTGCATCCGCCTGGAAAATGGCGCGCTCTGGGCCTGGGAAGGCCAGCATAGCCAGGATGGCTCCTGTGAGGGAACCTGCACCCATGTCTGGAATTACCAGCAGGCGGTCTCGCACCTCTTTCCCGCCATCGAGCGGACGCTGCGTGAGACCGAATTTACCTATAATCAGTTGCCGACCGGGGGGTTGACCTTCCGCCAGAAGCTGCCGCTGGGTTCCGGCTTCGATATCATCGGCCCCTGCGCCGACGGCCATTTCGGTGCGATCATCAAAACCTACCGGGACTGGAAGCTCTGCGGCGATACCGATTGGCTCCGCCGTTACTGGCCTAGTGTCAAACGGGCGATCGAATATGCCTGGTCGTCGGAAAACCCTGACCACTGGGATCCCGACCAGACCGGTATTCTCTCCGGCCGCCAGCATCAGACGCTCGACATGGAACTGTTCGGCCCGAATTCTTGGCTCGCCTCCATGTATGTGGCGGCCCTGCTCGGTGTTTCCGAAATGGCGGCGGTCCTCGGCGATACGGACCTGTCGGAAAAGACGGCGCGCATGGGCAAGGCAGGTGCGGCCTACATCAATTCCGAGCTCTTCAACGGCCGCTGGTTCATCCAGAAGGTCGACCTCTCTGACAAGGGCGTGCTGATACCCTTCGATGTCGGCCGCGCGGCCGGGGTCCTCGCCGACGGTTTCATGGAAACCTACTGGTCGGAGGAGTTTCAGGAGCTCAAATATCAGATGGGCGAGGGCTGCATCTCCGATCAGATCCTCGGCCAGTGGCATGCCGAGGTCGCCGGTATCGGCGGGTTCCTTGACGTAGACAAGGTGAGGACCGCGCTGAAATCGGTGCACAGGAACAATTTCCGCCCGACGCTTGAGGATCACTTCAATCCCTGCCGCAACTATGCCTATGAAGACGAGGCAGGGCTTTTGATCGCAACCTATCCTGAAGGCATCCGCCAGCCGATGGTCGCGGCTCCCTATGCCGAAGAGGTCTGGACTGGCATCGAATATATGGCTGCCTCGCATCTCATCATGCACGGCCTTATCGAAGAGGGCATGGATATCGTCTGCGGTGCGCGCAACCGGCATGACGGTTCGCGCCGCAATCCCTGGAACGACATCGAATGCGGTTCCTATTACGCACGCTCGATGTCGGCCTGGCAGTTGGTCAACGCCTTCTCGGGCCTCAGCGCCGATTTCGTCTCGGGCACGCTCGCCTTCGCACCGAAAGTGAAGGGCGATTATCGTCTGTTTTGGTCAGCCGGCAGCGCTTTCGGCACATTGACCCGCGAAGGTGACGGCCTCATTCTCGCGGTGCTCGGAGGCAACCTCAATGCCGCCGAAATCTCGGTGGACGGGCTGACGCATCGTCTTCCGGGCACGACGTCCATCGCAGCGGGCCAGTCGATCGAACTTAAGACGGTGGCATAATGGCCGGTATTGAACTCAGGGCAGTCCGCAAGGCCTTTCAAAGTCTCGAAGTCATACACGGCATCGACCTGACTATCGCCGACGGTTCGTTCACCGTCTTTGTCGGGCCTTCAGGCTGCGGCAAGTCGACCCTGCTGCGCATGATGGCAGGGCTGGAGGAAGTCACGTCGGGGGAAATCCGTATCGATGGCATGCGCTGCGACCATCTTATGCCATCCGCGCGCGGCATGGCGATGGTCTTCCAGTCCTATGCGCTTTATCCGCATATGAGCGTCGAGCAGAACCTCAAATTCGGCCTGGAAAATCAGAAGCTTGGCAAGCCGGAAATTACTGCCCGCGTCGCCAAGGCGGCCAATATTCTGCAGATCGAGCACCTTATGGCCCGTCGGCCGAGCCAGCTTTCCGGCGGCCAGAGCCAGCGCGTCGCGATCGGGCGCGCCATCGTCAAGGAACCGAAGGCCTTTCTCTTCGACGAACCGCTCTCCAATCTTGATGCCGAACTGCGCGTGAAGATGCGCGGGGAACTGATCAGCCTGCATCGGCGGCTGAAGTCGACAATGGTCTACGTGACGCACGATCAGGTCGAGGCAATGACCATGGCAGACCAGATCGTCGTGCTCAACGAAGGCCGCATCGAACAGGTCGGCCCGCCGATCGAGCTATACGCACGCCCGGCCAACCTCTTCGTCGCCCGCTTTCTTGGTGCGCCGCCCATGAACCTTCTCACGGGCCGCATCGCGCGCATTGGTGGCCTGATGGGGATTACGCTGGAGGACGGCACCCATATTCCCTTGCCCGGTCGGCAGGTCGATCTGCCTGACGGCGCTCCGGTCACGTTCGGAGTAAGGCCCGAACATTGCGAGATCGGGGAGGGCAGCCTGGAGATCACTGTCGGCGACACCGAAATCCTTGGATCGGAAACGATCATCCACGCCGAGACTGCGACCGGAAATGGCTTTACCGTGGCACTGCGCGGCATCAGCCGTGCAGCCGCCGGCGCACGAATACCGATCGTCATCCGCGAGCCTTTCGTTCATTTGTTCAACGAGGCCGGTGTGACGATCGGTTCCAACGGTGATTGGCGCGATGCCTATCTGAACTGAACCAAGCTCAAAGCGGTTACAGCAGTATCGGTCGGTGCCGAGCGCTCGATGGGCTCTTTCCCGCAGGCTATTCCGGCGCCGACCGACGGCGGCATTCGCCGTCAGCGAGACAGGAAATTTGAGACCGTCAGGTCGACGAGTTCGTCTCCACGGCCGTTCATCACCGCGCGAATGGCCCAGAGACCGAAACCTTTCACCTGCGCTGCTTCGATCCGGGGCGGCATCGACAGTTCCTGCGTATTGGTGACGACGACGTCGAGCAGTGCCGGACCAGGATGCGCCAGAATTTCCCTGATGGCACCGTCGAGTTCGGCGGGGCTCTCCACGCGAATGCCATGGACTCCCGCCGCCCGAGCGACAGCTGCAAAATCCGGATTCTTGAGTTCGGTACCCGTCTCGAGGAAGCCTGAAGCCTTCATTTCCATTGCCACGAAACCGAGAACGGAATTGTTGAATACAACAACCTTCACCGGCAGGTTTTGCTGAACGAGCGTCAGGAAGTCGCCCATCAGCATGGCAAAGCCGCCATCGCCGGACATGCTGATGATCTGGCGTCCCTTGTATGTTGCCTGCGCCCCGATCGCCTGAGGAAGTGCGTTGGCCATCGATCCGTGAACCAGGGATCCGATGAGGCGACGCTTTCCGTTCATTTTCAGGTAGCGGGCCGCCCAGATCGTGGGGGTCCCGACATCGAAGGTGAAAACCGCATCGTCGGACGCATGCTCGCTCAGAAGGCGTGCCACATATTGCGGATGAATCTTGCCGCCCTCTCGGCCTGTGGCGAGGTCGTCGAGGCCCTCACGCGCCTTCCTGTAGGCCGCAAGGCAAGCATCGAGATGATCCCTGTCGGTTCGCTCCATCAGCTTCGGCAGCGTTGCCGCCAGTGTCGATTTGACGTCGCCGACGATTGCAAGATCGAGCGAGGCCCGGCGGCCGAGATTCTCCGGTCGAATATCCACCTGCACGATCTTGGCGTCGGTTGGGTAGAACTGCCGGTATGGGAAATCGGTGCCGAGCATGAGAAGCGTGTCGCACTCTAGCATGGCCTTGTAGCCCGAGGAAAAGCCGATTAGACCGGTCATGCCGACATCGAAGGGATTGTCCCACTCGACATGTTCCTTGCCGCCGAGCGCGTGGACAACAGGCGCCTTCAGCCGGTCCGCAAAGGCGATCAACTCGTCATGCGCTCCTTCGCAGCCGCGTCCGCAGAGAAGGGTAACCTTCGAGCTGTTATTGAGTAGTTCCGACAGTCGATCGATCTGATCGTTCGCCGGCACGACGTTCGGTTGGGCCAGCGTGAGTGCGGCCGGTGTCGAAATCTTCGCCGTGAAATCGGTCAATGCCACGTCGCCCGAAATAACCACGACGGCAACGCCTCGCTTTCCGATGGCCGTGCGAATGGCCGTCTCGATGACTGCGGGCAATTGCTCGGGATGGCTGACAAGCTCGCAATAGTGGCTGCATTCCCGGAAAAGCTGGTCCGGATGCGTTTCCTGGAAATAGCCCCTGCCGATTTCGGCCGACGGTATCTGGGCGGCAATGGCGAGGACCGGGACGCGTGAGCGATGGCAATCGAACAGGCCGTTGATGAGGTGGAGGTTGCCCGGGCCGCAGCTTCCGGCGCACACGGCCAGTTCGCCGCTGAGATGGGCTTCGGCCCCGGCCGCGAAAGCGGCTGTCTCTTCGTGGCGGGTATGAACCCACTCGATGTCGCCTCGCTTTCGCAGCGCTTCCGTGAGCCCGTTCAAGCTGTCGCCGACCACCCCATATATCCGTTTGACGCCGGCCGAATGCAGCACCTCTGTCAGGACATCAGCTACTTTGGATTTCATCGAAGGGCTCCCGGGCTCTGGGTTTCAGGTGAATGGTAAAAGGAAGCTAGGCCTCGCCCTGAGCTTCTCAACCCGGAGAGATATCAGAGTGGCGGAGACACCCAACTGGACCTTGGTATAGGCGCTCGCCGTGAAAAGGCCGCTTGCCTGATATCCCGTGGAACGGCGTGCCGGCCAAGCGCACAGGCGCGCTCGGCTCTCCCATTAGCGTCCTTTTACCGCGACCTATGCCTCGATCCGTTCCCGCCCCTTCATCGCTTCCGCGACAAGTTTCATGAAACGCGGATCCTTGCGCAGGTTGTCCAGGTCTGAATCATGAGTGAACCATTTGATATGGTAGACCGAGGTACGGGGCAGCAAGCCCTCCAGGATATCGATCGCACGTTCCACATGGCCGAGCACGGAGTGGACGCAGGCGAGATTATATTGGGCGACGATATCATCGGGATCGATGGCGCTCGCCCGAGCGGCCCAGTCGCAGGCTCGCGCTGCTTCGCCGAGATGGGCAAGGGCAAGCGCGCCGCGATGGGCGGGGCCGGAGTTTTCCGGATTCTGATTGAGCGCCCGCTCGGCTCTTTCAATGCCTTTTCGCGCCCAGCTTTCCCGGTCCGCCGTCCGTCCGAGAGAGTGGTATGAGGACATCAGATGGATCGGCGAAACATAGTCGTCGGGGCGGATTTCGGCGGCGCGGCTAAAGTAATGCACCGCTTCGGCGAAATTCCCGTGCATGAAGAAGATGCGGGCATAGTGGAAATTTGCTTCATAGAGGTTGGGATCGAGGGAAAGCGCCCGTTCGAAGCATGCCGTTGCCTCGTCGTCCTCGCCCTTCTGATGCAGTGCGAGGCCGCGGGAGGCATGAGCCTCGGCGAGGTCGGGATCGAGTTCCAGGGCCTTGGCGCTCATGGCGAGGATGCGCTCCAGGGGCACATCGTCGGGAGCCCAGTCGCGGATCGCCGCATCGCAATCGGCGATGCCTGCATAGGCACGGCCATAATCCGGATCCAGTTCGACGGCCTTGTAGAACATGCGCCGGGCAAGCTGCAGATAGGACTTGGTCCAGCTATGGGAGAGCTGTCGGCCTCTCAGGTAGTAGGTATAGGCCTCGACATTGGCCGTCGGCTCGGCGGCAATGGCCTTGCGCTCTTCCGGCAGCAACCGCACCTTCAATTGGCTGACGATCGCGTTGGTGATCTCATCCTGGATGGCGAAGATATCGGTGAGGTCTCGATCAAAGCGTTCGGCCCACAGATGATCACCGTTCGCCGTGTCAATCAGCTGGCCGGAGATGCGCACCCGCGTGCCGACGATGCGCACACTGCCTTCCAGCATGTAACGCACGCCGAGTTCCTGGGCGACCTGCTTCACCCTCACCGATGTGCCCTTGTACGTGAAGACGGTATTGCGCGGCACCACATGGAGGCTGGAGACCTTGGAAAGATCGGTGATGATGTCCTCGGTGATGCCGTCGGAGAAGTAATCCTGATCGGCATCGCCGCTCATGTTGGTGAAGGGCAGGACGGCGATGAAACAGGTATTGCGGTTCTGCGCGACGAAGCGGGTAGAACTCGGCTTTTCGAAGGAAACCGTGTAAACCTGCACCGGCTGCCGGATGTTTTTGAACACGTGTTCACCTAAAAAATCGAAGCCGAGATTGAGGCGTGTGCCGACTTGATCCCGCACGATTGCCGACACCGCAATGCCGCCGGCCGGAGCAATACCTTCCAGACGCGCGGCAACGTTGACGCCGTCGCCGAAGATATCGTCATTTTCGACGACGACATCGCCGAGATTGATGCCGATGCGGAATTCGACGCGCTCTTCCTTGGCCACGTTTTCATTGCGCACGGCCATGGTGCGCTGGATTTCGGCAGCGCAGGCCACGGCGTTCACGACGCTCTGAAACTCGGCCAGGATGCCGTCGCCGGTCAGTTTGACGATGCGGCCCTTGTAATCGGATATGCGGATGTCGACCAGTTCGCAGCGATGGCGGTTCAAAGCCTGCAGCGTGCCCGTCTCGTCTATGCCCATGAGCCGGCTGTATCCGACCACATCGGCAGCGAGGATGGCACTCAATCGCCGCTCCATGATCCTCTCCATGGATTGTCTCATGTCAGTGTCTCGCTTTTTCCAGATTTTGACCGCGCTAGGGCTCCCTCCCATGCAGCCGAAATCTTTCGATTCGGCATGCTGTCACGGCGGCGCAGAGCCTATATCGTTACGGCTCAGCATCAATACTCCGAACGGGCGAAGATTGCGCCAAACGATAGCTCTTTCGGATGGGAAAGACCCCGGCCTTGTCGTGGTGCTCAATTTTGAGGCCGTGCATCGATTTTGGACGGCGTCTCGGAGGAGGGATCCGCAGCACAGCGTTCGAACCCGCCCCCGACATCATCTCGGTGCCCGTTGCGCGGAAGAGCGACTTGTGTTCCGCGAAGAGGAGTTGGCAATGGAGAGCGACTGATTGCCAGTTGCTAAGTCTCCAAGGCAGCAAGCTTTGCCGAGTTTGCCAGCAACGATTCGTAATACGAAGCAGATCCGACGGTCGCACCGCTCGTCGCTCGGCGAAAGGCAAGTCACGGCTCTGCGCGAAAGCCCGTTTGCCTTAAAGGATGCCGCCTCTAGGTCAAAATGGGTAGGATATACTCGTCCATTTTCGATTATAATTGGAGGT
This sequence comes from Sinorhizobium sp. B11, assembly GCA_039725955.1. Lineage (NCBI taxonomy): Bacteria > Pseudomonadati > Pseudomonadota > Alphaproteobacteria > Hyphomicrobiales > Rhizobiaceae > Sinorhizobium > Sinorhizobium sp. B11. The sequence continues at coordinate 151,754 of CP091033.1, forward strand.
CCGCGTATCGAACGATCCTCATAGATTTGGTCCTGACAATTTCGCGAGAGGGCACGCCATGTATCGCAACGCTCGCCGGTGGGCTTCGCGCTCACTTCTGCTGGATTCGTGGGCTCCCCGTTGGTTGGGTGTTGGTGGAAAGGCAAAGCCTCGTAAGAATGCCGAGCGGCCCGAGGATACTGCTCAGCTTGCCACATCCGTGCAGACAACGGGCGAAAGCACGGGAAGCAACCTTGTCGGCAATCCCGACGACAGCTCTGCGCTCGGCGGACAGGATAAAGAATCAAGAGTGGACGCGATCGGCGAAGCAGATCTTCAGAGCGATCTGGACCCCGTGTCCCCATCCTTGGCCGAGGCTTTCGCGGCCGCGCGCGAAACGGGCGTTCGAAGCGGAGGCTTAGCCGCGTCTGTCCTGTCGGCCCATGGTCCGGTTTTTGCAGCTTTCGGGCAGAACGCGAATGGTTACCGCAGTTATGCCGGCATTGGCACCATGGGCGAGGATCCCCTGGCCCCTTATCTGCCGCAGAGCCCCGGACCGGCAGTATCAGGACAAGGTTCCGCTGCCGTAGCAGGCGGGCGCTCTCACTCCGGCAAGGTGGTCATCCTCGAAACGAGCCCGTCGGCAGCAGCGGTGGCTGCACATCACGGCGGATCGAATTCACTGGCGTTCGGCATGCCTTTCGGTGTCTGCGGCTGCGGCTACTTCACATCCCCCACGCGGATTCTCGATTGGGCCCATGGCGGCGCCATGCTTCAGCAGGATGGTCAATTGCCGGGGACAAGGCTGACCGAAGGGCCGGACTATGTAGCCACGATCAAGCGAGCCATCGGCGCATCAGTCAGCGACCCGCTTCTCGATCGCAACTTATCCCCGCTGTCGAACTGGCGGGCGACCGTTACCTCGACGAATTTGTCGAACTTCAACGGATCGTTGCCCGGCGGCGGAGAAATGGGAACGTTAACCGGCACCAAGGGTCGAGGGGTCCTTTCCGGCTCGGTCACCACACCCCCGATCACGCAGCGGTCTTTGGCGACGCAAAGTCTGGCAGCCGCAGCGGCGCCCGCCAACAAGGTCGTGGCGGAAAATCTGCTGCAGGGCAATCCGGAGAGCGAGTGGGGCATCGACGGCGCCGGCAGCTCCAATATCGAGGGATTCGCGACCGATATCAGCGTCGATAACGGTAAGACGATCAGCTTCAAGATCGACACCGATTCCAACAATTACAGGATCGATATCTACCGCCTCGGCTATTATGGCGGCATGGGTGCGCGCAAGGTCACGACCATTCAGCACACCGGCGTGCAGAACCAACCCAATCCGTTGCGCAATGCCACGACCGGCACCGTGGATGCCGGTAACTGGGCCGTGTCGGCCTCTTGGACCGTGCCTGAAGATGCCGTTTCAGGCGTTTATATCGCCAAGCTCGTGCGACAGGACGGCACCTTCGGCGAAAATCAGATCCCTTTCATCGTGCGCGACGACGACAGCCACAGCGATATCGTCTTCCAGACCGCTGACCAGACCTGGCAAGCCTATAACGGCTGGGGTGGTGCAAACTTCTACGGCGGTAATGGTCCGGCAACGGGGCAGGGCGCTGGTCGCGCCTATGCTGTCAGTTACAACAGGCCGATTGCGACCCGTGGCGGGGTTGGCACGTATGCCGGTCCGCAGGACTACCTGTTCGGCGCTGAATATGCAGGCATCTACTGGCTGGAGCAGAACGGCTACGATGTTTCGTACCTGTCAGGTGTGGACGTCGACCGCTATGGCAGCCTGCTGCTCAATCACAAGACCTATATTGATGCCGGGCATGACGAATACTGGTCCGGTCAGCAGAGGACGAATGTCGAAGCCGCGCGCGATGCGGGCGTCAACCTGATGTTCTGGAGCGGTAACGAGGTCTATTGGCGCACCCGTTGGGGCAATGCCTACAGCGCCGACGGCACGCCTTATCGAACCCTGATTTCCTACAAGGAGACCTGGTCGCCCGGCGCCAGCATCGATCCTTCCAACCAGTGGACGGGTACCTTCCGCGATCCGCGTCTCAGCCCACCCGCGATCGGCGGCGGAAACCCGGAAAACTCGCTGACCGGACAGTTGTTCAAGGTCGATGATGTCGGCAGCAATCTCAGCGCGATCACCGTTGGATATGATGATGCCAACCTGCGTTTCTGGCGCAATACCAGCGTCGCCAATCTTCAGCCCGGCCAGACGGCAACGCTGACCAAGAACTATCTTGGTTACGAATGGGATGAAGCGCCTGACAACGGCTTTGATCCCGCCGGCCTCGTCAAGCTGTCGTCGACGACGCTTCCGGTCAGCACCTATTTGCTCGATTACGGAAACACGACCGGTAACGCGACCGCGACCCACAATCTGACGCTCTATCGTGCGCCGAGCGGCGCACTGGTGTTCGGCGCCGGTACCGTCTACTGGACATGGGGCTTAAGCAACAATCACGATAATGAGGCAACCCCGACCGATCCCCGCGTACAGCAGGCAATGGTCAATCTGCTGGCCGACATGGGCATTCAGCCCGGGACGCTGCAGTCCGGCCTTGTCGCCACGACAGGCTCCACCGATCACGTCGCGCCGACCTCCATCATCACCGTGCCATCAACGGCGACCGTCGGCTCTACAGTTACGATCACGGGGACCGCCACCGACACGGGCGGCGGGGTCATTGCCGGTGTCGAGGTCTCGACCGACAATGGGGCGAGCTGGCATCCGGCGACGGGCGATGAAAACTGGACATATACATGGTCGCCGCAGGTGGCGGGCAGCTACACGATCCGGTCACGGGCAGTCGACGACAGCATCAACCTTGAGACCCCTTCGGCGGGACGCACGGTCACCGTCACCGGGGCGAGCTACACGTCGCTCTTCGGCTCGGCGACGCCGGCTGTCGTCAACACCGATGATACGTCGGCCGTTGAGCTCGGGGTCAAATTCCAGACCTCCGCGGCAGGCACCGTCACCGGCATTCGCTTTTACAAGGGCAGCCAGGATACCGGCACGCATACCGGTTCACTCTGGTCGAGCACCGGTACGCGGCTTGCGACCCTCACCTTCACGAACGAAACTGCCAGCGGCTGGCAGATCGCCTATTTTTCGAGCCCGGTGGCGTTGACGGCCGGTCAGACCTACACGGCGTCCTACCACACCGATACCGGCCACTATTCGACAACCGCCAATTACTTCGTCTCCAACGTGACGAGCGGCTCCCTGACGGCGCCGGCCAGTGGCAACGGCGTATATGCCTATGGCAGCAACAGCCTCTTCCCTACGAGCACCTTCGAACAGACCAACTATTGGGTCGACGTGATGTTCACCACGCCGGGCTCCAACACGACGCCAACGGCGGTTGCCGATGCTGGCGACGCGACCGAGAAGGGTGGTGTGGCCAATGGTTCGGGCGGCGCGGTTGCGAGCGGCAACGTGCTGACCAACGACACCGATCCGGATGCCGGCGACACCAAGACGGTCACGGCCGTGGTCTTCGGTTCGACATCGGGCACGCTCGGCACGGCGCTGAACGGCACCTATGGCAGCCTCGTGCTCAATGCATCGGGTGCCTATAGCTATGCCGTCAACGAGACCAATGCCGCCGTCCAGGGGCTGCGCCAGTCGACCAATACGCTGAGCGATGTCTTCAGCTACACGATGCGTGACACGGCCGGGGCCACCGCGACGGCCAGCCTGACCATCACCATCCATGGCGCCAATGACGCACCGGTGCTCGCCGTCCAGACGGCGACCCAGAACGCCACCGTCGGCTCTGCCTTCTCCTTCGCGGTGCCGACGACGACCTTCACCGATGTCGACAGCGGCGAGACGCTGACCTATTCGGCAACGGCCGCCGACGGTACGGCGCTGCCCACCTGGCTGAGCTTCAATGCCACGACCCGGACATTCTCCGGCACGCCCACGATATCAGGCACTTACGGCGTCAAGGTAACGGCGACAGACCTCGGTGGCCTTTCGGCCAACGAGACCTTCAGCATCGCCGTATCGACGCCTGGCAATACGACGCCAACGGCGGTTGCCGATGCTGGCGACGCGACCGAGAAGGGTGGTGTGGCCAATGGTTCGGGCGGCGCGGTTGCGAGCGGCAACGTGCTGACCAACGACACCGATCCGGATGCCGGCGACACCAAGACGGTCACGGCCGTGGTCTTCGGCTCGACATCGGGCACGCTCGGCACGGCGCTGAACGGCACCTATGGCAGCCTCGTGCTCAATGCATCGGGTGCCTATAGCTATGCCGTCAACGAGACCAATGCCGCTGTCCAGGGGCTGCGCCAGTCGACCAATACGCTGAGCGATGTCTTCAGCTACACGATGCGCGACACGGCCGGGGCCACCGCCACGGCCAGCCTGACCATCACCATCCATGGCGCCAATGACGCACCGGTGCTGGCCGTTCAGACGGCGACCCAGAACGCCACCGTCGGCTCTGCCTTCTCCTTCGCGGTTCCGACGACGACCTTCACCGATGTCGACAGCGGCGAGACGCTGACCTACTCGGCAACGGCCGCCGACGGTACGGCGCTGCCCACCTGGCTGAGCTTCAATGCCACGACCCGGACGTTCAGTGGTACGCCCACGATATCAGGCACTTACGGCGTCAAGGTAACGGCGACCGATCTCGGTGGTCTTTCGGCCAACGAGACCTTCAGTGTCGCAGTGTCGGCAGCACCAACGACCTACAGCCTGTTCTCCGCCTCCAGCACGCCGACCCAGACGAACCTCAACGACGGTCAGCAGCTTGAGCTCGGCGTCAAGTTCCAGTCGAATGTTGGCGGCGACATTACCGGCATCAAGTTCTATCGCAGCGCCAACGACAACGGACAGAACGTCGTCGACCTGTGGAGTTCCACCGGCACCAAACTCGCGACGGCCACCTTCACCAACACCACGGCAAGCGGCTGGCAGACGGTCAACTTTACAACACCCGTCACCATCACAGCCAATACCACCTATGTCGCCTCCTATCACACAACAGGCGCTTACGTCGCGACCAACAATTTCTATACAACGGCCGTCACCAGCGGCCCGCTGACGGCGACAGCCAGTGGCAATGGCGTCTACCGCTATGGCGGATCGGCCACGACAGGTATTTTCCCGAACGCCACCTACGGTGCCGCCAATTACTATGCCGATGTGGTCTTCCGCCCCTCGACCGCGAACAATACGACGCCAACGGCGGTTGCCGATGCTGGCGACGCGACCGAGAAGGGTGGTGTGGCCAATGGTTCGGGCGGCGCGGTTGCGAGCGGCAACGTGCTGACCAACGACACCGATCCGGATGCCGGCGACACCAAGACGGTCACGGCCGTGGTCTTCGGTTCGACATCGGGCACGCTCGGCACGGCGCTGAACGGCACCTATGGCAGCCTCGTGCTCAATGCATCGGGTGCCTATAGCTATGCCGTCAACGAGACCAATGCCGCCGTCCAGGGGCTGCGCCAGTCGACCAATACGCTGAGCGATGTCTTCAGCTACACGATGCGTGACACGGCCGGGGCCACCGCGACGGCCAGCCTGACCATCACCATCCATGGCGCCAATGACGCACCGGTGCTGGCCGTCCAGACGGCGACCCAGAACGCCACCGTCGGCTCTGCCTTCTCCTTCGCGGTGCCGACCACGACCTTCACCGATGTCGACAGCGGCGAGACGCTGACCTATTCGGCAACGGCTGCTGATGGCACGGCGCTTCCCGCCTGGCTGAGCTTCAATGCCACGACACGGACGTTCAGTGGTACGCCGACGACAGGCGGAAGCTATGGCGTCAAGGTAACGGCGACAGACCTCGGTGGCCTTTCGGCCAACGAGACCTTCAGCATCGCCGTATCGACGCCTGGCAATACGACGCCAACGGCGGTTGCCGATGCTGGCGACGCGACCGAGAAGGGTGGGGTGGCCAATGGTTCGGGCGGTGCGGTTGCGAGCGGCAACGTGCTGACCAACGACACCGATCCGGATGCCGGCGACACCAAGACGGTCACGGCCGTGGTCTTCGGCTCGACATCGGGCACGCTCGGCACGGCGCTGAACGGCACCTATGGCAGCCTCGTGCTCAATGCATCGGGTGCCTATAGCTATGCCGTCAACGAGACCAATGCCGCTGTCCAGGGGCTGCGCCAGTCGACCAATACGCTGAGCGATGTCTTCAGCTACACGATGCGCGACACGGCCGGGGCCACCGCCACGGCCAGCCTGACCATCACCATCCATGGCGCCAATGACGCACCGGTGCTGGCCGTTCAGACGGCGACCCAGAACGCCACCGTCGGCTCTGCCTTCTCCTTCGCGGTGCCGACGACGACCTTCACCGATGTCGACAGCGGCGAGACGCTGACCTACTCGGCAACGGCCGCCGACGGTACGGCGCTGCCCACCTGGCTGAGCTTCAATGCCACGACCCGGACGTTCAGTGGTACGCCCACGATATCAGGCACTTACGGCGTCAAGGTAACGGCGACCGATCTCGGTGGTCTTTCGGCCAACGAGACCTTCAGTGTCGCAGTGTCGGCAGCACCAACGACCTACAGCCTGTTCTCCGCCTCCAGCACGCCGACCCAGACGAACCTCAACGACGGTCAGCAGCTTGAGCTCGGCGTCAAGTTCCAGTCGAATGTTGGCGGCGACATTACCGGCATCAAGTTCTATCGCAGCGCCAACGACAACGGACAGAACGTCGTCGACCTGTGGAGTTCCACCGGCACCAAGCTCGCGACCGCCACCTTCACCAACACCACGGCAAGCGGCTGGCAGACGGTCAACTTTACAACACCCGTCACCATCACAGCCAATACCACCTATGTCGCCTCCTATCACACAACAGGCGCTTACGTCGCGACGGATGCCTTCTTCAACAATGCCGTGACAAATGGTCCGCTGACGGCCCAGTCCAGTGCCGCGGCCGGCGGGAACGGTGTCTACGCCTATGGCGGATCGGCGACCACGGGGCTCTTCCCGAGCAATACCTATGATTCAGCCAATTACTATGCCGATGTGATCTTCCGCCCGCAGCTTGCCGCATGACCTATCACAAGGAGATTACGAAGGATTCGTATGAGGCTTATACGACGCAAACGCCAATCGCTCCGGGCGGCCATATCCAGGGCATGCCGATGAACGGGATCGAGCGGCTGCCGGTGACCGTGCTTGCCGGCTTTCTGGGTGCTGGCAAGACGACACTTCTCAGTCACGTCCTGAACAACCGGGAGGGTTTGCGGGTTGCCGTCATCGTCAACGACATGAGTGAAGTGAACATAGACGCAAGCCTCATTCGAGACGGCGGCTGCAACCTTTCGCATACGACGGAGGCATTGGTCGAGCTCAGCAACGGCTGCATATGCTGCACCCTGCGCAACGACCTGCTGACGGAAGTGCGGCGATTGGCCGAAGCGGGGCGGTACGATTATCTGTTGATCGAGGGTACCGGCATCGCCGAGCCACGCCCAATTGCAGCAACATTTTCCTTCCGCGATGAAAACGGTGTTTCGCTTTCCGATTTTGCGAGGCTCGACACGATGGTCACTGTGGTCGACGCCGCGAACCTGTTAGCCGACTACGGTACTGCCGATCTGCTTGCCGACCGGGGCCTGCAACGCGACGGCGAGGACCGCCGCACCCTCATCGACCTGCTGGTCGACCAGATCGAGTTTGCCGATATTGTGGTGATCAACAAGATCTCGGACGCGACTGAAGAGGTCCGCGCGGAGGTCCGCAAGATTGTTGCGTCCCTCAACCCCGATGCACGCCAGGTGGAGACGGATCTCGGCAAGGTCTCCCTGGCAACAGTTCTCAATACCGGCCTTTTCGATGAAGAAAAGGCCGCTGCGCATCCCTTGTGGCACAAGGAATTGTACAGCCCGGGCGAACATGTTCCGGAGACGGAGGAATACGGGGTATCGAGCTTTGTCTACCGCACGCGGCGTCCCTTCGACCCCAAGCGGTTTCGTGCATTCCTCGACGAGCCCTGGCCGGGAGTGCTGCGCGCCAAGGGCCATTTCTGGCTTGCCACACGTCCGCGCCACGTGGGCCTGATGTCGGCTGCCGGGGTGCAACGTCGCTGCGAACCCATGGGTCTCTGGTGGGCGGCCGTTCCGCGACAGGATTGGCCGAACCATCAACAGTTTCAGCAACACCTGCAGAGCCGGTGGGACAGCGCCTGGGGCGACCGCCGGCAGGAACTGGTATTCATCGGCGTTGGCATGGACGAGACGGGCGTGCGGACCGCACTGGACGATTGCCTCGCGAGCGCCGACCCGCGCGACTGGGCGGCCCTCGAAGATCCGTTCCCGGCCTGGTAGGCGAAGGCTCTCAGTCGTCGAGATAGCGTTCGGTCAAGCGCGCCCACATCGCGGCGCCCGCCGTCAGGGATTTGTCGGCAAAGTCGTATTTGGCGCTGTGCAGGATCGCGGATTCCACACCGTTGCCGAGCCGCAGGAAACTGCCGGGTTTGTGCTCGAGGAAATGCGAGAAGTCCTCACTGCCGGGGATGAGGTTGCAGAGGGCTACCTTGTCGGCACCGACCAGCTCTTCTGCAACCTTACGGGCGAATTCGGTTTCCGTCTCCGAATTGACGACCACGGGGTGTCCGCGCGTGTATTCGATTTCCGCGGTTGCGCCGTAACCGTCTGCAATCGTCTCAGTGAGCCTGCGGATCCTGGCCTCCAAGGTGTCTCGCACCTTCGGATCGAAGGAGCGGATGCTCAGCAGCAGTTTTGCACTTTCTGGGATGACGTTTGCGGCTTCGCCGGCGTGGATTGCACCGACCGTGACGACGGCGGTCTGTGTCGGATCGATGCTGCGGGAGACGACCGATTGCAGGCTGACGACGAGGTTGCAGGCAACGACCACCGGATCGACGGTCAGATGCGGCCGCGAGGCGTGGCCGCCCTTGCCCCTGATGACGATCTCGGCGCTGTCGGCAGCGGCCATCAGCGGGCCCGATCGCATCAGCCAGGTGCCCTCGGGTGCGCCTGGATGATTGTGCAGACCGAAAATGACGTCGAAGGGGAAGCGTTCAAACAGCCCGTCGGCGATCATGGCGGGTGCGCCACTCAATGCGCCTGCCTCTTCAGCGGGCTGGAAAATCAGATTGACGGTGCCGTTGAAGCGGCGCGTGCGCGCCAGATATTCGGCTGCACCGAGAAGGATCGTCGTGTGGCCGTCATGCCCACAGGCATGCATCTTGCCGGCAACCGTGCTGGCATAGGGGCGACCGGTCTCCTCTGTGATCGGCAGGGCGTCCATGTCGGCGCGGATGGCGATGCTCTTCTTTCCGGCTCCGACCGTCATGCGCGCAACCACGCCATGGCCCCCGACATTGCGGGTTACTTCATAGCCCCAGGATTCGAGCTTTTCAGCAACGAAACGGGCTGTTTCGGTTTCCTCGAAGGAGAGCTCGGGGTGGGCGTGGAGATGCCGGCGGATGGCCGTCAGCTCCGCTTCCATAGGTTCGAAATCGGAGAGGCGGGCAAAATCATTGTCGAGGGACATGGCAATTCCAGTTTGATGGGCGCGGTATCGCCGGCCGGCTCACGCTAAAGCCAGCCCGCAAGGCAAGAGCATGGGAGCCGCCGCGCTAGATGAAGCGCGACAGGAAGCTTCTGGTACGGGGGTGCTGCGGGTTGCCGATCACGTCTTCCGGCTTGCCCTGTTCCACGACCTTGCCGCCATCCATGAAGACGACGCGGTCGGCCGCTTCCCGCGCAAAACCGATCTCATGGGTGACGACGATCATTGTCAGACCCTGATTTGCCAGATCCCGCATGGTAGCGAGAACCTCGCCGACCAGCTCGGGGTCAAGTGCCGAGGTCGGCTCGTCGAAGAGCATCAGCTTCGGCTTGATGGCCAGCGCGCGGGCAATCGCCACGCGCTGCTGCTGGCCGCCGGAAAGCTGACGCGGATAGCTGTCGGCCTTGGCCGAAAGCCCGACCCGTTCGAGCAGCCTGAGGGCATTTTCGGTTGCGACCTTTCGGCTTTCGCCATGTATGCCGACCGGTGCCTCGATGATGTTCTGCAGCGCCGTCATATGCGGGTAGAGATTGAACTGCTGGAACACCATGCCGATCTTGCGCCGCTGCAGCGCGATCGCATGGTTCGACAGCTGCAGCAGCCGGTCCTTGTGCAGGCGGTAGCCGATCTGTTCGCCGTCCACCTCGATCGAACCCTGATTGATGGATTCGAGGTGGTTGATACAGCGCAGGAACGTCGACTTGCCGGAGCCGGAGGGTCCAAGGACGACGACGACCTCGCCGGGTGCAACGTCGAGATCGATGCCCTTCAGCACTTCCAGATCTGCGAAGGACTTATGGACATTGCGTGCCTTGACGAGAGGCTCGATCGTGGCGATCTCGTTCATGCGCCTGCCTCCGTTGCCTGTGCCATGATGGCCGCTTCCTTTACAGGCTTGGCAGCACCCGTGCGGCGATCGCCGCGGCTGTAATAGCGTTCGATATAGGCCTGACCGACATTGAGGACCGACGTGATGAGCAGGTACCAGAGGACGGCGACCAGCAACATCGGTACGATCTCGAAGGTGCGGTTGTAGATTGACTGCACCGAATAGAGAAGATCGGCCATGGCGATGACGCTGACGAGGGAGGTGGCCTTGATCATACTGATCAACTGGTTGCCGGTCGGCGGAACGATCGAGCGCATGGCCTGTGGGATGATGATGCGGCGAAGCGCGCGGATGCGCGTCATGCCAAAGGCTTCCGCCGTCTCGTACTGGCCCTTGTCCACCGAAAGCAGGCCACCGCGGATGATTTCCGCCATATAGGCGGACTCGTTGAGGGCGAGTCCCGCGATCGCGGCCGTCATCGGGCTGATCACCGAATTCGTATCCCAGCTCATGAAAGTCGGGCCGAAGGGGATGCCGATCGACAGCGTCGGAAAGAGCGTCGAAAGATTGTACCAGAAGATCAGCTGCACCAGGAGCGGTGTTCCGCGAAAGAACCAGATGAACAGAGAGGCGAGGGTGCTTGCGAGGTGATCCCTGGACATTCTCGCGACGGCCAGCACGAGGCCGAGAGCGATGCCGATGATCATCGCAACAACCGTCAGGCCAAGGGAGACGTAGAGGCCGCTGATGACGGTCGGGTCGAAGAAATAGTGTGCGACGACCGGCCAGCCGAAATTCTCGTTGTGCGCGACCGACCAGGCGCAGTAGGCGGCGATCGCAAGCGTGATGGCCCAGGCCGCAACGCGGCCTTTGGGGAAGGGCTTGTGGGCATGGGCCACGTCCCGGCTTCTCGCATCGCCAGGGGGCGATGCGAGTGTTTGCGTTTGTGTGCTCATTTCGGAAGCGTCCCACCGAGGTTGATGCCAGGCTCCTTGATCATATTGTTCTCAAGGCCCCACTTCTTCATGATCGCGGCATAGGTGCCGTTGTCCATCAGCACCTTGACTGCGTCACGCAGGACCGGGCCGAGGGGCGAGCCCTTTGCGACAACCGCGCCTTGGTAGAGGTTCTCGAAGCCGTTCTTCTGTCCGACACCTGTCAGTTCCAGCTGGCCGTTGGCCTGGGACACGAAATAGGTGAGCGGTGCCTGAGAGGAGAAGAAGGCATCCGACCGCTTGGAGCGGACGGCCAGGATCGAGCTCGGCTGGTCGGTGAAGGACTGCACTTCAATCGCGCCCTTGCCATCGGTCTTGCACTTTTCAGCCTGCACCTGGATGACCTTTTCGGCCGAGCCGCCGGCCATGACGGCAATGCGGTTGCCGCAAGCGGTATCGAGGGAGCTGATACCTTTCGGATTGCCCTTCTGCACCGAGAAGACCACGAATTCCTGCACCCAGTCGACGAAGTCGTTAGACTCTTCGCGGCTCTTGAAGTCGCCGACGGGACCGAAGGCAAACTGGTAGCGGCCAGAATTCACACCGGCGAGCAGCGCCGGCAGGCCGCCGACGGTCTCATGCTCGATCTTGACCCCGAGAACCTGGCCGAGCGCATCGGTCAGATCGGCGCTTGCGCCGGTCATTTCGGTGCCCGTGACGATTTCATAGGGAGGAAACGAGCCATTGTTGACGGAGATCATCTTGCCGGACGTGCGGATCGCTTCGGGCAACTGCGCATGGAGCGCATCGTTGACCGAAAGCTTGGGCAGGGCCGCGTCTTCAGCGAAGGCCGTTCCCGAGATCATCACCGCGCTCGTCAGAGCAAGGCATGCAATTTTCCTGATCGACATTGTTCATTCCCCTGTTTGGTTCGAATTATGCGTTTCGTCATGCGCTCACCCGATGCGGCTACCGTCCACATCGAAGGAGAAGAGATCCTCCGGCGTCATCAGCTGCGGCAGGATGCCCTGGACGTGAAGCTCGTTGGCGAAATCGGCGATCATCTTGCGGTTGACCGCAAAGCCGCTGGCTTCCCAGCCGGCCGGGAGCTCGGCCGCAGATTTCAAAAGCTCGTCCATCATGAAGGGCGAGGTGTCTGCGTATTTGCGGCGTTTGCTCAGCCACATCCGCTGCGATTCATCGATCAGCTTGCTGAGTTCTTCGATCACCCACGGGTTCTGCGCGACGATGCCCGCTTTGATGCCGATCAGATGCATGCCTGGAACATAGCCCACATCGGCGAAATATCGACGTTCGGCACTTCTGAAATCGGAAACGACTTGCCGGAACGGCGATCCGCCGCCGAAGTAGCCGTCAGGCATGAAAGGCGTGAAGATCGCGTCAAGGAAGCCTTCCTCGAGCAGGTCGACCATGGGACGCTCACCGGGAGCCGCTTCGATGCGGCCGGGCCGGCCGAACCCGTCGAGGCGATCGACCACCGGATGCGCTTGCGTCAGGCGGCCCGCATACCACATGGCATCATCGACGCCGACACCCTCGCGGCGCAGCGCCGCTCTGGTCCATGTGTTTCCGGAGTCGCGCCATCCGGTGACGCCGATGCGCTTTCCGGCCAGTTCACCAAGTTCGGTGACGGGGCCGTCCTTGCGGGTGATGATGCAGCGGTGACGGAAGCCGCGCATGATGAAGTTCGGAATGCCGACGACGCTCTCGTCGCCATCGATGCGCAGCTGCGTATAGCGGCTGAAGGACATCTCCGCGACATCGTAGTCGTCGCTCTTGCCGAGATGCGAGAGCAATGTGCCGACGCGTTCGACCTTGATATCAAGCTTGGGAGAGGAGACATCGCCGAGAACCAGGGGCGTCATGTAGTCCCAGTCACGCAGGGCAAGTCGCAGGCTAAGAGGCATCGGCATTCACTCGCAAAGACCTTGTTTTCGAGATAATTAAATGTTCAAATTTGTCTGATCAAATGTTATTACGTTATTGAACATTAAAAGTGGTGATTAAATGAGCGATGTTGTCGATGCGGCGTGGTTTGCCCAAAAATTGACCGATCGGACAATTCGAGGAATTGCGATTGAAACCAGTGCCTTGATCCGGGCCGGGGCGCTTCCCGTCGGGACGAAGCTGCCGCCGATCCGCGATCTCGCCTTTGCGCTCGGAATCAGCCCGGCAACGATCTCAGAGGCCTGGAGCGAGCTGAGACGTCAGAAAATCATTAGCGGCAGGGGACGGAACGGCACCTGGGTGAGCGGCGACCGTTTCGTGGCAAAGCCAGAACGGCTCGGCAGTTCCGGCCGTTATGGAGCCGACGTGCTCGACCTGACATCGGCGGTACCGGATGTCCGGCTTTTGCCGCAGCTTACGCAAGCCATGGCCTACGGAGCGTCGGCGGAAAATCTCAACAGCTATGAGCGGAGCCGTATCCTTCCGGAGCTCGAAGAGATTGTGCGAAAGACCTGGCCATATGAACCGGAGGCATTCCTGGCGACGAACGGGGGCTACAACGCAGTCTACACGCTCATCCAGGCGCTCGTCATGCCCGGTGCCTCCGTTGCGATCGAAGATCCGACCGCCATGCGGCTTCTTGATATTCTGGAGGATCGAGGCGTGCGGATCCTTCCGGTCCAGTGCGATAGGGAGGGGCCGCAGCCTGCATCTCTCGAAGCCGCGATGAAGCTGCGGCCCGTCGCCTTCATCTTTCAGCCGCGGCTTCACTCAGTGACCGGTCAGAACGTCAGCAGCGAGCGATTGCAAAGGCTTGGAGACATTCTCGACGGCACCGACACGTTGATCGTCGAGGATGACGGTGTCGCCGACATTTCCACGGCTCCGCGTCATTCACTCGGCGGCCGGTTTGCCGACCGGACAATTCATATTCTCTCTTATTCAAAGACGCATGGTCCGGATCTGAGGCTTGCCGTGCTCTCAAGCTCGCGGGCGATCGTCGAACAGATACAGTCCTACCGCAGCTTCAGCGCTGGCTGGACAAGCCGTATTCTCCAGGCGGCCACGGCTTGGCTTCTGAGGGACCCTCTGACGGAAGCCTCGTTGCAGCGCTCTCGTGACATTTATTTCCGGCGTCGGGCCGATCTGGTCGATGCCCTGGGCGAGCGTGGGATCGAGGCGCAGCATGGCAGCGGACTATGCGCCTGGGTGCCAGTCTCATCCGAACCCTTCGCGATGGTCACGCTGGCGGCGCGGGGTATCGCGGTTCATCCCGGTGCGAAATTCTCCATCCTTCCAAGCGCACATCTTCGCGTGGCAACGGCCATCCTATCGGATCGCGTAGATGCCGTGGCCGACTCGATCGCCCTCGCGGCCAGTCCGGCCTAGTCTTCGGCGTCCTGTGGCTTTCGTATAGTCACTGGCGCATCAGCGGTAGGGCGAATCAGTGCAGCTCGATATTCATGTCCGAAAGCAGAGGCTCCAGACCGGGAAGATCCGCATCGGTTGCCCTGCGCAGCTCGCGCGTGACCGCCGTCAATGCCGCGTCGAGAGATTGAGCGCTCGGTCCGATCTTCAAATCTTCAGCGACCGCTTTTGCATAGGTGATCATCCGAGCCAAAGCCATCAGCTCGTCAAGATTGTCCATGGCTGCCGCCGATTCGTACAGGCGCTTTCCCGACCCTATGACCGACATATCGATTCTCCAGATTGCCCAGGGGACAATAAGGACAGTTCGGTACTAAAGTGTGTGAAAAACGCGTGAAACACGTTATGGGTGTAATGGCGCTCGAGCCTTTAAGCGGGTCAGTTGTTCTGACCAAAGCGTGGTTCTTCTGAATTCCCAGTCGCGATTTGTCGACACGCGCTGATCATCCCGGTCGCGAACAGCTTCGAGAAGAGCGAGGGCGTCGATCCGTTTCTGGTCGATCGTGTGCATCCTCAGCATGTCGAGCCAATACTGTTTTCGCGATGCCGGTATTGCCGCACATGCGCGAACGATGAGAGCCCAGGTTCTCTTTTTGAAGAAGATGTTTAGAGCTGCCTGTTCGAGAGCCAGGCGAAAGGCCTTATCGAAGAGCCGCAGCCTTTCCATCTCGTCCAAAGTGCTTCTCACATTGACCATCGGCACGGTCAGCGCTCTGCTGCCCAATTCTATCGGCTCGTGTAGAAGCGCGACATCGGCATCATCGACGACGGCTCCGCTGACATAGTCGTTGTAAATCCTGCCAATGCCGATCATTCCAAACGCCCGGCATTCGGCTGCGCGCAGCGCTCCCATGCTGGCGGCGCCGAGGACCGTGACATTAAGGGAAAGGGCGAAGAGAATTTCCTTATGCCAAACCGGGGCGGTATTCTCAAAGCCGCCGTCTACCAAGCCAACGATGTTGGCGCCATCTTCCACCGCCCTTAGCACATCTCCCTGCACAGCCGGCGGGCGGAGAGCGATATCCGTGGCGGCGTGCTTGGCCGCGTCAGGCAGGCTCGGGCCAATGAAGACGACTTTCACGCGCGCATAGCCCTTGCAAGGGCCCGCTGGCCGAAACGATGAAGCCTGTTGCCTGCCGGGTTTTCAAGATCGGGTATGAATATCTTCACCACCGAAAATGGAAGGTTTGCTGGCGTCAGGGGGAGTGCGATTACCGAGCCGATCCCGCCGGCGCGAAGTCTCTCCAGCAATTCCTGCAACAGATCCGACACGGTCCCGGCTGGTCTTGCGATGGCGGCCGCAGAGACCGAAGCGGGGACGGCAAGAAAGGCACTGCGGGTCTGTATCGGAAGCGGTGTCGTGAACAGTTCGGGCCAGACATCGTCGCGGGCGCCGCTGATATAGGTCAGTCTCGACTGAAGCGCTTCCGTTACAGCGCGGATTGCCGCTCGCACGCCCCAGGGATGAGCGCCGCTTCCGCCTGTAACCTCGACGAACCGGAGCGGTATTTTGCCGTTGATTGTTGATGGAGCGACGAGCGCGGTAAAGCAGGGGATACCAATATCGCTCGTGATATCGAAGAGTTTCAAGATGAGCCCCGCGGCCTCGATCCTGTCGATCAGGTCTGAGAGCGCGGCATCGGCAAAACTTCTCGGATCGACGCAGGATGCGTCGCGCTGGTGATCGCTGACGATCTGCCACAGGACGTGGGCATCGCGCTCGACGCGCTCCAGGATGCCATGAAACATTGCCTCTTCAAGTGTATTGCCCGAGGCAAGCCCGTCCGACGACATCCAGAAACGGTTCGGTCGCGTCCGATCGAGGAGGGCGGCATCCTGTGGAACATGGATCGGTCGATCGTGAAGCAATTCGGTTGCCAGGCTCCAGGTCAGCACCTCGTCTTCGCCCACGGTCTGCTCTCCGCTTGCGATCAGGCAATCGAGCGGTTCGGCGCAATCGCCTCGGCGTCGCAGGTCACGCGCCGATGAAACCGTAGTGGTGGTGATTGGCTCACCTGCCACAGCGCGCTCCAAGGCTTCCATCGCCGCCGAGACCTTGGCGTCGATATCCTCAAGTCCTTTGCCTTGAGCGATGACAATGGAGCGGGAGTTTGGCGTATAGGCGCACCAGACCGGAAGACCGACACAATCAAGATCGGTCTGTCGTGACAGGCGCGTGATGCCCATCGCCTCCAAATAGGGCGCGACGCGGGACAACGTGTCCCGCGGCGCAATCGTTCGATCGGAATAAAGGTCGGATTGACCGGTCAGCGTCGCGCGCCTTAGCCGTCCACGTGGCCGGAGAAGACCGTATCAGCCGAGGAGACGGCAATCGCGAAATCGACATTCTTGATGAATACGCCGCCGGCATCGCGCTGCTTGACGGCTGCCGCCAGATCACCGCTGGCAGGCACCTGCACCGGTGTTACGGTGCCCGCGGCGATATCCACGAGCCAGAGTCCCTTTTCGCCTGTTACGCCCAATACAACAACTTTTGCCATAGTATTTCTCCCTTAGGTTTTTGAAAATCCGGCCTTGAAAAGACCGTCCCGGTAAAGCTCTTTTTGCCACCGCTCCTTGAAAGGCACCAAGGCGAGCCATTTCTCGACCTCGAAAGCGGGATTGAGGAGCTCGGCGCGTTGCCGATAAAACTGCGCCCGTTTTCGATCGCCGATCATCGCGCAGCTGGCCGCCGCAATGCGATAGGCTGGTGCCTTGTCCTTCATCCGATCGACAAAGCCGAGCGCGTCTTCGTAGCGTTCAAGGAAGTAGCTCGCCCCGGCCGCGCACCAGAGGTAGGCGTCGGGTGCGATCGGATTGAGCGAGATGGCTTTCTTGATTTTCTCCAGCGCATCTTGCGGCCGCGATGCATGGACCAACGTGTCCGCATGGCTATAGATCACATCGGCATAATGCGGGCTGAGGCTTTCGGCGAGGTCAAGTGCTGCAACGCTGTCATCGACCGCTCCCCGGTAGAGCTTCGCAACACCCAGTTCCCGATGCCCGGCTGCCGATTCCAGATCCCTCTCTATCGCACGAAGCGCCTGATCTTCCGCAAGCTGCAGCAGGGCGGGATCGCCTTGCGCAGTCACCAGCCACTCGCTGGTGAATGTCCGCGCCAGGCCTGTGAAAGCAGGGGCATAGTCTGGCGAAAAATGCAGTGCGCGCTTGAAGGATTTCCGGGCACGGCGGATGTCCGGCAGGCTGAGCTTGGTGAGCAGGCCTGCGCCGACGAGATAGGAATGATAGGCCTGCGGATCAGCCTCGTTACGAAGACGAATGCTTTCATTTCGTTTCAATTGTCCGGAGACGGCGTCGGCAAGTCTCTGGGCAATCGAGCGCCTCTGCGCCGGCAGCGTTTCTACCGCCATGTCAAATCGTGCCGCCCACAAAATCTCGTCGGTTGGAAAATAGATAAGTTGCGCATACAGGCCCTCTCCGGAAAGCCGCGTATCCAGGAGGTAGGAAATCGAGTGCCGCTGAACGATCGTGGCCTTGTCGGAGTCGCGACGAATCTGCTCGGCCGTATGGGGTGCGACGACGGATATGTTGCGCAGGGCGCAGAGCTCGATCGTGACATCCTCGATGAGGGCGTCAGCAATTGACGCCTCCCGCGACAGCGCCGTTGCACCCGGAGGCAGCAGCACAAGCCGCGGTGTTGATGCTGCGGTTATGATTTGCGGCATTCCGGCGCCTTGTTGCTCGGAAATGCGGCTGCTTGCCATTGCCACGGCGCGCGCCGCCTGTGGCCGGTATTGCGAATGATCGTCCGCCGTACCGCGAAGGACCGAGCGGATCTGCTCGTCACCGGGAAAGGCTTCAAGAAGCTGAAGTCCCGAGCGGCGCAGAAGGCGACGTTCCTCGTCATCGCGGATATGATCCGCGGCCTTGACGAAGATATCCCGCAGGGTGAGCAGATGGAGTTGCCGTTCGCGCTCGATCCACCCATCGATTGCTCTGGTTGACGCGTTCAGACCGGGAATGAAGCCACGTTGCACGAGATCGCTGACGGCCGCCAATTGCGCAACCGGCTGTTCTTCCTGGCGCAATATGTCGAGATCAACCGATAGGACATTCTTGTTCAGGGTGACGAAAGGCGGCCCGAAATTCAGGATCTGTTCGTCGGATGTCGTCGTATCGCGAATGCGCGATATCAGCTTCCGCAAATTGAGATCTGCAAGATGATCTCCCGTCTCGTTCCACAAGAACCGCGCAAGCTCTTGTCGGCTGCGCTGCTGGTCCGGCGAGCAATGCAGATAGGCAAGCATCACCAGGGCCTTGACCGGATAGCGGATCGGCGCGCCCAAGCTGTCCGTCAGTCGCAACTCGCCAAAGGTCTGGAGGTGAACCACAAGAGCCCTCAGGCGCCAGTTTCGGGATGGATGATGTCGTCACTGTCAGGCTGTGTGCTCCTGGCCAGGCTCTTGGCAAGGGCAACGAGCTTCTGCCGGATAGCCGGGCTCTCTATCGCCATGAAGGCTCGGTTGAGGGCTTGGGCATCCTTCGACGTCAAGAACGCGTTCAGATCATCCTTGCCGTTGCTGACAAGGTTATAGGTGGTCGGCTCGGTGTCATTTTCGAAGAAGAATTGAACGGGTACGCCCAATGTCTCGGCGATCGTTTGCAATCGGCTCGCGCCAATGCGGTTTATGCCTTTTTCGTATTTCTGGATCTGCTGGAAGGTAACGCCGATTCGCTCCGCAAGCCCGACCTGCGACAGCCTGAGCAATTTGCGGCGTGCCCGCACCCTGCTGCCGACATAGGTATCGATCGATGTGGGCGACTTGGCCTTCATGGCTGGAACCTCCGGTCAACGGCGATCATTGCGAGGTTTGCGCCAAAATGCAACCGAAAGTAATATAATAATTTCTGTGATCGACGCTGCAGCACCAGTAACGCTTTGTTGAAAATAGCTTTTCTTTATCGGAATCATTCGGTTGAATAACTCTGATCTGGGCCAGGACAGTAAAAATATTGGCTAGGAACTGTAAATCCTGGAAAAGCTTCCCTTGTCCGCTTTCGCGTGAAATAGGCCGGGTGCTTTCCTCGCAGGATAAGGCGTGGAAGAAAGCGTCCTGAAGTTGGTTTGCGAGAAGGGGTTGCAACGAGCAGTTCCGACGATCGGTCTAGGGTCGTGTAGCGGAACCGACTGCATGAAGTTGTGCATAACAAGGATTGCTCAATGCGCGCCGCGATGGCGCCATTTCGCGGATATAAAGGCCTGATGTCGTCATCCACAAGAGCGTGGACCTCCGTCTTCGTGATCGTCAATTTTGGCTGAGGCAGATTGATCAGAGTCCTTGCCGGATCTGGGTGGGGCACTGTAGGGAAGGTCCTCCACGGAGAACGTTATGGGCAGGACCATCAAACGAGACGCAGATCTACTTATCACCGACGAGAAAGAGCCGGTGAAACACAGGCTGCGCGAGCGAGGTGCTGCCGAACGGCCGGTGGAGCTCGAGAATTTCCTGAACCTGCTGGCCCGCGCGATGCTGCATCCTTCGGCCTCGACGATGGCGAGTTTTGTCGCGGGAAAAGTCTTTCAAAAGCTGGAACGCACAGGAACGCTACGCGACAAGCGGCTCCCCGATACGGGTATCCCTTCAGGCCTCGAAGCGGCTCTTCAAAATGCAATCGCTGCTCGAGACATCTACGCCGAAGTGGCGCAAAGTGTTTGGCGTCTTGCGGAATCGCTCGTTTGGATCAGAGGCAGAAGCGGACCATTTGCCAGCCTGAATTTTGAAAGGGCCCATGCGCATAGCGTGATTGTTGGCCCGGGTGGCCTGGAAGACCGGGCGGATATCCGGGTCGGCCTGACCTACATGGAACCCTATAGCCGTTTTCCGGATCACGTGCAGCGGTTTTCAAGGGCCTTCCTGCTGCTTTCTCCCTGCGAGCTTTCGATCGCCGGGGAGAGCTGGTTTTCGACCGGAATAGGCGGCGTCTTTGCTGCTGAAGCGGGCCAGTCCTTTGCCATGCGTTGCACCACCACCCCGCTTCTGGCGGTCTGGTGCCACGTTGAAGAGATCGGAAGGTGAATGGCAAATTTGCCGAGCTGGTCGTGAGGGGTGTTTCTCTGTTGCTGCAGCGCTCCAGATATTAGAAAGGCGCAGGCACGTTGTTGATGCCGGAAAGCCGCTAATTGAGGGAGACGTTCCATGACTGCACCGCATCCTCCAAGAACCCATATCGGCAATCATCCCCTGCATCCGGAAACCCAGATGCTCAACTATGGCTATGATCCGGAACTCTCCGAAGGTGCGGTCAAGCCGCCCGTCTTCCTGACGTCCACCTTCGTTTTCAACTCCGCCGAAGACGGTCGCGATTTCTTCGACTATGTCTCCGGCCGGAAAGAGCCGCCGGAAGGCAAGGGTGCAGGTCTCGTCTATTCGCGCTTCAATCATCCCAACAGCGAGATCGTGGAAGATCGTCTGGCGGTCTACGAGCGAGCCGAGAGCGGCGCGGTGTTTTCATCGGGAATGTCGGCCATCGCGACGGTACTGCTCGCCTTCGTTCGTCCGGGAGATGCGATCCTCCACTCGCAACCGCTTTATGGCGGGACAGAAACATTGCTTGCGAAGACCTTCCTCAATCTTGGCGTTGCCGCCGTCGGCTTTGCAGACGGCGTCAGCGAGGCCTCGGTAAAGGCTGCGGCCGAGCAGGCAATGGCCAAGGGCCGCGTTTCGATTATCCTCATCGAGACGCCGGCAAACCCGACCAATAGTCTTGTCGACGTCGCGATGATCCGACGGGTTGCAGATGTGATTGGTCAGAAGCAGGGCCATACACCTATCGTCGCCTGCGATAACACGCTGCTCGGCCCGGTCTTCCAGCGCCCGATAGAGCATGGCGCAGACATTTCCCTCTATTCCCTGACCAAATATGTCGGCGGCCATTCGGATCTGATCGCCGGAGCAGCACTCGGCAGCCGGGCGTTGATCAAGCAGGTGAAGGCGCTTCGCGGTGCCATCGGCACGCAGCTCGATCCGCATTCATGCTGGATGCTCGGGCGCTCGCTCGAAACGCTGCAGATCCGCATGGAGCGGGCAGACAGCAATGCGAAGGCAGTGGCGGATTTCCTGAGGCAGCACCCCAAGGTCGAGACGATCCATTACTTGCCTTACAGCGATCCCGGCTCTGCCGTCGGCAGGACATTCGCCGCCCAGTGCAGCGGCGCCGGTTCGACATTCTCCTTCGATATCCAGGGCGGCCAGCCGGCCTCGTTCCGGTTTCTCAACGCGTTGAAGATCTTCAAGCTTGCCGTCAGCCTCGGCGGGACGGAATCCCTGGCATCGCATCCGGCGACCATGACCCATTCAGGCGTACCGGCCGAGGTACGTCAGCGCATCGGTGTTCTCGATGCAACGATCAGACTGTCGATCGGCATCGAACATCCAGACGACCTCATTGCCGACCTCACCCTGGCACTCGACGCAGCGTAGGTCGCAACCTTCAGCGTCGCTGCCAACAGCGCACCGGATGACGCTGGGAAATGCGCGCGTAGCCATTGCCGTTGGAGCGCGGCGCGCCATCTGATTGCTCCTGGCAACAGCTTGACGGGAGGGTCAGATGGCATCGAATGAGGATCGTATCAGACAGCGCGCCTACGAGATTTGGGAACGGGAAGGTCGGCCACACGGCGAAGATCTGAAGCATTGGCTCCGGGCGTTTCAGGAAATCGCGGCGAGCGGCGAGGCTAACCGTCAGCCCGCCAAGAAGTCTCGCCCAAAAAAGGCCACCACTGCTGGCACTCCTGCGAAGCCGAAAAGCACAGCGAAGGCTAAAAGCGTTGGGAAGACCAAGAGCGATGCCCAGAGTGTTTCTACGACACCTCCGCCGGCGAAGCCCGCCAGGGCATCCGGGGGCGTCACAAAGCACTGAGTCAATCGGGCCGATATCGCGCGCCGACCTTTAGCTCGTGTCCTGTGCTGTCTTCTTGCGTCCGATAGGTCGTGCCTGTCGGATACGACGAACCCAGGTCTCGAAATGCGGCTGCGCGGCCAGAAACGTCGGCGAGTTCTCGACGAACCATATCCATCTTTCGAGCCTCCGGCTGGATGATCTCCGTCACCGACGGCGGTCGGCCAAGCGATAGCCTTTGGGCGGTAATGTGAGGGCGGCACGTGGCGGCCATGGCGAGAAGGCAGAACTTGCCCTGGGCAGAAGTCCCCATCTTTCAACATTGACATTGAACCTACTAGAAGGTAGGCATTTGATACGCTTCCGCATACATATCTTCACGCAAAAACCCATCGCTTAAACTACCGACTAGTAGGTAATTAATGTCGGTATCACACGCTTCCAACTGACCCAAACAACCGAGATCGATTATGACGACAAGTTCTCTCACGGGCCTCGGCTCTTCCACGGCGGGCAACCCGACCACCGCGCAGCAGAAGGCGATGGTGAACTATGACGACTTCCTGCAGCTCCTCATCGCGCAGTTGAAGAACCAAGATCCGACCGATCCCGTGGATGCCGGTGAACAACTGGCCCAGCTCGCCAGCTTCTCGCAGGTCGAACAGACGATCCAGACGAATCAGAAGCTGGATGCCCTGCTGGCAGGTTCCAGCCTCGCTCAGGCCGAAGGCTATATCGGCAAATATATCGAGAGCGCGGATGGCACGGTCAAAGGTACGATTGCTTCCGTCAAGATCTATAGCGACGGAATCATAGCCACAACGACGGAGGGCGGGAAGATTCTTATCCAGCCTGGTGTCAGCCTCTCGCAACCGGACGGTAGTAACGCAGCGAACGAAGGACCCTGACCTTCACCGAGGCACTTTTGCGCCGCGGAAAGATCTTTCGGGCAAAGATCTTCGGCGAGTGTGCGCGACACATCTGCGAAACCAATCGTTGATCGGCTGTCTCCGTCCAAAGACCCGCAGTGCCCTTCCCATCTGACGCGCTCCAGCGCAGCCAGGGTTACGGGAGTTCACCGGATCAGCCACGCTTGCTTCCATGATCGATGTGGCCACAGCAGGCATCCTGCCGCCGGGAAGAAAATATGACCATTGAGATTCTTTTACCGCTGTTTCTATTCGTTTTTGCGGCGACCATCACACCCGGCCCCAACAACGTTATGGTCATGACATCAGGGGCAAATTTTGGACTTAAACGCTCGCTGCAGCATCTCCTCGGAATTTCGGGAGGAGTTTCGGGAATAGTCCTCGTGATGGGCCTGGGTCTTATAACGCTTCTGGACGCCGCTCCGTTTCTGGTTGGACTATTTGAAATCGCGTCAGTCCTCTATCTTCTGTGGCTTGCATACAGGATCGCAACTGCGCAGGCGGCGAGAAACAGCGCCGCGGGGGCAAGGCCCCTATCGTTTGTCGGTGCCGCGGCCTTTCAGGTGATCAATCCCAAAGTCTGGGCAACCGGGCTGTCGGCGATAACCCTGTTTGATCCGGATCGTTCGATCGGTTCGGCAATGATAATTGCTGCTGCCTACGGAGTGATCGGTCTCCTATCCAACGTGATCTGGACCTGGACCGGCACAGTTCTGAGGGGATGGTTGTCGATCGGGCGCAGGTTGAGGTTCTTCAACGTTACGGCTTCTGTCCTGCTCGTTGCGTCCCTCTACCCCGCCATTCATCATGTTCGGGATATTTTCCAAAAATAAAAGGGGAAGTGAGGTTGATTGTCTACCTACTAGAAGGTAGAAATTATTTATGAGCAATCTTTCGACTACCTATGACGAAATCCTGGACAGTGCAGAAAAGCTGATCGTATCGGGCGGCTATAACGGGTTCAGTTATGCCGACATCGCTGCCGTTGTCGGAATCCGCAAAGCCAGCATCCATCATCATTTTCCAAGCAAGGTCGATCTAGTGCGCACGCTTGTCGCCCGCTATCGCGCAAGGGCCGAGACTGGTTTGGCCGAGGTTGAAAGCAGGTTCAGCGATCCGCTCGAGTTGCTGAAGACCTATGCCGGTTTTTGGGCGCAATGTATCGAGGATGCGAGCCGTCCATTTTGTGTCTGCGCGCTTCTTGCAAGCGAGCTGCCCGCCCTTCCTTTGGAGGTGGCGATCGAAGTGCGGGCCTATTTTCAGCATCTCTCCGAATGGCTGACATCGGTCATCGAGCGCGGTGACCAGCAAGGATCCCTGGTAATCTCGTGCCCGGCGCGCATAGAGGCGGAGGCTTTCATGGCCACTGTCCATGGCGCAATGCTATCGGCACGAGCCTATGGGACGCCCGCTGTCTTCGAACTTATTCTCGAGCCTAGTCTTCAACGGCTGCGGCCGCGATGATCTCATTCCTGTCGGCGGGGCGGTGCGTCGACGGAAATATCTGGCAAAATAGCGCCGTCGAAACTACCAACTAGTAGGTAAGGAATCTCACATGTTGCGCAGACTTCTTCCAGTCATCATGGTCGCCGGCTTGGCCGGCATTCCGGCAACCCTTGTTTCGCCAGCCTCTGTCCAAGCCGAAGAGAAAAAGGCCGAACTCCACATCCGAGGCAGTGTCGTCGACTTCGCAGGTTCTAACTTGAAAGTGAAGACGCGCGAGGGAGAAACCGTCGATGTCGCTCTCGCCGACGGCTGGCAGGTTGCCAGCGTCGCCAACGCAAAGGTCACCGACATCCAGCCCGGAGACTACGTAGGCATCGCCTCCCTGCCGAAGGATCAGGGTGGAGATGGCGCTCTCGAAGTTCTGATCTTTCCGCCCGCGCTCAAGGGAGCCGGCGAAGGAAGCTTTGGATGGGACCTCAAGCCGAACAGCAGCATGACCAATGCCACCGTCGCCGATGCGGTCAAGGATGTCGATGGACGGACCGTTACCGTGTCCTACCACGGCAAGGAAAAGAAGATTTCCATTCCTGACGGCACTCCGGTGGTGACCATCGCCCCTGCAACCAAAGACGACCTGGTTGCAGGGGCGATGGTCTTCATATCGGCCGAGAAGGCCTCGAGCGGCACAGTCGCGCATCGCGTTATCGTCGGCAAGAATGGCGTGGTGCCTCCCATGTGAGCCACGTCGCCGCCGGTCGGCTTCCGCCCCCATTGGCCGACCGGCGGCATCCAGCATTGCAATACACCCAACAAATCAACTCGACCGGAAGGCCGCATCCGTGAGCGACAGTCCCGACAACGACAATATGCGATACTCCCGGATCCTGATGATCCATCGTCATTCCCTAGTCACGCGGCTGACGCATTGGCTGAACGTCATCTGCCTGAGTGTCCTGCTCTTGAGCGGATTGCAGATTTTCAACGCTCATCCCGAACTTTACTGGGGGCACTATGGGGCAGACGGGGATCCAGCTGTCCTGACGATCGGCTCGAGCGGACAGGGCGACGATATCAGTGGTTTCGTCCGGATCGCCGGCGTCGAGGTGCCGACATCAGGTGTTCTGGGCGTCTCGACCTTCGAGGGGAGCCCGACGCCGCGGGCATTTCCGGCCTGGGCGACCATTCCATCGTTTCAGGATCTCGCAACCGGCCGCCGCTGGCACTTCTTCTTTGCCTGGGTGTTTCTAGTCAACGGCATTTTCTATCTTGGCTTCGGCATCCTGAGCGGCCATTTTCGGCGTGACCTCGCACCGGCGCGCAGAGACCTTTCCCCGCGTCATCTGTGGCGCGAAATCCTCGACCACGCACGTCTGCGCTTCCCGCGAGGGCAAGAAGCGAAGCACTACAATGCGCTCCAAAAGCTCACTTACCTTGCCGTGATCGTCATTCTGCTGCCGACCATGTTGCTGACCGGCCTGACGATGTCTCCCGGCTTTAATGCCATCGTGCCGGCCCTGGTGGATATTTTCGGCGGGCGCCAGTCGGCGCGCACGATCCACTTCATGACCGCAACGCTTCTCGTCCTCTTCGTGCTCGTCCATGTGGCGATGGTCGTGCTGTCGGGAACCTGGAACAACATGCGCTCGATGATCACGGGTCGCTATGCCATCAGAGAAAAAGGTCCACATTCATGACACGCGACTTTCTGACCCGCAGGCGCTTTCTTATCGGCAGCACGCTCGGCGCCTCGGCACTCACGCTCTCAGGCTGCGACATACTGGAACAGAACGCCGGCGTGGCAAGCGTTATCCGCTCGGCCGAAAATCTGACGATGAAGGCGCAAAGGCTACTGCAGGGACGCGATGCTCTCGCCCGCGAATTTGCCGAGACGGACATTTCTCCCTCTTTCCGCGTGAACGGCACGAGCGCGCCTGACAGCGAAGACTATGCCGAACTCGTCGAAGGCAAATTCGCAAACTGGCGATTGAAGATCGACGGTCTCGTCGATCGGCCTCAGGAACTCTCCCTCATTGATCTCAAGAGGCTTCCGGCTCGCACCCAGATCACCCGCCATGACTGCGTCGAGGGGTGGAGCGCAATCGGGAAATGGACGGGAGTTCCGCTTGGGGCCGTCCTGAGCTCGGCAGGACTGAAGCCGAACGCTCGATTTGCGGTCTTTCACTGTGCCGACGAGCTGGAGAAGACACTCGATGGAAGTGGCCGCTACTATGAGAGCATTGACCTCATCGACGCGTTCCATCCGCAGACCATCCTAGCCTATCAGATGAACGGGAAGGATCTGTCCGTCGGTCATGGCGCGCCTCTCCGGCTGCGGGTCGAACGGCAACTCGGCTACAAGCAGGCCAAATACATCATGCGCATCGAGATCGTCGACAGCTTTGCCGGCCTGTGGGGCGGCAATGGCGGTTTCTGGGAAGACCGCGGCTACGAGTGGTACGCAGGGATCTGAGCGATCCCGTGCCCTCGTGCGATAATCGTCTTGTATTGAAATCATCAGGAAAGGCAGTTCGGGATCTCTGCCCTTGGCTGCTCATAGCCAGTTGATCCGTTTGAGGACCATCAGCGTTGCAACGGACGTGACCGCAACAAAGCCAACGATGATGATGAAAGCCCAAGTATCGTTGACGCCAGGGATACCGCCAACATTCATGCCGAAAAGACCGGCGACCACGCTCGGCGGTAGCAGCAGGGCGGCGAGCGCGGCGAGGCGATTGGAATTGCGGGCAATCCTTTCGCTGATGACCGTGGACAGGTCGTCATGAAGAATGCCGGTACGGTCACGGATGGCGTCGAGATATTCGATGAAGCGCATCAGCTTGTCGATGACCTCGCGGAAACGCAGCTTGTCGCGCTCCTTCAGCCACGGTGCGTCGTCATGCTCGATGCGGTTCAGGGCGTCGCGCTGGGGGGCGAGATAGCGCCGAAGCTGCACGGACCGGCGGCGAAGCTGCTTCAGCCGCTCGCGGACTTCGCTGGCTTCGCCGTGAAAGATCAATTCATCCAGCTCGTCGACCTCTTCGTCCATCGTGTCGAGCACGGGTTCGAGGTCGCGGACCAGCTTTTCGCTGACAAGGGCGAGCAGTTCCCCCGTCTGCTTCGGGCCCTTGCCCTTGTCGAGCGCAAGGCGGATATCGCGCAAGGCGGTTATATAGTGGCCGCTGTCGCGCAGGGTCACCAGCCGGCGCTGATCGGCCCATACGTGAAGGGGAACGAGATCGATTTCCGCCGACCTGACCTCCGCCTCTTCCGGCGGAGCGGCACAGACGCCGCGAAGAATGATCAGCAGCCCGTCATCGATGGCTTCGACGCGCGGCCGCGTTTCCTCTTCCAGCAAGGCGTCGGCGACGAGCGGGTCGAAGCCGCCTCTGGTCGTCACCCATTCGGCAGCGGCTGGATGATCGCGTTCGAAATGCAGCCAGATGACGCCGTCATCCGGCGTCCATCGGCGCACTGCTTCCATGTCGAGGGTGCGACAGCCGCCATTGCCGTCAAGAAGCACGGCGAAACGCAAACCCGGCTCGACGCCGTAACTTGCGATGCTCACCACCTGCTCGCCCATGAATAACCTCCAGCAGCCAAAGCCCACCTCCCGTAAGCACAGATCAACAGCTTAGCGAGTCGCTGTCAGGCGGCAAGATGGTCTGTGCCCGGAGAACAAGGCTGCAGGCATTCGTCTGAACTTGAGGTGCTAGATCGAATTCCATAAATCCTGGTCGCGCCGGCGATTTTGTCGCGGGATACATTCTGTCTTCAATTGATCGCCTACCGGCCGCGGCCGATGCTCGCATACATGCCGGTCGTGCGAAACTCCGTCGGCGTGATGCCGTAAACGCGCCGGAAGACCTTGGCGAAGTAATTGGCGTCTTCGAAGCCGCACATGATCGAGACTTCCTTGACCGGCAGGAAATCCGCCTTGGTCAACAATTTTGCGGCGCGTTGCAGGCGCTGCTGCAGGACATATTCGGCGGGCGGCACGCCTTCGCTTTCGGCGAAGCTGCGAGAAAAGTGGGCGCGGCTCAAGCCGACGATCGCCGCAAGCTCGCTGACCGGAAGCGGTTTTTCCAGATTGGCGTTGATATGGTCGGTCACCGCCTGCATGGCGCGTTGTTCGGCCATCGAGGCGGAGGCGCCGAAGATGTCATCATAGAGCGCCATGGCGGCTTCATAGGCGACCGCCGAGGCCGAGCCCGGCGTGTTTGCGCCTTTGACGAGCCGCAGGCTGCAGTCCGCCAGATGATCGATGGTCGATTGCTGCAGCTTGAAGACCGGCCCGGCGAGTGCCAGCACCATCTTGTGGATGCGCAGCGTTTCTTCACCGTTCATCGAGATCCAGAAATATTCCCAGCGGTCGCCCTTTTCCAGCCAGTAGCGGTGATTGTGCGGCACGAGCACCATCATCGTGTCGCCGCTCTGGAGCTTGTAATTGCGATTCTGGTAGCGCAGGCGGCCGGTGCCGTTGATCGTATGCTGCAGCACCGTGAAGGGTGTCAGGCCGCGCTTTCTGCCGTCCCAATCATAGGTCTCGTTTTCACGCACCTCGTAACCGGCGCTCGTGGGCATGGCATGCAAACGCTGCCGTCCGCGCGGCAGCGAAACGGTTCTCATCGACTGGCCGTTGGCGATCAAATCATGCAGCACAAAATTACCCTCGAAAGCATAATCCTTCTCTGGCCGCTCCTGCGAATATGCGCATAATCCCCTCTCACAAGAGGAAGAGATCGCGGTCGAAAGAACGGCCGGGAGGAATACAGGCGCTATTTCCCGGTATTTTCAGACGATGTGCGAAAGCATGCCGCCTGATCCTCCTTTGCCGTCTTTTTACCTAGCATTTGATCGGATCGAGGTGAAGGATATGAGTTTCAAAATCGCTATTATCGGGGCAGGCAGTGTCGGTTTCACCAAGAAGTTGTTCACGGACATTCTCTGCGTGCCGGAATTCAAGGACATCGAATTCGCGCTGACCGACCTCAGCGAGCATAACCTCCAGATGATCAAGGCGATCCTCGACAAAATCGTCGAGTCGAACAAGCTGCCGACAAAGGTGACGGCCACGACAGATCGCCGCAAGGCGTTGGAAGGCGCGCGTTATGTCATCAGCTGCGTGCGCGTCGGCGGGCTGGAAGCCTATGCCGACGACATCAGAATTCCGCTGAAATACGGTATCGACCAGTGCGTTGGCGATACGATCTGCGCCGGCGGCATTCTCTATGGCCAGCGCAATATTCCCGTCATCCTCGATTTCTGCAAGGATATCCGCGAGGTCGCAGCACCGGGCGCGAAGTTCCTGAACTATGCCAATCCGATGGCGATGAACACCTGGGCGGCCATCGAATATGGCAAGGTCGATACGGTCGGCCTCTGCCACGGTGTCCAACATGGCGCCGAACAGATTGCCGAAGTGCTGGGCGCCAAGTCGCAGAGCGAGCTTGACTACATCTGCTCCGGCATCAATCACCAGACCTGGTTCGTCGATCTGCGTCTCAACGGCCGCAAGATCGGCAAGGATGAGCTGGTCGCCGCTTTCGAGGCGCACCCTGTCTATTCGCAGCAGGAGAAGCTGCGTATCGACGTCTTGAAGCGCTTCGGCGTCTATTCGACGGAAAGCAACGGTCATCTCTCCGAATACCTGCCCTGGTATCGCAAGCGGCCGGACGAAATCACCCGCTGGATCGATATGTCGGACTGGATCCATGGCGAGACCGGCGGCTATCTGCGTCACTCGACAGAGACCCGCAACTGGTTCGAGACGGAGTTCCCGCAATTCCTCGCTTCGGCCGAAAAGCCGATCGATCCGGCCAAGCGCTCCAACGAGCATGCGAGCCATATCCTGGAGGCGCTGGAGACCGGTCGGGTCTATCGCGGTCACTTCAACGTCAAGAATACCGGCGTCATCACCAACCTGCCATCCGACGCCATCATCGAGTCGCCCGGCTTCGTCGATCGCTTCGGCATCAACATGGTCTCCGGCATCACCATTCCGGAAGCCTGTGCTGCGACTTGCATCTCGTCGATCAATGTCCAGCGCATGTCGGTGCATGCGGCGATTTCCGGCGATATCGATCTCCTGAAGCTCGCCGTACTGCACGATCCGCTGGTTGGTGCCGTCTCGACCCCGGAAGAGGTTTGGCAGATGGTCGATGAAATGGTGGTCGCCCAGGCGCGCTGGCTGCCGCAATATGCTGATGCCGTCCCGGCTGCCAAGGAGCGGCTGGCAAATTCCAAGGTCAAGACGCGAGAGTGGGAAGGGGCTGCGCGCCGCCATGTCCGCTCCATCGAGGAACTTCGCGTTGAAAAGGCCGCGCTGAAGCAGGCTGTTTAAATCAGGTGAGGGAGGCTGCGGCGGTTCTTCGGGAGGAAGGCCGTCGCGCTTAAGCTTCCTTCATTATCGTTTGAGGAGAAGCGGAGACGCGTACAAGCGCTCCGGAACAAGAGGGAGAGACGATGACGAATTTCCGTAAGATCGGCATCCTGGCAGGACTGGCGCTCAGCGTTTCAGTCGCGGCCCTGAATGCCTATGCGTCCGAGCCTACAGTGCCGCCAGCCCCGCCGGCTTTCCCGGCGGAAGGCAAGATCAAATATGTGTCCCGCGACTCCATCCTGGAGTTCAAGGCGCTGCCCGAATATCATGAGCCGGACTGGGTAACGAAGAATTTCGTCGACACCGGCAAGCTGCCGGCGGTCAAGGATCGCCTGCCCAAGGAACCGATGGTCTTCAAGACCGAGAACATGCCTGACGGTCCCGGCGTCTATGGCGACGTGATGCGCCATGTCATCGGCGGTCGGCCGGAAGGCTGGAACTACGGTGCCGGTCAGACGCAGGGCTGGGGCGGTATCGATATCGGCCTCTCCGAATGCCTGACACGCACAGCACCGCTATTCCAGGTGGAAGCCAAGGATACCGAGCCGTTGCCGAACCTCGCCAAGGGCTGGGAGTGGTCGCAGGACGGTCACAAGCTCACCATGCACCTGATCGAAGGCGCCAAGTGGTCCGACGGCGCGCCCTTCAACGCCGATGACCTCATGTTCTATTGGGAAGACGAAGTCATCGACCCGAACGTTTCGCCGCTCGGTGGCGGTGCGTCGCCGGAGGCCTTCGGTGAGGGAACGACGCTCACGAAGATCGACGACTACACAGTCGAATGGACCTTCAAGGAAGCCTTCCCGAAGCAGTATCTCTATACGATGGCCTACCCCAACTTCTGCCCGGGTCCATCGCATATTCTCAAACTCCAGCATCCAAAATATTCGAAGAACACTTACGACCAGTTCAAGAACGCCTTCCCGCCGGAATTCATGAACATGCCGGTGATGGGCGCCTGGGTGCCGGTTGAATATCGGCCTGACGATATCATCGTCATGCGCCGCAATCCCTATTACTGGAAGGTCGACGAGAAGGGCAATCAGCTGCCTTATCTCAACGAGCTGCACTACAAGCTCTCGACCTGGGCCGACCGTGACGTGCAGGCTGTAGCCGGTTCTGCCGACTTCTCGAACCTCGAGCAGCCGGAAAACTTCGTTGCCTCGCTCAAGCGCGCTGCCGAAAAGACCGCTCCGGCGCGTCTCGCCTTCGGTCCGCGCCTCATCGGCTATAACTTGCGTATGAACCTGTCGGGCAATGGCTGGGGTGATCCCGACGCTCGCAGTCAGGCGATCCGCGAACTCGACCGCAACGAGGACTTCCGCAAGGCCATAACCATGGCGGTCGACCGCAAGGCAATCGGCGACTCCCTCGTCAAGGGACCGTTCACGGCAATTTATGCAGGCGGCCTTTCCTCAGGCACGAGCTTCTATGATCGCAACTCGACAGTCTACTATCCCTTCGATCTGAAGGGTGCGAAGGCACTGCTCGCCAAGGTCGGCCTGAAGGATACCGACGGCGATGGCTTCGTGAACTTCCCGGCCGGAACAGCTGACGGCAAGAACGTCGAGATCGTGCTTCTCGTCAACAACGACTACACCACCGACAAGAGCCTTGCCGAAGGTGTCGTCGGCCAGATGGAAAAGCTCGGCATCAAGATCATCATCAATGCTCTTGATGGCCCGAAGCGGGACAATGCGCATTATGCCGGCCAGTTCGACTGGCTGATCCAGCGCAACACAACCGAGCTCGCCTCCGTGGTGCAGAACACCGAGCAGCTTGCCGCTGTCGGCCCGCGTACCAGCTGGCACCATCGCGCCGGCAAGGACAATCAGCTCGACCTCCTGCCTTACGAAAAGGAGCTTGCCGACATCGTCAACAAGTTCCGCACGAGCCAGGACAATGACGAACGCGTCGCGCTCATGAAGCAGTACCAGAAGACTGCGACCGAACACGTCGATACCGTCGGCCTGACCGAATATCCGGGCGCGCTGATCATCAACAAGCGTTTCTCGAATATTCCCGAGGGCACGCCGATCATGATGTTCAACTGGGCCGAGGACTCCGTCATCCGCGAGCGTGTGTGGGTGGCCGCCGACAAGCAGGGCAAGTACGAACTCTTCCCTCAACAGCTTCCCGGTAAGCCCGGGGACAAGGGTCCGATAAACTAAGAGCTCCCTCCCGAATGACAAGAGCTTCCGGTCGCGCGTGCTGCGCGCGGCCGGTCAGAATCAACAAGCCGGCCGCGCTGAGACGAGCGACTGGCGGCAAGGAGAAGCGAACCGTCTGATGTTACGATTCCTGCTCATGCGCATCGCCTCGGCGATCCCCGTCCTCTTCATCCTGAGTGTGGTGACCTTCGCGATTATCCAGGCACCCCCCGGAGATTATGCCGATTACATCCGTTCGCAGTTGATCAATCAGGGCGGCGCTTCCTTCGCGCAAGCCGATGCCCAGGCTCAGGCCTATCGTGTCGAACATGGCCTCGATCAGCCGCTGGTCGTCCAGTACGTCAACTGGATCACGGGCATAGTGACCAGAGGCGATTTCGGCTACAGCATGTTCTACAACAAGCCGGTTGCCGACGTTGTCGGCGAGCGCCTGCCGCGCACGCTGGCCCTGGCGCTGGTCTGCCACATTTTCGCGTCGATCCTCGGCATCACTTTCGGCATCTGGGCGGCGACCCGCCAATATAGCTGGATCGACAGCCTGCTCTCCGGCATCTCTTTCCTCGGCATGACGGTGCCGCGCTTTCTGATGGCGCTGATCATCGTCTACCTGCTCGTCTTCCAGTTCAATGTGACGGAAATCGGCAGCTTCTTCTCACCGCAATATGGCGGAGCGCCGTGGTCCTGGGCGAAATTCATGGATCTCGTAAGCCACGTCTGGCCGGTCGTCGCGATCGCCACCTTCGGCGGGCTCGCCTACAATATGCGCGTCATGCGCGGCAATCTGCTCGATACGCTGAACGCCCAATATGTCGAGACAGCGCGCGCCAAGGGGCTTTCGGGCGGCGCGGTCGTCATGCGCCACGCCGTTCCAAACGCGCTCCATCCGCTCGTCATGTATCAGGGTGTCGTGCTTCCCTACATGCTGACCGGCGAGATCGAGACCGCGATCATCTTCGCTCTACCAACCGTCGGTCCGGCAAT
The DNA here is from genome assembly GCA_039725955.1 of Sinorhizobium sp. B11. Classification (NCBI taxonomy): domain Bacteria; kingdom Pseudomonadati; phylum Pseudomonadota; class Alphaproteobacteria; order Hyphomicrobiales; family Rhizobiaceae; genus Sinorhizobium; species Sinorhizobium sp. B11. The sequence goes on from CP091033.1 coordinate 186,215, forward strand.
CGTCGGCTCCATGGCGATCGGTGACGTCTATGTCACCGCGACTTTCATGCTGGTGCTGTCGGCGACACTGATCGTCGGCAACATCATCGCCGACATGCTGCTTGCCATGCTCGATCCGCGGGTCCGTCAATATGGAGGAGCCTGATATGTTTGCCTTCGACTCTTCCACACCGCCGCCGCCACACGAGGAAACGGTCAAGAATACCAGCCATGGCAATGAGAGCTACATGGCTCTGGTCTGGCGCCGGCTGCGGCGCTCCTGGACCGGCATGATCGGCCTCATCCTCGTCGGGCTCCTGATCATCATGGCGATCTTTGCCGATTTCTTCGCGCCGATGGATCCGAAGGCGACCGATGTCGGCTTTGCGCCGCCGCAGCTCATCAGCATCCACGACAAGGAGGGCAGTCTCGTCTGGCCGCGCGTCTATGCGCTTGCGGATTCCGAAGAGCTCGATCCGGTCACTTTCCAGCCGGTCGTCGGCCTGGATTATGACAATCCGCGTCTGCTCGGCTTCTTCGTGAAGGGTGCTGACTATAATCTACTCGGTCTCATCCCGGCCAATCGCCATTTCTTTGGCACGGTCGATGGCGAACCGGTGCATTTCCTCGGCACCGACAAGTTCGGCCGAGACGTGCTGTCGCGCGCCATTATCGGCTCACGCATCTCGCTGATGATCGCGCTGACGGTGGTCTTCATCGTCACCGTCGTCGGCACCACTGTCGGGATGGTGTCAGGCTACTATGGCGGTGCCTTCGATATCTGGGTGCAGCGCTTCGTCGAGCTGGTGCTCGCCTTCCCGCAGCTGCCGCTTTATCTGGCGCTGACATCGCTGATCCCGATCACAGCGCCGACCAACATCTTCCTCGCCTTCGTGATCTTCGTCATGTCGGCGCTTGGCTGGGCGCAGATGTCGCGCGAGGTGCGCGGCAAGACTCTGGCGCTGGCGCGCATCGAATATGTGCGGGCAGCAATGGCCGTTGGTGCCACCGACCGGCGCATCATCTTCCAGCATATTTTCCCGAATGTGATGAGCCACGTGATCGTCGCCGTCACCATCCACATTCCGAGCGTCGTGCTGCTCGAATCCTTCCTCGGCTTCCTCGGCTTTGCCGTGAAGCCGCCGCTGATCTCCTGGGGGCTGATGCTGCAGGATACGGCGAATTATTCCGTCATCGGAACCTATCCCTGGATTCTCTCGCCCGTCGCCTTCGTGCTGGTCACCGTCTTCGCCTTCAATGCTTTGGGCGACGGTCTGCGCGATGCGGTCGATCCCTATTGAGGTGATGAAGATGGCTCTTGCTCTTGTCAGTTCCTTTGCCCCGCCCGTCCGTCACGATCACGACGGCCGCAAGGAAAGCCCTATTATCGATGCGCGCAATATCGGCGTGAATTTCAAGGTCGAGCATGGCACCGTCGAAGCCGTGAAGGATATTTCCTTCCAGCTCTATCGCGGCGAAACGATCGCCATCGTCGGTGAATCCGGCTCCGGCAAATCGGTAACGGCACGCACCGTCATGGGGCTTCTTTCCAAGCGCGCGGTGATTTCGCCGCGTTCGAGCGTCGAATATGACGGCAACAATATCCTGAAATTCTCCGAGAAGGCCCGCCGCAGGCTGCGCGGCGACCGCATCTCGATGATTTTCCAGGAGCCGATGAGTTCGCTGAACCCGATCTACACGATCGGCAGCCAGATCGTCGAAGCGATCCGCGTTCACCGCAAGATGAGCCGCAAGCAGGCCAATGCCAAAGCGCTGGAGCTTTTGAAGCAGGTACAGATCCCCGATCCCGAAGCGCGCCTGCGGCAATATCCGCACCAGCTTTCGGGCGGCCAGCGCCAGCGCGTGATGATCGCGATGGCGCTTGCCAATGATCCCGATGTCCTGATTGCCGACGAGCCGACGACGGCGCTCGACGTGACCGTCCAGGCGCAGATCCTCAACCTTATCCGCAATCTGCAGACGGAATTGCGGATGGCAGTGATCCTGATCACCCATGACCTGACGGTCGTGCGCAAGTTCTCGGACTATGTTTACGTGATGCAGCATGGCGAGATGCGCGAGCACAATGTGACCGAGCAGCTTTTCGCCAATCCGCAGCATCCTTATACCAAGCATCTTCTGGGATCCGAGCCGCGCGGACAGGCCAACCCGTTGCCGGAGGGATCGGATATCATTCTCGACGCCCGTGGCGTGCGCGTCTCCTTCATGCTGCGCCATGGCGGCTTCTTCAGGCCGGAACTGCGCGAACTGGTCGCCGTCGACAGTCTCAACCTGACGCTGCGGCGGCACGAGACGCTGGGCCTCGTCGGTGAATCCGGTTCCGGCAAGACGACCTTCGGCCAGGCTATTCTCAGGCTTAACGACACCGATAATGGCGAGATCTATTTCGACCGGCAGCCGATCCACGGCAGGTCACGGGCAGAAATGCGCCCCTTGCGCTCACGCATGCAGATCGTCTTCCAGGATCCGTTCTCCTCGCTCAATCCGCGCATGACGATCGGTCAGATCATCGAGGAGGGGCTGGTGGTCAACAAGCTTGGTGCCACCAAGAGTGAGCGGCTGGACCGCGTACGCGAAGCGCTGACTGCCGCCGGCATGCCGGGCAATATCCTGTCGCGTTTCCCGCATGAATTTTCAGGTGGCCAGCGCCAGCGCATCGCCATTGCGCGGGCGATCGCACTGGAGCCGGAATTCATCCTGCTCGACGAGCCGACCTCGGCGCTCGATCTGTCCGTCCAGGCGCAGATCATCGAACTCCTGCGCAAGCTGCAGCATGAGCGAGGCCTGAGCTACCTGTTCATTTCGCACGACCTGAAGGTCGTGCGCGCCCTCTGCCACCGTGTCATCGTCATGCAGCACGGCAAGATCATGGAAGAGGGACCCGTCAACGAAGTCCTTTCCAATCCCAAGACACCCTACACCGAACGGCTCGTCAAAGCCGCTTTCGAGGTAGCGTAATTTCAGAATGCCGGAGGTTCATATGGCAAATCCCAGAATAACGTTCATCGGAGCTGGCTCCACCGTTTTCATGAAGAATATCGTCGGCGATATCCTGCAGCGTCCGGCGCTGTCAGGCGCCACGATCGCGCTCATGGATATCAATTCGCAGCGACTGGAAGAAAGCGCCATCGTCGTCAACAAGCTGATTTCGACGCTTGGCGTGAAGGCGAAGGCGGAAACCTATTCCGATCAACGCAAGGCACTCTCGGGCGCCGATTTCGTCGTCGTCGCCTTCCAGATCGGCGGTTACGAGCCCTGCACGGTGACCGACTTCGAAGTGCCGAAGAAATACGGCCTGCGTCAGACGATTGCCGATACGCTCGGCGTCGGCGGCATCATGCGCGGTCTTCGGACCGTGCCGCATCTCTGGAAGATCTGCGAGGACATCCGCGCAGTCTGCCCCAACGCCATCATGCTGCAATATGTAAACCCGATGGCGATCAACACCTGGGCGATTTCCGAAAAATATCCCGATATCAAGCAGGTTGGCCTCTGCCATTCCGTACAGGGCACGGCGATGGAGCTCGCCCACGATCTCGACATTCCCTATGACGAGATCCGCTACCGCTCGGCCGGCATCAACCACATGGCCTTCTACCTGAAGTTCGAGCATCGCCAGCCTGATGGTTCCTACAGGAACCTCTATCCGGATCTGGTTCGCGCCTATCGCGAAGGCCGCGCGCCGAAGCCCGGCTGGAACCCGCGCTGCCCCAACAAGGTGCGCTACGAGATGCTGACGCGGCTCGGCTATTTCGTCACCGAAAGCTCGGAGCATTTTGCCGAATACACGCCTTACTTCATCAAGGAAGGCCGTGAGGATCTGATCGAGAAGTTCGGCATTCCGCTCGACGAATATCCGAAGCGCTGCATCGAGCAGATCGCCCGCTGGAAGGGGCAGGCGGAAGCCTATCGTTCGGCCGACAAGATCGAGGTCAAGGAATCGAAGGAATATGCTTCCTCGATCATCAATTCGGTCTGGACGGGTGAGCCCTCTGTTATCTACGGCAATGTGCGCAACAATGGCTGCATCACGTCGCTGCCGTCCAATTGCGCTGCCGAAGTGCCCTGCCTGGTCGATGCCTCTGGGATCCAGCCGACCTTTATCGGCGACCTGCCGCCGCAGCTGACGGCGCTGATCCGCACAAATATCAATGTCCAGGAACTGACGGTCCAGGCGCTGATGACGGAAAATCCGGAGCATATCTATCATGCCGCGATGATGGACCCGCATACGGCCGCCGAACTTGATCTCGACCAGATCTGGTCGTTGGTGGACGAGTTGCTTGCCGCTCATGGCGACTGGCTGCCCGAATGGGCGCGACCGAACAAGGTTCGCGCGGCCTGAGAGCCCGTAAGGCAATCGGCGCCGGTTTAAAGTCGGCGCCGATCAAACCAATCGGTCAGGACAGCCTGCCTTCGTCGTCGATCAAGGTCAGGCGGCAGGGAGCTTTATCGCTCCATTGCCAGAGCACGAGATTGAGGTCGTCGGCTCTCGCCGCCGGCGCAAAGCTTCTGACCAGTAGCCCGTGATAGCCGTCGGACAGGAGTTCGCGCGCAAGCATTTGCGTCCTTGCTTCGCCCTTGGCCTTCATCTCATCGCGCCAGCTTGCTGTGGCGAGCCCTGCAGCATCGATACCGAGCCCTTGAAGGGCGGTCGCGTCCCTCGTGTCGAAGATCCGTTCGATATCGGCCTCGTAAGAGACGAGTGTCGTCGGCTGCAGGCTGCCGACCTGATTGGCCTCCCGCAGTGCCGTCAGCACCGAGAGCGACGTATAAAGCGCTGGCGTTCCCTTGGGGTTGAAGCGGCCGCCATAAAGCTCTGCGCCCCGGCCGGAGAGCGGCTGGCGTGCATGGATCGGGTTCAGTGCGCGATATAGCTTTCCTTCGTAGCGCATCGGCCGGGATCAGGCGTGGATACCGGCATCAATCGCATCGATATAGTCGAGGACTTCCTCCGCCCGCCCGTCGCGAACGAGCTGCATAGCCGTCTGGCCGGAAAAGCCTGACAGGGGCTCGGAACGATACCAGGCATAGGCCATCAGCGCCGAGCCGAAGCGGGGCTCGACCTTGTTGACGACCTCGATCATCTCGCGCAGGCGTCGTTGCGTCTTGTCAGAGCGCAGGCGGTCCTTGCGCTGGATCGCATCCTTGCCGAGACCTGCCGTGCGGGCAATTTCCTCGCTCGTCGTGCGAAAGGCATCGGCGATCTTGCGCGGGGCAAATAGCCCGTCATCTGCATATTGTGCCAAGCCCATGATCCATCTCCATGCCAGTATTACTGACACTATATAGCGTCGAAATGAGCGGCATTCAATGATCACGGCGTTTTTATCGATGTCGCCGGCCGATCATGTCGGCCGCCTTGGAGCCGATCGCCATGGCTGGCGCGTTCGTGTTGCCCGAGGGAATGAAGGGAATGATCGAACAATCGATCACCCGCAGGCCATCGACCCCCCGAACCTTGAGCGCGCCATCGACCACTGCCATCGGATCGTTATCCGGCCCCATGCGCAGGCTGCCGGAGGGATGATAGTTGGTCTTGACCGTCTGGCCAGCGAATTTCGTGAGCGCCTCCTCATCTTGCAGCGCCTTGCCGGGCAGGATTTCCATGGCGATCTTGGAACGGAAAGGCTCGGTTTCCAGAAGCCGCCGCGCCGTTTTCAGAGACGCCAGGGTGAGGCGCAGGTCATCGGGGTTGCCGAAGAAATTGCAGTCGACGAGCGGCTGCTCGGCCGGGTTTGCGGAGCGCAGCTTTACGCTGCCGCGCGCCTTCGGGCGAAGCAGGCAGGAGGTGAAGGTCACGCCCCAGGTCGGCTTGGCGGAGGAGACATCACGATCGAGGTAGACGATCGGCGCGCAATAGAGCTGGATCGTCGGCCGCTCACCGCCATCGGGATCGTAGAAGAGGCAGGACTCGATGCCTGTCGTCGTCACCGGCCCGGAATCGAAGAGCAGATACTGAAGCCCGTTGCGGATCATCGGCCAACCCTTGTCCTCGCCGAAATAGCCTGATTTGCCTTTCGTGGTGGCGATGACCGGAACCTCGTGATGATCCTGCAGATTGGCGCCGACACCTGGAAGGTCCGCTATCACCTCGATCCCGTGTTCACGCAGATGGTCGGCAGGCCCGATGCCCGAGAGCATCAGCAGCTTGGCGCTGTTATAGGTTCCCGACGCAACGAGCACTTCGCGTTCGGCCATGGTCTCATGCGTCTGGCCAGCCCGCGTATAGGAGACGCCGACGGCGCGGCCGTTCCTGATGATCAGGCGATCGACGCGGGCTTCGGTGATGATCTCCAGCCTGCTGTCGCCCGAGAGCGGATCGAGGAAGGCTTTCTTCGCATCCGAGCGTTGCGTGCGCCGGCCCCATTTGGCGAAGGTATGTTGCATGATACCGACGCCATTCTGCCTGACGCCGTTGAAATCGGGATTGTAGGGATGGCCGAGCCCCTGGGCCGCAAGGATGAAATCCTCGGTCGTATCCGAGATATGGCGCGGCTCGGAGACGCGCAGATTGCCGGAAATGCCGTGGAATTCGTTATTGAAACGGCTGTTTGCTTCGATGCCTTTGAAATGCGGCAGCATATCCGCATAGGACCACTCTGCTCCGTTGCCGAGATAGGTGGCCCAACTGTCATAGTCCTCCTTCTGGCCGCGCATATACACCATGGCATTGACCGCACTGCCGCCACCAAGCGCTTTTGCGACCGGCACGATCGGGCCACGGCCGCCGAGTTGCGGCTGCGCCACCGTGTGGTGCATCTCGAGGAAATCGTCGCGGGCAAGGTATTTCATGTAACCGGCAGGAAAGGACATAAGCCTCGCCGTATCGCGCGGTCCGCGCTCGATGATGAGCACCGAAAACCCAAAATCCCGCACCAGCCGCATCGCGGCAACCGAGGCCGCGGATCCGCCACCAGCAATGATGAAGTCATAGCTCTTGCTCACATTTCCTCCGAACCGGGATGATGGTATCCGCCGACTCGCAATCGACTGACAAAACGAGTGACAACAATGACATAGATGACACTGGCGATCGTCAAGGCGCTTTGCGCTCAGCGCCCAAAGAATAGCGTTTCGGCATTCTCGATGAAGATTTTACGGGCAAGCGCGAGGTCGCCGATTGCATCCTGCATCCCATCGATCAGGTCGGCATCATCTGGCATATCGCTCCAGAGTTCGGTGTGTGGCCAATCGCTGCCCCAGAGCAGTTTTTCCGGATGGCTGGCCGCAAGCGCTCGGACCACTTCGGCAAAGCCGGGATAGCCGCGGTCACGCGTCAGCCGATAAGGCGCCGTCAGCTTGATATATCCGCCGGCATGATCGGCTAACCGCTGCAGCGCCGGAAGATGCTCACGCCATGCGCTGTCGGTGAGCGGCATGAAGCCCAGATGATCGATGACGAAGCGGACACCGAGAGGCGGCAACCGCCCGGCGAGATCATCGATCTGGTCCGGATTGATCTGAAACTGCAGCGACCAGCCGAACTCACGGACGGCTGCAGCAAGCTTTTCGGCGGCTGCCAGCGGCAGGCCGCCCTTGTTGCGGGTGTTGATGCGCACACCGCGGACGCCGAGCCTGTCGAGGCGGGCGATCTCTTCGGCACTGGTCTCGGGATCGATGACGACAATGCCGCGAAGGCGTTTCGGAAAGGCAGCCAGCGCCTCGGCAAGCACCCGGTTGTCGAGGCCGTAGACGCTCGGCTGCACGAGAATGCCCCTGCCGATACCGAGCCGGTCGGCAAAGGCGATCCAGTCGGCCGTCGTCGCGATCTCTGGCGTATAGCTGCGCGGCGTGTTGAGGGGTGCGTCCGACCGGAAGACATGGAAATGCGTGTCGATCGTGCCCTGAGGCAGCGGCTTGTTCGGAAGACGGGTCAATGGCAGACGTGGCAGGCAGAATGGCGCTTCACTGTCCGGCTGGCTCATTTCCGATCCAGTTCCTCATGTTGGAGGAAGTCGAAATCGACGCCTTCATCGGCCTGCAGCACGCGCGTATGGTAGAGTTTCGCATAGCCGCGCACGGGCTCGGCAGCCGATATCTCTCCGAGTTCCGCCATCCGCCGGTCGAATTCTGTCTGGTCGATGGCAAGGTCAATGCGTCTCTCCTTGACGTCGAGTCGGATGCGGTCACCGGTTCTGACGATCGCCAAGGGTCCGCCGGCGGCAGCTTCGGGGGCGATGTGGAGTACGATGGTCCCGAAGGCGGTGCCGCTCATGCGGGCATCGGAAATCCGCACCATGTCCTTGACACCTTGCCGGGCGAGCTTGCGCGGGATCGGCAGGTATCCGGCTTCGGGCATGCCCGGCGCGCCTTTCGGACCGGCATTGCGCAGAACGAGAATATCGTCGGCGCTGACGTCAAGGTCGTCGCTGTCGATCCGCAGGGTCATGTCCTCGACGGAATCGAACACGACCGCTCGCCCCTCGTGTTGCAGCAGATCCTTCGATGCGGCAGATTGTTTGATGACTGCGCCGCGAGGCGCGAGATTGCCATGGAGTACGGCAATGGTGCCGATCGGCTTCAGCGGCTTTTCGACGGTACGAATGATTGTCTGCCCAGGCTCATCGGGGGCGGCGTCGATCACCTCGCCAATGGTCTTCCCATAGACCGTCTGCTGGCTGCCGTCGATCTCGTGGCGAACGGCTTTCAACAGCGTCTGCACGCCGCCGGCCTCATGGAACTGTTCCATATAGTGCTGGCCGGATGGCTGCAGATCGACGAGAAGTGGTATGACCTTGCCCAGCCTGTCGAGCTCGGCCATGTCGAGGCGAATGCCGAGCCGCCCGGTAATGGCGGCAAGGTGGACGACGGCATTGGTCGAGCCGCCCATCGCCTGCAGGGCGACAAGACCGTTGCGGATGGCCGCTGGGGTCAGGATATCGCGGACAGTCGGCGCATCCGGGTTGGCTGCAAGCGCGGCGGCGACACGGCCCGTCTCTTCGGCTAGCCGTACCCGCTCGGATTCTGCGGCGGGTGCCGATCCCGCCCGCGGCAGGCAGAGACCCATCACCTCGGTCAGGTTGGCCATAGTGCTCGCCGTTCCCATGACCGTGCAGGTGCCGATCGAGCTTGCGAGCTTGTTATTGACATCGGTAATCTCCGCCTCGTCGATTTCTCCTGCACGGAAGCGGCCCCAGAAACGGCGGCAATCGGTGCAGGCGCCGAGCCTTTCGCCCTTGTGATGGCCGACGGCCATCGGCCCCGTCGGCAGGAAGATCGCCGGTATCTCGCTGCTGGCAGCGGCCATGATCTGCGCCGGCAGGGTCTTGTCGCAGCCGCCGATGAGGATGACGGCATCCATCGGCTGGGCGCGGATCATTTCCTCGGTTTCCATCGCCATCAGATTGCGCAGATACATCGAGGTCGGTGAGGCGAAGCTCTCATGGATGGAAATTGTCGGGAAAACCATAGGCATGGCGCCTGCGAGCATAACGCCACGCTTGGCCGCTTCGATCAGCTGCGGGACATTGCCGTGGCAGGGGTTGAAATCGCTGTAAGTATTGGCGATCCCCACGATCGGGCGATCGAGGGCATCGTCCGAATAGCCCATTGCCTTGATAAAGGCCTTTCGGAGGAAAAGGGAAAAACCCTGATCGCCGTAACTCGTCAGCTTGCGACGAAGACCGCTCGACATTGTTCCTCCCTCGTCCCTTAAATTGATCTCAAGCCTAGTGGGATATGCAGGATTGTCAATAAATAAGATATGGCGACACGCATGCGGATCAGCTTGGTCGGCGATTTTTATAAAGAAAACTCAATATAATTCACGATATTTTCCGTTTTTTATCTGCATTACGCATTGGCTTTCCGGCCGGCGGCGCTTAGATTATCGATAAAATAGGGTGCGGTGATTTATGGAAGAGATCAGGCGAAGGCGTGTAGGGATTATTGGCGCCGGCTGGGTGAGTGAATATCATCTGCCGGCATGGGCAAAACAGTCGGCACGCGCCGAGATCGTCGCGATCGCCGATCCCTCCACCGAGGCGCGCGAGGCCAAAAGCCAGCACTTTGGCATTCCACGCGCTTACGCGACTGCGGAGACGATGCTGGCGAATGAAGCGCTCGATGCGGTCGATATCTGCGCGCCGCGCGAGGCCCATGTTGCGCTTGTGCGGCTTGCCGCGGCAAGGGGCCTCGATATCATCTGCCAGAAGCCGCTCGCGCGTGACTACGATCAGGCCGCTGCTCTCGTTGCCGGTCTGCCGCCGTCGATCCGGTTGATGGTGCATGAGAACTGGCGGTTTCGCGCTTACTATCGCCGGCTGAAGGCATGGCTGGAGGAGGGCATCGCGGGCGCCGTCAGGCAGGTCCAATTCGAATTCCTGTCGAGTGGGATGATTGCAGACGGTGAGGGCAGAAGGCCGGCGCTCGTCCGCCAGCCGTTTTTCCGCACACAGGAACGCCTTCTTGTCATGGAGGTGATGATCCATCACCTGGATACGCTGCGCTACCTGTTCGGCGAGATGGAGGTTGTTGCCGCACATCTCGAGCGCAGCAATGACGACATTGTCGCCGAAGATGTTGCGTCCGTCGTCCTGCGCCGTCTGGACGACGGGGTGATGGTCACTGTAAACGCCAATCTCGCGGTGCATGGCGCTCCGCCGGCGCCGCGTGACCATCTGCGGGTTTTTGGTACACAGGCGACGCTGGAACTGGACGGCATCAGTCTTTCGGCGAAGGGGCAAATTCAGCGCCTGGAGGAATTTGATGCGGATGCGGTCTATCAGGGCGCCTATGATGCAACGATCGCGCATTTCCTCGATGGGCTGGAGGGGCGTGCGGCGATGGAGACTGTTCCCGACGATAACATGAAGACGCTGGCGCTGGTTGAAGATATCTATCGGCTGAGCCGGTTCGACGCTCGAGGCAAACCGCGATAAGATGGCCAGCCGCCGGAGGATTATGGATGCAGATGCTTGACGATATCAGTGAAGGCGAGATCGAACACGACGACCTGAGCATCGCGCGCGCCCTTGAGGAAGACATCATCTTCGGACGGCTGGCGCCAGGCACGCGGCTGACCGAAGACACGCTGCTGGCGCGCTTCCATGTCACCCGCCATTTCGCCCGCCAGGCGATTGTCCAATTGGAGGCGATGGGCATTGTCGTGCGCGAGCGCAATAAGGGTGCCACTGTCCGTTCGCTGACCCCTCGACAGGTGCAGGAGATCTATGACGTGCGCGAGCTGCTGCAGCGGCAGGCCGCGCTCTGGATTCCATTGCCGGCACCCGACGAGCTGATCGCTGAACTGACGGTCCTGCATGAAGAGCACGGCCGGCATGTGGAATCCGGCTATCTGCGCGGCGTGCATGAGACGAACGACCGGTTCCACCTGACGCTCTTCGGGGCCTGTGGCAATTCCCATCTCGTCCAGTCGATCGAACTCTATATGCGCCTCAGCCTGCCGGTACGTGCCAATTCCATGTCCAGCAAGGAATCGCTGCAGATCTCACACGAACATCATCGGCTGATGATCGAGATGCTGAAAGGTAGGGACAACTGGGTCTTGGCGCAGCTCTGTGTCGATCACCTGCAGCCGAGCAAGAAGCGCTACCTCGCCTATGTGAGCGAAAACTGAGGTCCTAGATGGATTGGCCGGCAATCATATCGGCTGCCGCCGTTGGCGTGCGATCGCCTTCCCCCAGCAAAGCCGAAACCTCGGCACGCTGCGGTGCGCCGAGCCGCCCGCCAAAGGTGCTGCATTTCAACGCTGCGGCGGCAGAGGCCATCCGGATAGCCGCATTTGTCGTCAATCCCTCCGTGACCGCCAACGCATAGGCGCCATGGAAAATATCCCCGGCCGCCAGTGTGTCGATCGTCTTGACCCGAAATGCAGGCACATGTGCGACGTCAGCTGTTTCTTCGTTCCACCAATAGCTGCCGCGCTCCCCGGCGGTGACCACGATCAAGGCCTGCGGATATTGCGTCTTGAGATGCGGTACCATGCCGGCCGGATCGTCGATCTGCGAAAGGCTACCGGCTGCCGGCTCTGAAAAGATGATGTGGTCGGCATGTTTCGCCAGCATGTCGATGATGCGAGGCGCAGCGACATCGCCATCGAGGATTGCTGGCTTTCCGGCTGCCCTTGCTGCTTGCAGGACCTTCAGGGCAAGAGCGGGCCAGCGCACATCCACCATGACGGCATTGAACGCCGCGAGATCGTCGGCTGTGACCTCCTTAACGTGTTCGTGCAGTCGCGGATCGTAGAAGGGAACGATCAGCCTTTCGCCATCGTCGTCGATGAGGATCGTCGAAACGGCCGAACGGGCGCCCGCAACCCGGGCGCTGCCGCCGACATCAATTCCCGCTTGCTCGAGCTCTGACAGGATCTGCTGGCCGGCCGGATCGTCGCCGACTGCGCCCCACAGGCTTGCAAGACCACCGAGGCGCACGATCGCATAGGCCGCACTGGAAGCCATGCCCTCGGCCACTTGCAGCATTTCATAGGGCAGAACCTTACCCGGCGTCTGCGGGATCGTGCGGACACGAAACAGTGTATCGAGCACGGCAGCACCGACGCAGAGCACGTGGCGCGGCTTGCTGCCCGCATCGGAGAAGGTCGGGCTCAAATGCGTCGGCCAGTTGACTTGTCGAAGAGATGGACACTTGCCGGATCGATCGCGATCGAAACTGTGTCGCCGTACGCGATTGCCAGCCGTTCACGGAAGAGGCAGGAAATCTGTTCGCCATTGCAATCCAGCTTGGCGAAGATTTCCGATCCCGTTCCCTCGACGATTTCGGCACGGCCGCCAATGCCGCCTTGGCTGGCGCGAATATGTTCGGGACGGATACCGTAGACGAGCTGACCAGCGGGTGGTGCGCTCTTGATGTTTTCCGGCAGTGGCAAGATGAGGCCCATTTCGGTGCGGAAGACACCTTCTTCAATCCTGCCGTCGATGAAATTCATCGAGGGCGAGCCGATAAAGCCGGCGACGAAGAGATTGGCGGGGCGGTCATAGAGTTCCAGGGGAGCGCCGACCTGCTCGATGACGCCATCATGCAGAACAACGATCTTGTCAGCCATCGTCATCGCCTCGATCTGGTCGTGGGTGACATAGATCGTCGTCGTCTTGATACGCTGATGCAGCGATTTGATTTCGGCGCGCATCTGCACGCGCAGCTTCGCATCGAGATTGGAAAGCGGCTCGTCGAACAGGAAGACTTGCGGATCGCGCACCAATGCGCGGCCCATGGCGACACGCTGACGCTGGCCCCCTGAGAGCTGTTTGGGATAACGGTCGAGCAGCTTTTCAAGGCCAAGGATGTTAGCCGCCTTAGTGACCCGTTCGGAAATCTCCGACGTGTCGGCCTTTTTCAGCTTCAGAGCAAAGCCCATATTGTCGGCGACGCTCATATGCGGATAGAGCGCATAGTTCTGGAAGACCATTGCGATATCGCGGTCGCGGGCCCTCAGGTTGCTGACGTCACGAGCACCGATCCGGATTTCGCCGTCGCTCATTTCCTCCAGGCCGGCAATCATGCGCAGCAGGGTGGATTTGCCGCAGCCGGACGGACCGACGAGCACAACGAATTCTCCGTCGGCGATATCAACGCTGATGTCCCTGATGACATTGACGGCGCCAAAGCGTTTCTGGACGTTTCGAATATTCACATTTGCCATGTTGATGGTCCTTTGAATGCCTGGGTCAGCCGCCCTTGACGGCACCAGCCGTCAAGCCCGCAACGATCTGCTTTTGCGCAAACATGGTGAGTACCAGCACGGGCAGGGTTACGATGAGTGCGGCTGCAGCAAGCGGCCCCCAACTGACCTGCTCGAACGAGAGCATGTTATAGACGGCCACAGGCAGGGTTCTGGTCTCGCGGCTGGCAAGCACGATGCCGAAGACGAAGTTGTTCCAGGAGAAGATGACCGAGAGGATGAAAGCCACGACGATGCCGGGTTTGGCGATCGGCAGCGCCACCAGACGGAAGACCTGCCAGGAGGTCGCACCGTCGATGCTGGCCGCCTCTTCAAGCTCCATCGGCGTCGTTTCGAAATAGCCGATCATGATCCAGACGACGATCGGCACCGTTACCACCAGATGGATGATGATCTGCGGCCAGAGCGTGCCGAGAAGGTTCAGCCACTGGAACAGCAGGAACAGCGGAATGAGGAAGGACAGGCCTGGCGTCATGCGGGCGATCATGATGACCATGGCGGAACGCTCCGCCTTGAGCCGCGCGATGCCGTAGCCGGCGGGTACGCCGATCAGCAGCGCGAGCAAGGTTGCGCCGCCGGTTACAAGGATCGAATTCCAGAAATAGAGGAAGAAATTATTCTCCTCGAAGACCTTCATGTAATTCGACCAGGCGAAACGCTCGGGGATGAAGATCGGCGGATAGGCGCCATTGTCGATTTCATATTTCAGCGACAGCGAGATCATCCAGAGAAAGAACAGGATGACAGGGGAGACCATGACGAGGGCGACAAACAGCAGCCCGATGCGATCGATCGTCTTGCGTTTCATCAGCGTGTCTCCGTGTCGGACCAGTTGGCGCGCTGCCGGATCATCATCAGGACGAAGGAAAGCGCGACAATCATGATGAAGAAGACGACCGCCATCGCCGACCCGTAGCCGATGTCATAGTAGGAGAAGGCCGTATTATAGAGATAGATGTTGATCGTCTCCGATGCGGTGCCTGGCCCGCCCTGGGTCATCGCATAGATGATATCGAAGCTCTTGACCGCATCGATGCTTCTGATCATCACGCCGATCATCAGGAAGGGTGCGATCATCGGCAGGGTCAGGTAGCGGAACTTCTGCCAGGCGTTGGCGCCGTCGATTTCGGCACTCTCATAGGGTTCGCGCGGAACGGCCGCCAGGCCCCCGAGAACGATCAGCATGATCAGCGGTGTCCATTGCCAGGTCTCGACCAGCACGAGCGAGGGAATGACGCTGTTCTGGTTGTAGATCCATTCCTGCGGCCCGATGCCCACGAGCGACAGCAGGTAATTGAGCACGCCGAGCTGCGGATGGAACATCATCGTCCAGACGAGCGCTATGGCGACCGGTGTCGCCATCATCGGCATGACGAAAACGCCCCGCAGCAAACCGCGGAACGGAAACTGTGCGTCGAAAATCAGGGCGGCGAGCGTGCCCAGGATGAGCGGGGCGACGACGGCAAGCAGCGTGTAGAGCGCCGTGTGCCAAAGCGATTCCCAGAAGCGCATGTCCACCAGCAGCCGGGTGTAATTGTCCAGACCGGCAAAAACCACCGGCTGGCCCAGGGTCCAGCTGTTCACGCTCATCCAGAGCGTAAACACCCAAGGAAACACGATGACCGCGGCGATGACGAGCAGCGCCGGGACAACGAAGGGCCAGTAGTTTGGAGCAAGCCGACCTGGCTTGCTCCTCCCGTTTGCGATGCTATTCGATCGCGTGGTGTCCATGCTCACGGATGCCATTATCCCTCGCTTCGGGCCAGTACCGGTTCGAACTGCGCCGTGGCGCTCTTCAGTTCCGCTGCCGGATCGGCGCCGCCGATCATGTTGGTCAAGCCGACGCCATAGATGTCGCGGAACTCGGTGACCGGAATGATGACCGGCAGCGCGAGCTGCGAGACCTTTGCCGAGCCCGCAACGGCATCGACCCAGGTGCTCGGCATGGTGACGCCCTCGCGAACCTTGGCGTCTTCGAGAATCGAATTGCGGAAGGGAACGCCGGCACCCGCCTGCAGAAGGCGCGCGCCCATGTCGTGGGAAATGACCCACTGGCAGAAGAGATAGGCCGCTTCCTTGTTCTTGCTGGCGGCGGTGACGCCGATGCCGTCACCGGTCGTGGCGGCCGCCTGTGCCTTTGGTCCCTTCGGCATGATGCCGTAGCCGACCTTGCCGACGACGCGGGACTTTTCCGGATTCTCGATCGGCGGCGCGAAGCCGACGCCATCGAGCCACATGCCGACCTTGCCCTGCAGGAAGGCAGACTGTGCCTCCGCCCAGTTGAAGCCGGACACGCCAACAGGCGCAGACTTCGTCATCAGGCGCTGATACATCTTGGCCGCCTCGACGGCTTCGTCAGAGGTCGTGCGCAGCTTTCCATCCGGGCCGAGCGGCGTCGAGCCATAGCCGAGCAGCAGGGTGGTCCAAACCGGAACGTTGGCATTCTTGAGGCCACGAGCCACGAAGCCGTAGGTATTGGAGGACTTATCGGTCAGGGCTTCAGCGGCACTAGCCATCTCATCGAATGTCGACGGATAGGACAGGCCCTTCTTCTCGAACAGTTCCTTGTTCCAGTAGACAATCCAGTAGTCCACCGAGAAGGGAAGCGAGCGCAGCACGCCTTGTGAATCCTTGGCGAACTGCATGCCGGCTTCCGCAAAGTCGCTTTCGACCAGCGACGGGTCGGTCAGTGACGGGTCCTTGACGAAGCCGCTGATATCGGCAAGCCAGCCGCCCTTTTCAAACTGGCGCTTTTGCACGTGGTAGCTGAGGTGCACGACGTCGAAGCTCGGCTTGCCGGAGCTGAGCTCGATCGTCGTCTTCTGACGCTGCTGCTGTTCAGGCGTGGCTTCTGCGTTGACCTTGATGCCGGTCAGCGCTTCGAATTCGCTCAGATATTTGAGGATCGTTTCGCTGCGCGGGCTCTTGACGAGGTTCACCTCGAGCGTCGTTCCGGCAAAGCGCTTCCAGTCGACTGCTGCCGAAGCAGGCCTGATGCCGAGCAGGCCGGCGGCGCCGATCGCTGCCGAACCCGCCAGGAAGTTTCGGCGCGTGGGACGAATGAATGATGATGACATGCTGCTCTCCTCCTCTTGTGTGGCCTGCGATCTCCTCACCGCAGGCGTCTTTCTAAATTCTCAGCGCACGACTTCGCGCGTGATTGATATGTGCGGCAAGCGCATCGACGGCGCCTTGCACGTTCCTTTGCTCAATCGCCTCCAGCACGCGAAGATGCTCACCCATGACGGGGCCGACGCGCCCGTCGATGCGGAAGCGTTCCTGGCTGATCAGGCGCATCTTGATGGAGTTGACGCGGTAGGCGTTGGAAATGATCGTGTTGCCTAGCGCATCGATGAAGGCGTCATGCATGCCCCAGTCGACAGCCTGGGCATGGATTTCCAGTTCGTGGGAATGATTGCCGGCCTCGATTGCCGCGACGATCTCACGATGCTGATTCAGGAGTGCCGCGATCGCCGCGTCGCTTGCCGTCTCTGTGAAGATCCCGACGGCTTCCTTTTCGAGAAAAAGCCGGAGCTGGAAGGCTTCGCGAATGAGGTTCAGGTCGATATGGGCAATCTGAAGCCCGCGCTGCGGCACCGTCTTGATCAGGCCCTCGGCTTCTAGCCGCGGTATAAGTTCGCGAATAGCTCCGAGCGTCAGGCCGGTCAGTTCGACAAGCCTGCGCTGCGAGACGAATTGCCCGGGACGGACGTCACGCGCCAGCAGATGCCTGGTAAAGCTTTCATAAGCTTTCTCTCTCAGCGTCGGCTGCTCGTCCGCTCCATCCATCGGGCTCTCCTCGTACATGACCGCTATGCTGCCTTTGTGCGAAAAAGTCCGTCAAAGGCAAGGGCAAGCTCGCGTCTGCCATCGGCGGAGATTGACGTCAAAGGAGGGCGAACCGCAAGCCATCTATCATCGCCAGTCATTTTTGCCACCATGACTTTCACAGCCGGCGTCACGGGGTGCTTGAGAAGTTCGCCAACGAACTGTTCGACGCGCGGATCGTCATTGCCGTCGACGGCCATGGCGCGGACTTCGTGCGGCGCAAAATTGGCCATGCCCGAAATCGCACCCTGACCGCCCATGCGCACACCCTTGGCGAGGTGCCGCTCGTCGCCGATCAGGATGATCAGGTCGCCATGCTGGCGCAGCAGGGTTTCGGTGTAGGGCCAGTCGCCGGAGGAGTCCTTGACGCCGGTGACGATGGAGGGGAAAGCCTTTCGCAACCGGCTGATCAGGTCGATGCTCAACGCGACCATCGTGACCGAGGGAATATTGTAGGCCAGTACATCACGCGCTGCCTCGCCGACACGCGCAAACACATCGGCAAACCAGGCAAAGATACCATCATCGCTGACGTTTTTGAAATAGGAGGGCGGGGCGAGAAGGATACTGCGCACGCCCTTCGACAGGGCCTGTGACATCTGCTGCGCCGCATCCTCCGCCGCGTCGACGAGCACACCGACGACGATCTGCCCGGGCTGAACGCCGGCGGCAATAAATGCGTCGAGGATCCGTTCGCGTTCCTGGCTGCCGATCGATGCGCCTTCGCCTGTTGTTCCGAACAGAGTGACGCTGGCGCAGCCCGAATCAAGGCTTCGCTTTGCCTGGGCGAGCATGACCTCGGCGGCGATGGCGCCGCTGCGGTCAAAAGGTGTCGCCAATGCGACCGACAAACCAAACCCCGTCATCAATATGTCTCCTTCATGTCAGTACTGTATGGCTAACATGTCAGTTATTAGCTGTAAACCTGTTTGTGGTAAATTGGTCTCTTGATGGCAAAGGGCTGTGGAATGTTGGAGCGTCGCGGTCTCGGGGACAGGCGGCTCGTTGTTGCCCGCGGTGCTACGCGGGATGGTCTCGACGGCGCCAATTGTGGCGCAGTGAAACGACACGCGGTCAATGACGTGACGATGACCGCGCGCCGGATTGCTCTGAGGTGGTTACGGAGCGCAACTTGGAGGGTTGCGCTCCCACTTTTCCCGCCGTCTCACCAGTCCAGGCGTAGGAGAGAAACGCCCTGACGCGGCAGGGAGAAGGTGAGATTGATCTTGCCGTCGCGGACCGAAACAGACGCCTTGTCGTCGATCTCGGCGAGCTTTCCCGAGGCCTCGAGCCTGGCGTAATCGGCGCCCGCGATATCCTGCGGTTTGCCCATTTCCTTCCAGATGCGGAAGGAGTTGGAATGCTGCTCGTCCATGCGGAAATGCTTGAGCGCGGCCGGACGATTGCCCCAGCCGTCAATCGCCAGGCTGATATCGGCAGCGGGGCCTGCCTCATCGTCATCATGATAGTGCCAGACGAGAACGGAGACGCCCTTGTCGTCGCGGGTCGCAACGACGTTGACGTCGGGCTTGTCGCGAACGCCGTGGCTCATGATATCCTCGATATCGCGGCGATAGTCGCTTTCGGATTCCAGCCACTCGCCGCCAAGCTTGCCGAGCATCCGGAAGCCGTTCAGCACCGCCTTGTCGACGCCGTTAGTCGCGAGATCCCGGAAGCCGTCGAAATAGGGCTGGTCGTCGAAAAGGAAGGCCCAGGTCACCGCACCTTCGATCTCGATATTGGCTCGGCGTGACAGCTCATAAGTGCGGATCATGCTCTCGACGACATAGACGCCGTAGAGCGGTCCGTTGCGGTAGCCGTTCTGCGGGTGGACGCGGGCCGAGCAGGCCGCACAGCCTTCCGGGTCGGATTCGCCGATCACGACGGGCAGATGCCGAAGCTCGGGGAATTCGTTGATAATGGCGAGATTGGTTTCGATGTCGCGCAGCTGCTTGTGCAGACCCATGCGCACATGGCCGTCGAAGATGACCGGGTTGCCCTTGGCGTGGAAGGCGATGAAATCGATCGGCGGCTTGTTCTCGACAACATGGCGCAAAAAGGCGCGCAGGAAAGTCTGCGCCTTCTCATTGGCGAAGCCGCCGCACGTGTGCGGACCGCCGACGCGTGCTTTCGGCAGGGCGCGTTTTACGGCACGTGCGCTCGCATCATACATGGCGCAGAATTCCGGAATCGTACCCGTCCAGTAATGGCCGTCGGGTTCATTCCAGACTTCCCAGGGCCAGGAGGAGACGACATCTTCGCCGTAGCGATCGGCAAGATGCCGTGCCCAGGCCTCGATGAGGTCTCCCCATTTTTTCAGGTCCTTCGGCGGCGCGGTCCAGCCGGTGGTGATCGTTGCGTATTTATCCGCCGGCTCCCAATGATGCTTGTAGGGGCCGTCGAAATCGGAAAGCGCCTCCGGCGTGAAGCCGATCTGGATCAGCGGAATGTTGCCGGCCTCGACATAGGCGTCGAAGATCTGGTCGATGATCGTCCAGTCATAGACGGGATTGCCGTTCGCATCCTCCGTATAGGCATTGGTCGAGCCCCATTTCAGTGCCGGCTTGCCGTCGCCGCTCGTCAACAGATTGTGGGTACGAATGCGCGGAGCGACGGGGCTGAGTTCTGTCAGCTCCTTCAGAAGCTTCTTGCCATGGGGGGAATAGGTGTAGTTCGGCTCGTCATAGCCGAACCAGTTCCACAGCGGTTTATAGGCCCCTGTCGGCCTGCCGGCGTGAACGTTGATGGTCACGTCATAGGAACTCGTCATCGTCTTTCCTCTTGAACGGCCAAGCCTCGGCCTCCTCCCGAAGGCTAACCGACCAATATTGTGATGAGTTGCGGCTGTCTTGGGAGGGCGCCGCGCTCGCCGCAAAAGCTAAGCGAAATGACCATTTTGTCAATAATATAAAAAATGACGATTAAATGGGTGATGAAAAATGCCGGTATTTACGAGAGTTTTTGGCATTTAAAAAATTACCTGTTGCCGTTTGGCGAAAAATTGTCGATAAATGTTGAGGCGAAACTTGTCGTCTGGAGGAGCCATATGGACTATCAGGTCCCTATGAAGACGCTTTCGCCGGAACGCGATCGATAACGGATTACGGGAAGCGCCCGCCTCTGCGGGCCAAGGAGGAGGAGCGTCCGATGAAGTTCCCAAGATTTGCAGCCATTGCCTTATTGTCTCTAGCCGCTCTGCCTGCTTATGCGCAGGACTTCATTGCCGGAATTCCGCGCAATGAAACTCTGATCATCCAGGGCACGCCGCAGCAGAATGCCGACTGGTTTAATGTCTGGGCGCCGGGCGGTGGTGGGTCTGCCAATGTCAACGGCCTGCAGCAGCTGACGACCGATACGTTCTGGTTCATCAATCCGGAGGGTGGTCCGGATGCCTGGCAGAATGCGCTCGCTACCGAGCCGCCGGCCTATAATGCCGATTTCACGCAAATGACCGTGAAGCTGCGCAAGGGCATCTATTGGAGCGACGGTGTCGAATTCACCAGCGACGACGTGGCCTATACGGTCAAGACTCAGATCGACCATCCCGGCATGTCCTGGAGCGCGCCTTTTTCCGTCAACGTTGCCAGCGTGGAAAACCCAGATCCGCAGACGGTGATCCTCCATCTCAAGAAGCCGAATTCGCGCTTCCACACAGTGTTCACCGTGCGCTGGAACGCTGCCTGGATCATGCCGAAGCATGTCTTCGAAAAGGCCGGCGATCCCCTGGCATTCAAGAACAATCCGCCGGTCTCGCTCAGCGCCTATGTGCTGCAGAGCTATGACAAGGCTGGCAACTGGACCATCTGGAAACTGCGCGACGACTGGCAGCGCACTTCGATCGGCATGGCTGCCAAGGAGCCGCCGCAGGTGAAATATGTCGTCTATCGAGCCGCCGGTAACCCGGAAGCCCGCGTCATCGAGCAGCGCAATCATAATCTCGACGTGATCAACGACATGGCACCCGAGGGCATGTTTGCGATGATGCGCGACAGCAAGAGCGTCGCCTCCTGGCTGAAGGGCTTCCCCTTCGCCCATCCCGATCCGACCCTGCCTTCCGTGCTGCTCAACACCAAGAAGCCGCCCTTCGACAACAAGGACGTGCGCTGGGCGCTGGCATTGATGATCGATATCCGCGCCGTGGCCCTCGGCTCCTATCGCGGTGCCGCCAATCTGGCTGCTCTCGCCACGCCGCCGACCGGCTCGGCTCCGGACGATTATTACGCACCGATGCAGGACTGGCTCACCAATTTCGAGCTCGATACCGGCAGCCGCAAGATCAAGCCCTATGATCCCAATATCTCCGCCCAGATCGCCACCATGGTGCGTGGCCAGTGGGGCGACCAGATCCCGACCGATCCGAAACAGCTGCAGCGTACCTTCGGCTTCGGCTGGTGGAAGCAGGATGTTCAAGCTGCGACCGAGCTCCTGCAGAAGGCCGGTTTCAAGAAGAGCGGCAATCAATGGATGAAGCCTGACGGCACGCCGTTCACGATCCGCCTGCAGGTCGAGGGCGACGCCATTCCGACACTCGCGCGTGCCGGCACCGTTATCGCCCAGCAATGGAGCCAGAACGGCATCGCTACAAAGGTGGATGTTGCCGGTCCGACCAACGGTCAGCGCCTTAGTGCCGGCGATTACGAAGCCGCAATCTACTGGAGCATTGAGACCTGGGGCGGTCATCCGGATCTGTCCTTTTTCCTGGACAGCTACCATTCGGAATTCATCAAGCCGCTCGGCCAGATCCAGCCGCCGCGCAACCTGCAACGCTGGCAGGATCCGCGTCTCGATCAGATCATCGCGAAGAACCGGTCCATCGCCTTCGACTCGCCCGACGTCACCAAGGTCGGTCAGGATTTCCTGAAGCTCGCGGTCGAAGAGATGCCGATGATTCCGCTGATGGCCTACAACAAGTTCGCCCCGTTCGACACGACCTACTGGACGAACTATCCGAGCGCTGAAAACCCCTATTCCGCTTCGGGTCCGAACTGGTCGAACATTCGTTACATGGTGACCGGCCTGAAGGCCAATCCGGACGCTCCGAAGAACTGATCGCGTCGACACGGGAGTGGCCGATTGCCGGCCGCTCCCCTTCTGCTAGTGGAGGATGGATGCCATGAATGGCTTTCTGATCTATGCGGGTAAACGTTTCCTGCAGTTCCTTTTCGTGGTCGTCACCGGCATCACGCTCGCATTCCTGATCGCGCATTTCTCGCCTGTTGATCCGGTGGAGCAGACCGTGTCGCTTTTGACGAGTTTCGGCTCGACCGATCCACAATCGGTTGAAATTCTGCGCGAATCGCTGCGGGAACTCTATGGAACCGGCGGCCCGCTTATCGATCAGTATTTCACTTTCTGGGGACGGGTGCTGACCGGTGATTTTGGTCCGTCGCTGTCGTCCTTCCCGACACCGGTCATGACCGTCATCGGACGCGCCTTGCCTTGGACCGTCGGCCTTCTGACGCTTGCTACGATCATCGCATGGATCATCGGCAACCTGCTCGGCGCGCTTGCCGGCTATTTCCGCAACAGCCGTCTGCTCAAGCTTGCCGGTATCGTCATCATGGCACTGCAGCCGATCCCGACCTACATCATCGGCCTCAGCCTCGTTATTCTCTTTGGTTTCGTCTGGCCGATCCTGCCGATCAGTGGCGGCGCGCAGGTCAATCTCACGCCCGCATTCAGCTGGGCCTTCATCAGCTCGGTTATCGAACACGGCATTCTGCCGGCGCTGACGCTCGTGCTCGTCGGCATCGGTGGCTGGTTCATTTCCATGCGTTCGCTCGTTTCCAACATCATCACTGACGATCATGTCGTCTATGCCGAGCTCGGCGGCGTGCGCTCGAGCAGCATCTTTTCGTATTATGTGGCCCGCAACGCCATGTTGCCGCAGGTCACGGGTCTCGCGCTCAGCCTCGGCAATGTCTTCGGCGGTGCCGTCATCGTCGAGTTCGTCTTCAACTATCCGGGCATCGGCAAGCTGTTGATCTCGGGCATCTATTCCGGCGATTACAGCCTGGTCCTGGGCGTCACGACCATCGCCATCATTGCCGTCGCTGCGGCCGTCTTCGTGATCGATATCATCTATCCGCTGATCGATCCGCGCGTGAAACTGGGATAATAGCGATGTTCAAGATCCTCAGAGACCTGCTTCGTTACAACCGCGAATTCCTGCTCGGGACGATCCTGATCCTGATCATTGTCGGGTTGATCGTCTCTTCCTTCTTCTCGCCTTATGACGAGAACGCCATTTATGTGGTGATCCCCGACATGCCGCCATCCGCCGAATTCTGGTTCGGCACGACTTCGCGCGGCCAGGATGTTTTCTGGCAGATCGGCGCGTCGCTGCGCAACACGCTGCTCTTCGGCATTATCGTCGCCGTTATCAGCCGCCTCATCGCGCTCGTCGTCGGCCTCGTTTCCGGTTACATCGGCGGCCGCACCGACCAGATCATCATGGGCATCAACGATACGCTGGGCGCATTGCCAAACATCCCGATCCTGCTTCTTCTGGTCTTTGTCCTGCGTGACCAGATGACATGGTCGATGCTGGCGGTCGTCGCAGCCCTGCTCGGCTGGACGCATGACAGCCGGCTCATCCGCTCCGTCGCGCTATCGCTACGGCAACGGGAATTTACCCGGCACGCCGTCTTTTCGGGCATGCGCACGTCGCAAATCCTCGTTCGCGAACATCTTCCCTATGTCATGCCGATCGTCTTCTTCACGACGATGAACAATCTGATCTGGGCGATCGGCCTGGAAGTGACGCTCTCCATTCTCGGTTTTTCCGACATCAACCGGCCGACAATCGGTGGCATGATCTACTGGGCCAATGCACATTCGGCCATGGTTGCCGGCATCTGGTGGTGGGTGGCCTTCCCGATGCTGTTCGTGGTCATCCTCTTCCTCGGCCTCTTCATGCTCGCCATGTCGGTCAATGAATATATCGATCCGCGCTCGCGGCTGGCCCGGATGGGAGCGTGAGACGATGCAGAATTCTTTGAGGAAAGCACCTTTGACCCTCGTCGAAAACTCCCGGGACGCGCTGACGATCGACGGGCTCAAATGCTACTACGTCAACGATTATTTCGGAGTCCGGCGCGAGATCAGGGCCGTCGACGATATCAGCCTGACTGTACGCAAGAACGAAATCTACGGCATTGCCGGAGAATCCTCGAGCGGCAAGACCTCGCTCATCAAGACGCTTGCCGGAGCCATTCGCCCGCCGATGCGGGTCGTCGGCGGTACGGTCAATTTCAATTTCGATGGCAAGCCGATCGATGTCTATGGCGAACCGCAAAAGATGCGGGCCGCGCGCTGGCGACATCTTTCCTACATCATGCAGGGCTCGATGAACGTGCTGAACCCGGTCCGGCGGGTGAAGCATGCTTTCAACGATTTCGCCTCCCGCCACATGGGTCTGGATCAAGCAGCCTTCCGCCAGCGGGTCGAGGCGCATCTTGCCCGCCTGCATCTCGACCCGCATGTCCTTGAAGCCTTTCCGCACCAGCTCTCCGGCGGCATGCGCCAGCGGCTGACCATCGCGCTTGCGACCGTCTGCGAACCGGAATTCATCATCGCCGACGAGCCGACGACGGCGCTCGACGTTTTGGTGCAGCAGGATGTTCTTGCGTTGATCAAGGAGGTGCAGACACGCATGCAAGCCTCGGTCATCTTCGTGACCCACGATATGTCCGTCCATGCTGCCATCACCGATCGCCTTGCGATCATGTATGCGGGGCGGCTCGCCGAAGAAGGGCCGACGCAGGCGATCTTCGACAATCCGCAACATCCCTATACGGCTCATCTGATCGGCAGCCTGCCACGCATCGGCGATACGCGGACGCGGAAGAGTCTGCAGGGCAAACCTCCGGCGCTCTCGAACCCGCCGTCGGGATGTCGCTTCCATCCACGGTGTCCGATTGCGATCGACAGGTGCTCGAAGGAGGTTCCTGTCATGCAGCCGAGCGCGACCGGTGGGCGCGTGGCATGTTTCAGGGCAGGGGAGTACAAGATCCAATGAGTGGCGAACACCTTCTCCAGCTTGAAAATGTCAGCAAGTTCTTTCCGATCGGCGGGTTCTTTTCACGTGCCAGGATGACGGCAGTCGATGACGTGAGCTTTGCGCTTGCGGCTGACAGCCCAGAGATTTTCACGATCGTCGGCGAATCCGGCTCCGGCAAATCCACGCTCGCCAAGATGATCCTCGGCAGCGAGGCCGCAGATCGCGGCACCATCCGCTTCGACGGCGCCGACATTGGCGATATCAGCGGCCGTAGCGCCCGCGAAGCCTTCATGACCAGGGTTCAGCCGGTTTTCCAGAATCCCTTCGAAGCCTTCAATCCGCTGACGCGCATCGACGAGTATCTGTATGCCACGGCGCATCGCTTCAAGGGTGCGAAGAGCCGCGCCGAAAGGGAGGCCTTGGCAGATACGGCGCTGCAGCGGGTCGGCCTTTCCATTGCGGAGGTTCGAGGACGTTATTCGCACGAATTGTCCGGTGGCCAGCTCCAGCGCATCGCGGTGGCACGCGCGCTCATTCCCGAACCGAAGCTCATCGTCGCCGACGAGCCGGTTTCCATGGTGGATGCGTCACTGCGCATGTCGATCGTCAATCTCTTTCGCGAATTGCGCGATACGTTGAAGGTATCGATCATCTACATCACTCATGATCTCGCGACCGCCTATTACATAGCCGACCGTGTCATTATCATGCGCAAGGGCGTGGTCGTCGAAAGCGGCGATGCGCGTACCGTGCTGGACAATCCGCAGCACGAATATTCGTTCGCCTTGAAGAATGCCGTGCTGCCGCCCGATCCCCGCGAGGCGTCGACGATCATTCGCCAGCGCCGGCAGGATGTCGGTGCACCTGCGCCCCGTGAGATCGTCGGAGCCTGATAAAGTTCGCACCGTGATATCGGGCGCAGTGCTCCGTCTCAGGAGGTGCGGAAACGCAGGTTGCCGGCCGACAGCTCGCTGACGGAAGCGGCGCCCATCAGCTTCATGCCACGCTCGATTTCCGTCCGTATTTGCAGGAGCGCCCGCTCGACCCCGGCTTGGCCGGCGGCTGCAAGCGGGAAGAGATAATAACGCCCGACCCCGACCGCCTTGGCGCCGAGCGAGAGTGCCTTGAGCACATGCGTGCCGCGCTGGATGCCGCCGTCGACCATGACGTCGATCCTGTCGCCGACGGCATTGACGATTTCCGCCAGCTGGTCGAAGCCGCTGCGTGAACCGTCGAGCTGGCGGCCGCCGTGGTTGGACAGCACGATGCCGGTGCAGCCGATATCGATAGCGCGCTTGGCATCCTCGACCGTCATGATGCCCTTCAGGCAGAATTGCCCGCCCCAGATCTTCACCATGTCGGCGACATCGTCCCAGTTCATGGCGGGGTCGAGCATCTCGGTAAAGTAGCGGCTGATCGACATTGTGCCGCTGCCCATGTCCACATGGCTGTCGAGTTGCGGCAGGCGGAATTTCTCATGGGTGAAATAGTTGATTGCCCAGGCCGGTTTGACGGCAAACTGCGCCATGCCCGACAGGTTGAGCTTGAAAGGGATGGCAAATCCGGTGCGCTTGTCGCGCTCGCGATTGCCGCCGGTGATGCTATCGACGGTCAGCATCATCACCTGCACGCCCGCCTGCTTCGCCCGCGCCATCATTTCACGATTGAGGCCGCGATCGCGGTGGAAATAGAACTGGTAGACCTGCGGCCCGCTGCTGATCTGCCGCGCCTCTTCCAGGCTGATCGTGCCAAGCGAGGAAACGCCGAACATAGTACCGAATTTGCCGGCGGCGTGTGCCACTGCGCGTTCGCCCTCGTGGTGGAAGAGCCGCTGCAGCGCCGTCGGCGAGCAATAGACCGGCATGGCGAGTTTCTGGCCCATGACGGTGACCGACATATCGACATCGCTGACCCCACGCAGCACGCTCGGCAGAAGATCGCAGGTTTCGAAAGATGAGGTATTGCGCCTGTAAGTCACCTCGTCATCCGCGGCGCCGTCGATATAGTTGAAGATCGGCCCCGGAAGGCGCTGCTTGGCGAGACGGCGGAAATCGTGGAAGTTATGGCAGTCTGAAAGGCGCATACCCGTATCCAATCGAGGGCCGGCGCGTCATGCCTCCGCATGCGGCTCGGCCGATGAATGGCCGCGAGACCTCCTCGTCGTCGCGATCCGTGATCTATGGGATACGATTATTACCGCACCAATCTCAAGCTCTCTTGCGCACGCATCCGTCGCCTTTGCTGATAAAGATGCATTTTATTGCCGGGGGGTCGGTCAGCGACCGGGCTTGACTGCGAGCCAGATGACGTGGCGCGCGCCGCCGCGCTTGCCGTTGGCCCGCGTATTGACCACATCGACGGCAAAGCCGCAGTCCTTCAGACGCCGCGTGAAGGACGGATCCGGCCCGGAGGACCAGACGGCCAGCACGCCGCCGGGACGCAGGGCCTCTCGGGCGGATTTAAGCCCGGCATAATCGTAGAGTCGGTCATTGGATTTGCGGGTCAGGCCGTCAGGCCCATTGTCGACGTCGAGAAGGATAGCGTCATAGCCGCCCTTTCCGGCGCGGATCGCTTCGCCGACATCCCCGTGGTGGATCGACACACGCGGATCGTCAAGGCAGCCTCTGAACACTTCAGCCATCGGGCCGCGTGCCCAGGCAACGACTTCCGGAATCAGTTCGGCAACGACGATAGTGGCATCCTCGGGCACGACCGCAAGAGCGGCCCGCAGGGTAAAGCCCATGCCGAGCCCGCCGATCAGGATCTTCGGCTTCGGATGCGATTTGATCCGTTCAAAGGACAGAGTAGCGAGTGCTTCTTCCGAACCGCTGAGGCGGCTGTTCATCAGCTCGTTGGTGCCGAGCATGATGGAAAATTCACTGCCGCGCTGCTTCAGTCGCAGCTCTCCACCGTCGCCGGGGATGGTCGCGGAATCGAGCTGGATCCAGGGAAGCATGGCGGTTTCGTCTCGCTGAAAGGGACCGTCCCCTAGCATAGGGTGACAGTCGAAGCCAGCAAGCCTTGCTCAGATCAAACGCACGAAATGATCCGGCTCATGCTGCACCACCTGTTCCTGCGGCGCGGCGGAGCGGCGGCGGATATCGTCCACCTCCTGTGGCTGCAGGCGCGTGCGCGGATCGTCGAAGCGCACGTCCGGATCGGGGACAGCCGAGAGCAGAAGACGGGTATAGGGATGCAGCGGATTGTCGATTACCTTGGCCGTGTTGCCCCATTCGACGATCTGGCCGGAATACATGACGGCGATATCCTCCGCCACATAGCGGGCGGTGGCGATATCGTGGGTGATGTAGAGCAGGCCGAGATTCATCTCCTTCTTCATCTCGTTCAGGAGATTGAGAACACCGAGGCGCACGGAAACATCAAGCATTGAGGTCGGTTCGTCGGCGACGATCACTTCCGGCTGGGCGGCAAGGGCGCGGGCGATATTGACGCGCTGGCGCTGACCGCCCGAAAGCTCGTGCGGATATTTCGGCGCGACGATGTCCGGATCAAGCTTCACGCGTTCGAGCAGTTCACGGACGGTCGCATCGATCTGCTTGCCGCGTATGTCAGGCCGGTGGAGCTTCAGCGGCCGCTGCAGATGATGAGCGATCGTGTGGGCCGGGTTCAGCGAGGCGAATGGGTCCTGGAAGATCATCTGCACCGACCGGCGGTAACGGGCGATCTCGTCCGCCTTGGCGCCTTCGACGGGACGGCCCTTGTAGAGGATTTGCCCTGCGGTCGGCGAATATTCGCGCATCGCCATGCGGGCGCAGGTGGTCTTGCCGCTGCCGGATTCGCCGACAATCGCCAGCGCGCGGCCGGCGTGCAGCGAAAAGGAGATGGCGCGTGCAGCATGAACGGCGGAATCACCGTGGCCGAAGGTCTTGGTGACTTTGTCGAGTGCGAGGATGGCATCGCTCATAGCAGCACGCCTCCGTGAAGCGAGGGGAAGGAGGCCCAGAGTTTCCGGGTGTATTCGTGCTGCGGCGTCTTGTAGATCGCCTCGGCTTCGTTCTGCTCGACGAGCTTGCCCTGGAGCATGATGCCGATGCGGTCGCAGAACTGCACCATCAGCCCGAGATCGTGGGTGATGAAGAGCACCGAGAAGCCGAACTGCTTGCGGAGTTCGTTGATGCGCTGCAGAATTTCGCGCTGCACGACCACATCAAGCGCCGTCGTCGGCTCGTCCATGACGACGAGTTTCGGATCGAGCGCCATACAGATGGCGATGACGATGCGCTGGCGCATGCCGCCGGAAAACTGGTGCGGATAGTTGCGCATACGTTCCGGCGCGATATCGACGAGCCGCAGCATCTCGGCCGTGCGCTCGCGCGCTTCGGCTTTCGTCATGCCCTTGTGGGTGCGCAGCACGTCATAGAACTGGTCCTCGATGCGCAGCACCGGGTTCAGCGAATTCATGGCGCTCTGGAAGACCATGGCGACTTCGCGCCAGCGGAAGGCGGCAAGCGCCTTCGGGTCGAGATCGAGCACATCACGGCCGGCAAGCAGGATCTGGCTGTCCTTGCGGATCAGCGCTGGCGGCTTGTGCAGGCGGCTGATGGCAAAGGCAATCGTGCTCTTGCCACAGCCGGATTCGCCGGCCAGACCAAAGACTTCGCCGGGTGCAACATCAAAGCTGACATTGTCGACGGCGCGGAAGTCCTTTTCCTCGCCGATATAGTCGATCGTGAGGTTTTTGACTGAAAGCAACGGGTGGTTCACAGGCGGCCCTCCCCGGAGCGGATGAGAAAAGACCAGCGCTTCAGATGATTGCCGGTACGCAGGCGCGGATTGGCGATCTCATCGACGGCGAAATTGAGCAGCGACATGCCGATGCCGAGGAAGGCGAGCGCGAAGCAGGGTGTGAGAATATCCCACCAGGCGCCGACCGAAAGCGCGGAGGCCTTCTGCGCGTTGTAGAGCATGGTGCCCCAGGAGACGACGCGCGGATCGCCGAGGCCGAGGAATTCCAGCGTCGCCTCGGTGATGATGGCGAAGATGACGCTACCGATGAAATTGATGCCGACGATGGAAATCACGTTGGGGAAGATCTCGAATGTCATGATGCGCCATTGCGGCTCACCCATCATCTCAGCCGATTTGACATAGTCTTTCTGCTTGACGGAGAGCGTTTCGGCACGGGTCACGCGCGCACCCCAGGCCCAGGACGTGCCACCGAGAATGAGCGCGATGACGATCGGGCTCGCCTGGCCGATGAAGGCTGCGAGAACGAGCAACAGCGGCAGGTTCGGCACGACGAGCACCATGTTCGTAAAGAAGCTGATGACCTCGTCCGTCTTGCCGCCGCGATAACCGGAGATGATACCGAGCGCCGTGCCGACGGCGGTGATCAGCAGGCCGGCGCCGAAGCCGACGGCAAGCGAGGTGCGCGCGCCATAGATCATCCGGGCGAAGACATCCTGGCCGATACGCGTCGTGCCGAGAATATGTTCGGCAGACGGCGGCTGGTGCGGACGGCCGGTGCGGGCGGCGGGATCGTAATGCGTCAGCAACGGTGCTGCGATCGCCACGATGACGATGAAGGCGATGATGGCGAGGCCGATCAGCGCCTTTCGATTGCGGAGAAGGCTCTTCATCTCACGCTCCCTTCAGTCGCGGATCGAGCAGCACATAGCTGACATCGACGATGAAATTGGCGATCAGCATGGTCGCGGTCATGATGAGAAGCTGGCCCTGGATGACGGGATAATCGCGCGCAAGGATCGCCTGGTAGAGGATGTTGCCGAGGCCCGGATAGTTGTAGACGACCTCGGTCACCAGCGAGCCACCGAGAATGGTGCCGATGGCAATCGCCAGGCTCGAGACGGTCGGCAGCAGCGCATTGCGGGCCGCATACCAGAGCATCACATGCCGGTCGGAGAGGCCCTTGGCGCGGGCCATGATGATATAGTCCTCGCCGAGCAGGTTGATCATGTTATTGCGCATGGTGACGGTAAAACCGCCGACCAGCACAGTGCAGAGCGTGATCATCGGCAGGACGCCGTGATAGGCGACACTGCCCACATATTGGAAGCTGAAGGCTGGATCGAGCGAGGGATCGGCAGCATAGCCGTTCGGGAACCAGCCAAGCGTGAAGCCGAAGAAGAACAGCACGATCAGCGAGGTGACGACGGCGGGCACCGATGTCGCGAAGATCGCGCCGATCGAGACGATGACGTCGAATTTGCTGCCGCGCCGCCAGGCGGCGACAATGCCGAGGAAGGTGCCGAGCGCAAAGCTGATGATCGTCGCCGTGCCCATCAGGCCGACAGTCCACACCAGCGCATGGCCGAGAACCGACGTGACCGGCAGCGGGAAATATTTGATCGAACGGCCGAGATCGCCGGTGAAGATGCTGCCGAGGTACGTCAGATATTGCTGCCAGAGCGGCCCGTCGACGAAGCCGAAAGTCAGCTTCAGCGCTTGCAGGCTTTCCGGCGGCAGTTCGGTGCCCGCGCTCGAAAACATGATGCGCACGGGATCGCCCGGCATCAGCCGGGGCAGGAAGAAGTTGATCGTCGCTGCCGCGATGAAGGCCGCCAGGTAAAAAGCGAGGCGGCGAAGTAGAAAGGCCATGGGGACTCCGTCAAAACGGGAGCGGCGCTTGCCGCGCCGCTCCCGCAGTTTGCAACAATGGCTTACTTGACCGGCTCAAGCGCCAGCAGGTTCAGAAGACGTGCCGGGTTGGTGCGCGAGATGGACGGATTGACGAAGGGGTTTTCCTTGGTCGACCAGCCGGTGAAGCGCTTGGTGTTGTACTGATACCAGTTCGGGTTGTTGAACACGGGGATGACAGGCATGTTTTCGGCAACGATGCGCTGAGCCTTGTTCATCGCTTCTTTCTGCCTGTCGAGATCGGCCGTGTGGGTGAACTGGGTGACCAGGTCTTCCACTTCCGGGTTGAACCAGCGCTGTGCGGTGAAGCGGGTCTTGCCCTTGTCCGAAGCACTGAAGGCGCGCTTGTAGGGATAATAGGGCGAGGCCGAAGCCGGCAGGCTGTTGATCGCCGCATCGAACTTTCCGTCGATGAGATCGGAGGTCCAGACGGCTTCTTCCGGGGTCTCGATCTTGGCATCAAGGCCGACTGCCTGCATGCCTTCGATCGCGATATTGACCGTGTCGATCCAGTCCGTCCAGGAGTTCGGAACGATGATCGAGAAGGAGATCTTCGAACCGTCAGGATTGTCACGCAGGCCGTCGCCGTCCTTGTCGACATAGCCGGCTTCGTCGAGCAGCGCTTTGGCGGCATCGGCGTCATAGGCGGCGAACTTGCCGAACTCGGCCATAACGGACGGGTCCGCCCAGCTCTTGTAGAGCTCGCCCATCAGGCCCGGGTCTTCGTTCAATGTCGGATAGCCGTAGCCAGCCACATCGATCATCGTCTTGCGGTCAAGCGCCATGGAGACCGCACGGCGGAACTTCACGTCGTTGAAGGCCTTCTTGTTGGCCTCGTTGGACGTTTCGAGATTGAACAGGAAGGCGACCATGCTGCTCGGCGAATACCAGTAGTGATAATGCGCCGGATCCTTCGAGACATAGACATTGTCGATATCGGGAATGAAGGAGACGCCCCAGTCAAGCGTGCCGTCGGCGGTCGCCGTCAGGATCTGGTTGTTGTCGGCAAGCTGCGGGAAGCGCATGCAATCGACCTTCAGATGCTCGGCATCCCAGTAGTTCGGGTTGCGGCACTGGTCATAGGTCTGGCCGGTGAAGCGCGGCACTTCGGTCAGCGGACCGCTGCCGACGGGATTTTCGTTGGCGTAGGTGACCGGATCGGCAACATCCTTCCAGACATGCTCGGGCACGATCGGCAGCTGCGACAGTTGTTCGGCTGCAAGCGAGCTTGGATTGGCGAGCGTGAAGCGGACTGTCTGGCCATCGACCGCCTGCACATCGGTGATGAAGGTCCAGATGCTGACGAAATCGAGGGCCGGGAACTTCTTCAGATAGTCATAGGTAAACTTGACGTCGGCCGAGGTTAGCGGCTGGCCGTCCGACCACTTCAGGTTTGGACGCAGCTTGAAATCGATGCTCTTCAGGTCGTCGGAGAGCTTGAAACTTTCGGCCAGGCGATAGACCGGCTTGTTGCTGTCGAAGCGGTTGAAGATGACCAGTGGCTCATAGATGAAGTCAAGGGTCGACTGACGCGACGAAGTCTGGTTGAACGGGTTGAAGTTGCGCACCCAGGTGGTTGCCGGCTCGATATTGGCCGTGAGGACGGTCTGCGCGACGGCCGAGCCCGATAGCATCGTCAGGGCCGCAGCCGCTAAAAGATATTTCTTCATTACAAATTCCCCTTTTCTTATGAGGTGAAGAATACGCGCGCTGGTCAGGAGACCAGTGCGCTTGCAAACATCGATTCGACTTCCGCATGGGCAGCGCGATAGTCGATTTTGAGAGTGCCGAGGCGGGCTTTGCCGGCGGCGATACGCTTCTGAGCGGCTTCCGTCAGCGGGCGCGCGGCCTTGGCGGCG
Organism: Sinorhizobium sp. B11; assembly: GCA_039725955.1. Lineage (NCBI taxonomy): Bacteria > Pseudomonadati > Pseudomonadota > Alphaproteobacteria > Hyphomicrobiales > Rhizobiaceae > Sinorhizobium > Sinorhizobium sp. B11. Next base: position 220,185 of record CP091033.1, read on the forward strand.
GCCTCGCTCTCCTTGACGTCGCCATGGCTGTGAAGCGCAATGTCGAAACCGGCATCGAGAACCTGAGCGACGCGCCCTGGCAGAGTGCCCTGCAGCGAATCCATGAAGATGCAGTCGGAGATCAGAACGCCGTCGTAACCCATGTCCTTGCGGATCACGTCATGCATGATCGGCGAGATGGAAGCCGGCAGCTCGGCATCGTAAGCGGAGTAGACGACATGGGCGACCATCGCCCAAGGCGTGTCCTTCAGCGCCACGAAAGGCTTGAAGTCGGTTGCGGTCAGTGTTTCGCGCGAGCCGTCGACGACCGGGCGTTCCTTGTGGGAATCGAGCGTGGCGCGGCCGTGGCCCGGAATGTGCTTCATGACCGGCATGTTACCGGTTTCGAGGAGGCCATCGACCACTTCGCGGCCCAGTGCAGCGATGAAATCCGGATCGGGGCCGAAGGAGCGGGCGCCGATCACCGCGCTCGTTGTTTCGAAAACGAGATCGAGAACCGGCGAGCAGCCGCTCGACAGGCCGAGTTCGGTCATCATCACACCCATGGCCTGGGTGGACAGACGCAGCGCCTTCTTACCGAGTGCGAAGTCATGGCGCGCAAGCTCGGCGAACTGGCCGAAGCTGCGGAAAAGCGGCCAGGGGCCGGCATCCATATGCTGCACACGGCCGCCTTCCTGGTCGGTGAAGACGGGCGCATCGTCGCGGCCGACGGCCTCGCGGAAACGGTCGATCAGGATCTTTGCCTGCTCCGGATTGCGCAGATTGCGACGGCCGACGAAGAGGCCGAGCGGATTCGTCTCGCGGAAGAGGGCGAATTCGTCGTCCGAAAGCGTCGGATTGGGAAGGCCGACGAAGAGAGCGAGCGGGGTCGAGGACACTATTTCAATACTCCGGTATCAGATGGTCATTTCGGCTGGCTTCGCAGCATGCCTTCGTAAATGCCCTTGTCGGGGGCGTGAATTTCGACCGCGCCGGCGGTCTTGACGTAGAAATCGACGGGGCCGGCATCGCCGATGAAGGCATAGACGTGGCCCAGCGTCTTCATGGTCTGCAGGCAGGCGGAAAAGAGGGCGAGGCCAATGCCCTTGCCGCGTGCGGCCGGATCGACGCCAGTCGGGCCGAAGAAGCCGCGGGCGGTCGTGTCATAGCAGGCAAAGCCGAGCAGCTTGCCATCCTCGACGGCGATCAGGCAGGCGACAGGCTGGCGGGAAAAGGCGACGCTCACTTCGCTTGCCCAGTTCTCGCTGAAATGTTCGCGCACCCAGGTAACGACGACATGAAGTTCCGGCGGCAGGGCTGGACGGATCACGATGCCGATGGAGCCGGCCTTCTCTTTCAGTTCGGCGAGCTTCGTGGAATATAAGCTCACAAGCAGGTCCGACACCCGAATTCCTCCAATTATTCCGTTATTACGGAATGTATCCCTTTTTAATGACATAACTTTCGATATCCGAGCGGCCATGTCAACAGGCTTTTTGGCAGGCAATCCTGGTTCAACTGGGGGTAGGCAAAACAAAGCGGCCCGGTTTAACCGGGCCGCTGGGCATTATCGGGTCTGTGATCCGGCTCAGAGCCCGGCGTCTTTCCACAGGGCATGGAAATGATGAATCGGTCCATGGCCAGAGCCGACCGCCAGCTCGCCCGCGGCAGCGACTGCTTGCGCAAGATAGGTTTTCGCAGTCGAAACAGCCGCTTGCGGCGAAGCACCCTTTGCGAGCTCGGCGGCGAGTGCGCTGGAAAGTGTGCAGCCGGTCCCGTGTGTATTCTTCGTGGGGACGCGTTTCGCCTCGAACCAATGCCGGCCGGAGTCGGTTGCCAATATGTCGGGACTTTCATTGCTCTCGAGATGACCGCCCTTGACCAACACAGCGGCAGGGCCGAGCGCTCGCAGGCGCTCGGCTTGCGAGGCCATCTGCTCGCGGCTTTCGGCAACCTCTTCGTGCAGCAGCGCTGCGGCTTCCGGCAGGTTGGGGGTGAGCAGCGTCGCAAGCGGCAGCAGATGCTTCGTCAGCGCATCGACAGCCCGCGGGTCGAGGAGTGCCGCTCCGCCCTTGGCGATCATGACAGGATCGACGACGATGGGAATCCCGCGATGAGGCGCCAGCGCCTCGGCAACGGCTTCGGCAATGCCGGCATTGGCAATCATGCCGATCTTGACCGCATCGACGCGCACATCGGCAAAGACCGCCTTGATCTGCTGGGCGACGAAGAGGGGCGGGACAAGATGCACGCCCGTCACCCCTTGCGTATTCTGCGCCGTCAGGGCCGTCAGCGCCGCCATGCCATAGACGCCGCGAGCAGAGAAAGCCTTGAGATCGGCCTGGATGCCGGCGCCACCGGATGGATCGGAGCCGGCGATAGACAGGACGTTGCGGATCATCGGCGGACCTTTCGGATTTCCTCGGAGATGCGGATCGTCGCTGCCTGAGGATCCGGGGTGCCGCAGATCGCCGAGACGACAGCAAGCCCATCGGCTCCGGCCGCGAAGACGGAAGTGACATGCTCGCTCTTCAAGCCGCCGATTGCAACCGTCGGAACGGGGGCGGTTTTCACCAGTCTCGCCAACCCGTCAAAGCCGATCGGCTGCTTGTGGTCTGCCTTGGTGGGTGTCGCAAAGATTGGGCCGATGCCGGCATAGTCGACGATAGCGGGATCGATGGCCGCTGCCAGCGCTTCGCTCTCGGCTGACAGACCAAGGATCATGTCCGGGCCGATCATCGCCCGGGCGACGGCTGGCCCCATATCATCCTGGCCGATATGCAGCCCGTCGGCGCCGATCGCGATGGCTGCCTCGACGTCGTCGTTGATGACGAGCAAAGCGCCGGTATCCTTCAGGATCTCCTTCAGCGCCAGACCGGTCTCGATCATCCTTGCCGTCCCGCCATGCTTGTCACGAAGCTGCACCATCGTGGCGCCGCCGGCAACGGCAAGCCGCGCCGTCTCGACCATTCCGATATCGGCGCAGAGATCGGGATCGAGGACCAGATAGAGGGAAAGATCGAAGCGTTTCATGTGGCGTTGATCCTCACTTTTGCATCGAGCTTTGCTCCATCGAGCGCGGCGAGCTGATCGAGGAAGCGCCAGGAGAAGGAGCCGGGGCCGGCAGCATCCTTGGCCGCCTCTTCGCCGGCAACCGCGAAGGTAGAAAGTGCTGCGACAGCGGCTGCGAAAGGATCGGCGGGAATGGTGGCGGCAAAGGCGCCGGTCAGGCAGGTGAGCGAACAGCCGAGCGCAGTCACCTGCGGCATCAACGGCGAGCCGCCTTCAATGCGCAGCGCCTGCGCACCATCCGTCACGAAATCCACCACACCGGTGACGGCGACGACCGCTCCATGCCGTTCGGCAAGCAGCCGCGCGGACGCTTCTGCCTGCTCAACCGGGTCGCGGCTGTCGACGCCTTGGCCGCGGCTCTCGCCACCGGCAAGCGCGATGATTTCAGAAGCATTGCCGCGGATGATCGTCGGGCGAAGCGCCAGCAGATCGGAAACCGTCTTGCGGCGGAAGGACGTCGCATAATGGGCAACCGGATCAAGGACCCAAGGTTTGCCGCTCGCGTTTGCAGCCTTTGCCGCAGCATGCATGCCGTCGATCCACTGGGTGGAGAGCGTGCCGATATTAACGGTCAAAGCGCCGGCGATTGCGGCAAACTCTCCGGCTTCTTCGGCGGCGTGGACCATGGCAGGCGATGCACCCGCCGCAAGGACCACATTGGCGGCGATGTTCATGGCCACGTAATTGGTGATGCACTGCACGAGCGGTGGCTTCGCCCGCATCGCCGTCAACAGTGCTCCGGGTGTCTTGTTCTCCATAGTACCCCTTTCAGGCGGGGCAGGCGCGGGAACGATCATGCGATGAAGCAGATGGCGACCCGAGCGACTCCCTCCGCCGGCATTATCCGGTTCAGGTTCGAAGGGTGCTTCTCAGCCCGCTTTCGCAAACGGGCGCCCCTGTCTCTCAACAGCACTCTTTCTTGCAGAGAATGGCGTCGCTGTCATCGGCAAAATGACGATTTTGAGACTGAGGTTTTGCCAATGCGTACCACGGGCCGCCTGAGCGCCCGTGGTGCAATTTTCAGATGCCGGTTTAAGGTCCGGCTGCTCTACTCGATCAACGCAGCGGCGCTGGAAGCAGGGTGGTCGTAAAGTCCTGATACGAAACCGGACGCAGGAACCTGTAGATGGCGAGCGTCCCGACGGAGGTCGATCTGCCATCGGCCGTTGCCGGGTAGGGGCCGCCGTGCACCATGGCGGGCGATACTTCCACGCCGGTTCCGAAGCCGTTCACGAGCAGGCGTCCGGCAAGCATTTCCAGCTTTGGAACGAGGCGCTTGGCGTCCTGTTCGTCTTCGCTCGTAATGTGCAGGGCAACGGTCAGCTGGCCTTCGAGGCCGTCGAGGACGCGCTCGAGTTCGGCGAGATCACGGCAGCGCACGATAAGGCCGGCTGCTCCGAAGACCTCGTCCTGCAGCTCGTGATGCGCAAGGAATGCTGCAGCCGTCGTCTCGAAGAGAGCGGCCGTGCCTTCGAATTCGCTGCCGGGCTTGCCATTGGCAACGAGCCTGACTTCGGGATGTTTTTCCAGCCGGGCAACGCCATCGCAGAACGCCTTGGCGATGGAACCTGTCAGCATCGTCTGGGCGCCGACATCGGGCAGAAGCTCCCGCGCCTTGGCAATGAAAGTGTCCAGGCCTTCGCTGTCGACGGCGAGAATGAGGCCGGGATTGGTGCAGAACTGCCCGGCACCGAGGACAAGCGAGCCTACGAAAGCCGTTGCGATCTCCGCCGCGCGGGTTTTCAGCGCGTTGGGGAAGAAGATGACCGGGTTGATGCTGCTCATTTCGGCATAGACCGGGATCGGCTGCTTGCGCTCGGAAGAGATCTTCATCAGCGCAGTGCCGCCGCGGCGCGAGCCCGTGAAGCCGACGGCGCGGATTCTGGCATCGGCCACCAGTTTCTGACCGACTTCGAAGCCGGTATCGAAGAGGAGCGCAAACGTGCCGGCATGCAGACCAGCCTTGGCAACGGCGCGCTGAACGGCGCGGCCGACCAGTTCCGATGTGCCCGGGTGAGCGGAATGCGCCTTGACGACGACCGGGCATCCCGCTGCGAGCGCAGATGCCGTGTCACCGCCGGCGACGGAGAAGGCGAGCGGAAAGTTCGATGCGCCGAAAACCGCGACGGGCCCCAGGGGAACGTTACGCAGGCGCAGGTCAGGCTTCGGAACCGGCTTGCGGGAGGGATCCGCGCCGTCGAAGCGAAGCTCCTGGAAGCGGCCTTCGCGCACCTCTTTCGCAAATAGTCGAAGCTGTCCCATCGTGCGAGCGCGCTCGCCCTCGAGACGTCCACGCGGAAGTCCGGTTTCCGCCATTGCCCGCACGATCAGCTCGTCGCCGATGGCCTCGATCTCGCTGGCGATGGTTTCAAGAAAGGCAGCCCGTGTTTCGAGATCGGTTTCCCGGTAGGAAGCGAAGGCCTCCCATGCAAGCCTGGTCGCCTCTTCGACGTCTTCGGCGGAGGCGCCACCGAAAGAGACGGGCAGCGCCGTCCCCGTGGCTGCTTCGACACCGTAGAGCTCGCCGCGCGTGCCGCGCTTCTCCGATCCCGCGACGAGCAGGCTTCCATTGATAGTCATGACGGATTTCCTTTCAAACAGATTCGAGCGACGTATATAGGCGTTCGTCTTCTCAATTTCACGACATCTTTCCCGATATCGCATCGAAGATGGAGATCTCCGGCAGAGACTTGGTCGCGTCTCGACAAGGGCTGGGCGCGAGCTTGCGGAAAAGCAATCGTATGCCGAAATGCCGCCCCTTTTTTACGCTCATTCTCGCTCGGGATTAATCGAGGGGGCTCCATGAAATACGCATCCGTTGTCTGTGCGGCACTTACCGCAGTACTGCTCTCCACAACCGCATTTGCACAAACCGGGACGATCAAGTCGATCCGGCTGTCGTCAGGCGGCGTTGCCGAATATGTGCGCAATCTTGATGTCGGAGAGGACGGCAATGCTGTCATCGACGTGCCGACCGATCAGATGGATGACTTTCTCAAGACCCTCGTCGTATCGGGGCCCGCGCCCGTAAAGGGCCTTTCGACCACCGGCCCAGACATGGTGGACGAAACATTCAAGGTGCTCCCGATCAAGCCGCAGGATCTGGATTCGGCGGCGGGTGTGTTACGGTCTCTCAGAGGAGCGCCTGTCTCTGCGAACGGAGTGAAGGGCCGCATCGTCGGAGTAGAGCCTGCGAGCGAGAAGCAACGCGCACGGCTGATCGTGATGCTGGACAGCGGTGCCTTTGACGTTGCCGAGATCGGTGGCGCTATGGCCTACAAGCTCGACGATCCCAAAGACGCCGAGATGATTTCCCGAGCCGCAGAACTGTTGTCGAGTGACGGCGTGCAGGGAAGCCGGGCCGTCACCATCGCGCTCGAAGGCAAGGCGTCGGCGGCCGTAGATATCTCCTATGTCGTGGCAGCCCCGCTCTGGAAGCCGTCCTACAGGATCATTGTTGACGCCAAGGGCAAAGCGCGGTTGCAAGCCTGGGCAGTCCTTGAGAATGCGTCCGGCGAGGATTGGCACGGGGTTTCCATTTCTCTGACGTCCGGCAAGCCCGTGACGCTTCGCCAGAGACTGTATGCCAGAGCATGGCCATCACGCCCGGAAGTGGATTTCGCCTATCTGGACCTTGGAGGCGCCAAACGTAGCAAGTTTGGAGGCGCGCTGGCGAACAAGCCGCTGGCCGAGGCTCCTGCTCCAGTTGAGGCTGCTCCAGCCGCTACCATCGGTGCGACTGCCGACGAGGGCGACGTGGTCGCAAACTTCGATCTTCCCGGCGTATACGACCTGAAGAACGGTGAGACGATTTCCGTGCCGATCTTGGATCGCGAGATCAAGGCAGAGTTCGTCGCTCTCTATCGCGATGGTGCGCAACATCCGGATGCAGCCCTCGTGCTCACCAACGACACGGGGACTTCGCTACCGCCGGCGGTGGCGGCAGTCTATGACGACAAAGGGCGTTATGTCGGCGACGCACGCATAGGCAATGTGAAGCCGGGCGGCGTGGAAAAGGCGACGTTTGCCGCCGATCAGAAGATCGAGCAGGAAGTGGCAAGCGCCATATCCAGTTCTTTTCGAACTGTCATCGTAAAGGACGGTTATCTCGAGGCCACACTGGAGCGACGGCTGCGAAAGACCTTCTCCGTCTGGGGCGCTGATGCCGACAGGACGTTTGTCGCGGAAGACCCGGGCATGGCAGGATGGGAACTGGTTAAGTCCGGAGGCGTGGAAGAGACACCGCAAGGTGCGCGGGCAACTATGATCGTCCCCGCGGGCAAGAAGGTTTCGACGACCATCGAATGGCGCATGGCCGAGAGCGAGACGCAGGCGATTGCCGATATCGATGACACTGTGATCCTGCAATGGCTCGATGAAGGGCCGTCTCCGGAAATCGCCTCGAAACTTCAGGGCCTTGTGACGGCAAGGAAGGCACAAAAGGAAGCGGAGAGGGACCTGGCTACGGTCATGCAGGCAATTGAAGACGCAACGTCAGAATCCTCACGGATTTCAGGCTTGCTTTCCTCTGTCGGCGACACACCGCTCAAGCAGCAGTTCCTTCAGGATCTGACGGAACAGGAGAAGTCGATCAAGGCATTGCGGGCGCAACGGGACGAGGCGCGAGATCGGCTTGAAAAGCTTCGCAAGGAGCTCGGGGAAGCAATAGCTCGTCTCTAGCTTGGCTGAGGACGAGTTGGGCGCCAATTCCTGCTGCCGCCGACGGCACTATCGGCGTCGGTGAAGCATCGCTTGCGGATCTCAGACCTCGACTTTGCCGTTTTCTTCACCGTCCCAATATTGGATCGAACGTGCCGCAACCTTGATCAAGGCAAGCCCAGGCGTCTGGGTGCCCTCGGGAAACCATCGTTCCAGTCCCTTGACCCAGTGTTGCTCGAATTCCGAGACGTCCTCAATGAGCGAAGCGTTACCATCGATCGCGATGAATATGCCCGGTTTGCCAAGCAGATGCGGTGGCGCAGTGAAGGTCAGCTGCACCGCGTTGTCTTTCCGAATGTCGGATATCTTGCGCGTATCCGCATAGGAAAAGAACCAGGAATCTCCGTCATATTCGACGTCGCCATTGTTGCTCATCGGCCGAGTGCTGATCCGGTTCGAGGCTCCACGTGTCGAAAACATGCAGAAATCCAGCTTCTTCAGATGCTTCGACAGCTCTTCTTTTGTCATTGATGCCATGGTGGTTCTCCAATCCAGGTGAAAACAACCGGCGATGATCGAAGTTCCATGGAATATGCGGCCCGCTTGAACGCCTGATGCCATGGGTCTGTACGGCGCCTCTGGCGCCGATACACCGAGTAAGACAGCGGATTCATCGGATCCAGGAAAACTAAGCTTGCTCGCGGAGGCGAGGCCTTGGAGCCAGCATCGCGAAATACTCGCCTTACTTAATCGGGCTGCACAGGCCTGATCGTATCAACCGAGATTTCGCCTTCAATCACGCCTCGTACGACATCCGTGCGATTCCGATCGATCTCGACGACTGTGTAAAGCTTGTCGTCGCGAAATGCGCTCGCATGTGTCGTGGTGACATCGTCAGCGGGCGCCGCGTCGACCTCCATGAAGTCGAGCTCGCGCCCGGCCGCCACGATCCGGGCATCACCCGCCGTTCTCGCTGCGACCACCACGACGCCGTGGCCCGGCGAATTTTCCCATCTCGGATCATCTGCCGCCGCGGTCGGTTCAAGTCGATAGATACCAAGGGGCTCGCCTGCCGGGAGGGTTGAACTTTCCGCCGCCGCGTCCGCGATCTGCGCCTTGCTTTCGACCGAACGCCCAAACGTGTTCGGATTTGTGGCGTTGTTGATCTCGTCGTTTCCTGTTCGTGACACGTTAGACATGTCGTCCTCCATCCGTTGCGAACATAACGATGGTGCGATCCGACTGTTCCTCGATTTACGAAAGGAACTTGTGCCGTCACGAGTTTCTCATTTCATGATCGACCGACAGGCGGACCAATTTGCAAAAACTGGCGGCTGTAGGTTTCACCAGGAGAGTGATTTGTTTCGGGGGCTCATCGGGCCTGCGTGGGCTCCGATGCGATGAGCTGTTCAGCTGGGCGAGTATGGGATGGCTGCGGATCCGCAATGCACAGCCATCCCATTTGAGCAAGCGCTCCCTCGTCGAACGCTTGCAGCCGGCCCCCGCCAGTCACCGAAATGTTAGCAACGCCTAAAGCGTCCCCGCTAGTGCGTGAATGCAACACTTCATGAAAGGTTTCCGGCGAAGTGACGGCGGACCACCGTCACCATTGATCGGCTAGTGGACTCTTTCGCCTCCGGCGGCTCAGAGCGCGGAAAAATGCGCCTTGATCAGTTCGTGATCGGAGATCGCTGCTCCGTCTGCGTCGACGGCAGCAACAGTCACGGCGTCGCTTGCCGAAAGGCCGCGGGTAAACAGCCAGTCGAGGCGAGCAAAAGGAGGCTGTGGCGTTCCGTCGGGGCGCGTGCGCTGTGTGACCGTGAAGTCGTTGGCAGTCTCCCAATTGTAGCCGGCCTCCGCGAGGAGACCGAAAAGCGGTTCGTGCGCTTCGGGTTCACGCGACCCCTCGGGAAGGATATTGGTGTTGAAATCGCCACCCAAAACCACGGGTAAGCCATCGGCGAGCTTTTCAACGGCGGCGATCAGCCTCTTTGTCTGCATTGCCCGATCCGCAATGTCGGTCTTGCTTTCCAGATGCACGCTGACTGCAATGATCGGCCCGAATGCGGTTTCGATTTTGGCCGCGATTGCCATGCGGCCACCGATCCGACCCTGCCCGTCCTTTGCATCCGTCCACCACGTGCCACAGTCATCGAGATGGATCAATGCCGCATCAAGCAACGGCAAACGGGAGAGCAGCGCATTGCCGTGAAACCCGACGGCATTCGTCTCGCCCTTATGCCATTCGCGCTCACGGGAATCGCCGAGACCAAGTTCCACGAACTCCACGCCAAAAGCATAGGACATGCCGAGATCGCGGGCGAGGTCGGCAACAGTGTGCCGGTTGCCGGCGCGCGCCATGCCGAGATCAGCCTCCGTGAGCAACAGGATATCGGCGACGCTCTGGCGGACGAGTTCCACCGAAGGCGCATGATATTTCAGCCGTTCGGCGTTCCAAGCGGCGACGACGAGACCGTTTCCGATGCTGGCTTCGCTGGCAGTCCGTACGACTTCGATCGTCGAAAGCGCCGGCAGGGTCGCTGCAAGCCGGTCATGCTCGGCCTGTGTCAGTTCGGCAGAACGCGCCTCATCGAAGAACGTGGCTGGGGGTACGGCAAGCGCCTCTACGGCGGCCGCAACCAGGTTGCGGTCGCCGCTGGCGAGATCAAGAAAGCTCATCATCTGCATCAGCTCAGGCGTTAACGGTCACGGCGTTGCTTCTTGCCGGCGCGACGAGCACTTTGCCGGTCTCAGCCGAGTAGAGATGGATCGAATCCTGATCGATCGCAATGCCGATCCGATCGCCGGTCTTCAGCGAGACCGAACCGGTCATGGCGACAGCAAAGGGCAGGCCATCGAAATCGGCATGGACAATCCGGCTGGCGCCCAGTTCTTCGATGAAGTCGGCGGTCGCAACGAGTGCACCCGGCGCATCCGGGGAGACGAGGCGAGCGGCTTCGGCGCGCACGCCGAGAACAACGCGCTGGCCGGCAAGCTGCTTGCCGCGCTCAGCGGGAAGCGTCACGGTGCGGCCTTCGTCATAAATGAACACGCCTGTTTCGTTGACGCGGCCTTCCAGCAGGTTCATTGCCGGCGTGCCGACGAAGCCGGCAACGAAGCGGCTTGCGGGATAGTGATAGACCTCTTCCGGCGTGCCGACCTGTTCGACATTGCCGGCATTCATGACGATGATGCGGTCGGCAAGTGTCATGGCCTCGTTCTGGTCGTGTGTCACGAAGATCGAGGTTGCGCCGAGGCGGCGATGCAGGCGGCGGATTTCCGCACGCATGGCGATACGCAGCTTGGCATCGAGGTTCGACAGCGGCTCGTCGAAAAGAAAGACCTTCGGCTCGCGGATCATGGCGCGGCCCATGGCGACGCGCTGGCGCTGACCGCCCGAGAGAGCGGCCGGGCGGCGCTCGAGGAAGGGCTCGAGGCTGAGCGCCTTGGCAACGTCGGCGATCCGGCGGTCACGCTCGGCCTTCGGTACGCCGGCGACCTTGAGTGCATAACCGATGTTTTCGGCAACGCTCATGTGCGGGTAAAGCGCGTAGTTCTGGAAGACCATCGCGCAGCCGCGTTCACGCGGCTCGAGCTGGTTGACGACGCGGCCGTCAATGGCGATTTCGCCGCCGGTGATTTCTTCCAGGCCGGCGACCATGCGCAGCAGCGTGGACTTGCCGCAGCCGGACGGGCCGAGGATGACGATGAATTCGCCCGACTGGATTTCGAGATCGACGCCATGAACGACGGCGTGCTTGCCATAGTTCTTTTTCACGCCACGGATGGAGATCGGTGCCAAGGTTCTGTTCCTTTCACTTCTCGGTGGAGATAAGGCCGCGCACGAACCAACGCTGCATCAGGATGACGAGGATCAGCGGCGGCGACATGATGATCAATGTTCCGGCCATCGCGACGTTCCAGTCGGGCAGGCCGAATTCGGAGGGAATGAGCGTCTTGAGCTGGGTCACGGCGATGCCGAACTTCGGGTCGGTCGTGATCAGGAGCGGCCAGAGATACTGGTTCCAGGCCCAGACGAACATGATGGTGAAGAGCGCGATCATGTTCGGGCGCGACAGCGGTAGCAACACGTCCCAGAAGAAGCGGACCGGACCGGAGCCGTCCATCTTCGATGCCTCCGCAAGCTCGTCCGGCACCGTCAGGTAGAACTGGCGGTAGAGGAAGGTGCCGGTTGCGGTGGCGACCATCGGCAGCACGAGGCCCGGATAGGAGTTCAGCAGACCCCATTCGAGCTTGATCTGGATGCCGGTGACCTGGGCGACCAGCCAGCTGATGCCGGTTACATCGAGGATCGTCTGGAACGGCTGGAGCGCGTTGGCGGCGATCGAATAGGTCGGCACGATACGCACTTCGAGCGGCAGCATCAGCGTGATGAAGATGATCCAGAAGATCAGATGGCGGCCGGGGAAGCGGAAATACACGATCGAGAAAGCTGCCATCGCGGAAAGGATGACCTTGCCGGCGCCGACGGTGGCAGCAAAGATGACGCTGTGGAAAAGCTTGTTGCCGAGATCGGCGCGCACCCAAGCGGTCTGCACGTTCTCCCAGAAATGGCTGCTCGGAACCAGCGGCAGCGGCACCCGGTTGACGGTTTCCAGATCAAGCGTCGATGCGACGATGACGATCAGGAAGGGCAGAAGGGCGATCACCATGCCCAATGCCAGCAGCGTGTAGCAGATAAAATTGAAGATTGGCGTGCGTTCGATCATGTTCGCGACCTCACTTGTAATGCACGCGCCGCTCGATGAAGCGGAACTGGACGATGGTAAGGAGCATGACGAGACCCATCAGGATCATGGACTGAGCTGCGGCACCTGAATAATCGAGGCCCTTGAAGCCGTCGAAAAAGATCTTGTAGACCATGAGTTCGGTGGCACGCGCCGGACCACCCTGGGTCATCACGTCGACGATACCGAAGGAATCCTGGAAGCTTTCGGTGATGTTGATGACCAGAAGGAAGAACAGCGTCGGGGTGAGGAGCGGCAGCTGGATATCCCAGATCCGGCGCATCGGTCCGGAACCGTCCATGGCGGCAGCTTCGATCAGCGAGCGTGGAATGCCCTGAAGCGCCGATAGGAAGAATATGAAGTTGTAGCCGATATATTTCCAAGAAAAGGCGACGATGACGGCGATCATCGCATCCTTGCCGTCGAAGGCAGGGTTCCAGAGGCCGGGCCAGACGTGGTTGATGACCGACAGGAGGCCGGCTTCCGGTGCCAGGATGAAGCGGAAGGCAAGGCCGAGAGCGGGAGCGGCAATCGCATAGGGCCAGATGAAGACCGAGCGATAGATCTTGTGGCCGCGCAGTTCACGATCGGTCAGAAGCGCCAGTATGAGCGCCAGGCCCATGGCGATGGCGGTCGAGGCGAAGCCGAAGATCATGCTGCGGGTGATGGAGTCCCAATAGACCGGGTCCGAAAGCAGCTGCTTGAAATTGTCGAAACCGACCCAGGCATTGCCGCCGCCCCATGGCTGCTCGAGCGTGAACGCCCAATACAGCGCCTGCGCACTCGGCCAGTAGAAGAAGACGAAGATCAGCAACAGCATCGGAAATACGAAGAGAATGCCGGTCGTCGTCGAGGAGAAAGTGACGCGCTTTTCCATGAGTGGTCGTTTTCGCACTGGTTGGGTTCTGGCGCGGACGGCGATCTTGCTGCCGCAGCCGGTAGGATTTACAAAGACGCACCCGGCGCGCCAGAAGCGGGCCGGGTGCGTCTCATATCAGTCGATTAGGGGAGCTGAACGCCCTTGTAGGTCTGCTGGAAGCGACGCAGCAGCTGGTTGCCGCGGTCGGCAGCAGAGTCGAGCGAAGCCTGTACGTCGGCGTTGTTGACGAAGATTGCCTGCAGGCCGTTCGCGATTTCGGTACGGACCTGGAGCAGGCCACCGAGACGGATGCCCTTGGCAGCCGTGTCGCCAGCCGGCGAAGCGGTCAGGCTCTGAATGGCAAGTTCGCGACCGGCATAAGGAGCCTTGTCGTAGAAGCCCTGCTTCTTCAGGTACTCGAAGCCCGAGTTACGAACCGGGATGTAGCCGGTAACGGTCGACCAGGTGAGGGCTTCTTCCGGCTTTGCGATAAAGTTGAAGAAGGAAGCGGCAGCCTTGTATTCGGCGTCCGAATGACCCTTCAGAACCCAGAGCGAAGCACCGCCAACGTAGGAGCTGTGACGGCTTGCATCGCCATAGGTCGGGAGCATGGAAACGCCCCAGTTCATGCCCTGCTTGGCGGTACGGCCGATGTTGCCATGGTCGCCAACGGAGGTCAGGATAACCTGGCAATCGCCAGCAGCGAAAGCTTCAACGAAGGTCTGGCCAACGGCCTTGTTCTTGATGACAGCTTCCTTGGCGTCGTACCAGCCCTTCAGGTCCTTGACGAAATTGACGAGCATCGGGTTCTTGTTGAACACCAGCTCGCCGTCGAGGCCTTCAAAGCCGTTCTTCTTCGTAGCAATCGGTTCGCCGTTGACGGCTTCGAACTGCTCGATGAACTGCCAGACTTCGTTATTGGAGATGTCAAAGCCGAGCGGGCAAGCATAGCCTGCATCCTTCAGAGCCTTGAAGTCTTCGCCAGCTTCCTTCCAGGTAGCGGGAGCATGGTCCTTGCCGATCTTGGCGAAGGCGTCCTTGTTCCAGTACAGCAGAGCCGTCGAGGAGTTAAAGGGGAACGAGTACATCTCGCCCTTCGACGTTGCATAGTAGCCGGCGATGCCGGAGAAGTAGTCGTTCCAGTCAACATTGTAGCCCATGTCCTTCATGAGCTTGTTGGCCGGGTAGTAGGCGCCCGAAAGCATGATGTCGAGCGTGCCGGCATCCGAAACCTGAGCGATGGTCGGCTGCTTGCCGGCGCGGAAAGCGGCGATCGTGTTCTGCAGCGAGGCGTCGTAAGAGCCCTGGCTGGTGCAGACGACTTCGAAGTCGTTCTGCGACTTGTTGAAACGGTCGCACTGTTCCTGAACGCGCGTAGCGATATCGCCAGAGTTGCCGAACCAGAAGTCGATCTTGGTCTTTTCGGCAGCAGCGGCGGGACCAGCAGCAACGAAAGCTGAAGCGAGTAGGGCGCCTACGGCGCCGAGAAGCTTGGCTTGCATGAGAACCCTCGAAAAATAGGACGCGCCCCCTCTTGAGCGCACGCCCTATTAACTGGTTCAATTTGCGGTAACCAATGAAGTTTCTATGACATGAATAGAGTAGAAAGTTTCTGTCACAAAATATTCATGTCCGAATTTTGTGAACTGCTCATCGAACATCGATGCCTTTCGTTTGTCGATTTCGCCGAAGTGATTGTCTATATTTCATTTATATATGAAATATAGCGCAAGAATCGAAAGCTCACTTGTCTATTCAATTCTATTGGCGGTAATTATTATTAGGCCGTTATCAAAAATGGCGAGAAAGCTTAACCGGAAACAACCTGCTATCAGGAGGATTCGACCTCGGAAATAGCTTTGCACAGCTGTGCGTTGAGCTATAAAAATACGACGTTTAATATTCTATTTGCGACTTCCGGAGCATTTTGCCTATTTATTGGGCGCTTCCATCGCCGGCCAACCACGTTTCCAAGTCCCGGTGGCTGAAGGTTTCTCGCCGCCCTCGACCGGATTGCGGCCCAGTTATCCGTCATTGGATAGCTTTCCGGCCTCTAGAATGCGTTTTGCGAGTTTCAGATGCGGCAGGTCGAGCATGCGCCCGTCGATCTGGATGACGCCGGTGTCCGGCGAGGAAGCGAAGGCGGCTACGACTTTTTCCGCCCAACTGATCTCAGATGCGTCCGGCGTGAAGGCCCGGTTGATCGGTTCGACCTGGCTTGGATGGATCGCCATCATTCCCGAGAAACCGTCGCGCCGGGCGCGGGCAGCATAGGTCGCAAGACCGCTGAGATCACGGAAATCGGGATAGACGGTTTCGATGGCGGGAACCGCGGCGGCGTGCGCGCCAAACAGCACCAGAGAGCGGGCGAGCTCATAGGGGGCGGTGTAGCGTCCATCTGCCTCGCGGGCGGTAACAGCGCCGATTGCGGCCGGCAGATCTTCCGCGCCCCAGGTCAGCCCGCAGAGATGAGAGGTGACGTCCCGGTAACTGCCGATCTCGAAAATGGCAGCCGGCGTTTCAGTCGCGATCGGCAGGATAGACACCGCGGATGATGACAGGTGGCTTGCGAGCTGGCGCACCGAAGCTGCGCCTTCAGCCTTCGGCAACATGATCGCGAAGGGGCTGATCTCAGCGAGTGCAGCCAGATCGTCTTGGCAGGCAGACGTTGCAAGGGGGTTGATGCGGATCACAAGCGTCGCATTGGCCGCTCGGCGCGTGACGAAGTCGTGCACGGCGTCTCGCGCCCGCGGCTTGTTCTGCGCGGAGACGGAATCTTCCAGATCGAGGATGACGGCATCGGCGCCTGATGCGAGCGCCTTGTCGAAACGCTCCGGCCTGTCGCCGGGCACGAAAAGCAGCGAGCGCAGCCTCATGACGGCTTCACCTGCAGCATGGCCGTCCGCAGGCACTGGCAAACGATCTCGTTTCGCTGATTCAGCGTAATATGCTTGAACGTGACAATCCCGGCATCGGGCCGGGAATTGGAGCGCCGGAGCTCCGTCACCTCCGTTTCCACCCGAAGCGTGTCACCGATGAACACCGGCCTCGGCATCGTCACCTTGTCGTAGCCGAGATTGGCGACCAGCGTGCCGAGCGTCGTGTCGCCGACCGAGAGGCCAACGGTGAGCGCGAAGGTGAAGGTGCCATTGACGACGATGCGGCCGAATTCAGTCCCCGCCGCATAATCTGCGTCGAGATGGAGCGGCTGCGGATTATGGGAGAGCGTGGTGAAGAGCAGGTTGTCGGTTTCCGTGACGGTGCGGTGGATCTCGTGGGCGATCCGGTCGCCGACCATCCATTCGTCGAAGTAGCGGCCGGCCATCAGTGCTCTTCCTTCATGACGCTGGCGATGAGCTGGTTTTCCGAGACCCGCGTGCCCACGGAGACCGGCAGTTTGCCGACCATGCCGTCAAAGGGCGCACGCAGCGTATGTTCCATCTTCATCGCCTCCACCGTCAGCAGCCTGTCGCCCTTGGCAACGCGATCGCCTTCCGCGACATCGACGGAAATGACGAGACCCGGCATCGGCGAAAGGATCGCGCCATCGCCGGCTCCCTGATGCGCTTCGACTTCGCTGGCGACGGGAAGGCCGATCGGCCAGGCATTGCCGCCATCGAAGAGAACGACGGTATCGCCGAACCTGACGGCATTGGTTTCGAGGCCGGAGCGGACGTGCCCCCAATAGAGATGGTCGCCGACGCGGACGCGCGCGCGGCTATCGCCTGTGCTCGCAACACGCAGGCCGGCGAGGGCTGACCAGGGATCGGTGGCTTCTTTCGCTGCCAATGCCGTCGCTGCCCCGTCGATCGTCGTCTCGTCGGGCTCCTTCGGCAGCAGGGTTTCACCGTGACGGTCGAGAAAGCCCGTATCGATCTTTGCCGCTTGGAAATCCGCGTCGATGGCGACGCGCGCGAGCAGACCGGCATTGGATTTTACCGGCCAGATTTCGATGCTTTCGCAGGCCCTGGTGAGTCTCGCGAGGGCTGCGTCACGATTTGGGCCGTGGGCGATGATCTTGGCAATCATCGGATCGTAGAAGGCGGTGATTTCGTTACCCTCCTCGACGCCGCTGTCGACGCGGACATTTTTAGGCAAGCGCAGATGATCGAGATGGCCGATCGAGGGCAGGTAGCCGGCAGCAGGGTTTTCGGCGTAAAGGCGAGCCTCGAAGGCCCAGCCGTTCATCAGGATATAGTCTTGTCCCTTCGGCAGCGGCTCGCCGGCGGCGACCTTCAGTTGCCAGAGCACCAGATCCTCGCCGGTGATGGCTTCGGTGACAGGGTGCTCCACCTGCAGCCTCGTGTTCATCTCCATGAACCAGATGCGATCCGGGCGCAGGCCCCCCGAGGCATCGGCAATGAATTCGATGGTCCCGGCACCCATGTAATTTACCGCCTTCGCCGCCTTGACCGCTGCTTCGCAAATTGAGGCTCGGGTTCCGGCGTCGAGGCCCGGGGCGGGTGCCTCCTCAATCACTTTCTGGTGCCTGCGTTGAAGCGAGCAGTCACGTTCGAAGAGATGGACGCAATTGCCGAAGCGATCTGCAAAGACCTGTACCTCGATATGGCGCGGATTGGCGATATAGCGCTCGATCAGCACGCGGTCGTCACCGAAGGACGAGGCAGCCTCGCGGCGGCAGGAGGCAAGCAGTTCTGCGAAATCTTCCGGTCGGTCGACCCGGCGCATGCCCTTGCCGCCGCCGCCGGCGACGGCTTTGATAAGCACCGGATACCCTGTTGCCATAGCTTCTGCGGCGAGCCGCTCGTCGCTCTGGTCAGCGCCCATATAGCCTGGTGTGACGGGCACGCCGGCGGCCTGCATCAGCTGTTTCGCGGCATCCTTGAGACCCATGGCACGAATTGCGGCGGGTGGGGCACCGACCCAGATGATGCCGGCATTCTCGACGGCTTCGGCGAATTCGGCATTTTCCGACAGGAAGCCGTAGCCGGGATGGATTGCGGCCGCACCTGTTCTGCGGGCGGCCTCCAGTATCCGCTCCTGTGAAAGATAGCTCTCACGAGCGGGCGCGGGGCCGATGGCAATAGCCTCGTCCGCTTCTGTCACGAAGGGCAGGTTGGCATCCGCCTCTGAATAAACGGCAATTGTGCGGATGCCGAGAGCCTTTGCCGTACGGATGATCCGGCGGGCGATCTCGCCCCTGTTGGCTATGAGCAGGCTTTCCATCATCGCCACCTCACATCCGAAAGAGGCCGAAACGCGGCCCTTTGGGGATAGGTGCATTCAGGCAGGCGGAAAAGGCAAGGCCAAGCACATCGCGCGTCTGGCGCGGATCGATGATGCCGTCGTCCCAGAGACGTGCGGTGGCGTAATAGGGATTGCCCTCGGCCTCGTAGCCGGCGCGGATCGGCGCCTTGAAGGCTTCTTCATCTTCGACTGGCCATGTCTCCCCGCGTGCTTCCATCGCATCACGGCGGATGGTGGCAAGTACGGAAGCCGCCTGCTCGCCGCCCATCACGCTGATGCGGCTGTTCGGCCAGGTAAAAAGGAAGCGTGGGCGATAGGCTCGGCCGCACATGCCGTAATTGCCAGCCCCGAAACTGCCGCCGATGATGACGGTGACCTTGGGCACCGTGGCTGTGGCAACTGCGGTGACGAGCTTCGCCCCATCCTTCGCGATGCCGCCCGCCTCATAACGTCCGCCGACCATGAAACCTGATATGTTCTGCAAAAACAGCAGCGGCACGCGGCGCTGGCAGGCAAGCTCGATGAAATGTGCGCCCTTCAGCGCGCTCTCGGAAAACAGCACGCCATTGTTGGCGATGACGGCGACCGGCAGGCCCCAGATACGGGCAAAACCGCAGATGAGCGTCGTGCCATAGAGCGGCTTGAACTCATGGAACTCGGACCCATCGACGACCCGGCCGATGACCTCGCGCACGTCATAGGGCGAGCGGACGTCCTCGGGGATGATGCCGCTGAGATCTTCGGGATCGAGCTTGGGTGGGCGAGGGGCCTGAATGTCGATATCGACCGATTTCACGCTGTTGAGACTGGCGACGATATCGCGCACGAGAAGCAGCGCATGCTCGTCGTTTTCGGCGACATGATCGACGACGCCGGAGCGGCGGCCATGGGTCTCGGCGCCGCCGAGCTCCTCGGCCGAAATGATCTCGCCGGTCGCGGCTTTCACCAATGGCGGGCCGGCAAGGAAGATCGTGCCCTGGTTGCGCACGATGACCGTCTCATCGGACATGGCTGGCACATAGGCGCCGCCGGCCGTGCAGCTTCCCATCACGCAGGCAATCTGCGGAATGCCTTCCGCCGACATTTGCGCCTGATTGTAGAAAATCGCCCCGAAATGATCGCGGTCGGGAAAGACCTCGGCCTGATGCGGAAGATTGGCGCCGCCACTGTCGACAAGATAGATGCAGGGCAGCCGGTTCTGCATCGCGATTTCCTGCGCTCGCAGATGTTTCTTCACCGTCATCGGAAAATAGGCGCCGCCCTTCACCGTCGCATCATTGGCGACGATCATGACCTCGCGGCCGGAGACGCGGCCTATCCCGGTGATGATGCCGGCACCCGGGGCTTCATCGCCATACATGCCGTTTGCCGTCAGTGTGCCGATCTCCAGGAACGGGCTGCCGCCGTCGAGCAGCAGCTGGATGCGGTCGCGCGGCAGTAGCTTGCCCTTGCTCGCGTGGCGTTCGCGGGCCGCTTGTGAGCCGCCCTCGCGGGTCTTGGCCGAGCGATCGTAGAGTTCGGCGATCAGTCCCCTGTTCTTGATGCTGTTGGCTTTGAAGGTTTCGCTGTCCCGATCGATCGCTGAGGAAATCACCGTCATGATGTGATGAGCTCCCGACCGATCAGATAGCGTCGAATCTCGTTGGTCCCTGCACCGATATCGTAAAGCTTGGCATCGCGCAGAAAGCGCTCGACCGGCCACTCCTTGGTATACCCGGCGCCGCCAAGCGCCTGGATTGCCTCCAGCGAGACCTTTACAGCATTTTCGCTGGCAAAGAGGATGGCGGCTGCCGCATCCGCGCGTGTCGTGCGGCCGGCATCACAGGCACGAGCGACGGAATAGACATAGGCGCGAGACGAATTCAGCGCGACATACATATCGGCGATCTTGCCCTGCATGAGTTGGAAGTCACCGATTGCCTTGCCGAACTGTTTGCGCTCCCGCACATAGGGCAGCACCACGTCGAGACAGGCCTGCATGATGCCAAGCGGACCGGCAGCAAGCACGGCACGCTCATAATCGAGGCCTGACATCAGGATCTTCACACCGTCGCCTTCTCGACCCATCAGAGCCTCCGCGGGCACTTCGCAATCCTGAAAGACAAGCTCTGCCGTATCGCTGCCGCGCATGCCGAGTTTGGAAAGCTTTTTCGAAACGCTGAAGCCGGGCAGACCCTTCTCGATGATGAATGCCGAAATTCCCTTCGGTCCGGCGGTCGGATCGGTCTTCGCGTAGACGACAAGTACGTCGGCATGAGGTGCATTGGTGATCCAGAACTTGGTCCCGTTAAGGAGGTAGCGATCACCCTTGCGCTCGGCCCTGAGCCGCATGGAAACGACGTCCGAACCGGAACCGGCTTCGGACATGGCAAGCGAGCCCACATGCTCGCCCGAAATCAGCTTTGGCAGATGGCGGTGCTTCTGCTCCGATGCCGCCCAGCGGCGGATCTGGTTGATACAGAGATTGGAATGAGCGCCGTAACTCAGCCCCACGGAGGCCGATGCACGCGATACTTCCTCCATGGCAACGACATGCTCGAGGTAACCGAGACCAGCACCGCCGAACTCCTCCTCGACAGTGATGCCATGCAGACCGAGCTCCCCCATCTTCGGCCAGAGCTGGCGGGGAAACGTGTTGCTTTCGTCGATCTCCGTGGCGAGCGGAGCAATATTGTCAGCGGCAAAGCGCGCCGTCGCGTCACGGATTGCATCCGCGGTTTCGCCCAACGAAAAATCAAACATGGCATTCCTCCCACTAAAATATGTAGCGCGGGTTGCGGCCGGTTCAAAGCTCCCCTTCAACGAAGCCTATTCCCATTGCGCCGATTTTGCCTCTTCACGGCGGAAAGCCTCGGGACTCTTGCCTATCCATTTCTTGAAGGCGCGAAAGAAGGCACTAGGCTCGGAATAGCCGAGCTGCACGGCGATTTCGCCGATCGTCTTCTGGGTGTTCATCAGCATGTCGACGGCGAGATCGCGGCGGATATCGTCCTTGATGCCGGCATAGCTCTGGCCCTCGTCGTGCAGGCGGTGTCGCAGTGTCGAGGAGGGCATGTGCATGTCTTTCGCCAGTGTTTGAAAACTCGTCCAGGCGGCGGGAGAGGTCTGGGAGAGGCGGCGGCGCACCGCAGCGGCGATGCCGGCATCATAGCGGTAGCGCACGAGGATGTTAGCCGGGGCCCCGCGCAGGAACTGCTTCAGGGATTGTTCGCTGCGCGAAATCGGCAGATCGAGCATTGAGCTATCGAAGCCGAGCCGGCTGATCGGCTGCGAGAAGCGTACCGGGGCGCCGAAGAAGAGCCGATAGTCGGCACCCTGGCGAGGTTCTGCGCAGCGAAAATCGACGAGCCGGATCGGGATGCGTCGGCCTACCAGCCAGCAGATGATGCCGTGAAGGAGTATCCAGTAAGTGCGATAGGCGAAGGCCGAGCGCGATTCGCCGGCGTCGCGCAGTTCGATCTGAGCCAGCCCGTCGCGGACGACGAGCGTGCCGCGCGGATCGTCCAGCACCACATCGAGGAAACGCAAGGCCCGCCGCAGCGCATGGCCGAGGGTGGGCGCGTGCAGCACGCAATGGCAAAGCAGGGTGAAACTGCCGCTGCGCATCGGCCGGGCGCCCATGCCGAAGAATTCGTCGTCGAGTTCGGCGGCGATTGCTAGCCAGAGCGCACCATAGACTTCGGCCGAAACCGGCTGACTGATCTGCTCGGGCAGGCCGAGCCTGGCCAGGATCGGCGCGGTCGGCCTCCTCAGCCTTCGCAGGCTGTCGAGGGCTTCCTCGACAAAGCCTGGCGCAATCATGCGTCGCTCGATTTCAGCCATTGCCGCTCCGCCGCCTGTGGCAAAATTGGCCGCGATAATGCGGCAATTCTGTCATCGCTTGCAATAGGGTGAGGGATTAGAATTCCATTTCAGGTAGACTCTGGAGGGAATGTCTGCTGGGCAAGGAGGAGCGATCCGTGCAGATCAGCGGCGCAAATTTCATCGTTACCGGCGGCGGCTCCGGGCTTGGGGCGGCAACGGCGCGTATGCTCGTCGAAGCTGGCGGTCGCGTGACGATCGCCGATCTCAATCTTGACGCAGGCGAGGCGATTGCCCGCGAACTGGGGCAGGGCGCGCGCTTCATCAGGGCCGATGTGACGGACGAAAAAGACGGCGCTGCTGTCATCGCCGCAGCTGTCGATGCCTTCGGTCCGCTTCGCGGGCTTATCAATTGTGCCGGCGTGGCACCGGCCGAGAAGGTCGTCGGCCGCGATGGGCCGCACCGGCTGGAAAGCTTCGTCCGGACGATCAGCATCAATCTCATCGGCACTTTCAACATGATCAGGCTCGCGGCCGCTGCCATCCAGAACGCAGAGCCGGATGCCGAAGGCGAGCGCGGCGTGATCGTCAACACGGCTTCGGCTGCCGCCTTCGACGGACAGATCGGGCAGGCGGCCTATGCCGCGTCCAAGGGCGGCGTCGCTGCAATGACGCTGCCGATTGCCCGCGAGCTTGCCCGCCATGGTATTCGTACCGTGTCGATTGCGCCCGGCATTTTCGAAACGCCGATGATGGCCGGCGTGCCGGCCGAGGTGCGCGAAGCACTCGGCAAGAGCGTGCCGTTCCCGCCGCGGCTTGGGCATCCAGCCGAATTTGCCGCGCTGGTGCGCCATATCCTGGAAAACAGCATGCTGAACGGCGAGGTCATTCGCCTCGACGGCGCATTGCGCATGGGCGCGCGCTGAGCGTCAGCCCGAAGGAGGAAACATGATCCTGCAGGATCCCATCGTCATCGTCGGCACGGCCCGAACGCCGATCGGCAGCTTTCAGGGTGAACTCAAGGACGCCGCCGCTCCCGAACTGGGCGCGGCGGCGATCCGCGCAGCGCTTGAACGCAGCGGTGTTGAGGCTGACGCAATCGAGGAGGTCGTTTTCGGCTGTGTTTTGCCGGCCGGTCAAGGCCAGGCGCCGGCTCGCCAGGCGGCGATCCATGCCGGATTGCCCTTTGCCACGGGCGCCAGCACGGTCAACAAGATGTGCGGCTCCGGCATGAAGGCCGTTATGATGGCGCATGACCTGATTGCTGCCGGCAGCGGTTCTATCGCGGTCGCCGGCGGCATGGAAAGCATGACGAATGCGCCCTATCTTCTTGATCGCGCCCGTGCGGGCTACAGGCTCGGCCATGGGCGGGTCGTGGACCATATGTTCCTCGACGGGCTGGAGGATGCGTATGACAAGGGGCGCTTGATGGGCAGCTTCGCGGAGGATTGCGCCGAAGCCTATCAGTTTACGCGCGAGGCGCAGGACGCCTACGCGGTCACGTCGCTGAAACGAGCGCAGAAAGCGATCGCCGAGGGCCGCTTCGATAAGGAGATCGTGCCGGTAACGGTGAAATCCGGCAGGACCGAGCAGGTGGCGAGCGTTGATGAGCAGCCCGGCAAGGCAAAGCCGGACAAGATCCCCACTCTGAAACCTGCCTTCCGCGATGGCGGCACGGTGACGGCCGCCAATTCCAGTTCGATTTCCGATGGTGCCGCCGCGCTTGTTCTGATGCGCCGTTCGGAGGCGGAGCGCCGCGGCCTCAAGCCGCTGGCCACCGTCCTCGGCCACGCCATACATTCGCAAGCGCCCAATCTCTTTGCCACGGCGCCGATCGGTGCCCTGCAGAAGCTCTCGGACCGCACCGGCCTGCCGCTTTCCGGGGTGGACCTCTTCGAGATCAACGAAGCCTTTGCCGTCGTTGCCATGGCTGCAATGCGTGATCTCGACCTGCCGCATGACAAGGTGAATGTGCATGGCGGCGCCTGCGCGCTCGGCCATCCGATCGGCGCGTCCGGTGCACGCATTCTGGTGACGCTGCTGTCGGCGCTCGAGCGTTACGACCTGAAGCGCGGCATGGCTGCACTTTGCATCGGTGGCGGTGAAGCGACCGCTGTCGCTCTCGAGCGGCATTAGGGGAGGGGCGCGCTGATGATCCTTTCCGAACTTCAGCAGCAGATCCGCGATCTAGCCCGCGACTTCGCTCAGGAAAGGCTGGCGCCGGGAGCGGCCAAGCGCGACCGGGAATCTCTTTTCCCGCGTGAAGAATTGAAGGAAATGGGCGAACTCGGTCTGCTCGGCATGCTGGTGCCGGAAGCCTATGGCGGATCCGACACCGGTGTCATCGCCTATGCCGCAGCACTCGAAGAAATCGCTGCCGGTGACGGACCATGCTCGACCATCATGAGTGTGCATAGCTCGGTCGGCTGCGTGCCGATCCTGAAATTCGGCAATGATGACCAGCGGCAGCGCTTCCTGCCGAAGCTTGCGAGTGGCGAATGGATCGGTGGTTTCGCGCTGACGGAGCCGCAGGCAGGTTCGGATGCTTCGAACCTCAAGACGCGGGCGCGCCGCGATGGCGATCATTATGTGCTCGACGGCACCAAGCAATTCATCACCTCAGGCAAGAACGGCCAGGTCATCATCGTCTTTGCCGTCACCGATCCCGATGCCGGTAAGAAGGGTATCACCGCTTTCATCGTGCCGACCGATACGCCGGGTTACGAAGTGATCCGTGTCGAGGAAAAACTCGGCCTGCATTCCTCCGACACCTGCCAGATTGCCTTCAGCGGGATGCGTCTTCCCGAAGAGCTTCGGCTCGGCGAAGAGGGCGAGGGCTATCGCATCGCCCTTGCCAATCTGGAGGGTGGACGGATCGGTATTGCGGCGCAGGCCGTCGGCATGGCGAAGGCTGCCTTCGAGGCGGCGCGCGATTATGCCCGCGAACGCAGCGCCTTCGGCAAGCCGATCGTCGAGCATCAGGCCGTCGGATTCCGGCTCGCCGATATGGCAACGCGGATCGAGGCGGCGCGGCAGCTGGTCTTCCACGCGGCCTCACTCCGCGAAGCAGGACTGCCATGCCTGTCGGAAGCGTCGATGGCCAAGCTCTTTGCCTCCGAGATGGCCGAGCGCGTCTGCTCAGATGCCATCCAGATTCATGGCGGCTACGGCTATATGGCCGATTATCCGGTGGAGCGCATCTATCGCGACGTGCGCATCTGCCAGATCTATGAGGGTACGAGTGACGTGCAGCGCATGGTGATTGCCCGCAACCTATAACAATAAGGTCCGGCTTCTGGAGGAGAGGAGCGGGGCTGCCAAAGGGAGGAAAAAGACCAGATGGTGGAATCCGCTCGTTTGAGCCTGCATGTCCCCGAACCCGCCGTCCGTCCGGGCGGTCATCCCGATTTTTCCAACGTCAACATCGCAAAGGCCGGCTCCGTGCCGCGGCCGGAGGTCGATGTCGCGTCTGAAGACATCCGCAATCTCGCCTATTCGATCATCCGCGTGTTGAACCGCGACGGTGAAGCTGTCGGTCCCTGGGCTGGCTCATCGACCGATGAGGAGTTGCTGACGGGGCTTCGCAATATGATGAAGCTGCGCGCTTTCGATTCCCGCATGCTGATGGCGCAACGGCAGGGCAAGACATCCTTCTATATGCAGCATCTCGGCGAAGAGGCGGTCAGCTGCGCCTTCCGCAAGGCGCTGCAGAAGGGCGACATGAATTTCCCGACCTATCGTCAGGCCGGCCTCTTGATTGCCGACGACTATCCGATGGTCGAGATGATGAACCAGATCTACTCGAACGAGAGCGATCCGCTGCGCGGGCGCCAGCTTCCCATCATGTATTCCTCCAAGGAGCACGGCTTCTTCACCATTTCAGGCAATCTTGCCACGCAATATGTGCAGGCGGTCGGCTGGGCGATGGCCTCGGCGATCAAGAATGACAGCCGCATCGCAGCCGCCTGGATCGGCGATGGCTCGACGGCGGAATCGGATTTCCATTCGGCTTTGGTTTTCGCCTCCACCTACAAGGCGCCTGTCATTCTCAATATCGTCAACAATCAGTGGGCGATCTCCACCTTCCAGGGCATTGCGCGCGGCGGTTCGGGCACTTTTGCGGCTCGCGGTCTCGGCTTCGGCATTCCGGCGCTGCGCGTCGATGGCAATGACTATCTCGCCGTCCATGCCGTCGCTCGCTGGGCGGCGGAGCGGGCGCGTCGCAATCTCGGCCCAACGCTGATCGAATATGTCACCTATCGCGTCGGCGCCCATTCCACGTCCGACGATCCAAGTGCCTATCGCCCGAAGACGGAATCGGAAGCCTGGCCGCTCGGCGACCCCGTCCTGCGCCTGAAGAAGCACCTGATCGTCAGAGGCGTCTGGTCGGAGGAACGCCATACCCAGGCCGAAGCGGAGATCATGGACGAGGTGATCGAGGCGCAGCGCCAGGCCGAGGCGCACGGCACGCTGCATGATGGCGGCAAACCATCGGTACGCGACATTTTTGAAGGCGTCTATGCCGAGATGCCGCCGCATATCCGCCGTCAGCGGCAGAAGGCGGGGTACTGACATGGCCCGGATGACTATGATCGAGGCGGTGCGCAGCGCCATGGATGTCTCGATGGCACGTGACGACAATGTCGTGGTTTTCGGCGAGGACGTCGGTTATTTCGGCGGCGTCTTCCGCTGCACGCAAGGCCTGCAGGCGAAATACGGCAAGACGCGCTGCTTCGATACGCCGATCAGCGAATCCGGTATTGTCGGCACCGCGATCGGCATGGCCGCCTATGGGCTGAAGCCCTGCGTCGAGATCCAGTTCGCCGATTATATGTATCCGGCATACGACCAGCTTACGCAGGAGGCTGCGCGCATCCGCTATCGCTCCAACGGCGATTTCACCTGCCCGATCGTCGTGCGCATGCCGACCGGCGGCGGCATCTTCGGCGGCCAGACGCATAGTCAAAGTCCCGAGGCACTGTTTACCCATGTCTGCGGCCTGAAGGTCGTCGTGCCCTCCAACCCCTATGATGCCAAGGGCCTTTTGATTGCCGCGATCGAGGATCCTGATCCCGTCATGTTCCTGGAGCCGAAGCGGCTCTATAATGGGCCTTTCGACGGTCATCATGAGCGGCCTGTTACACCCTGGTCGAAACATGATCTCGGCGAAGTGCCGGAGGATCATTATACGATCCCGATCGGCAAGGCCGAGGTGCGACGCACGGGCTCGGCCGTGACCGTCATCGCCTATGGCACGATGGTGCATGTGGCGCTTGCCGCTGCCGAGGATGCGGGCATTGATGCGGAAGTGATCGATCTCCGGAGCCTCCTGCCGCTCGATCTCGATACGATCGTCAAATCCGTCACCAAGACCGGCCGCTGCGTCGTCGTGCATGAGGCCACATTGACCTCGGGCTTCGGCGCCGAAATCGTATCTTTGGTGCAGGAATATTGCTTCTATCAGCTTGAAGCCCCCGTCGTGCGCGTCGCCGGCTGGGACACGCCCTATCCGCATGCACAGGAATGGGATTATTTCCCTGGACCCGGCCGCGTCGGGCGCGCGCTTGCCGAAGTGATGGAGGCCTGAACCATGGGCGAATTCATCATCAAGATGCCCGATGTCGGCGAAGGTGTCGCCGAGGCGGAACTTGTCGAATGGCATGTGAAGACCGGCGATCCGGTGCGCGAGGATATGGTGATTGCCGCCGTCATGACCGACAAGGCGACCGTCGAAATTCCCTCGCCTGTCAGCGGCATCGTAACCTGGCTTGCCGGCGAGGTGGGCGACCGTATCGCGGTGAAGGCACCGCTCGTGCGGATCGAGACGGCGGCGTCGACCGCAGGCGCAGAGCCTACAGCCGTTGCTCAGCCAAAAGCGGCCGAGCCGGTGAAAGTTGAAACTCCGAAGCCCGTGCCAAAAGCACCAACGCCGGCAACTCCGCCGGACGAAAAGCCGCTAGCAGCTCCGTCGGTCCGGCTCTTCGCCCGAGAGAGCGGCGTAGATCTCCGGCAGGTGCAGGCTACCGGCCCGGCTGGGCGCATCCTGCGCGAGGATGTCGAGCAGTTCCTGAATCAGGGCGCGGCACCCGCTCCGGCGCGCGCCGGCTTCGCGAGGAAAACGGCGACCGAGGAGGTCAAATTGACCGGTCTTCGCCGCCGTATTGCCGAAAAGATGGTACTTTCCACCTCGCGCATTCCCCACATCACCTATGTGGAAGAGGTGGATATGACCGCCCTCGAAGAGCTGCGCGCCACGATGAATTCCGACCGCAAGGCGGAGCATCCCAAGCTGACGGTTTTGCCCTTCCTCATGCGGGCGCTCGTCAAGGCGATTTCCGATCAGCCCGATGTCAACGCCACTTTCGATGACGATGCCGGCATCATCACGCGCCATGGCGCCGTGCACATCGGCATTGCCACACAAACGCCGGCAGGACTTACCGTGCCTGTCGTGCGCCATGCGGAAGCGCGCGGCATCTTCGATTGCGCCCTCGAAATGAACCGGCTGGCGGAAGCGGCGCGCTCGGGTACGGCGACTCGAGACGAGTTGTCGGGTTCGACCATCACCATCAGCTCGCTCGGGGCGCTTGGCGGTATCGTCTCCACACCTGTCATCAACCACCCGGAAGTGGCCATCATTGGCGTCAACAAGATCGCGACGCGACCGGTCTGGGATGGCACGCAATTCGTGCCGCGCAAGATGATGAACCTTTCCTCCAGCTTCGACCACCGCATCATCGACGGCTGGGATGCGGCGACCTTCGTGCAGCGCATCCGCACGCTGCTCGAAACGCCGGCGCTCATTTTCATCGAAGGCTGAGCCATGAAAGAGATTGTTTGCAAGCTCCTCGTCATCGGCGCCGGTCCCGGTGGTTATGTCTGCGCCATCCGCGCTGGCCAGTTGGGAGTCGATACCGTCATCGTCGAGGCCCGCAAGCCGGGCGGCACCTGCCTGACGGTCGGCTGCATTCCTTCCAAGGCGCTAATCCACGCGGCCGAGGAATTCGATGCCACCCAGCGCATGCTGGCGGGCAAGAACGCGATGGGCATCCGCGTCGAAGGCGCCTCCATCGATCTGACGAAGATGATCGGCTGGAAAGACGGTATCGTCGGTCGGCTGACGAGCGGCGTCTCCGGCCTGTTGCAGAAGGCGCGCGTGAAGATCGTCCACGGTCGCGCGC
The DNA here is from genome assembly GCA_039725955.1 of Sinorhizobium sp. B11. Taxonomy (NCBI): domain Bacteria; kingdom Pseudomonadati; phylum Pseudomonadota; class Alphaproteobacteria; order Hyphomicrobiales; family Rhizobiaceae; genus Sinorhizobium; species Sinorhizobium sp. B11. Next base: position 249,692 of record CP091033.1, read on the forward strand.
ATTTCCGCGATGGCAAGACGGTCGAGGTGGAAACGGAGACGGGCCAGCAGATCATCCGCGCCGAGACCGTCGTCATCGCGACTGGCTCCGATCCCGTAGAGCTTCCGAACTTGCCTTTCGGCGGTCGGGTCATCTCTTCCACCGAGGCATTGTCGCTGAGGGAGTTGCCGAAGAACCTTGTCGTCGTCGGCGGCGGTTACATTGGGCTGGAACTCGGGATCGCATTTCAGAAAATGGGATCGCAGGTAACAGTGGTCGAGGCAACCCAGCAGGTCCTGCCGCTATATGACGCGGAACTCGTGCGGCCCGTCATGCGCAAGATGACTGAACGCGGCATTCTTCTATTGACCGGTGCAAAGGCGATCGGCCTTTCCGATGCCGGCGAAGGGCTTATTGTCGAAACGCCCGATAACCGACAGCAGACGCTTGCCGCGGACCGCATTCTCGTCACTGTCGGCCGCCGTCCGAGAACGGCGGGATCGGGGCTCGAAGAACTCGATCTCGACCGCGCCGGCCCCTTCCTCAGGATCGACGATCGCTGCCGCACCTCCATGCGTGGCATCTATGCCATCGGCGATGTCACAGGTGAACCGATGCTCGCGCATCGGGCGATGGCGCAAGGGGAGATGGTCGCCGAGATCGTTGCCGGAAAGAAGCGGGCCTGGGACAAACGCTGCATCCCCGCAATCTGCTTCACCGATCCGGAAATCGTCAGCGCCGGCCTGTCGCCGGCAGAGGCGCGTAGCCAGGGATATGAGATCAAAACCGGCCAGTTTCCCTTCAGCGCCAATGGCCGCGCCATGACCATGCTCTCCGAAGACGGCTTCGTGCGGGTGGTGGCGCGGGCCGATACCAACCTCGTTCTCGGCCTGCAGGCGGTTGGCGCAGGTGTATCCGAACTCTCGGCCGCCTTCGCGCTCGCCATCGAAATGGGCGCACGGTTGGAGGATATTGCCGGTACAATCCATGCGCACCCGACCCGCAGCGAGGCTGTGATGGAGGCAGCGCTGAAGGCACTTGGCAACGCGCTTCATATATAGGCTATAGGCGGACTTACCGGGCCTTTTGCTCGACGCCAGTCGAGCGCCGCTCGACAAGCTCTCCGGAAAGGCGGATCGTCGTCGCGGCCCTCAGAAGCGCCGACGTATCACCCTCGATCATTTCGACGACGACGCGTACGATTTCGTCGACGGGTTGGCGGAAAGTGGTGAGATTGTAGTGCGGCCAGCCGGCCATCGGAATGTCGTCGAAACCTGCAACCAAGACATCGTCGGGAACACGGCAGCCGGCCTCCTCCCGGAGTGCATCAATGCCGCCGATCGCCAGAATGTCGTTGGCGAAGAAAATGGCGTCGGTGCTTTTCTTCGCGGCGATTTCAAGGGCGGCCGTGCGGCCGGCATGATAGCTGTATTCCCGCCCCTCGATCTGTGCGCTCAGCGTCATGCCGAGCTCGGCAATGCGCGTGACGAAGCCGTTCTGCCTTTCCCGATTGGTGGTCGTGTGACTGAGGCCGGCGACATAGGCAACCCTGCGAGCGCCTTGCTTGTGAAAATGATCTGCAATGGCACGCGCGCCTTCGACATTGTTGCAGGCAACACAGCTGAGGTTCGTCTCTTCGATGACGCGGTTGATCAGGATGGCCGGCCGGCCTTCCGTCGCCCAGCTCAGCGTCGCGCCCGACAGGATCGTTGCGGAAATGACGATAACCGCATCGACATTGTAGCGTCGCAATGCCGAAAGCTGCTCCTCTAGATTGGACCCCTTGGCGATGTTGAAGAGCAGGCTCTGCAGGCCGATGCGCTGCAGTGCGCGGGAGAGTTTTTCGATCAGGCCCGGGTAGAAGGGGTTCTGCATGTCGGAGACGACGATGCCGATGATGTTCGTGCGGCTCTTCGAGAGCATGCTGGCGATCGCATTCGGCTGATAGTCGACTTCTGCCGCATATTTCAGAATTCGCTCGCGCAGATCGGCTGCGATGCTTGCGCCTGGTGTGAAGGCACGCGAGACTGCCGATTGGCTGACGCCAAGCATGCGCGCGAGCTCGCGGGCCGTAATCGGCTTTGACGGTTCCCCGTGCAAGGATGGCAATCCTTGTTTGCGCATAATCCAATTCCCCGATCGCCACTGTCTACCTTCTCTTTTCTTTTTGCATTCGGATGCAAGAATTTCAACTACTTCTTATACGCGGCGGCTCGCTAGTTCCTTATGAACTCTTTTGGCTTCCGAATATCGGCGCCGGGATGCGCTGCAGCATCAAAAATCCAAAGAAATAAGGCGTCATTTCATCTTTGAACGTCTGATATCCAGCAGAGGGCACTTTTTCTGATTCCGACATAAAACCTATTCCAATTTCAGCTCAATCCCCGTGTTGCATACGGATGCAAACTGGAAGATGCTTTTGGTAACGACAACACCGGCGCTGAAAACGTCCGTTCTTCGAGGGAATGCCAGTGGGTACGATTATCAAGTCCGTTGAAGCTTTTCAGGTGAAGTGGGAGCCCAACGAGCCGCCGGGCCGCCGCACGGCTTTCGTGCGCGTAACCACGGAAGATGGCATCGTCGGCCATGGTGAAGCTTCGCCGATGATGGGCGGCGAGCACTCGCTTGGCGTCGTCAGGGATTTCGCAGCCTCGCTCGTCGGCGCGGATGCGCTCGATCAGGCGGTCCTCTACGATCGGCTGCTGCACAGATATGTGAAGCTTGGACCTGAAGGCGCTGTCACCGGCGCGCTTGCCGCACTTGATATTGCCCTCTGGGACATCAAGGGCAAGCACTTCAACCAGCCCGTCTACAAGCTGCTTGGCGGCGCCTGGCGCACCGAACTGCCCTTCTATTCGTCGGTTGGCAATAATGCCGGGCGGACCGTCGATGAAACCGTTCGTGTGGTCGAGCAGCGTTGGAAGTCCGAAAAGCCGGCCGCCATCAAGATCCGCTGGGACGGTGACCGCACCCGTCAGGACTATGACATTCCTGGTGACATCGCCAAGGCGAAGGCCGTGCGCAAGCTGGTGGGGGATGATTTCCCGCTCGCGTTCGACGCCAACAACCAATATTCGGTCGGTGGCGCCATCCGCGTCGGCCGTGCGCTCGAAGAGCTTGGTTATGTCTGGTTCGAGGAGCCGGTTCAGCACTACAACGTGCGCGCCATGGGCGAGGTCGCCCAGCGTCTCGACATCACCGTTTCCGCCGCCGAACAGTCCTACACGACCCAGGCCGTTGTCGACATGATCAATGCCGGTGTGCGCATGGTTCAGCCTGACATCGTCAAGATGGGCGGCATTACCGGTCTCATGCAGTGCGCCGCGATCTGCTTTGCCCACGGCGTCGAACTCGTTCCGCACCAGACCCAGCCGACGATCGCCCATGTGGCGAACCTGCATGTGCTGGCAACGCTGATGCACAACACCAAGCCCGCCGAATTCTCCGATCCATCGACACGCATGCATGTCGGCTTCGCCAATCCGCCGATCCCGGAGGACGGCAAGTTCAAGGTGCCGTCCGGCCCGGGCCTCGGCCTGATCGTCAACGACGCCGAGCTCGACAAGCGGCGAAGCTGAATACTCTGACACATGGGAGGAAATGACATGAACCTGAGAAGACGCCAGTTTCTGGAATTGAGCGCGGCCACGGCTGCAATGAGCATGCTCGGACCCGCTCTCGCCCGTGCGGCGAACGATCCCGACACTATTCGCATCGGCATTGCCGCCAACGGCCCGCGCACCAGCGATCCGAACTACACAACACAGGGCGGCGATAACTGGGCGACCGAGCAGATGTACGAACAGCTCGTTCGCCCGGATGACGGCACGTTCGCGACGACGCCGGATCAGTACCGGCCCACACTCGCCACCGAATGGTCGGCCTCGTCGGATGCCAAGACCTGGACCTTCAAACTCCGTCAGGGCGTGCAGTTCCACAAGGGTTTTGGTGAAATGACGTCCGAAGACGTCGTCTTCTCCTTCAAGCGCGCCATGGCCGACGGCACGAACAAGCCGATCCTGTCCAACATCGCCGACGTCGTCGCCACCGGACCCTATGAGGTCGTGATTACGCTGAAGAATTCCGACGTGAACCTGCTGGGTACGTCGATCTTCCTCAACAATACGGCGATCGTTTCCAAGAAGGCCGTCGACCAGATGGGTGCGGAGAAGTTCAAGACCGATGCAGTCGGCACCGGTCCCTACGAACTTACGCGTTTCGACAGCAAGTGGGGCACGGCGCTGAAGCGTCATGAAACCTATTGGGGGGAGAAAGCGAAGGTCGCCAAGGTCGAGTCCGTCTACATCGCGGACACCACGGCGCGTACGCTGGCACTCCTGGCGGGCGATGTCGATATGATCGAGGCCGTGCGCGCACCGGGCTGGGTCGATTCCATGCTGCAGCGTGACTCGACGCTGCAGTTCGACATGACGTCGCCGGGTTCGTTCAACACGCTGCATATCAACCTGAAGCGCAAGCCTTTCGACAATATCAAGGTGCGTCAGGCAATCATGTATGCTGTCGATCGCCATGCGGTTGCCGAGGCCATGAAGCCGATGGGAGGCTTTACCGCCGACCTTCAGCCGGAATCCTTCCCGGGCGGCTTCAAGACCGAAGAGCTGCCGCCGGAGCTTCAGTACAATTATGATCCTGACAAGGCCAAGGCTCTGCTCGCCGAAGCCGGCTTCCCCGATGGTTTCGACTTCGAAAGCAATGTCAGCCAGCGCGAAGACTATGCGTCGATCATGCTGATCGTACAGGAACAGCTGCGTGCCGTTGGCATGCGCATGAACCTGCATATCGGCGACCACACCGCCTATCATGCTGATAATCAGCACGACAAGAACACGCTGGCCCTGCATTCCTCGAGCTATCCGCCTATCCCGACGCAGCTTTATACTCAGCAGCTTTCGACCAAGGCGGAAGTCAAGCCGGATGGATCCGGCGGCATCAACTACAGCCACTACGGCGTGGTCATTCCGGGCATCGACGACCTTCTCGCCAAGGCCCTGCAGGCGACCGACTACAAGTCCTATGTCGATTACTGCCAGCAGATCGAGCTTCAGGTCCTGCGTGACCTACCGCTGATCGGCATGTCGACGCTGTCCTTCACGGTTGCCCGTAATGCCCGTCTCGACCTCGGCTACAAGGTGCAGAGTGGCTATGCGCGCTGGCGCTTCCACCACGCAACCAAGAAGGCCTGATTTCCAGGTCGCGATGAATGCGGGTGAATGACCATGGCTAGATATTTTCTCCTCCGGCTGGCGGATGCCATTCCGACAATCTGGCTGGTGCTCACGCTCGTGTTCATCGCGATGCGGATCCTGCCGGGCGATCCGGCGATTGCGGCTCTGGGAGACATGGCTCTCCCGGAGCAGCTTGCAGCCTTCCGCCACCAGATGGGGCTCGATGTGCCGCTCTGGCAGCAGTACATCAACTTCCTTCGCGGCGTGCTCAGCCTCGATTTCGGCCAGTCCTACATGAATGGCGAACCGGTGCTGAACCTGATCGCCGCCAATCTGCCCTATACGATCGAACTCACCGTTGTGGCGATGATCATTGGCGTCGGTGCCGGCGTGCCCTTCGGCGTAGTGGCGGCAACCCATCGTGACAGGTTGCCGGATTCCGGCATGCGCGTCTTTTCCCTTCTCGGTTATGCCATTCCGGATTTCTATCTCGGCGCGCTTCTCTTGATCGGCTTTGCATTGAACCTCGGTTGGTTCCCGATCAATGGGGGCGGCGATGGGTTCATGGATCGCATGTACCATATCGTGCTGCCGGCCCTGACGCTCGCACTTGTCAAGGCGGCCTTCATCGGCCGGCTGTCGCGGACCGCGCTTCTGGAAACGCTCGGCAAAGACTATGTCCGCACCGCCCGCGCCAAGGGTGCCCGCGAACCTCGCGTCATCTATCGTCACGGTCTGCGCAATGCGCTTCTGCCGCTCTCGACCGGCATGGGCCTCAGCCTGCTTGCCACGCTGTCCGGTTCGGTCGCCGTAGAGCTGGTCTTCAATAGGCCCGGCCTCGGGCGCATGCTCATCCAGGCGATCAACGAGCGTGACTATGGCGTCATCCAGGGCGGCGTCGTTGTCTTCGCGCTTCTCGTCCTTTTGATCAATCTGGTGATGGATCTCCTCTACATCGTCATCGATCCTCGCATCCGGGTGAAATAATGAGCATCATCACTCAAACACCTGCGTCTGCTCTACAGACCTCCGAGCAGCCTCTGCTGGCACCAGCGCCCGGCTTGCTGTCGCTCTTCTCGAAAACGCTGTTGCACCGGCCCTCGACCCTTTTCGCGCTGGCGATTGCACTCGTCTTCTTCGTGATAGCAGTCTTCGCACCGGTGCTTGCGCCCTATGATCCGCTCGCCCAGAGCATCCTCTCGATCAACAAGGCGCCCTCGGCCGCACACTGGCTCGGCACCGACCAGTTTGGGCGCGACGTTCTCTCGCGCATGATCCACGGTTCACGCAATTCGCTGCTCTTCGGCCTGATCTCGCCGGCGCTCGCTGCGCTGCTCGGTACCGCACTTGGCGTAACAGCCGGTTATTTCGGGGGCCTGATCGATCGTATCATCAGCCGGTTTATCGATTTGCTGCTCGCCTTCCCGGAACTGCTGCTCGCCATCATCATCGCAGCCGTGCTCGGTGGCGCCTTCTGGAACATCATCGCCGTCATCACGGTCGCGTTCATTCCCGGCTTTGCCCGTGTCGCTCGTGCCTCGACCCTGTCGGTCAAGCAGGAGCCGTATGTGGAAGCGGCAATCGCCGTCGGCGTGCGCACGCCCGTTATCATCTTCCGCCATATCATCCCGAATATCGCAGCCCCCATCGTCGTGCTGATGACACTTTGGGTCGCGTCTGCCATCCGCCTTGAGGCCTCGCTCAGTTTCCTCGGCATCGGTACCCGCGCCCCCAATCCAAGCTGGGGCAATATCATCCGCGATGGTCTCAACAATCTCTTCGGCTCGCCCTGGCCGATCATTGCCGCCGGTTTTGCCATCACCTGCGTCGTGCTGTCCTTCAACCTGATCGGCGATGCGGTGCGCGACATGCTGGATCCGGAGACGAGCCAATGACATTAAAAACGCAGTCTCCGTTGCTCAAGGTCGATAGTCTCGCCGTCGAATTCGGCCCGAAGGATTCCCCGATCCGTGTCGTGAATGGCGTCTCCTTCGAGGTCGAGGCCGGGGGTTCGGTCGGCATCGTTGGTGAATCCGGATCGGGCAAGTCGATCACCTCGCTATCGATCATGGGGCTGATCCCGAACCCGCCCGGCCGCATTGCACAGGGTCGTATCGAGCTTGAGGGCGTCAACCTTCTCGATCTGCCGAAGACGAAATTGCCGGAGATCCGCGGTCGCGATATCGCGATGATCTTTCAGGAGCCGATGAGTTCTCTGAACCCGGTCATGACGATCGGCGATCAGATCGGCGAGGCGATCAAGCTGCATGAGAGGATGAGCCGCGAACAGCGCCGCGCGCGCATCATCGAGCTTCTGAAACTCGTCGGCATCCCCAATCCGGAAGGCCGCCTCGATGCCTATCCGCACCAGTTCTCCGGCGGCATGCGCCAGCGCGTGATGATTGCCATGGCCGTTGCCTGCAATCCGAAACTCTTGATCGCCGACGAACCGACAACGGCACTCGACGTTACCATCCAGGCCCAGGTGCTCGACCTGATGGCGAAGGTGCGCAAGACGCTGAACACCGCCGTGCTCTTGATTTCGCACGATCTCGGCGTCATCGCCGAAGTCTGCGATCGCGTCATCGTCATGTATGCCGGCCGAGTGGTCGAGGACGCGGATGTCCGCTCGATCTTCAGGAACCCGAGCCATCCCTATACGCGCGGCCTGCTTCAGTCCATTCCGCGCCTCGACGACGAGCGCTCGCGCCTCTATCAGATTCCCGGTTCCGTGCCGCTTGCCGGCACCGTCAAGCAGGGCTGTCCCTTCTACGCCCGCTGTGGGAACCGGACCGACAGATGCGCGGCCGAAATGCCGCCCATGTTCACCATATCAGAAAGCCATAAGGCGGCCTGCTGGGTCACCGCCGGAGCAACAGCATGACAGAGATGAACAGCGCCGACGACCTGTTGATCGTCCGCAACCTCGGCAAGACCTTTTCCGATGCTGGTGGCCTGTCTTTTACGAGTTCTACCTCGGGCGGCGTACGCGCCGTCGACGGAGCCTCCTTCTCCGTCAAGCCGGGCGAGACGCTGGCGCTGGTCGGTGAATCCGGCTGCGGCAAGTCCACACTTGGCCGCCTTCTGTTGCGGCTGATCCAGCCGAGCGATGGTGAAGTGCTGTTCGAGGGGCGCGATATCACATCGCTGGGTGCGGCCGAGATGCGCATGATGCGCGCAAGGATGCAGATGGTCTTCCAGGATCCCTACGGCTCGCTCAGCCCGCGTCGTTCGATCGCTCAGATCATCTCCGAGCCGCTCCAAGTCTTCGGCATGGCGAAATCCTCGAGGGAACGGCGTGATCGTGTGGCGGAGCTACTGACGCAGGTCGGCCTGTCGCCGAGCTTCATGGACCGTTATCCGCGCCAGTTCTCCGGCGGCCAGCGCCAGCGCATCGGCATTGCCCGTGCCATATCGGTCAATCCGAAATTCATCGTCGCCGACGAGCCGGTCTCGGCCCTCGATGTCTCCGTGCAGGCGCAGATCGTCAATCTGCTGCAGGATTTGCAGGTCGAACGAAAGCTCTCTTATCTGTTCATCGCCCATGACCTGGCGGTCGTACGCCACATCGCCGATCGCGTGGCGGTCATGTATCTCGGCAGGATCGTGGAGATCGGACCGAAGAAGTCGATCTATTCCATGCCGCAGCATCCCTATACGCAGGCACTGCTGTCGGCCGCGCCCGAGCCCGATCCGGATCGCAAGGCAAACCGTATCGTGCTGCAGGGCGACGTGCCGAGCCCGTCCCGCGTCCCGTCGGGATGCAGCTTCCACACGCGCTGTCCTATCGCAAGGGACATCTGCAAGGTCGAGCGTCCGGGCTTGCGCGAAGTATCGCCGAACCAGTTCTCAGCCTGCCATTTCGCCGCGCCCAATCCACTGACGCAGGCAGGGTGAAGTTATCGGCCTTCAGTGCACTAGGCCCGCCGGTGCATCTTCGATTGTTGCTTCGACTGGCAGGTTTATGCCGCTCTCGGCGAGATCCTGAAGCAGCGCGCCAAGCGCGAGATCGAGGCAATAGACGGAGAACTCGGCATTGAGCTCCCGGGCGCTCTGCCGGGCGTAGGAAACGAGCCGTGCAAGCGATGCGATATCCCGAAGCCTTTGATCCTTCTCGGCACTCCCGATTTCGATGATGTCTTCCATTGCCGCTAAACTCCCCAGCCGTGTTGGAGGGAGTTCTAGCGGATGTGGTCAAGGAAAGCGCGTGACACCGGCGTGACACCATTCTGGATGGCGTATCGGGAAGCGGCAACTCGGTCGAGTCGGACCGGCGGAGCTAGAAGCCTGCCTTCAGCAAAGCCTCACGATACTGTTCCTTCTGCCACGCCTCCTTGAAGGGCACGAGGCTCAGCCACCTATCGACGTCGAAATCGGGATTGGTCTCGCGTGCCTTGCGCATGTAGAGGCGCGCATTTTTCATGTCGCCCAGCATTGCCCAGGAGGCTGCTGCGAGCCGGTCGGCCGGTGTGCGATCATCCATTCTGCCGATCGCATCCAGCGCTTCCTTATAGCGGAAGAGAGCAAAATTCGCGCCGGCCTCAGTCCAGAGATAATCTGTGGGGCTTAGCGGATTAAGCGAGATCGCCCGCTCGATCTTGGCGAGCCCATCGGCAGGGCGCGAGGCATGCACCAGCGTATCGGCATAACTCGCGATGCCGTCGGCATAATGGGGGCTCAGCTCTTCGGCGACTTTCAGCGCCACCACGCTTTCATCGAGATCGTTCAGATAAAGCTTGGCGACGCCGAGCTGGCGGAAGCCGGATGCGAGCGACGGGTCGGCGACGATCGCCCTGTTCGCATAATCTTCCGCAAGCCGGATCAACTCGCCATCGCCGCGTGCCGTCAGCAGCCATTCCATCAGGAAGGTATGCGCAAGGCCTGCGAGCGCCGGCGAGAAATGCGCGCTGTGCTGGACGGCGTCGCGGAACGCTTTCCGAGCGCGCCGGACATCCGGCAGGGAAAACCGCTTCATGTCCCGGAACCCCAGGAGATAGCTGTGATAGGCGGCCGGGTTATCTTCGAAAGCGCCGCGCACGGTCTCGTTCCGGCGGATTTGTCGGGAGAGCTCCTTGGCGATGCGCCGTGCGATCTCCCGCCGGTCAGCGATAAGGTCGTATTTCTCGAGGCTGAAGCGCTCGGCCCAGATGACCTCGTCGTTGGCGGCATAGACGAGCTGGACGAACAGCGACGGCGTGCCGCTGCCCGCTGTCAACCGGGTGTCGAGAACATAGGAGATCGAATGGCGCAGGATCATGCCCGCCCGGTCGGCATGGCGGGCGATTTGTGCGGCGGTATGGGGCGCGACGACCGAGACGTTGCTGAGGGCGCAAAGGCCGATGGTCACGTCCTCGATCAGCGCTTCAGAAAGCATCGGCGCGAGCCCGGTTTCAGCGGCCTCGACCGGCGGCAACAGGACGAGCCGGGGCAGGGGCGCAGGTTTCAGGACGATGCCGCTCTCCACCGACGGCACAGCCGCCAGCGCCGCCGGCCTGCTGGCGTCGAAAATCTTGCGCACTTCCTTCAGGGCCTGCAGATCAAGGCCGATGTCGAGCGAATGTTGTAGATCGTGGCTGCGGCTCTCAAATAGCTGCCTGGCGTTTTCCAGATGTCCCTCGGCCTCGTAGGCTTGCAGGAGGATATGGCGGATGTTTTCGTCATCAGGCGCATCGCGGAAGATCCTGAGCGCAGCCTCCTTGATGAGGCCGATATCTGCTCTCGAGCGCGCTTCCGGCAAGGCTCGCTTCACTGTGTCGACGAGGATTGCCATATGCCGGTTGCGCTCGCTCGATACCCATTCTCTTATGCTGGCGCTTTGATGTGCGAGTTCGGCGAGGAAATCCGTTTGCAACAGGGATACGAGCCTTCGCAGCACATCGAGCGGGCCGGCCGAGGATTGGGAATCAAGTTCCGAGCGATCTGCGACGAAGACCTCCCGTCTGATCCGGACACCGGTCGCGGTAAAGATCAGCAGCTCCGCGCCGATTTCTGCCTGCCTCGCCTGGACGCGCGAGATCATCTTGCGCAAATTCGCCATGATATCGGGATTGTCGGTGCTATCCCACAGGAAGCGGGCGAGTGTGCCGCGCGGACATTCTCTGTCAGGTCTGTCGAGCAGGTAACAAAGCGTCAACAGGCCTTTTTCGGGGAAGAATACAGGCTCTCCCGCCGCGTCCAGCAGTCGTAATGTACCGAATGACTCGAGCCGGAAGGACATGGGACGGTATCGTCTGCTTTCACTCTCTGCGGGTATCAGGCTCGTCCATTCGCGGCGCGTTCAGCGAAATGTCGCTGTTTTCGGACTGCGCCATCGCTTTGACCAGCGAGATGATCGTCTCGCGGATACGCCGGTCCTCGATCTTCATGAACGCCCTGTTGAGGACGAGACCTTCCTTCGACCGCAGAAATTCTGTGACCGGATCGACAGGAGCAGACAAATCGAGGCCGGCAAGGCTCGGCGCTTCCAAATCATCCTGCTCGAAAAAGAAAGCGGGCGAGGTGCGCAGCACTTCGGCGATCCTCTGCAGGCGGCTGGCGCCGATGCGATTGATGCCTTTCTCGTATTTCTGCACCTGTTGGAAGGTAACGCCGATCTGTTCGGCAAGCCGTTCCTGGCTCATGCCGAGAAGCTGCCTGCGCCTGCGCATGCGCATGCCGACATAGGTATCAATCGCGTTCGGTGTCTTGACGTTCATGGCCTACCTTCTGTCTCTTTCGTATTTTAATCCATTGACTTGTAGACGGCATCGCTGCGCTTTTCCACGGTTTGTTTTTGACAGCATATGATGGCCGATCTTAGTCGGCTCTGCTTTCTCCGACCCTTCGATGATCAAGGGTCCTCCTGGGAGATCAATTTTCATCTAAATCGCTAGAAAATTGGTATTCCATTCCGCGCTTGCCTTATCGGAAACCTTTATCACCTCTCCTGAACAACTCGAATTTCAAATGAGGGAACGCAATGCTTTCGAAATCTTTCGCCGGCCTCTTCGCCGGTGCGATCCTGGCAGCCTTCATCGGAGCACCGGCACAGGCCGATGCTGTAAAGATCGGCAGCAAGAATTTCACCGAACAGTTCGTCGTCGCCGAGATCTACGCCCAGGCGCTTGAAAAGGCCGGCGTCGAGGTCGAGCGCCACCTCAACCTCGGTGCCACGCTTGTCGCCCACACGGCATTGACGAACGGTGACATCGATCTCTACCCGGAATATACCGGCACGGCGCTTGCCGCCGTCGTCAAGGGTGACCTGTCGGGCTCCGCCGACAAGATCTATTCGGACGTCAAGGATTACTACGAAAAGAACCTCAAGCTCACGCTCCTTCAGCCGACGCAGGTCAACAACGGCTATGCGATCATCACGCTTCCGGAAACAGCCGAGAAGTACAAGCTGAAGACGCTGACCGACCTCGGTCCAGCCTCCAAGAGCTTGACCTTTGGTGCAGAGGGCGGCTTTGGCGAGCGCAAGGACGGCTTGCCGGGGCTGAAGCAGACCTACGGCATCGAGTTCAAGGAATTCAAGATCTTTGCCAAGCTCGGCATCCGCTACAGCGCGCTGACGAGCAAGGATCTCGACGTCTCCTACGGCTTTGCGACGGATTGGCAGATTTCCGACAACAAGCTGGTGGTGCTTGATGACGACAAGCATCTCTTCCCGCCCTATTACCTCGTCCCGGTCGTGCGACAGGATGCTCTCGCCAAGAACCCGAAGATCGCCGAGGTTCTGAACAAGGTCAGCCCGCTCCTCAACAATGAGACCATGCGCGAACTCAACGCCAAGGTCGATCGCGACAAGGAAGAGCCGGCCGATGTCGCCGCTGAATTCCTGAAGGCCAAGGGCATCTGATCGAGAGCGGCTCCAAAGTTTCGCTTTCCCTGAAGAAAAAATGCGGCGAAGCTTGCAGCTTCGCCGCTTTGTCGTGACCGTGCGGACAGGATTTCTCGCCGTTGAACTGGGCACCCAAACATATTCCGGAAATCGCGCTTGCCGTCTGGCAGCACCTGGTGCTGTCGATTTCATCCGTGCTGATCGGCCTTGCGATCGCGCTCGTACTCGGCATCGTCTGCGCCCGCCGGCCGAGACTCTATGCCTTTGCGCTGACGGTGACGAATATCATCTTCGTCATTCCGAGCCTGGCGCTCTTTGCGCTTTTGATCCCTTTCGTCGGTCTCGGCATGGAACCAGCGCTGATCGGGCTTTCCTCCTATTGCCTGCTGATCCTCTTGCGCAATGTCGTCACCGGCATCCGCGGCGTCCCGGCTGACATACTCGATGCCGCCGACGGGATGGGTTATGGGCCTTGGCAGCGCCTCTTTCGCATCGAACTGCCGCTTGCCCTGCCGCTTATCGTTTCCGGGGCCCGGATCGCGCTCGTCACTGTCATCGGCATCGCGACGGTCGCTGCCTTCATCGATGGCGGAGGTCTTGGCACCATCATCCTCATAGGCATCGATCAGGAATACGCGGAAAAGATCCTCGTCGGCGGCATTCTGACGGCACTGCTGGCCATCATCTTCGATTTCATTCTCACCCGGGCCGAGCGGGCCCTGGTGCGCTGGCAGTGAGGGCGTGTCAATGTTGAGCACCGCCTTTTTCTGGATCGTCGATCATCAGGACGAATTCTTCCGCGCGCTCGGCCAGCATCTCCTGATGTCCGGCGTGTCGCTTGCGCTTGCGCTTGCCATTGGGCTGCCGCTTTCGATCCTCATCGTCAATTACGGTCGCTTTGCCTTTGGCGTCATCAACATCGTCAACGGCCTCAGAACCATCCCGAGTCTTGCGATCCTGGCGATCATGCTGCCGCTTCTCGGTATCGGCATCCTGCCATCGATCGTGGCGCTGACCGTGCTTGCCCTGCCGCCGATCCTGCTCAATGCCTATGTCGGGTTGCGCGATGTCGATGCCGATGCCGTGGAGGCGGCGATCGGCATGGGCATGAACAGAGGTCAGGTCCTGCGCAAGATCCGCATTCCACTCGCAGCCCCTGCGATGTTTGCCGGCGCGCGCACCGCAGCTGTCCAGGTGCTGGCCGGAGCGACACTCGCCCCTTTCATCGGCGGCGGCGGGCTCGGCGATTTTATCGCCACCGGCATCGGTATGATGGACATGTCGCGGCTCATCGTCGGCGCCGTGCCGATCGCGATCCTGGCACTCGCCACCGAATTCATCCTCGGCCGCGCCGAGAAGCACCTGTTTGCAGAAAGAACCGCCGCATGATCCGCATGGAAAATGTCACAAAGCGTTACGGTGAAAGTGCAGCACCTTCGGTGGATCACCTGACGCTCGATGTGCCCGAGGGCTCGACGGTCGCGCTGATCGGCCCGTCGGGCTGCGGCAAGACAACGACGATGCGCATGATCAACCGGCTGATCGAGCCAACGGAAGGGCGCATCTTCGTCAATGGCGAAGACGTGACAAAAGCCGATCCGGTCAAGCTTCGCCGCCATATCGGTTACGTCATCCAGAATGTCGGCCTCTTTCCGCACATGACGATCGCCGAAAATATCGCTGCGGTACCGAACCTGCTCGGCTGGGACCGGCCGCGGATCGCCAGGCGGACGGATGAACTTCTCGATCTCGTCGGTCTCGATCCGAAGGAAATGCTGAAGCGCTATCCGCGCCAGCTTTCCGGTGGCCAGCGCCAGCGCATCGGCGTAGCGCGCGCCCTTGCCGCCGATCCCTCGGTCCTCTTGATGGACGAGCCCTTCGGCGCCATCGACCCGATCGCCAGAACACGCCTGCAGGACGAATTCAGGCAAATTTTGAAACGCGTGCGCAAGACGGTGGTGCTGGTCACTCACGATCTCGATGAGGCAATTCGCCTCGGCGACCGGATCGCCATCATGCGTGCCGGCAAGATCGTGCAATATGATGCGCCGGATGCGATCCTTTCCCATCCTGCCGACGATTTTGTTGCGAATTTCGTGGGTATCGATCGCGCCATCAAGCGGCTCAGCCTGTTTTCTGTTGCCGACGCGATGCGGCCTGGTGTTCCCTCTTCACCCGCGGCCAGTGTTGCCGCGAGTGCCAATCTGCGCGATGCGCTGTCGCTGATGGTCGCCGCCAACAGTGACGTGCTGTCGGTGGTCGATGGCGGTGGCATCGTTACCGGGCAACTGACGCGCGACGCGATCTTCTCGATCTGAGTGCAGGAGTTTCTGATGCATCTCGGTTTTTCCCTCACACCTTTCGGCCATCATCCCGCAGCCTGGCGCGATGCCGGAACGCTCGAGCATCTCGGTTTTGATGCGCTGCTTTCCCAGGCGGTCAAAGCGGAGGAGGCCGGTTTCGATTTCGTCCTGCTTCCGGACCGGCTCGGTACCAGGCCGATCGAGGAACTCTCGTCGGTCGCCACGCCCTTCGAGCCGACGACACTGGTCGCAGCCCTTGCCACCCGGGCGCGCCGGATCGGCTTCCTGGCAGCTGCCGCAACCAGTCAGCATGAGCCCTATAATCTCGCCCGGCGCTTCGCCTCGCTGGACCAGATCAGCAGCGGACGGACAGGCTGGGTAGCCCTTCCCGTTTCCGGCGAATTCGAACGCGACCAGGAATATCTCGGCCTTGTGAGCGCGCTTTGGGACAGCTGGGATGACGATGCCTTCATCTACGACAAGGCTGAGGGTCGGTTTTTCGAGCCAGCCAAGATGCATGTGCTCAACCACAGAGGCGAGCATTTTGCGGTGCGCGGTCCGCTGAATGTCAATCGCTCACCGCAGGGCAAACCGATCATCGCCCAGCTTCTGCGTGGAGATAACAAAGCATTGGCCGCGCAAAGTGCCGAAGTCGTCCTGCTTCAAGATCGGACGCCGGAAAGTACAAACGAGACGGTGGTCGACTTCGTGCGCCTGCTTGAAAAGGCGGGCCGTCGCCGGCAGGACGTGCGGATACTGGCCAATGTCGTGCCATTCGTTGCCGAAACTTCCGAAGCGGCGCAGGCGGCAAGCGATGCGCTCCGGTTTGGTGAGGCCGACCGGATGAGCCAACCGCTTTCCGCGTCACGTCTGGTGGGGACGCCGGTGGAGATCGCCGAATCCCTACGGGAATGGCTCGCCCTTGGGCAGATCGACGGTTTCACGATACTGCCCCCGACCGTTGCGATCGGGGATCTGTTCCTGACGAAGGTGGTTCCGGAGTTGCGCCACCTCGGATTGATCGAGGCGAATGCGGGTAAAACCTTGCGCGATCGTCTTGGTCTTGCCCGTCCGGCTCATCCGGCGGCAGCATTGGAGCAAGCACAATGAGCAGCGATCGCAAGATGAGACTTGGCGCCTTCCTGATGGCGGGCGGGCATCACATCGCGGCATGGCGACATCCGCAAGCCCATGCTCAAGCCGGTGTCGATATCGATCATTTCATCGAGCTGGCCCGCATCGCCGAGCGGGGCAAATTCGACATGCTCTTTGTCGAGGATGCCGCCGCCATCCGAGAGCGCAATCCGGAAATGGCAAGCCAGGCAGCGCGTTCGACGGCATTCGAGCCGCTGAGCCTGCTTGCAGCTCTTGCCGTGAACACCAGTCATATCGGCCTCGTAGCAACGGCGTCGACAACCTATAACGAGCCCTACGGCCTTGCCCGCACCTTCGCCTCGCTCGATCAGCTAAGCGGCGGCAGGGCAGGCTGGAACCTCGTTACCTCGGCAAGCGAACTCGAGGCGGAGAATTTTGCGAGCAGTGGCCTTCGCCCGCATTCCGAGCGCTACGAGCGGGCCGAGGAATTTGCCGATGCAGCACTCGCGCTTTGGGATGGCGTCGATGACGGAGCCTATTTTCCTGAGGGTGGGGCTCGGTTTGCCGATCGTACGAGGCTTCATCCCGTGCATCGCCGCGGCAAACATTTCACCGTCGAAGGCCTGCTCGAAAGCCCAAGCTCGGCCCAGGGCCGGCCGATCATGGTGCAGGCGGGCGCATCCGATGTCGGCAAGGAACTTGCGGCCCGAACCGCAGATGTCGTGTTTGCCGCCTCGCAGACGCTTGCCGAAGCACAGACCTATTATGCCGATGTGAAGTCGCGGCTCGCCAAATACGGGCGCAAGCCCGACGATATCAAGATCATGCCCGGCATATCGCCGATCGTCGGCACAACCGAAGACGAGGCCAAGGCGAAATACCAGGCCCTGCAGGAACTCATCCCCGACGCCGTTGGTGTCGCCCTTCTTGCAAGCTACCTCAGCATCCAGGATCTGTCAGCCTATCCGCTCGATGGTCCGCTGCCAGACATGCCGCAGACCAACCTCATCCAGAGCCGCCAGCAGCTGATCATTGATCTCGGAAGGCGCGAAAACCTGTCGATCCGCGAACTTGCCCGCCATTTCGCCGGCGCGCGCGGCCATTGGCAGGTTGTAGGAACACCGGCGCAGATCGCCGATGCGATGGAAGAACGCTTCAGCGAAGGCGCCGCCGACGGCTTCAATGTCATGGCCCCGCTCTTCCCCTCGGGGCTTGAGGAATTCGTAGCCCATGTCGTGCCGGAACTGCGTCGCCGCGGCCTTTTCCGCGAAGACTACGAGGGCCGCACGCTTCGCCAGAACCTCGGCCTCGACGCGCTGATCAAACGATAAACGAGATGACAATGGATCCGATCTATATCGACTATCTGAATGCCTTCGACATCGAGGCGCTCGACCTGACCAATGATGAAATCCTGGCGGCGATCGAGACTTCGCTCGCCGCTCAGGGCAGGGGCCAGACGGTGATCGAGCCGCGTGTCCATCTCGAGCCGGATGCAAGCTTTCACGGCCATTTCAACGTCTTGCGTGGCTATGTGGCGCCGCTCGGCCTTGCCGGAGTGAAGGTGGTCGGTGACTATGTCGACAACTACAAGCTCGGTTATCCCTCCGAATTCGGCGTGCTCAACCTCTTCGATCCGCGCACCGGCGTGCCCAAGGCGATCCTTGATGCAACTGTCATCACCGACATGCGCACCGGCGCCGTCACCGCGCTCGGCGCCCGGCATCTCGCCCGGAAGGGTTCGAAGGTCCTCGGCCATATCGGCGCGCGCGGCACGGCTTACTGGAATGTCCGCCTGCTCGATCATCTCTTTGATTTCGACGAGATCCGCGTACATTCGCGTCGGCCCGAAAGCCGCGATGCCTTCGGCGCCAAGCTGGAGGCCGATCTCGGCAAGAAGATCACCGTGGTCGACAATTGGCGCGACTGCGTCGAGGGGGCAGATATCGTCGTCGAGGCATCACGCCTATCGCAGCCCGAGCCCCTCCTGAAGACGGAGTGGATCAAGAAGGGTGCCTTCGTCGTGCCCTATGGCACGATGAGCGCCGTGGAACTGTCGCTGACCGACATCATGGCCAAGCTCGTCGTCGACGACTGGGGCCAGTGCAAGACCGGCAAATTCGGCTCGCTGCGCGCCCATGTCGAGACCGGCCGGCTTTCCGAGCAGACGTTGCATGCCGAACTGGGGCAGGTCGTCGCCGGCCTGAAGCCGGGCCGCGAGAGTGAGGACGAGACTATCCTGCTGTGGCATCGCGGCCTGTCGCTCAGCGACATTGCTCTTGGCCACGCGCTGCTTTCCAAGGCGCGCTCGGCCGGTATCGGTCAGAGGCTGCGTTTCGCATGACCGGGATCCTGCTGGCCGGCTCTGGCATCACAATTGCCGACATAGAGGCGATCGCCCGCTGTGATGCCACCGTCGAGGTTTCCGGCGCGGTCCGTGAGCGGCTGATTGCGGCGCGGCGCATCCTGGAAGGCGCTGCAGCTTCCGGCCAGCAGATCTACGGCATGAACACCGGGCTCGGTGCCAATCTGAAGACAGCAGTGACCGGCGATTTCGAGGCCTTTCAACTGCAGCTGATCCGCGGCCGCGGCATGGCGGTCGGTGAAGCTCTGCCGCGCGATGCGACCCGTGCTGTCATCGCCGCCAGGCTCTCGATGCTGGCAGTCGGAGGATCCGGTATTTCACTGCCCGTGTTCGAGGCGCTGCTTGCCATGCTGAACGCCGGTGTTCATCCGGTCATGCCCTCGATTGGTTCGATCGGTGCGGGTGATCTCGTGTTGCTCTCCGCCATGGCCCGCGCCCTGATCGGCGAAGGGAAAGCTGAGTATCGCGGCATCGTCTACCCGGCGGTTGAAGCGCTTGAGCTTGCGGGCCTTGCCCCAGCGAGCCTGCAACCGAAGGACGGGATATCGCTTCTCAATGCTTCAGCCGTGTCTGCTGGCCGTGGCGCGCTCATCCTGTACGATGCCAAAGAACTACTCGATGCCCAGCGCCGGGCGGCTGCCTTGAGTTTTGAGGGCCTTGCTGGCAATCCGCTCATCCTGTCACCTGCGATCCAACGCGCCCGGCCGGCAGCGGGCCAGGCAGAAGAGGCCAACCGGTTGCTGCAGATGCTTGAGGGCTCGACGCTTTTCGAGGCGAACGCCGCCATCCAGGATCCGCTGAGCCTGCGTTGCGTTGCACCCATCCACGGCGCACTTGTCGATGCGCTCTTGAGGGCGGTCGAAGCTGTCGAGATCGAGCTCAATGCCGCGGCCGATAATCCCGTCGTTCTCTTCGAAGAGCAACAGGTGCTGTCATCAGGCAATTTCCAGACGCCGGCACTTTCGCTTGCCTTCGAGACACTGGGCCTTGCGATCGCTCAGGCGGCTGCGGCATCGGCTGCGCGCTTCATTCAGCTGACAGGCCCGGGTCGCAATGGCCTGCCGCGCTATCTGTCGCCGATTGGCGGTCCATCGGCCGGGTTCGTGCCGATGCAGAAGACGGTCGCGGCGTTGATGGCCGATATCAGGCACAAGGCCAATCCTGTCATGCTCGACTTTCTTGCGGTATCGGAAGGCGTCGAGGATCATGCAACACAATCCTCCCTTGCCGTGCGCAAACTCGGCGAGATGCTGGAACTGTGGCGCGTGCTCATCGCCTGCGAAATGCTCGCAGCCGCTCAGGCGGTCGACCAGCGCCCCGGACACCTTTGCGGCGTGGGAACGGCAGGGGCCCATGCCTTCGTTCGAGGCATCGCACCGGTCATGACGGAGGATCGTTCGCTCGGCGAAGATGTGGCCATCCTTGCTTCCCGCCTGCTCGACGAGCACCACGGCGGGTGAAAAGCATGCGCCTCGCCAGTCTTGCAATGTACGCTACGCCGCAGCCGCTTGCGGATGCAAAAGCTGAACTCTGGTCGTTCCTGCGGTACTATCTTGGGCAGGCCGGGCTTTCGGATCCGCCGGAAAACCTCGATGCGACGATCCCCTACGACGAGGCCTGGCTGCATGAGGACCTGCTCTTTTCCCAGACCTGTGGTTATCCCTATGTGAAGCGATTGCGCGGCAAGGTGCGTCTCGTGGCGACACCGGTTTATTCCCATCCCGGCTGCGACGGACCTTTGATGCGCAGCTTCATTGTCGTGCGCCGAGCTTCCACCTTCGTTTCAGTGCAGGACCTGCTCGGTGCGACGGCCGCGATCAATAGTCCCGACAGCAATTCCGGGGCAAATCTGCTTCGCGCCGCCGTCGCCCCTCTTGCCTGCAATGGCCGCTTCTTCGGTGGCACGGTCGAGACCGGCAGCCATGGCGGCAGTATCGATGCTGTGTCGAGTGGGCAGGCGGAATGCGCTGCAATCGACTGCATCACCTTTGCCAATCTCCTGCGTTTTACGCCTGCTCGCGTCGCAGGCATCCGCGTTCTTGCCGAGACACCCGCAACGCCCGGCTTACCCTTCATTACAGGAGCAAAGGGTTCAGATGCGGATGTGGCACTGCTACGCGAAGCGCTGGTCGCTGCAATCGCCGAGCCATCGCTTTCCGGTGCGCGCGATACTCTCGGTCTCGTTGATGTCGCGATGCTCACAGATGCCGAATACGAACCGATTCTGTCTCTTGCCCGACGTGCGCTTGACACCGGCTACAGGGACTGGGTCGATTGAAGCCTCCGGAGGCGTCAATTCATAAGATCATTCTCGCTTCCGCCTTCGCGAAATGCTCTGCGGTCGGCGCGCGTTCTGCTCTTTTCCTGGATCTCATCTGCTGACGGGACGAGCACTTTTTTCCGGCTCGATATCCGGCGTGCCTGCTGCCAGCGTCTGTCCGTGAAATTCCTTGAGCAGGGAAACAACGTCATCGATCTCATGCGCGACACGCGCAGCGTCCCAACCGAGCGCTTTCGCGGCGATGCCGGCAATGTCCGTCAAACCTGCATAGGTCACATGACCTTCGATCGCGATCGTCGTGCGCCGCAACACGATATCGGAGAGATGGACCACAAGCTCGTTGCGCGCGATCCAGTCGATCTCGCGAAAACTGTAGTGTGTAGCTCCCGATAACCGCCGGTCGTCAGGATGATCGGAAGGGAACATCGCTACCGCCTCGGCCGTCGTTCCATAGCGGTTCAGAAGTTGTTCCGCGCGCGCGGCCGGGATGCTTGCAGCTGTGGCGATCCTGTCGATAAAGCCCCGTCTCGCCTGCGCATCGGCCGGGAAAGCCTTTCCGCCGCCGATCGCAAGATAGCGGGTCGATTGCTTGCGCGAACGCCCGAGCCGGGTCAGGACACTGTCGGCAACCTCCTCGGCAAAACCGCGAAATGTCGTCCACTTGCCGCCGACCAGCGACATGATGGCAAAAGGCCGCTTGCCATCCGCTTCGATGACCGGTGCCGAATGGTCTCGGCTGATCAGGCCGGGCGCTGTTCCGTCGGAGGCGGGAAGCGGCCGGATGCCGCTATAGGTGTAGACGATCTGGTCGCGATCGAAGCGCAGCGTCGGCAGCAGCGATCTGAGGCTCTGCAGGAAGTAATCGATCTCGGGTTCTTCGCAGCGTACGGCGTCGGGATCTCGGCTCGGGATATCCGTCGAGCCGACGAGCGCGAGCCCGAGATAGCCGTAGACCAGGCAGATACGGCCGTCATCGGCTTCGAAATAGATCATATGACCGTTGAGACTGCGCACCAATTCGGGATGATCTATCAGGATATGCGAGCCCTTGGTGCCGCCGATCAGCCGCGAAGGCGCGCCGAGCGCCTCGTTGACATGATCGATCCACGGGCCTGCCGCGTTCACGACGAGCTTCGGCCGCACCATGAATTCAGTACCATCCTCCCGTTGAAAGCTCAGACGGCCTTCCGAGGAAGCAGTCAGCGTCACGAAATTTGCTGCGACACATTGCGGGTTGGCTTCCAGCCCATCCTTGACGAGTTCGTAGACGAGACGTTCCGGCCGGCTGATTTTTGCGTCGTAGTAGATGCCGCCGGCGACAATCGCCGGCGTCACATGCGGCATTTCCCGTATGGCCTTGTTTTTCAGGATCAGCCGGTGGCGTGGCATGACGCGATCGCGTGAGCCGAAAAAATCGTAAAGGGAAAGCCCGATCTTGATGAGCACGGCACCGCGGCTGCGTGGTGCCGTCTTGGAGCCGGCCAATGTCCGCAGTGCGGCCCAGATGCCGCGAGTCCAGGAGAAGACCGGAATAAATGTTGGAAGCGGTTCGACGCAATGCGGCGCATTTTTCAAAAGCAGATTGCGCTCCAGAGTGGATTGGGCAACCAGGCCGAACTCACCGGTTTCCAGATATTTCAATCCGCCGTGGATGAGGCGGGATGGCGCTGCGCTGGTCCCGGAACCGAAGTCCGATTTGTCGACGATCATGCAGTTGATGCCCTGAGCCGCGAGATCGCGAAACAGACCGGCGCCATTGACGCCTGCTCCAAGGATCACGACGTCGACATCGTGTTCGCGAATATCCAGGCTGCGTCCAAGCGTATTGGGGGTCATGGTACTGCCGTCCTAAACTGCGGCCGCTGCCGCACTATCCTGCGCAAGGCCGGCGATCTTCGGCCAAAGCGGCATCATTGTTTCTGCAATTTCGAGGAAAAGCCGGTAGCGCTTCTCATACTCGGCGCTGCGGGCGGCGTCCGGCTCGCAGGTCTTGCCCTGCTTGTCCGTTTTTGGAGCTCTCTGTGGGTCCGGGTAAAGACCTGCGGCTACGCCGGCACAGATGGCGGCGCCCCAGGCCGCGGCTTCATCGGTGCCGGTCACGGTCACCGGCATCGCAAGCACATCAGCAAACATCTGCGCGACTGCGGGGTTGCGTGACACGCCGCCGGCAAGCCGTGCTTCCTTGAAGGCGAAACCGTCGCGCAGCGCGTCGACGTGGATGCGGTGGTTGAATGCGATGCCTTCCATGACGGCCCGCAGCATGTCGCCGCGGTCATGCCAGCCGCCGAGACCGAAGAAGCTTGCGCTTGCCGACGCGCCGTAGGGCGAGCCGAAGAGATAGGGATGGAAAAGCACGGGCGATGGCCGGTCAAAAGCCGCGTCGATCTCGGATGCCAGCAAAGCGTGAATGGACGTGCCCTTGGCTTCGCAGTCTGTCCATTCGCGGCTGCAGAGTTTTTCGATGAACCATTCGTAGTTCGCGCTCGATGCAGGCGAAATCGACATGCTGTTCCAGACGCCCGGCGCAATTCCATTACGGCAGAACCAGCGTCGATCGACACGCGGTTCAAAAGACAGCGTCTCGTTGATCGAATAGGTGCCGGCAATGACGGCAACGACGCCATCGGCATAACCACCCGCGCCGAGCGCCGAGGCGGTGACATCGTGCAATCCAGCCGCGACAGGCGTGCCTTCCAAGAGGCCGGTCAAGCACGCGGCATCGGCGGTAATTCGTCCAACGATCTCGTCCGAGCGCGAGGCTGGCGGCAGAGCATCGGCAAGCGCCTGCAGACCGAAGAGGCGCAGGGCGTCCACGCTATAGTCTTGGGTCCCGACATCGGTGAATGAGGTGCTTGCTTCGGTGCGATCGGTGCCAACGGTGCCGGTGAGGCAAAATCGGAGCCAGTCCTTGCAGCTCATGATATGGCCGATACGTGCAAACCGTTCCGGCTCATGGTCCCGGATCCAGGCGAGCAGCGCCGAGGGGGCGGAGACGTGCGGCACCTGACCTGTGAGAGCAATCGCCGCGTCGGAGACCTCATTCTTCGTCCATCGATCGATGATATCGCCCGCCCGGCTATCCAGCGACACGATGCCGTTGCCAAGCGGCGCACGCGTCTGATCCAGCACATAAATGCCATCGCCATGCGCCGTCGCCGCCACGGCCTGGATATCGCTTGCCGGACGGCCGCTGAGGGCGACCGCTTCCCGGATCGCCTCAGCCGTTGCGGTCCACAACTCGCGCATGTCCCGTTCCACGAAACGCGGCCTCGGAATGAGCTGGCTGACGCGCCGCCGAGCGACTGCGATCGGCGTGCCGTCGATATCGAAAATGACAGCCTTCGTGACGGTCAGTCCACTATCGATCCCGAGAAGGCTCGGCATGCACATTCACCTTTCTGTCGTGACCGGGCGGTCCGGTCACATGCGCTCGTGGCCGGTCCTGGCAACGACGACGTTGATATCCCTGGACCGCATCCGATCGATGTGAACGGGGAGGGTCTTGTCGTCGACGATGACGACATCGAATTCATCGAGCGACGCGAAGCTGTGAAGCGCGCGCCGCTCGAATTTGGTGTGGTCGGCAAGCAGGATGCGTTTGACGGAACAGTCGAACATGGCGCGTTTGGTATCGACGGTTTCGGGTGACTGATGCAGCACGATGCCGTCGTTGATGGCCGACATGGAAATGAATGCGATATCCGCCCGCAAGCCCTTGATCTCGGTGATCGTCATGCGTCCCATAAAGGCATTGCACCAGTTGTAGTACTGGCCGCCGAGCGCCAGCAGGGTAACGTCGTGCATGCCGGTCAGCGCATTCATCAGGGTCAGCGAATTGGTGATCGCGGTGATCGGCACCTTCGAGGAGAGATGCGATGCCATCTGCAGGACGGTGGTCGAGTCGTCGAAGAAGATGGCTTGTCCCGGTTCGACGAACTGCATGGCAGCTTCGGCGATCACTTTCTTTTCCGCCGACTGCCGGCTCGAACGGTAGACATCGCTGGATTCAATAAGGTTGGTGGCTGCCGCCGTAACGATGCCGCGTGTTTTTCGGAAGATCCCGCGGCTCACGAGTTCATCCACATCGCGATGCGCCGTCATCAGGCTGATGCCGAAGCGATCCGTCAGATCTTCGATGCGCATCGAACCTTCGCTCATCACAGCCTCCGCGATCATGCGCCGGCGCGCGACCTGACGCGTCTGACGGCTGTCGCTGGTCAGCTGGTCCAACAGCTCATCGCCCTGGTTGGTCTTCTGTGTCACGGGTCACCCTTGTCGCTGAATTCCATATCCCAGCTTCGTATAGTGATTGCCATGCCAAGGCAAAGAAGGCGAAAGCGGCTTGATGTGGTTGAAAGGGTCGAAGGAGGGCGCCCGGATGGGCGCCCTCCGTCCTGATTATTGGGCCAGAACGAACGGTCCGGTGTACTTGTCGATATTGTCCTTGGTGATCAGCAGGCAATCGAACAGCTGCTTTTCACTCTTGGCGCCGGTGCTGCCCGTCTTGATGAAGTTGTCAGCCTGCTTGACGGCCTCTTCGGAGAAGACGGCGACGGGCTGGAGGACGGTGTATTGCAATTCGCCGGCCTTGATCGCGGCGACCGCATCCGGCGAACCGTCGAAGCCACCGACCTTGACATTGGCAAGCTTGCCAGCTTCCTTCAGGGCCGAAATGGCACCGAGCGCCATTTCGTCATTGCCGGAGATCACACCGATAATGTCGGGATTGGCCTGCAATATGGACTGCATCTTGTTGTGACCCTGGGTGCGGTCCCAATTGGCGACTTCCTGGGCGACCTTCTTGAGGTCGGGATACTGGGTCAGGACGGTTTCGTAGCCGTTCGAGCGGGTGGCAGCGTTGTTGTCGGACGGCGCGCCAAGGAGTTCGGCATAGTTGCCCTTGTCGCCGACCGCTTCGACCCATTGCTGCGCGCCGATCGCAGCACCCTGGGCATTGTTCGAAACGAGCTGTGCCTTGGCAAGGCCTTCCTGGTTGATCTCCGCATTGACGAGAATGACCGGGATGCCTGCAGCAACCGCCTTCTTCACTGCTCCGACCGAGCCGTCGGCATTGGCGGGGTCGAGGATGATGGCGACCGACTTGTTGGTGATGGCAGTGTCGATCAGGTTGCTTTCCGTGTTGGTGTCACCCCTATGCGCGCTGACCGTAGCCGTGTAGCCGAGCTTTTCGGCTGTTGCCTTGGCGACATTGCCTTCCGTCAGCCAGTAGGGGTTGGACGGATCATTGACGATGATCGTCATCTGGCCTGCCGCCCAGGCGGAGCTGACGAGAATCGGGGCGACAGCCGCGGCTGCCAGAAGAATGCGCATGCCTTTCTTAAACATAGTCTCTCTCCCATTTGTGAGTTCGGGTGCTGCCGGAAACCGGCGGTGCTTTCCGCGATCGGCCCTCTGGAAATCCAGTTGCCGTCGCGGATAAGTTCTGCTGACGTCAGGACGATTTTGTCCGGCGTCCGTATTGGATGCTGTTCATGAGGACGGCGAGAACGATGACCGCGCCGGTAAAGACGGTCTGCCAGTAGGCCGAGACGCCGATGATCACGAGCCCGTCCGACAGGAAGCCGATCACGAAGGCGCCGAGCATCGTGCCGCGAACGGTGCCGCGTCCGCCGGTCAGGGCCGCTCCGCCGATGACGACGGCTGCGATCGCCGTCAATTCGTAGGTCGTGCCGGCGGTCGGGCCGGCGGAGGTCAGCTGCGACGACAGGACCAGACCGGCAATTGCCGCGCAGACGCCAGAAAGTACATAGACGATGATCTTGACACGCTTGACCGGCACGCCCGAGAGATCGGCAGCGCGTTCGTTGCCGCCAGAGGCGTAAAGCCAGCGGCCGAACGCCGTTCGGCTGAGGACAATGCCGAAGATGATCGCAAGCACGGCGAGCACGACGACACCGATCGGAATGCCCGCGAGGCGGTTGAAGCCGAGCCAGTCGAAGCCGGTATTGCCGAGTTCGGGGCTGCCGTCGAGATCGTTGTAGGTCAGGCCATTGGTCATCAGCAGCGCGACACCGCGGGCGACATAAAGCACGCCGAGCGAGGCGACGAAGGCGGGTACCTTCAGATAGGCAATCAGCACGCCATTGACCGCGCCGACGACGCCACCGAGGGCGCAGGTGATAACCACGACGGCCCACACCGGCGGATAGAGAATAACGCCGAAGGCGTCCAGCGTCACACCCTTCATCATAAAGCCGGCAATGCAGCCCGCGAGCCCGAGCGTCGAGCCGACTGAAAGATCGATGCCGCCATTCAGGATCACCAGAAGCATGCCGATCGCCAGGATGCCGAAGATCGCGACATGCGAGGCCATGGTCAGGAAGTTACTCAGGCTGAAGTAATAGGGTGACAGGAACGAGAAGACCGCAATGATGACGATCAGAGCGAAGAAGGCGCGGCCTTCCAGGATCAGGCGCACGAGGTTGATGTTGCGCTTTTGCCCATGCGACACTGACTGCTTTTCTGTGATGTTCGTGACTGACATGATCAGTGCTCCATAATTCTGGGCTAGTGCGCGACCACGGCTTCGCCGGAAGCGGCCATGATCTTTTCCTTGGTGACGTCAGCACCGAATTCAGCCGAGATGCGGCCGCGATGCATGACGATGATGCGGTGCGCGATGCTCAGGCACTCGTTGACCTCGGAAGTCGAATAGATGACGGCTAGACCCTGCCGGGCGCGTTCTGCAAGAAGCTTGAAGACTTCCGCCTTGGCACCGATGTCGATGCCGCGGCTCGGCTCGTCGAGAAGAATGACCTTCGGGTCTGTCGCCAGCATCTTGCCGATGACCACCTTTTGTTGATTGCCACCCGACAGCGAACCGATGGCCGCCTCACCACCATCGGTCTTGACGTGGACTTTGCGAATGGAGGCATCGACAAGCTCGCGCTCGCGACGGCCGGATGTGAACAGTCCTTTGGTAAAGGCGCCGATGCTGGCGAGCGAGAGATTGGAGCCGACAGTCATCGTCTGGACGAGGCCGTCGCGCTGGCGATCCTCCGGCACCAGCACAAGGCCGCTTGCGATGCGTCCGGCGATGCTCAGATGCCCGACATCCTGGCCTTCAAGCCTGACGGTGCCGCCACTGGCGCGCAACCGTCCGGCGACACATTCCAGAAGCTCGGTGCGGCCGGCGCCCATCAGACCGTAGATGCAGACGACCTCCCCGGCGCGCACGTCCAGCGACAAGCGGTCGACGGAATTCAAGGCTGATCCGGCGGGACCCGGGACGGTGAGGTTGTCGATCGAAAGTGCAGGCTTACCGAAGGTATAACCTTCAGGCGGGCTGCCGAGATCGAAGTTGTCGCCCACCATGTTTCGCACGATCCATTCGAGATCGATGTCCTTGCGTTGCGCATAGGCTGTCATGGTACCGTCGCGCAGCACGACGGCGTGGTTGGTGATCTGCAGCGCCTCCTCGAGATGATGCGAGATATAGACGATCGACACGCCGCGATTGGTCAGGTCGTGGATAACCCTGAAAAGCACCTCCACTTCCGTGGCGCTCAGCGCCGACGTCGGCTCGTCCATGATCAGGATACGCGAATTGACGGATAGCGCCCGGGCAATTTCGACGATCTGCTGCTGGCCGAGACGAAGATCCTCCACCTTGGTCAGCGGATCGATCTCCTCTTCCAATGCCTCCATCAAAAGGCGCGTCTGGCGTTCCTCTTCCGCGAAGTCTACCACGCCGCTCTTGATGATCTCGCGGCCCATGAAGATGTTGTCGCGCACGCTGAGATTGGGCGCCAGGCTGAGTTCCTGGTGAATGATCGAGATGCCGCAGTCGCGCGCGTGGGTCGAAGAGTTGAAGCTGATCGGCGCACCATCGAGAATGATCTCGCCCGACGTAGGCTGGACGACGCCCGAAAGGATT
This sequence comes from Sinorhizobium sp. B11, assembly GCA_039725955.1. Taxonomy (NCBI): domain Bacteria; kingdom Pseudomonadati; phylum Pseudomonadota; class Alphaproteobacteria; order Hyphomicrobiales; family Rhizobiaceae; genus Sinorhizobium; species Sinorhizobium sp. B11. The sequence continues at coordinate 278,620 of CP091033.1, forward strand.
TTCATCAGCGTCGATTTGCCCGCGCCGTTCTCGCCGAACAGCGTGGTGACCTGACCGCGACGGATATCGAAATTGACACCCTTGAGGGCATGCACGCTACCGTAGGTTTTGGCGATGTTGCGGGCGGCCAGGACCACCTCGCCAAGGCCTTTTGATGTGGGGATCGGCTGGCTCATTTGACGTCGACCTTGACCGGGGTAACGAGCCAGTTTTTGGGGTTGATGAGTCTGAAGACGCCGATGACGGTTGCCGTCTTGCCATTGAGCTGGTCCGGATCAAGGCCGGCGAATACGGCCTTCTTCATCTCGTTGTTGATGGCCGACCCGGCGTCCTGATACTGGATCTGATTGGTGAACTGGCCGAAGTGAATTGTGCCCGTGGCATCGCGGAGGTCCGTGCCATTGACCGCAGGGCCGGTCTGGACACGGACCACCGTCTCGGGGGGAAGTCCGTCGATCTTCATTTCGTTGGTATTGGATTTGCGTTCACCGAAGGTGCCAGTCAGTGTCACCGGGATGACCGGGCCTGTGCTCGTGGCAACGCCGTATTTCTCGCCGGCCGCCTTCTTGTCGGCAGCGATCGCCGTCGCCAGGTCAATCGCAGCCACCGCTCGCTTTTCGACATCCGCCTGGATTTTCGGGAACTGCTCCGCCCCAAAGGCTTCCGGAGAAAATGCCTGCTGCCTGACGTCGTCTTCCGAGCCGATCTTCACAACCGTGGTATCGAGCGCGATGGCGCCGATGACCACGATAGCCGCAACGGCGGTGATGACCATCTTCAAGTTGCCTTTGCCTGGCGCGGAGGCTGCGTGGGCGGGCTGAGTATTCATTGCTGGCGACCTTTGCGGCTGGTCGGATTTACGGCGAAGGCGGGAGGAAGTTGGCAAAGCCTATGGCTGCTTCATCGAAGACGGCATGCTCCGAGAAGCACGCGAATATTCGGGACCCTGCCTCGCCGGTCGCTGCCTGTGGCGTGATGATAGCCGGAAAGATTGTGCATCCGTACCTCCTACGTGTCGGGACAGGCGCTTGTCTCCTTCAATCGCCCGGACCGCAAATCCCTCAGCAGCAATGCCTGCATGATAGGTAAATGGTAATTCTGTCAAAAATCATGTTATCAAATTGTTCGTCTGTCAACAGGAGTTTTGTGAACTGACGTTTATAACATAACATTCAAAGCGTGATCGGCGTCCGGAAAAATAGTCTTTCCCCCGGGGTTCGTGTCGACTGCGAAGGCGCTCGTCCGGCAGGCTATGTTATTCTATATACTTGATATTAGAAGATAAATTATTCTGACACCCGTCCCCGTACCGTGACGCCAGTGTCGCCGATAGTCGAGGCGGCTCTCGATGCTCATCGAACAGGTTGCTATTATTTTATCTGAAAAAAAATTTCATTGCGAGAAAAAACTTACTGTACCAATGATATCTTTGTGTTATCTTTTTGATGAAGCGCGCGGGCGCTCCGAAAAGTATCGAATATCAAAGGCGGGACTGCGCACCGGCCGGCTTGCTCGTGAATTCGAAATGTGGTCGCCTGCAACCTTTGCTGGTTGTGCCGACCAGGAGGATGAGAGATGAATTCGACGCGTGTTTTGCTCCTCGCAATGTTCGACGTGTTTGCCGGATAATCCGTGATGGACGTTAGCCGCCAAGTCATCGTTGGTATCGATGCGGGAACTTCGGTCATCAAGGCGGTTGCCTTCGACCTTTCCGGCCGCCAGATCGCCGCAGCATCGGTTCGCAACAAATATTCAAGCGGCAGTGATGGTTCGGCCACGCAGTCGCTCGCGCAGACATGGCAGGATTGTGTCGGCGCGCTTCGCGGCCTTGGCGAGAAGGTTGAGGGTCTTGCGTCGCGCACCGCGGCGATCGCGGTGACGGGGCAGGGGGACGGAACATGGCTGGTCGGTTCTGGAAATCAGCCTGTCGCTGATGCCTGGCTCTGGCTCGACGCGCGTGCCGCGCCGACTGTGGTGTCCCTTGCCGGCCAGGAAACGAACAGGGCGCGTTTCGAGCAGACGGGCACGGGACTGAATACCTGCCAGCAGGGCGCGCAGCTCGCGCATATGGATCGGGTGGCGCCAGAGCTCCTGGACGGAGCGGAAACGGCGCTGCACTGCAAGGACTGGCTCTACCTCAATTTTACCGGTGTGCGGGCGACCGACCCTTCCGAGGCAAGCTTTACCTTTGGTGATTTCAGAACCCGGCAGTATTCGCCCGTTGCCATTGACGCCCTTGGGTTGACGCATCGCCGCATGCTTCTGCCGGAGATTGTCGATGGAACCGAGATCAGCCATCCGCTGACGGCGGAAGCGGCGCGGGCCTGCGGCCTGCTGGCCGGCACGCCTGTCAGTCTTGGTTACGTCGACATGGTGATGACCGCGCTCGGCGCCGGTGTTCGCAGCGGCGGGCGTAATGCAGCCTGTTCGACGATTGGTTCGACCGGCGTGCATCTGCGCGCAAAGCCAGTGGCTGACGTCCATCTCAACCGAGAGGGCACGGGCTACGTCATTGCCCTGCCGATCCCTGATACCGTTACCCAGGTGCAGACCAATATGGGTGCGACGATCAATATCGACTGGCTGCTTGAGATGGCTGCCTATCTGATGGCGGAGGCCGGAAAACCTGCTACTCACACCGAGCTCGTCGCCAGGATCGACCGCTGGTTTTTCGAAAGCCAGCCCGGATCGGTCGTCTATCACCCCTATATTTCCGAGGCCGGGGAGCGTGGACCTTTCGTCAATGCCCAGGCCAGGGCAGGCTTTTCCGGTCTTTCGGTCCGTCATGGATTTCCGGACCTCGTTCGCGCGGTTGTCGAAGGTCTGGCATTGGCGACGCGCGATTGTTACGCGGCCATGGGCGAGATGCCGGAAGAACTGCGCGTCACCGGCGGCGCCGTGCGTTCGAGCGCGCTGCGCCGTTCGCTCACCGCTTCGCTCAAGGCACCTATCCGGCTGTCGCGTCGCGAAGAGACCGGAGCTGCAGGTGCTGCGATGATGGCTGCTGTGTCGATCGGCGCCTACAGGACCATGGACGATTGCATCGCCGATTGGGTCACGCCACTGCTCGGCGAAGCCGAAGAGCCGGTCAGTGAGGAAGCCGCACGCTTCGATCTCCTTTTTTCCGCCTATGCCGATATCCGAAAGGCCATGCCCACTGCCTGGGAGGCATTGGCCAGAGCCGCGGCGGCGGCGTCCGCAAAATGAATCGCTGATGCAAAAGGCATCCGAGGGAGCATGACATGACTGAACCCGAAATCCTGGATCTTTTCGTCATCGGCGGTGGCATCAACGGCGCGGGAATTGCCCGCGATGCTGCCGGGCGTGGCTTGAAAGTCGCCTTATGTGAAAAGGACGACCTGGCGCAGGGCACTTCCTCCCGCTCGGGCAAGCTCGTGCATGGCGGCCTTCGCTATCTGGAATACTACGAATTCCGACTGGTGCGGGAGGCGCTGATCGAGCGCGAGGTGCTGCTCAATGCGGCTCCGCACATCATCTGGCCGATGCGTTTCGTGCTGCCGCACAGTCCCGAGGATCGCCCCGCCTGGCTCGTCCGGCTCGGCCTTTTCCTCTACGATCATCTCGGCGGGCGCAAGAAGCTGCCGGGCACCCGCACGCTCAATCTGCTGCGCGATCCTGAAGGCACGCCCATACTCGATCAATATACCCGCGGCTTCGAATATTCGGATTGCTGGGTGGACGATGCCCGCCTCGTCACGTTGAATGCGGTGAGCGCTGCCGAGAAGGGCGCCCTGGTGCTGACCCGCTCGCCGGCTGTGTCGGCACGCCGGGAAAACGGCCAATGGACGATCACGACGAAAAGCAGCACCAGCGGCGAGATGCGGACGTTCCGCGCCAGATGTCTCGTCAATTGCGCCGGCCCGTGGGTCACCGACATCATCAACCGCGTCGCCGGCTCCAATTCCAGCCGCAATGTGCGTCTCGTCAAGGGCAGCCACATCATCGTGCCGAAATTCTGGGCCGGTTCCAATGCCTACCTGGTTCAGAATCACGACAAACGCGTCATTTTCATCAACCCTTACGAAGGCGACAAGGCGCTGATCGGAACGACCGATATCGCCTATGAGGGCCGAGCCGAGGATGTGGCAGCCGATGAGTCGGAAATCGACTATCTGCTGAAGGCGGTGAACCGCTATTTCAAGGAGAAGCTGCGCCGCCGGGACGTATTGCACAGCTTCTCGGGCGTGCGCCCGTTGTTTGACGACGGCAAGGGCAATCCATCAGCGGTGACCCGCGACTATGTGTTCGATCTTGATGAGACCGGGGGAGCGCCGCTTCTCAATGTCTTTGGCGGCAAGATCACGACTTTCCGGGAGCTTGCCGAACGCGGCATGCAGCGCCTCAGGCACATCTTCCCGAACATGGGCGGCGACTGGACGGAAAAGGCACCGCTGCCGGGCGGGGAGATGCCCAATGCCGACTACGAGACCTTCGCCAACAGCCTGCGTGACACCTATCCGTGGATGCCGCGAAAACTCGTCCATCACTATGGCCGTCTCTACGGCACGCGCACGAAGAACCTGGTTGCCGGGGCAACGGACCTGCAAGGCCTCGGGCGTTATTTCGGCGGGCAGCTCTATGAGGCGGAAGCCCGTTATCTCGCTGCCAACGAATGGGCGGAGACGGCCGAGGACGTCCTCTATCGCCGCACCAAGCACTACCTGCATCTCAGCGAGGCAGAACGGGCAGCCTTTGCCGACTGGTTTGCTTCATCCCATCTTGCCGCCGCCTGAGGAGGTCTTGGTGCCGCTTTCGCTTTCGCTGAATACCAACCCGCTTGTGAACCGCTTTGCCGACCCCGACGACTTGATCGAGACGGTGGCGCGAGATCTGCGCATTCGCGATCTCCAGTTGACGCATGAATTCATCAATCCAAGCTGGCAAGCCCCTGTCATCCGCCGCCTGACCCGCCAGATGAAAGCCGCGTTGGCACGTACCGGCGTTCGCGTTACCTCCGGCATGACCGGGCCGTATGGACGGCTGAACCATTTCGGGCATCCGGATGCCGAGGTCCGCCGCTATTACGTGGACTGGTTCAAGACCTTTGCCGACATTACTGCCGATCTCGGCGGACATTCCGTCGGAACGCAGTTTGCGATCTTCACCTACAAGGATTTCGACGACGCAAGCCGGCGCGAGGAGCTAACCAAGATCGCCATCGACTGCTGGTGCGAAGTCGCAGAGCATGCCAGTGCCGCCGGTCTTTCCTACATCTTCTGGGAGCCGATGAGCATCGGCCGTGAATTCGGTGACACGATCCAATCCTGCCTTTCGCTGCAGGCGCGATTGAGCGCTGCCGATATGGCGGTGCCGATGTGGATGATGGCCGATATCGACCACGGCGACGTCACCTCCGACAATCCCGACGACTATGACCCCTATGCCTGGGCGCGGGCCGTGCCGAAGCTGTCGCCGATCATCCACATCAAGCAGAGCCTGATGGACAAGGGCGGCCACCGGCCGTTCACGGCGGAATTCAATGCCAAAGGGCGGATACAACCCGCCCCGCTGTTGGAGGCTTTCGCGGCAGGCGGTGCCGATGACAACGAGATCTGTCTCGAACTTTCCTTCAAGGAACGCGAGCCGAATGATCGCGAGGTTATCGCGCAGATTGCCGAAAGCGTCGCCTTCTGGGCGCCGCATATCGACACCGGCGCCGCGGACTTGAAGATATGAGCCGGCGATTTACAAGGGCTGCTTGTTGTCAGGCGGTATAGCCGTCGAAGAAATGGGAAGGGTGCGGCGATGACGGATGCCGATGATACACTTGCCGTGCGGGCCGCCTGGCTTCATTACGCCGGCGGATTGACACAGTCCGACGTTGCCCGGCGCCTCGGCATACCCTCGGTCAAGGCGCATCGGCTCATCGCGCGGGCCGTTGCCGATGGTGTCGTCAAGGTCACGATCGACGGCGATATCGTCGAATGCGTCGAACTGGAGGCACGCCTCGCCGAACGCTTCGGACTGCAATATTGCGAGGTAGCACCTGATCTTGGCGAAGAGGGCTTGCCGCTGCGCGCGCTCGGTCACGCGGGAGCCGGCTATCTGAAGCGCGAGATCGAACACGGTGATCACGCAGTCATTGGCCTTGGCCACGGCCGCACGCTTTCGGCTGCCGTTCAGTATATGCCGCGGACAAATGCCAAGGACATACGCTTCGTTTCCCTGCTTGGCGGTCTCACGCGAAATTACGGTGCCAATCCCTACGACGTCATGCACCGTATCGCGGAAAAGACCGGCACGCATGCCTATGTCATGCCGGTTCCCTTCTTCGCCAATACCGCCGAGGACCGAGAGGTGCTGAGGGCACAGCGTGGTGTCAAGGAAGTATTCGATCTCGCCAATGACGCTGACCTGAAGCTCGTCGGCCTGGGTACGGTGGACGCCGAGGCCCAGCTGGTGCTCTCTGGCCTGGTCGAACCGGGCGAGATCGAAGATATCGCTGCCGCGGGCGGCGTCGGTGAAATACTCGGTCACTTTTTCAACGCAGACGGCCAAATCCTCGATACAGCACTGACCGGGCGTACCCTTTCGGCATCTTTTCCGACAACGATGAAGGAACGCCTCGTGGCCCTGGCGGGCGGACAGGCCAAGGTGGCGGCGATACGGGCGATCCTGCGCAGCCGACGCCTGCATGGGTTGATTACGGACGAACGGACCGCGCGAGCCCTCCTTGCCTGACGTCTGGTAACGAACATTTGTCACATAATAACATTTTGAATTGTTGATTTTCACAATTTTTGTGTTACTTTGTTGGTAATCAGGATTGAGAAGAATGAAACGGGAAGAACGCCAGCAGCTGATCGTCAATCTGCTTGTCGAGGGCAAGACCGTCGAAGTGGATGATCTTGCTGAACGTTTTTCCGTTTCGAAGATGACCATTCACCGCGATCTCGACGACCTCGAGCAGGCGGGTGTCCTGCGTAAGGTACGCGGTGGCGCGACGATCGATGCCGGAACGCAATTCGAGAGTGATTTTCGCATTCGCGAGCGTCAGGGCGGGGAAGCCAAGGTTGCGATGGCGCAGGAAGCGCTGGCCATTGTCGAACCGGGCATGACGGTCATGGTCAATGACGGATCGATGGCTGCGGTTCTCGGCGAGATGCTGTTGCGTAAGCGACCGCTGACGGTGATTACCAACAATGCGGCGATCATGGAACGGCTGAAGGGCGAGAACGGTATCACCCTGATTGCACTCGGCGGCATCTATTCCGCGAAGTTCAACGCCTATCTCGGCGTCGTTACGGAGGAATCGCTGTCTCGTCTGAGGGCTGATATCGCATTCATTTCGACGCCCGCGGTCAGCGGCAGGCTCGCCTATCACATGGACGACAATGTCGTTCGCGCCAAGCGGGCGATGATCGCGTCTTCGACCAGGAGCTGCCTCCTGGTCAACCACCAGCGGATCGGCCACACGGCGCTGCATGTTATGGCGGATCTGACTGATTTCGACACTGTTATCACCGACAGCGCGCCATCGGCCGCTGTTCTCGACGAATTCGATCGGGTGGGTATCAAGCTCACCATCGCACCAGCGCAGGATCAGGCATGACGGAGAAACCACGCTTCTGGATTGGCACCAGCTGGAAGATGAACAAGACGCTCGCCGAGGCCGAGCATTTTGCCCGCGGCCTCGAGGCGGCCGATGCTATGCGCGATCCTATCATCCAGCGCTTTGTGATCCCGCCGTTTACCGCTGTGCGGGAGGTCAAGCGCATGCTTGCGAAGACCTCCGTCAAGGTCGGTGCGCAGAACATGCATTGGGCGGACCAGGGCGCCTGGACGGGCGAAATCTCCCCCTTGATGCTGAAGGATTGCGATCTCGATATCGTCGAGCTCGGGCATTCGGAGCGGCGGGAGTTTTTCGGAGAGACGAACGAGACTGTCGGGCTGAAGACCGAGGCGGCGGTTCGCCACGGCCTGATCCCGCTGATCTGTATCGGCGAAACACTTGCCGACCGGGAGAGCGGAAAAGCCGCGGAAATTCTCGCAGTCCAGGTTCGCGGGGCCTTGTCGAAGCTGTCCGGCGAACAGAAATCGGCGGAAATCCTGCTTGCCTACGAGCCTGTCTGGGCGATCGGCGAAAGAGGCATCCCGGCAACGGCCGACTATGCCGATGCCCGCCAGGCCGAGATCATTGCGGTTGCTGAAGCCGTACTTGGGCGAAAAATCCCCTGCCTCTACGGCGGGTCGGTCAATCCGCAGAACTGCGAGGAACTGATTTCGAGCCCGCATATCGACGGACTCTTCATCGGCCGTTCCGCCTGGAACGTCGAGGGCTATCTCGACATCCTCGCGAAATGTGCCACCAAACTCCAAGGAGAAAAAAGATGAAGCTTGCAATTGCTGGAGACAGTGCCGGCGAAGGTCTCGCCAAGGTGCTTGCCGAACACCTCAAGGATCGGTTCGATGTCCATGAAGTGTCGCGCATCAACGACGGGCTCGATCCGTTCTATGCCAACCTTTCGGATCGCGTTGCCTCGGGCGTGATCGACGGCACCTATGACAAGGCAATCCTGATCTGCGGCACCGGCATCGGCGTCTGCATTTCGGCCAACAAGGTGCCTGGCATCCGCGCTGCATTGACGCACGACACCTATTCGGCCGAGCGTGCCGCCCTTTCCAACAACGCGCAGATCATCACGATGGGCGCGCGTGTCATTGGGCCGGAGCTCGCGAAGTCGATCGCCGACGCGTTCCTCGCCCAGACATTCGACCAGAACGGCCGTTCGGCCGGCAATGTCTCCGCGATCGATGAGCTCGACGCAAAATACAGCGCGCGTTGAAAGCGTGGGGCAAGCGACCGGCTTCCCGCCGGTCGCTGTGAGCCCTTTTCCTGTTGGAATCTCCACCTCAGGCGAACCCTTCGCCGAGCTCCGCGGCGTCGCCCGACCCAAAGTCGCTCGGCGATAAGCGCGGCTAAACCGGTTTCTCATGAATGATGGCATGTCTAAACGCGTCGCAGATGACGCGATGACCGGCATCATTGGGGTGCGTTAGATCGGGCGACGCCAGTGCGCCATCGCCGCATGCTTTCATCCGTTCGTAAACAGGCGCATAGAAGATGCGAAAAGCCTGCGCCAGCTCCCGCACGGCACGGACATAGACTTCAAAGCCCTGGCGTGTCTGGCCGGTAAAGCCGGCGCTTCCAACTGAGAAACCGCTGTCGGGAATATAGGGCGGACTGCCGATCGCAAGTCTTTCCGCATGGCCCGCTTCGATCAGTCTCTCTAGCATATTCGCATAGTCACGACTGAAGCTCTTCGCGTTCATGCTGTCAGGCGCAGCCATGTAGCGGGCGTCGTTATAGCCGTAGAGGATGAGGATCGCGTCGCTATGCGGGGCATCGAGCAGGGCGCCGGCATACCTGCTGACGCCGTTGTCTGCTCGGGCTCTACCGTCGGCAAGCGGTGATGCCTGCAGCACCGTCCCTGGGATCGCATGATTGCGGAGCGTCAATGCGCTTAGCTCGGCCGCAAACAGCGCCGGCCAGGCCAGATGCCGATGGCTGGCATTGAACCCGGCGCTGATGCTGTCGCCGAACACGCGGATTCCGGAAAATCCAAGCGATTTCAAATGCCCCGCAAACGTCATCGATCGACTCACATTTTCGCGCTTGACAGCAATCAGTCAAATCCTGTTTATACGTATTAGCTGCTAATACGCATTAGCAGTCAAGAGGAGATATGGAGGATGCAGCGTGGCGGGCACTAAGCGCTTGACTCAGCACGATATTGCGAAATTGGCGGGCGTTAGCCAGGCAACCGTTTCGCTTGTGCTGAACGGTGCGCCGACAGCCCTGGCGCGTATTCCCCAAGAGACCCGTGAGCGCGTCCAGCAGGTCATCCGCACGACAGGCTATGTGGCCGATCCGATCGCACGGCGGATGGCCAAGGGTCTCAATCGCATTCTCGGCGTCTTCACCTACGAGCCCGCCTTTCCGAGCGAGCAGGCGGACTTTTTTGCGCCCTTCCTGCTCGGTATCGAGGAAGAGGCGCAGGCGCAGAATTATGACCTGCTGCTATTGACCGGCGCCGGCGTCGGCCGTGAGCGCAAGATGTTTGCCGATGGCAATCGGCTGCGGATCGCTGACGGCTGCCTTGTCCTCGGTCGTGAATTTGATCGGGCTGAGCTGAAACGGCTTGTAACCGGTGATTATCCATTCGTGGCGATCGGCCGACGTGAGGACGCAGGCGGACCCGTTCCTTACGTCGGCGGCGACTATGCCAGTGCCACGCGGGCGCTGGTCGAAAAGGCACGCTCTCTCGGCCATGGCCGGCTGGCCTTCATTGGTCCGAGCGGATCGGCTGAGTCCGTCGTCGACCGCTGGCGCGGTTTTTCGGACGCGACCACCGGAAATGCGGAAGTGGTTTTGCATGTTGACGAGGTCGGCGGGGGTGCTGCCGAAACACTTGATGCGATCGTAGAGAGCGGCGCGAGCGCGGTCTTTTTCGTCGAATTGGCCGACGCGGTACGTGTCGAAGCAGCCGCGCGCGAACGCGGCCTGTCCATTCCGGACGACTTCTCGGTCGTGGTGCTCGGCAGTCATGTGCGCGCCGAGCGCAGCCATGTGCAGTTCACCTCCTTCAATATTCCTCGCGAGGAAATGGGGCGTCAGGCGACCGCGATGCTGGTGCGCCGCATCGAGGATGCCTCTCCCGTCGAACAAATTCTTCTGACCTGCGAACCGGTCGAGGGGCAAACCCTCGGACCAGCCAAGAAACGGACCTGAGAGCGTGACAGACATGGCGGCAAAAGAGATGCGAGCGGATATTCTGGTGGTGGGCGGCGGCCTCGGCGGCGTGGCGGCGGCAGTTGGCGCCTGCCGGGCCGGCAAGAGCGTCATCATGACCGAGGAATTCGATTGGATCGGTGGCCAGCTGACCAGTCAGGCCGTGCCATCAGACGAACATACCTGGGTCGAACAATTCGGTATAACCCGCTCCTACCGCAAGCTGCGCAACGGCGTGCGGCAATATTATCGCGACAATTATCCGCTGACCGAGGGCGCCCGCGCCTGGGGTGATCTCAATCCCGGCGGCGGCTGGGTGAGCCGCATCTGTGCTGAGCCACGCGTCAGCCTTGCAGTCATGGAAGCGATGCTGATGCCCTATCGCGGCGCCGGTCGTCTCCGGGTGCTGCAGCCCTACCGTCCCGTCGCTGCCGATGTCGAGGGTGACAGCGTGCGCTCGATTACCGTGCGCCACCGCGATAGCGAACGCAAGATCGTCATCTCGGCCGACTATATCCTTGACGCTACCGAGCTCGGCGACCTGTTGCCAATGACCGGTACGGACTATGTCAAAGGTTTCGAGGCGCAATCCGACACCGGCGAGCCAAGTGCGCCGTCGCAGCCGCAGCCGGACAATGTCCAGGCCGTGTCGATCTGCTTTGCAGTCGATTGCGTCGACGGCGACCAGACGATCGACAAGCCGGAGAATTACGACTACTGGCGCAAGTACCAGCCGCATTTCTGGGGCGGCCCGCTGCTTGGCTTTACCGCGCCGCATCCGCGTACGCTGGAATCCACTACCCGCAGCTTCACGCCCAATGTCGACGACAATCCGCTGCTCGTCGATGCCGATCAGCGCAAAGGCGGCGGCGACGAGAATCTCTGGCTCTTCCGCCGCATTGCTGCACGGCGCAATTTTGAGCCCGGTTTCTACCAGTCCGACATCTGCTTCGTGAACTGGCCGATGATCGATTACATGGACGGCACGATCATCGACGTGTCCGAAGAGGACAAGGCACGGCATCTGAAATCGGCGGCCGATCTTTCCTATTCGGTCTTCTATTGGCTGCAGACGGAGGCGCCGCGTATCGATGGCGGCCAGGGCTATCAGGGCCTGCGGCTGCGTGGGGACATCACCGGCACCGAACACGGCCTTGCGATGGCCCCCTATATCCGCGAGAGCCGCCGTATCAAGCCGATCACCCGTATCACCGAACAGGATCTCTCCTATGCGGTGCGCGGTGACAAGGGCGCGGTCAACTATCGCGACAGCGTCGGCATCGGCATGTACCGCATCGACCTGCACCCCTCGACCGGCGGCGACAACTATATCGACGTGCCGTCCTGCCCCTTCGAGATTCCGCTCGGCGCCCTGCTGCCACAGCGCATGACGAACCTGATCGCGGCCGGCAAGAATATCGGCACGACCCATATCACCAACGGCTGTTACCGCCTGCATCCCGTCGAATGGAACATAGGCGAAGCGGCCGGCATGCTCGCGGCTCACTGCCTCGACAAGGGGCTGAAGCCTCATCAGGTCCAGGAAAATGACGCGCATCTCCACGATTTCCAGAGGGAAATCGTCCGGGAAGGTATCGAGATTCGCTGGCCGGTCGTCGCAGCCTACTGAGCAGCCGTCAGTGCAACCCATCTTTGGAGGAGGAACGGGAATGAACAAGAACAGGACATTGAAATCCGCGCTGGCGGCGCTTGCGCTCACTGTGCCGCTCGCCTGCAGCGGCATCGCCAGGGCCGACGACGCAGTCAACCTGCGCATGACCATCTGGAGCGCGGCGGAAGCACATCTGAAGCTTTTCAACGAGATTGCTGCCGGCTTCAAGAAGGACCACCCCAACGTCACGGTGACCTTCGAGTCGCTGCCATTCGACACCTATACGACGGCGCTGACCACCCAGATCGCCGGCGGCAATGCGCCTGACATGGCCTGGATCTTCGAGACGGCCGCCTATGACTTCGTCAACTCCGGTGCGCTTTATCCGCTCAATGATACATTGAAGGCGACGGCTGGATACAATCTCGACGAAGTGAGCACGAGCGCCACGGAGCGCTGGCAGAAGGACGGCACGCTCTATGCCTACCCATTCTCCACCTCCCCCTTTGCGGTCTTCGTCAACAACGACCTGATCAAGGCGGCCGCTGCAAAGACGCCCGCCGAACTGATCGCCGCCGGTGAATGGACATGGGACAACGCGATCGCCACGGCTTCGGCCGTAGGCCAGAAGGGCAAGGGTGGGCTGATCGTACGTGATTTCAACTATCAGATCTGGCAGAACCTCACATCGATCTGGAACGGTTTTGGTGCGGCCCCCTGGAGTGCCGACGGCAAGACCTGCACGATGACCGAAAAGCCGATGGTCGATGCGCTCACCTTCATCCATGACGCGATCTTCAACAAGAAAGCGATCCCCGGTCCTGGCGAAAATGTCGATTTCTTTGCCGGCAATGCGGCCATGACTATCACCCAGATCAGCCGTGCATCGCTGCTTCCGAAGGACAAGCCCTTCTCCTGGGATCTCGTACCGCTGCCCAAGGGACCTGCCGGCGATTATGCGCTGATCGGCCAGGCCGGTATCGGCGTCATGCAGTCGGGCAAGAATGCCAAGACGGCCGCTGAATTCGTCGCCTATATGACGAACCCGGAAAACTCGGCCAAGCTCAGCCAGTTCTTCCCCTCGGCCCGCAAGTCGCTGCTCAACGCGGAAGTGCTGAAAAAGACCAATCCGCTGCTCAGCCAGGAGCAGATCGATAAAGTCGTCATTGCCGGCATTGCGACCGGCAAGGTCATCCCCGGCCATACGGGCTTTGCCCAGATCCAGCAGACCGTGCGCTCCGGCCTCGACGCCGTCTGGCGCCCGGATGCCGATGTTCCCGGCACGCTCCAGACGATCTGCGGCCAGATCGGCCCGCTGCTCAAGCGCTAGGGAGACAAGGAATGGCTGTCGCACAGGACAACGCAACACTGGAAGGCCGCTCCTCGTCGCCGTTCTGGACGGTTGCACGGCGCGACAGCCTCGCCGGCTTCCTCTTCATCGCGCCGCAACTGATCGGGATCACCATCTTCGTGCTGATCCCGCTTGGTCTGGTCTTCTGGTATTCGCTGCATGAGTGGAACGTGCTCGCCAATACCTTCACCTATACAGGCACGCAGAACTACCAGATGCTGATGGAAGACCCGAACCTGCTGCAGGTGCTCGGTTCGACCGCCATCTTCTCTGCAGGGCTTGTGGTTCTCAACCTGTCGCTGGCCTTGTTGCTGGCGGTACTGTTGAACCAGAAACTCGCGGGCATAACGATCTTCCGGACGCTGTTCTTTTCGCCTGTTGTCGTGTCGCTCGTGGCCTGGACAATCGTCTGGGGCTTTCTCCTGCAGAAGAATGGCGGCATCAACGGCATGCTGCTGCTGTTTGGCCTCGAGGGTCCGAACTGGCTGCGCGGCGAGACCACCGCGATGATCTCGGTGATCGTCGTCCAGGTCTTCAAGAATGTCGGCCTCAACATGATCCTGTTCCTGGCAGCCCTCCAGGGCGTGCCGAACGAGCTCTACGAGGCAGCTCGCATCGATGGTGCTCCGCGCTTCAAGCAGTTCCGCCGCATCACCCTGCCGCTGATCAGCCCGACCATCCTGCTGACCTCGATCATCACCATCGTCGGATCGCTGCAGGTCTTTGCCCAGATCGCGGTCCTGACGCAGGGCGGGCCGGGCCTTTCGACGACCGTGCTCGTCTATTACCTCTACCAGCAGGCCTTCCAGTTCCATTTCTTCGGCTACGGGTCGACGCTGTCGATCCTGCTCTTCCTGATCGTCGCCGTTCTGACCTTCGCCCAGTGGCAATTGCGCAAGAGGATCGTGTTCTATGAAAGCTGAGATCTCCCCGCGCATGAAGGTCATTCTATACGGGCTGATGTGCGTGCTTCTCATCCCGTTCGTTTTCCCGACCTGGTGGATGGTCACGTCTTCGGTGAAGCCGATCAGCGATATCTTTGCCTTTCCGCCGCAATTTTTTCCGCAGAGCTATGACTGGACGACCTATAGCAAGGTCTTCGAGCTGCAGCCTTTCGTGAAGCAATACTGGAACTCAGCATATATTGCTGCGGTCGTCACTGTTGGCACGATGATCGTTTCGTCGATGGCGGGCTACGCCTTCGCGCGCATCAAGTTCCCATTCGCGAACACGATCTTCATGGTCGTGCTGCTCGGCCTGTTGATCCCTTCGGAAGTGACGATCGTGCCGCTCTTCCAGATGTTCCTGAAGGCCGGCATGGTCAACACCCACTGGCCGCTGGTCCTGGTGCCGATCTTCGGCGCGCCCAGCGTCTTTGCCACCTTCGTCATGCGGCAGTTTTTCGTGACGCTACCGGTCGAGCTGGAAGAGGCCGCCCGCGTCGATGGCCTCGGGCGTTTCAAGATTTTTCGCAAGATCGCCCTGCCGCTTGCAAGGCCGGCGCTCGCCTCTGTTGCGATCTTTACCTTCCTGCATTCCTGGAATCTCTATCTCGAACCGATCGTGTTCCTGTCGAGCGCGGACAAATTCACGCTGCCTCAGGCGCTCACCCAATATACCGACGCCTATGGCGGGCCGATGTGGAATATCCAGCTCGCTGCGGCAACGCTCACGGCATTGCCCGTGCTCATCGTCTTCATCATCGCGCAGAAGCAATTCGTCGAAGGGCTCGCGCATACCGGCCTCAAGGGCTGAAGAACCGGATTTCTCCTATGGCTGACGTTACCCTTTCCCGTGTCCGCAAGAGCTATGGCGCTCTCGATATCATTCATGGTGCCGACCTCGGCATCCGCGACGGCGAATTCGTCGTGCTGGTCGGGCCATCCGGCTGCGGCAAGTCCACGCTGCTTCGGATGATCGCCGGGCTCGAGACGATTACCGGCGGGGATATCAGGATCGGCGGGCGGGTGGTCAACGATCTCGACCCCAAGGATCGCGACATTGCCATGGTTTTTCAGAATTATGCGCTCTATCCGCATATGACGGTCGCGACCAATATGGGCTTCTCGCTGGAACATCGTGGTACCGGCAAGGCGCAGATCGCCGAGCGGGTGAAATGGGCGGCCGATATACTCGGCCTGTCTCACCTTCTCGATCGCTATCCGCGCCAGCTCTCCGGGGGCCAGCGCCAGCGCGTTGCCATGGGCCGGGCGATTGTTCGCGACCCTCAGGTCTTCCTGTTCGACGAGCCATTGTCGAACCTCGACGCCAAACTGCGCGTCGTCATGCGCGGCGAAATCAAGAGCCTGCACCAGAGGCTGAAGACGACCACCATTTATGTCACCCATGACCAGGTCGAGGCGATGACCATGGCCGACAAGATCGTCGTGCTCAATGCGGGAAGGGTGGAACAGATCGGCGCTCCGCTCGACCTTTACGATCGGCCCGCCAACCAGTTCGTAGCCGGATTCATCGGATCGCCGTCCATGAACTTCCTCACGGGCACAATCACCGATAAGGGGTTCGCGGCACCCGGCATTGTCTTGCCACTTCCGCAAACTGCCCCTGCATTGAGCGACCGCAGGCTTGTCTATGGCATCCGGCCCGAGCATTTCTCGCTCGATGACGCTGGCGTCCCGGCTGAGATCGTTCTGGTCGAGCCGATGGGTTCGGAAACCCAGGTGACGATGAAACTCGGTGAAACGCAGGTCACCGGTGTCTTTCGTGAGCGCGTATCGATGGCTCCAGGAGCGATAATTCACGTGCGCCCGGAGCTTTCCAACATCCATCTCTTCGCTGCCGATGGCGGCGAACGTCTGAACTGAGGCAGCTCCATGCCGACCTATCCGGAAACCAGGCTCACAAAGGCGCTGCGCGAAGGCGAATTCCCTGTCATCGTCTCGCTCGCGCGTCACGATCTCGACCTCGCGAAGGCTGCCATCGAGGCAGGCGCGTTCGCGATCAAGGTCCATCTCAACGCCTATCACCGCGCGACCGGCACAACCTTCGGCAGCTTTGCCGAGGAGCGGCGGTTTTTCGAGGGCCTTGCAACGCTGGGCGCGCCGCTTCTTGTCATGGCAGGACAAGAAAAGGTTCCCAGCCCGCAGGAGATGGAGGCGCTCGCCGATCTCGGCTTCGAGGGTTTCAATATCTATGTCAGCGATATGCAGCCGCATCTGCTGCAATCGAGGCTACGGCCCATTCCGGCGCTTGGCGAGGCGAGCACTGACGAGGATTTGCAAGGCATTCTCGACATTCCCGGTGCGATGATGGAAGCCTCGGTCGCTTCCTTTGCCGACT
Organism: Sinorhizobium sp. B11; assembly: GCA_039725955.1. Taxonomy (NCBI): domain Bacteria; kingdom Pseudomonadati; phylum Pseudomonadota; class Alphaproteobacteria; order Hyphomicrobiales; family Rhizobiaceae; genus Sinorhizobium; species Sinorhizobium sp. B11. The sequence goes on from CP091033.1 coordinate 295,636, forward strand.
ACGGAAAGCCGCTCGACGAGAGCGATCTTGATCGCTACCGGACCATCACGGGCAAGGCGGGTATTCCGGTCATCGCGCCAAGCCAGAAGATGTTTGTGCCCGACGATATGCCGAAGCTGAGGGACGCGGGCATTGCTGCCCCTCTGCTCGGCGTTATCGTCACCGGCACGACGCCGGAGAGCATGAGAGCGGCGGTGCAGCCGATCGTCGCGGCAATACGGCGATGAGGCTGAGCGCCGGTGGCCGCGGTTTTACTCCGCGGCCAGCCTCGCCTGGTCATTAGCCTCGACAATCGCCCGCAGCACGGAGAGTTCCTCGTCCGTCAGGTTCGTGAGCGGCGCGCGCACGGTGCCCGGATCGCGGCCGATGACTTTCAGTCCCGCCTTGATGATGGAGACGGCATAGCCCTTCTTGCGGTTGCGCAGCGCGACGAAGGGGAAGAAGAAATCCTTCAGGATCTGGTCGACGGTCTTCTGGTCGCCCGCCCTGAGCGCTTTGTAGAACCGTTGCGAAAGAGCCGGAACGAAGTTGAAGACAGCCGAGGAATAGGTGGTTACACCAGCGGCGAAATAGGCCTGAGCATAGACTTCGTGGGTCGGCATGCCACCAACATAAACCAGCCGGTCGCCGATCTTGGTGGTGATCTCGATGACCCGGTCGACATCACCGACGCCGTCCTTGAAACCGATGAGATTGGGGCACGCATCACAAAGCTGAGCGATGCTGTCGGCCGAGAGGATCGCGTTGTCCCTGTTATAGACGATCACGCCGATGCCGACCGCCTGGCAGATAGCTTTCACATGGGCGACAAGCCCAGCCTGCTCGGCAAACATCAAATAGGGCGGAAGCAGCAGCAGGCCATCGGCACCGGCCTTTTCGGCAGCGCGCGCAATGTCGATTGCAAGTGAGGTGCCATAACCGGTACCGGAAATGATGGGCGTTTTGCCTGCGGCAGCCTTGGCGGCGCGGATGACGGCAGGGATTTCGGCCGGATTGAGCGAGAAGAATTCGCCCGTACCGCCCGCGGCGAAAAGTGCGCTTGCGTCAAAACCGGCAAGCCAGTTCACATGGTCGCGGTAGGCGGCTTCATTGAACCTGTTCTCGCTGTCGAAATGCGTCACCGGGAAGGAGAGGAGGCCGTCGCCCACGGCTTTCTTGATGGCGTTGGGATCCATGTTGAATTCCTTGAATAATTGCTGATTGAAGGTGAGCGCTTTGCTCACATATGGCCGGCTTCCATCGCCTCGAGCACAGCGGCGATGTAGCCGTAGCAGAAGCTGAAGGCGACGCCCGTCGCGTCGCGACCGCTGATGCGCGGCACATGGTCCGGCATGACCATGTATTTGTAGCCGACCTCGCGGTAGACCTTGAGCGACCGCACCATGTCCATGTCGCCTTCATCGGGAAAGGTTTCCATGAAGGAGAGCTTGCCGCCGCTGATGTTGCGGAAGTGCAGGTTGAAGATCTTTCCGCGCGTGCCGAACCAGCGGATGATATCGTCGATTTCCTCACGCGGATTGTCGAGCATCTCGCCGATCGAACCCTGGCAGAAATTCAGGCCATGATAGGGGCTCTCGCGCATCTGCACGAATCTCTTCAAGCCGTCGACTGTACCAAGGACACGAGTGACGCCGCGGTAGCCCGGTGGCGTATAGGGATCGTGCGGATGGCAGGCAAGGCGCACCTTGTTGCTCTCCGCAACGGGAACCACCCGCTCGAGAAAATAGTCGATACGCTCCCAGTTCTCATCTTCCGAGAGGACGCCGGCAAGACCGGGTGCCGCCTGCTGATCGGCCTTGTCCCAGCGAAAAGCCTCATTGAGCGAACCGCCACGGCCCTTTTCGAGCTCCGTTCGCGGAATGCCTATCAGGTTGAGATTGTATTTCGTGGCAGGGATTCCGGCCTTTGCACAGTTCTCGATCATCCGGCAGACGGCGTCGATCTGCCGGTCGCGTTCGGGACCGGCCAGCAGGATGTCGGGGTAGGACGCGTTTTCGATCGGCCTGGAGGGCAGGGGGAGCTGGATCATGTCCAGCACGAGACCGAAGCTCTCCACGTGATCGCGGTGGCGCTCCAGATCATCAAGTGTCCAGCTGGACGGCGCCCCGGGCGGGTCAGCGGAAATGTGTTTTACGCCCAGTTGGGCAAAAACACGAAAATCATCGTCGTCCCGTGCGGCGACCTGGGTTCCCAAATACACAACTAACCTCCCGATCATTCAAATCATGTCGTATGACATAATATGAATTTTTAAGGTTGTCGAGCCTCATTGCTGCTCTGCAAGCATTCGGTATCGTCGCTGGCTCGCCATCATGTGCGCGCGCATGGCCTGTCTTGCACGATCCGGATCCTGCTCCGCAATGGCGGCCAGGATCTCACCATGCTCTGCATGAACCTTTTCGAGATAGGTGCGGTCATTGGCTTCGGGTAAGGTCGGAAACTGTCCGCGCGGGATCGCGCGCGGTCCGAAATGGCGCAGGGCATCGATATAGAATCTGTTGTTAGAAGCATTGGCTATGGCGGTGTGGAATTCATAATCGGCCTCGACCGTGGGCTCGCCGCTCTCGATGAGTTGGGCCATTTTTCGGTTGGCAAGTCGAATCGCAGCTTCCTGTTCGGCCGTCCTGCGATAGGCTGCGATAGCGGCGGCCTCTCCTTCGACTGCCATGCGAAACTCCAGCAATTCCAGTGTTTCCGGAATGCTTTTGACTTCGACCGGCGTCAGGACAAGCCTGGCATGCACGTTGGGATCCGACACGAAGACGCCCTTGCCCTGGACAGGCCGGACAAATCCGGCCGCGCGCAGGTCGGCAATCGCTTCCCGCACCACTGTGCGACTCACGCCGAAGGCCGCCTCAAGCTGGGGCTCGGTTGGAAGCTGATCTCCCTCACGGAGCTTTCCCGTCTCGATCTGCATTCGCAACTGATCGATCATCTGCTGCGCCAAGCGCTGCCTGCCACGCGTGCCCGCCACCATTTTCATTGTTCCCCATTTTCGCGTCCTCTTCCGCATGGCACTTGCAAACGTCTTGGAAAAATCATAGTACGACATACGGACGACATATTATGTCTTGTATAGTAACTCAGGGAGGAGTTGCAATGAAGCATTTTTCCAGAAGCCTGTTTGTTGGTGTCGCTCTCTGCGCGCTGACCTTGGCAGCACCCGCGCTTCGGGCGGCGACGCCTACCGATCAGCTGGTGATCGGCACCTCACTCGCCCAGGTTCTTTCGCTGGATCCGCAGCAGGCGACGGAAGCCAAGGCCAACGAGATCATGTCGAACCTCTATGATCGCCTGGTTGCTTCGACGCCTGACGGCAAGATCGTGCCGCAGCTTGCCGAAAGCTGGCAGGTTGATGACAAGGGGATCACTTTCAAGCTGCGCGATGCGACTTTTGCCTCGGGAAACCCGGTCACGTCTAAGGACGTCGCCTATTCACTCGGCCGCTTGCTGAAGCTCGATCAGGCCGCAGCCGCCAACCTGAAGCGCGTCGGCTATACGAAGGATAATATCGATCAACTGGTTAAGGCTGTCGACGACAAGACGGTGCGCGTCGATCTTTCGGACCAAGTGACGTCGGAGCTTCTGCTTTACCGTCTGGCCATGGTCATTGCCAGCGTCGTCGACAGCGTTGAAGTCCAGAAGCATGTCGCCAACGATGACTATGGCAACGCCTGGCTTAGAACCCATTCGGCGGGCTCCGGACCGTTCACGTTGAACCGCTGGGCGCCCAATGAACTTGTCATTCTCGACGCCAACAAGAACTATGTTGCGGGTGCTCCGAAGATGCGCCGCGTCATCGTCCGCCATGTTCCCGAAAGCCAGGTGGAGCGCCTGATGCTGGAACGCGGCGATATCGACATAGCAAGCGCAATGACCGCGTCGGATCTCGCCACCTTCGACAACAAGAAGGGCTTCGAAATCCAGCGCGTACCGACCGGTGGCTTCTACGTGCTGTCGATGAATGCCGGCAACAAATATCTGTCGAACCCGAAAGTGCGCGAAGCAATCGCCTACGGTATCGATTACAAGGGGATCGAGAAGACTATCATGGGTCCTTACGGGCGTGCCCGTACCGTGCCGGTCCCGGAAAACTTCGAATATGCAATCCCAAGCCCCGACTGGCACCTCGATGTCGCCAAGGCAAAGGAGCTTCTTGCGGAAGCGGGCTTCAAGGACGGCTTTACGCTCAGCCTGAAAACCATCGCGCAGACGCCCCGCATCGATCTTGCCACCGCGATCCAGGCTTCGCTCGGCCAGATCGGCATCAAGGTCGACATCCAGCAGGGCAACGGATCGGACATTATCGCGGCCCATCGTGCGCGAAATTTCGATCTGCTCATTCCACAGACTGGTGCCTATATGCCGAACGTGCTCGGAGCGATGGAGCAGTTCGCGTCCAATCCCGACAATTCCCTCGAAGCAAACAATGCCGGCAACTTCGTCTGGCGCTCGGCATGGGACATTCCGGAACTGACGGCGCTGACGGCGAAGGCTTCACTTGAGGCGGACCCGAAGAAACGCGGCGAAATCTATGTCGATATGCAGAAGATGTTCGTGGATCAGAAGCCGGCCGTCCTGCCGATGTTCGAGCGCTTCGAGCCGATCGTGCTGAATGACAAGGTTCAGGGTTATGTCGGCCATCCGAATCAGACGACGCGCCTTGAGGGCGTCACGAAAGCTGAGACCGATTAAGCAAGGTCGCCGATCATGAAGGAACTCTCCGTGAAGGAACTGGCGCGCCGGGTGGGACACCTGGCCGTCAGCCTGTTCATCCTGCTGTGCGTCACTTTCGTGATCGGCCGTATTCTTCCGGCCGATCCGGTCGGAGCGATCGTCGGCGAGCTGGCAGACCCTGCCGCCTATGCCGCCATGCGTCAGAAGCTTGGTCTTGACCTGCCGATCTACCAGCAGTTCCTGATCTACCTGAATGGCCTGGTGCATGGCGATTTCGGAACGGCGGTGCTGACGGGCAATCCGGTCTCCTCGGATCTTGCTCAGGCATTTCCAGCGACCTTCGAACTCGCCACCCTGGCGATCCTTATCTCGACCTTTGTCGGCGTCCCGCTTGGGCTGACGGCGGCACTTTTTCGAGACACGTTTATCGACAAGATCGCCCGGATCGTGGCGCTTGTCGGTCATTCGATTCCGGTCTTCTGGTTCGGCATCGTCGGCCTGGTCATCTTTTACGCAGGGCTGAATTGGGTTGGAGGTCCCGGCCGTGTCGATGTCTTCTACGAGGGCATGGTGACGCCACAGACCGGGCTGCTGCTCGTTGACAGTCTGCTGCAGGGAGAAACAGAGATCTTCTGGAATGCGCTTGGGCATATCATCCTGCCTGCCGTGATCCTTGCCTATGCCGCCATGGCCTATATCACCCGTATGACCCGCAGCTTCACTCTCGAGCAATTGAGCCAGGATTACGTGATCGCCGCGCGCGCAAAGGGTGTCGGCCCGGCCCGCACCGTCATCGGCCACGTCCTGCCGAATATCGCGGTCCAGCTCATCACCATCCTGGCTATTTCCTATGGCGGGTTGCTGGAAGGTGCCGTCGTGACCGAGATCGTCTTTTCCTGGCCGGGTATCGGCCAATACATGACGAACGCACTGATGATCGGCGACATGAACGCCGTCGTTGCCGCCACCATCATTATCGGCTTCATCTTCATGTTCCTCAATTTCCTGGCGGACATCGCCTACGCGATATTCGATCCGCGGACGCGGGAGGCTGCGCTATGAGCGATGCAATCCAAACCGACCTCACCGTGCGCCCACCGAGCCTGCCGGCACGGATCTCAGGCTCAACGATGAGGATCGTCTCAAGACTGGGGCAGGAACCGCTCGGCATGGCCGGCTTTATTATTCTGGCGGTGCTCTGCGTCGTCGCGATCCTTGCGCCTTGGCTCGCGCCTTATGATCCCAACATCCAGGTCCTGTCCGACGCGCTGCAGCCGCCAAGTGCCGCGCATTGGGCGGGCACCGACGAGTTCGGCCGGGATATTCTGAGCCGCCTGATCTACGGAACGCGGATCACCGTCCAGACCGTGCTTTCGATTTCTCTCATCGTTGGCCCGATCGGCCTGCTGATCGGTGTCGTCGCCGGTTTCTTTGGCGGTCGCACCGATGCACTCCTGATGCGGGCAACGGATATCGTCCTGTCCTTTCCCTCGCTGATTCTGGCGCTGGCATTCGCCGCCGCCCTCGGAGCCGGCCTGACGACGGCAATCATCGCCATTTCACTCACCGCATGGCCACCCATTGCGCGTCTGGCACGCGCCGAGGCGCTGGTCGTCAGAAATGCCGACTATGTGGCCGCCGCCCGTCTCTACGGCGCCTCGCCCCTGCGCATCCTGTTGGTCTACATCGCTCCCATGTGCATTCCGTCCGTGATCGTACGTCTGACCCTCAACATGGCGGGCATCATTCTGACGGCCGCTTCGTTGGGCTTTCTCGGATTGGGCGCGCAGCCGCCGGCGCCCGAATGGGGCGCGATGATCTCGAGCGGGCGAAAGTTCATGCTCGATTATTGGTGGGTTGCGGTGATGCCGGGTGTCGCCATTCTTGTTACCAGCCTTGCCTTCAACGTGGCAGGTGACGCGCTTCGCGACATTCTGGATCCCCGTCATGCGAGGTCCTGATATGAAGCCAGTTCTCTCCATCGAAGACCTTAATGTCAGCTTCGGCAAGAATGCGGTGCCCGCCGTCTCCCATGTCAGCTTCGATATCGGGCGCGAGCGCGTCGGCATCGTCGGCGAGTCCGGCTCGGGAAAATCGACGACCGGTCGGGCAATCATGCGCCTCCTGTCGGCGGGTGCCACCGTCTCCGCAAAGCGCCTCGACCTTGACGGCAGTCCGCTTCTGTCGCTCTCCGAGAGGCAGATGGGAAAGATACGCGGCAAGGATATCGCGCTCATCATGCAGGACCCTCGCTATTCGCTCAATCCCGTGCTGACAGTCGGCAAGCAGATCGCTGAAGCGGCCCGCCTGCATCTCAATCTGCGTGGCGCAGCAGCGACTGCTGCGGCCAAAGCGATGCTCGAGCGCGTTCGCATCCGCGACGCGGAGCGCGTCATGGCGCAGTATCCGCATCAGATATCCGGCGGCATGGGCCAGCGTGTGATGATTGCAATGATGCTTCTCGCCAAGCCGAAGCTCGTCATCGCAGACGAGCCGACTTCGGCGCTCGATGTCAGCGTGCGCAAAGACGTGCTGACGCTGCTTGACGAACTCGTCCGAGAGAATGATTCCGGCCTGCTGCTGATCAGTCACGATATCCGCATGGTCTCCGCCTTCTGTGAGCGAATCATCGTCATGTATGCAGGGCGCATCGTCGAAACGCTGACACGGCTGGAAGATGCCAGCCATCCCTATACGAAGGGCCTGATCGCCGCGATGCCGGATCCGCGACATCCCGTCCGGCGGCTTGCGGTTCTCGACCGCTCGAAGATCGACCTGGAGAGAGCATGATGATCGAAGTCCGCGACCTCAACGTCACGTTCACATCCGGCAAACGGCAAAACCATGTCGTCAAGGACATCAGCTTCAGCGTCGCGCGTGGGGGAACTCTGGGTATCGTCGGTGAGTCCGGCTGCGGCAAGTCCACCGTCTTGCGATGCCTGTCGGGCATGGAAAAAGGCTGGTCGGGAGAAATCGCGCTCGCTGGTCGCATGGTCGGCAAGTCGAGAAACCTTGACGACCTCAAATGCGCTCAGATGGTGTTCCAGGATCCTTACGGTTCGCTGCATCCGCGCCACCGGATCGGCACAGCCCTCGCCGAACCCTTGCGGGCTATGGGCAGGCAGGAGATTTGGCAAACCGTGGAGCGTTCTCTGCGCCAGGTCGGTCTGCCGGCCGCATTCGCAAACCGGTTTCCCCACGAACTTTCCGGCGGCCAGCGCCAGCGCGTGGCCATCGCAAGAGCGCTGATCCTGTCGCCGCCGATCCTGCTCCTCGACGAACCGACTTCGGCGCTCGATGTGTCGATACAGGCCGAAATCCTGAACCTGCTGGCGGACCAGCGCGATGAGATGGGACTGACCTTCGTGCTCGTCAGTCACGATCTGGCGGTGATCGCCCATATGTGCGATCGCGTGCTGATCATGAAGGATGGCCGATTCATCGATGAGCTTTCGAAACGCGATTTGCAGGACGGGAAAACGCATGACGAATATGCGCGTGAGCTATTCGAAGCGACTTTCATCTGACACTCGTATTTTGGGATGACGTGACCGGGCCACTGTCGCGCCTCGCAGATCTTGGCGGATAGCTCAGTAACTGATCAGCGAATAGGGCGCATCATTCGATCCGAAGCGAGGCTGGACCCCGAGCAGCGGGGCTGCCCGACCAATGATTTCCTTCACCATCGGCGCGGCTGTGGAGGCTGCCGTCCGTCCGCCATGCTCACCGGTTTTCGGGGCGTCGATGATCGCAAGGACCATATATTTCGGCTTGTCCATTGGAAAAGCCGCAACGAAGGCGTTGAAGTTCAGGTCGCTGGCATAACGCCCATTGACGACCTTGTCGGCAGTCCCGGTTTTGCCGCCGACATTGAAGCCCTCGACCTGGGCGGCACGGCCTGAACCCTTCAGCCCGTTCCAGCTGAAGAGATAGCGCATATCGGCACTTGTGCTTTGCTTGACCACGGTTTTCGCCAGAGTTGCAGCTTGTTCGGGCGACCGTGGCAGGAAAGTTGGCGGAATGAGATTGCCGCCATTGATGAGAGATGCGGCGGCGGAGGCCGTCTGCAGCGGGGTCGTGGCGACGCCGTGACCGAAGGAGATCGTGACCGAATTGATCTTCTTCCATGTGCGTGGCTGCGTGGGCGTTGCGACGCCCGGCATCTCCGTCTCCACCTTCGACAAAAGTCCGAGCTTGGTCAGGAACTGTTGATGTCCCTCAATGCCTACCATGTCCGCGACCGCCGCGGTGCCGATATTGGACGAATACTGAAAGACCTCCGGGATCGACAGTGGCCTGTGCTTGCCTTTGAAGTCCTTGATCGTGAAGCCGCCCATTCGGATCGGACGCGATGCATCGACGACGGAGTTGAGAGTGATCTTTTCCGCATCGAGGCCCATCGCCAAGGTGAAGCTCTTGAAGGTCGAGCCCATCTCGAATGTCGCATTGCTGATCCGGTTGAACCAGCCTTTCTCGTAATCCTTGTCTACGCTGCCGTCCGCCAATGTGCGTGATGGCTCATTCGGATCATAATCCGGCACCGAGGCCATCGCCAGGACCTCGCCTGTCTCGACGTCGAGAACGAGTGCGCCGGCGGCTTCCGCCTGATAGGCGTTCATCGCTTTGGCGGCGACTTCCCGGGCGAGGTTCTGGACGCGGATGTCGATCGATAGGCTGACGGGTTCAAGCGGAACTCCGGATGTCAGCCCCACAGCCCTCAGATCGGCCAGGCCTTGCTGGTCGAGATACCGCTCCATGCCGGCCAGTCCTTGATTGTCGACATTGACGTGACCAAGGATATGCGACGCAGCGCGCCCGCCGGGATAGAAGCGACGTTTTTCCGGTCTGAACCCTATGCCGGGAAGTCCAAGGGCAAGGATATCAGCTTGCTGCCTCGGCGTGAGTTGGCGCCGCAGCCACTGGAAGCCGCTGTCCATCTTGAGCTTCTTGTGGGTCTCCCTCCAATCGAGGCTCGGAATGACGACTGCGAGTTTCTCCACCACTTCGTCGGCGTCGATGATGCGACGGGGGTCTGCGTAGAGGGAAACCATGTTCAGGTCGGTCGCCAGAAGCTGGCCATTGCGATCGACGATGTCGGGCCGGGAGGCGACGCCGTTGGGATTGCCCAGCGAACTGGTGGTGGGCTCCTCGGCAAGCCCGTATTGGACAAGACGGCCGCCGATCAGAATAAACCCGCAGACGAAGGCGCCGATCAGAATGCCTAACCGTTGCCGCGTCTTGCCACTCCGCATCTTTCTCGTGCCCGGGATCCTGTCGTCAACGCCGATCCTCTGACGTTCGACGAGGATATGGGATCGACTTTTAATCTTCAGAATTCGGGAGATGATGGTCATTGAGCTGATCCAGAACAGGCGGCGGAAGTCGAAGAAGCACTTCCGAAAACGCGGTGCGTTTTCCGGCCTGTTTCTCCTGGGGCAAACTGCTGACTAGATTTGCGTGGAATTATTTAACAGTTCGTTAACCGTCGCTTCCAGATGTGCCACGGGCATGGCCGACGGCCACGTCAAGCCGTTGTATCGATCAATCGCTGCGCGGTGAATTTGTCGGTCACCAGCATGTCGATGACGCCAACACGCAGCGCGCCCGAGATCGCCGCCGTCTTCTTCGCACCGCCGGCCAGCGCGATGACGCGATCCACCCGCGCAAGATCCTCGAGCGGAAGGCCGATGACCCGGTCATCCAGCGGCGTCTTCACCGGTTTGCCGTCCTTGTCGAAAAAGCGCAGTGAAATGTCACCAACGGCGCCGGCCTCGGCGAGATCGGCAAGCTCCCGCGACGAAAAGATGTTGCCCGAACGAGCAAGCAATTCGGACGGCTCCACGGCGCCGATGCCGACAATGGCGAGCGTGATACTGCCGAACAAATCCATGGTCTCGCGGACGAAGGGATCTGACTGCATCAGGAGCCTGGCTTCCCTCGATGTCGTCACGCCCTGTACGGGAAGCAGCTTGGGTTCGGCTCCGGTGAGGCGTGCAAGGCGCGTCGTAAGCTGCGTGGCATGTGTCTGCACCGAAGGGTCGCCCATGCCGCCGAGGGTTTGCACGACGTATTTTACCTGGGCGCTTTTCTGCGGATGGATGTTTTCGACCATCTTGAAGATGGTCTGGCTCCAGCTCGAAACCCCGACGATCTCGCCAGGTGCAAGTGTGATCTCGAGAAGATGGGCTGCGGCTTCACCGATCCGGGCCATGATGGCGCCGTCCCGGTCCTCGCTGCACTCGACGACAATTGCTTCGGGAAGGTCGAACTTTTGACGCAGGGCTCCTTCGAGTTCACTGTAGGTGCCGACCGGCGGAATGACGCTGGTGCGAACAATGTCCTCGGCCTCGGCCCTCTTCAGCATTCGCGAGACCGTCGCCTGGGAAAGCCGCAGATGCTGCGCGATCTCCGCCTGCCGCCGCCCTTCGATGTGGTACATCTGGGCAACCCTGGAGATCAGGCGGAGTTCGTTGAGACGGGACATGGGCGATACCGGCTTGAATTTTTATTCACATTTAACCGGTGTCGGTCGCGACGTCGAGCGGGCCAGCGCATCATTCCATGTATTGAGAAGTCCGGTGCGATCGATCTCTTCGGGGCGGATCACTGTGGTGCTTCTCGGGAGTGCTTCGATCGCGTCGAGATCCTTCCACAGCCCGAGCGAAAGCCCGGCGAGATAGGCGGCACCGAGAGCGGAAGCCTCCGGCGCCTCGCACTGGATGACGGCATGTTCGATCAGGTTCGACACGCATTGCATCAGGAAGCGGTTCTGGCTCGGGCCGCCGTCGACATAAAGAGCGCCGAGCTTGCCGCCGCTCTGGGCGCGCATAGCGGCGATCACGTCATGCACCTGGCAGGCGATCGAATCCGTCACTGAGCGGGCCATCTGGGCGCGGGTCGTGGAAAAGTTGATCTGGGCGAAGAGCGCACGGGCGTCGGAATTCCAGTAGGGGGCGCCGAGGCCGACGAAGGCCGGCACGAATCCCGGTCCGCCCGGCTCAGCCGTCGCCGCAAGGTCGACGAGGGCTGCGACATCGGGAAGGCCCAGAATGTCGGCCATCCACGGAAGGCTTGCTGCCGAAACGAGAATGTTGCCCTCGAAGGCGAAGGTCGGCTCGCCGGCTATCCGCCAGGCGACCGTCGTGGTTATCCCGTTTTGCGGCGCGATGAAGCGCGGCAATGTCGTCATGACGGAGGAGCCGGTTCCGAACGTTACCTTGCCATCGCCGGGCTTGAAGGCCCCATGACCAAAGAGCGCCGCATGGCTGTCGCCGATAGCAGATCGGATCGGCGTGCCGTCCGGGATGCCGGGAAGGCCGCGCGTCGTGCCGAAATCGGCAGAACTGTCGAGCACTTCCGGCAGCAGGGCGATATCAACGCCGAAAATCTGGCCGAGTTCCTCACTCCAGACCTGCCAATTGAGGTCGAACAACTGGCTGCGGGCGGCATTGGAGGCATCGCAGACGTGGCGGCGCCCACCCGTCAGGCAATGGATCAGCCAACTGTCGACCGTGCCGAGGCGCACACGGCGCCCGGCTGGTACGCGATCGAGCAGCCAGCGGAATTTCGATCCGGGAAACATCGGGTCGAGTGGAAGGCCGGTCAGCGTTTCCACGCGGTCGAGATGACCTTCGGCGATCAGGCGCTCGCAGTCCGGCGCTGTGCGGCGGCACTGCCAGACCACCACCGGACCCAGTGCCTCGCCGCTCTCTGCATCCCACATCGTGACGGATTCACGCTGATTGGAAACTGCCACCGCCTCGACAGTAACGTCGGAAACTGTCTTCAGGCAGGCCTCGATCGCCTCGCAAACGGAGGCAAAGATGCGGCGGGGATCTTGCTCGACCCAGCCCGGCTGCGGATAGGAGATACCGACGGCGGCCGAGCCTCTGGCAAGCACCTCTCCGGTTTCGGAAACCAACACTGCCTTCGAATTGGTTGTGCCCTGGTCGATCGCCAGAATAGCCCGCATCATCTTCTCCTCAAACGAACGGCCGGGGCAGATGCGCGCCCCGGTGCAATAGACCTGCTATCAGATTATTTGCGCTTGATCAGCGCCTGGGCCGCATCGGCGATCGCCGCTGGCGCCATGCCGAATTCGTCAAGGAGGAATTCGGCCGAACCTGTCGGCGCATAGATGCCGGGAACACCAAGACGCTTCATCGGTACGGGCGCGTTGTCGACGACCACTTCGGCGATGGCGGAACCGAGGCCGCCGAAGATCGAATGCTCTTCCGCCGTCACGATCGCGCCAGTCTCGTTGGCCGCCGCAATGATGGCGGCCTCGTCGATCGGGCGAACCGTCGCCATGTTGAGCACGCGCGCCTTGATGCCGCGCCCAGCCAGGATTTCGGCGGCCTTCATCATGCGGTGGGTCAGCGTGCCGTTGGCAATCAGCGTGACATCAGAGCCTTCGCGCAGCAGGTTCGCCTTGCCGACTTCGAACCTGTGACCTTCAGGCAGCAGATCCGGAACGCCGACGCGCGAGAGGCGCAGGAAGCAGGGACCATTATAGCTTGCGGCCCACTCGACCGCGGCGGCAGTCTCGATGCGGTCGCAAGGGGCGATCACGGGCAGATTCGGCAGCACGCGCGTCCAGGCGAAATCCTCGATCGAATGATGGGTCGGGCCGAGTTCGCCGTAAGCCATGCCCGAGGAAATGCCGACGAGCTTGACGTTGGCATTGGAGTAGGAAATGTCGGCCTTGATCTGCTCGAGCGATCGGCCGGTCAGGAACGGAGAGGCGCCGCAGACATAGGGCAAGCGTCCGCCATTGGCGAGACCGGCGCCGACGCCAACCATGTTCTGTTCGGCGATGCCGACATTGACGAGGCGATCAGGGAATTTCGACTTGAAGCCGCCGAGTTTGGAGGAACCGACCGAGTCGTTGCAGACGGCGACGATGGTTTCATTCTCGGCGGCCAGGCGCTCGAGCGTCGCCGCAAAGGCATCGCGGCAGTCATAGAGCTTCGGTGGGTTTACGGGCGCGTTCATTAGAGTGCCTCCGACAGTTCTGCCAATGCGGTTTCATACTGTTCCTTGCTCGGAACCTTGTGATGCCAGTCGACGCGATCCTGCATGAAAGAGATGCCATGGCCCTTGTTGGTGTGCGCCACGATGCAATGGGGCCGGTCGGAGCGATGCTCGAGGGCGGGCACGATCGCGTGCATGTCGTTGCCGTTGATTTCGCTGACCTCCCAGCCGAAGGCCTCGAGCTTGGGGCGAAGCGGTGCGACATCGTTGGTGTCCGAGAGCGAAGCGCCCTGTTGGAACCTGTTGTGGTCGATGATCAAGGTCAGGTTGTCCAGGCGGAACTGGTATGCTGCCATGATGGCTTCCCAGTTCGAGCCTTCCTGCATCTCGCCGTCACCGGTGATGACATAGGTGTGGTATTTCGCACCTGAGAGTTTTGCCGCCTTGGCCATGCCGACAGCAACCGGCAGCCCGTGTCCGAGCGGGCCGGTATTCGTTTCGACGCCCGGCACCTTATTACAGTTCGGGTGGCCGTTCAGACGGGAATGCGGCTTCAGGAAAGTCGAGATTTCCTCTTCCGGAATGAAACCGCGCTTGGCGAGCGTGACATAGAGCGCGCAGGCCGTATGGCCCTTTGAAAGCACGAACCTGTCGCGATCGGGATGTCTGGGCTGATCGGGCCAGACGCGCAGCACCCGAAAATACAGCGCTGTGAGGAGATCGATCACCGACATCTCGCCACCGATATGGCCAGCGCCCGCCTCGTATACGGCCTGGAGGTCGCGCAGACGTATCTGGCGAGCAACACGTTCAAGTTCGGAAGGCTCCATCGTTTCCTCTCGTGCATAAATATTCACTATGTTATATTTTTGCATATGAGCGAGCTTAGTCAAGCCCCTTGTTGATTGTCCAGCCTCCAGTATCCGCAGAAAAGCCGGTTGACAGCATCTAAGCAAGTTGTTAATGAATTTTCCAGCAGGCATGAATAAATATTCTAGCTTGAGGAAATAGTGGCCGCCGGCCTTGATCTTTAGGGAGGAACGATGGTGGCGATCGACGTGAATGAACAGAGCCGGCCGTCCGGTACGTGGGTCAGCAAGCTCACGGGAGCAACCGGTCCGCTCATCGGACTGCTTTTGCTCTGCCTGTTCCTGACCTTCAGCACTGATACATTTCTCTCCGTCCGCAATGGTCTGAACATTCTCGACCAGATCACCGTGCTCGGGATCATGGCAGTCGGCATGACCTTCGTGATCCTGATCGGCGGCATCGACCTTTCGGTAGGCTCGGTCCTAGCTCTCGCGATGATGGTGATGGGCTGGACGGCGAATATCGCCGGTCTGCCGCTCGGCCTCGGCATCGTGGCGGCGCTTATTGCCTCGATGATCAGCGGCCTTATCGTCGGCATCATGGTCACCTGGTTCAGGGTCCCCGCCTTTATCGCGACGCTCGCGATGATGTCGGCTGCGCGCGGCGTGGCAAACATGATCACCGACGGCCAGCAGATCGTGGGCTTTCCTGACTGGTTCATGATGCTGGCCATTGACCGCCATTTCGGCATCCTGACTGCAACCGTCTTCCTGATGCTGGCAGTCGTCGCAGCTGCCTGGATTTTCCTGCACTTCCGCGCAGAAGGACGCATGCTCTATGCGGTCGGCGGCAATCCCGAAGTTGCCCGTCTTGCCGGCATCAATGTCCAGCTTGTGACTATTCTTGTGTACGTGGCGAGTGCCGCGCTTGCAGGTCTTGCCGGTATCGTTCTTGCTGCCCGTCTCGACTCTGCCCAGCCGTCCAGCGGCTTCGGCTACGAACTCGACACGATCGCAGCGGTCGTTATCGGCGGAACATCACTGTCGGGCGGTGCCGGCGGCATCGGTGGCACGCTGATCGGCGTCCTGATCATCGGTGTGCTGCGCAACGGCCTCAACCTGCTCAACGTCTCACCCTTCCTGCAGCAGGTCATCATCGGTGTCGTGATCGTTCTCGCGGTCGGCGCCGAGACAATCCGCAAGCGGCGCGCTGTCTGAACATCAGGCCCGCAGGTGATGCGGGCCGCGTGAAATTCCTCTCCGAAAGGTTTGGAGCGGATCTATTGCCCGAGGGGGAGGATACCCAAGGGTTCACTAACAACGGAGGAACTGACATGAAATTTGCGCGCACTCTGCTCGCGTCTGCTGCCCTGCTTGGTCTCAGCCTCGGATCCGTTCACGCGGCCGAAGTCAAGAAGCTTGGCCTTGCCGTCGCAAACCTGCAGGCAAACTTCTTCAACCAGATCAAGCAGTCGGTTGAAGACGAAGCCAAGAAGCGGGGCATCGAGGTCGTTACCGTCGACGCCAAGGGCGACGGCCCGACGCAGGTCAACCAGATCCAGGACCTTCTGACCCAGAACATCGACGCTCTCATCTATATCCCGGCTGGTGCAGCCGCGGCTACCGTTCCGGTGAAGCTTGCAAAGCAGGCAGGCATCCCGGTCGTCAACGTCGACCGCAATGCCGAAGGTGCTCCGGGCGACACGTTCCTGGCGACGGACTCCGTTGCCTCCGCCAAGGCGGTTTGCGACTACATCCTCAAGGAAGCCGGCGGCAAGGGCAAGATGGTCATCATCCACGGCCAGAAAGGCACCACGCCCGAGCTTGATCGTTCCAAGGGTTGCGCGGAATCCCTGAAGGCCAATCCGGACGTCAAGGTTGTTGCCGAACAGTATTCCAACAACTGGTTCCAGGACGAAGGCTTCCAGATCATGCAGAACATGCTGCAGGCCAATCCGGATGTCACGATCGTCTTCGCTCAGGCAGACGCGCTGGCGCTTGGTGCCGCCCAGGCAATCAAGGTTGCAAACCCTTCGCAGAAGATCGTCGTTGGCGGTTTCGATGGTGATACTGCCGCCCTCGAAGCTCTCAGCAAGGGTGTCTTCGATGTGACGGCCACGCAGCAGACCCAGAAGATGGGCCGCGAAGCCGTCGCTAACGCTATCAAGCTTGTCGCTGGCGAGAAGGTTCCGCCGGTTCAGCTTCTCGATGCGACGCTGACGACCAAGGAAAACGTAGCAGGCTTCATCGCCAACCATCCTTAATCAGCCGAAATCTCGAGGAGGTGTGCTGTGACCGAGCCGGTTCTTTCCCTGAGGGGCATATCCAAGCGCTACGGACCACTCCAGGTTCTGAAAAATGTGGACCTGGACGTCTATCCCGGCGAGGTGGTGGCACTTCTCGGTGAAAACGGCGCCGGCAAGTCGACGCTGTCAGGCATCATTGCCGGATCGCGCACACCTTCCGAGGGCTCGATGACATGGCTGGGGCAGTCTTATGCCCCGGCCGCTCCGCGCGAGGCGATCGACAAGGGCGTCGTGCTGATCCATCAGGAGCTGCAGCTTCTGCCGCATCTTTCCATCGCCGAAAATGTCTTTATCGGCCGATGGCCCATGAAAAATGGCGTCGTCGACCGCACCCAGATGGTCCGCCGTGCTCAGGAGCAACTTGCCCGGCTGAACCTGCACATTCCCGCGACCCGAAAGGTTGCCGGCCTTTCGACCGCCAATCAGCAGCTGATCGAGATTGCCAAGGCGCTGGCGCTCAACGCAAAACTCCTGATCCTCGACGAGCCGACCGCAGCCCTTGGCGGCGCGGAGACGGAGGCCTTGTTCGAGCAGGTCCGCAAGCTCCGCTCCGAGGGTGTCGGGATCATCTACATATCCCACCGCATGGAAGAGATCAAAAAGATCACCGACCGTATCGTCGTGCTTCGCGATGGAGAGCGCGTCCATGAATTTGCCGACAGCGCGACGCCGGTGCGCACGATCGTCGAAAGCATGGTCGGCCGCTCGCTCGATCGCATGTTTCCGACCCTTCCCGAGCCGACGAGCAGGCCCGTGCTTGAGGTGTCCGGCCTGACGTCGCCGGACGATTCCTTCCGCGATGTGAGTTTCGACGTTCATGCCGGCGAGATCCTCGGCATCGCCGGCCTAGTCGGCGCCGGTCGCACCGAGCTCGTGCGGGCGATTTCCGGTGCCGATCCAATCAGCGCCGGCTCGATCAGGCTGGAAGGCGAAGCGCTGAAGCTGCGCAGCCCTGCGGATGCGATCGCCAGGGGCATCGTGATGGTGCCCGAGGACCGCAAGGACCAGGGCCTCGTAGTTGCACATAAGATCAGCGAGAACATCATCTACGCCAATCTCGACAAGCTTGGCGGGCGCTGGCTCACCTCGGGCGTCAAACGCGTTTTCGCCGAAAAGGCGGTAACGAAATTCGGCGTGAAGGGGCGCGCAGAGCAATTCGCTTCCGATCTCTCGGGCGGCAACCAGCAGAAGGTCGTCATCGCCAAATGGCTGATGCGCGATCCCAAGGTCGTGGTGCTGGACGAGCCCACCCGCGGCATCGATGTCGGAGCCCGCGCCGGCATCTACGACATCATCGTCAACCTGGCCAAACAGGGTGTTGCTGTCATCGTCGTGAGCTCCGACCTCGAGGAGGTTCTCGGCGTGTCGAACCGCATTCTCGTGCTGGCGCAGGGCAAGCAGGCAGGCATTCTGAAGCGTGACGAGGCAAACGACGTCTCGGTCATGGAACTCGCGACAATCTAGGCAAGACAGAAAGGAAGAGCGGTGTCCGACATCTCTCTGAACGCACCAAAACTATTCGATCTCAGCGGCCAGGTCGCCATCGTAACCGGCGCCGGCAGCGGCATCGGGCAAAGGATCGCCATTGGTCTTGCCCAGTGCGGCGCCGATATAGCGCTTCTCGATCGCCGCACCGATGACGGCCTTGCCACCACGGCCAGCCATATCCGGGCTGCCGGCCGCCGCTCGATCGAGATTGCCGCCGATGTCACCAGCAAGTCGTCTCTGGCGGATGCGGTCGCCCGCACTGAAGCCGATCTCGGTGCTCTCTCGCTTGCCGTCAATGCCGCCGGTATTGCCAATGCCAATCCCGCCGAGGAGATGGAAGAGGATCAGTACCAGACGCTGATGGACATCAACCTGAAGGGTGTCTTCCTGTCCTGCCAGGCTGAAGCGCGGGCGATGTTGAAGAATGGCCGCGGGGCTATCGTCAACATCGCCTCCATGTCGGGCGTAATCGTCAATCGCGGTTTGAGCCAGGCCCATTACAATGCCTCGAAAGCGGGCGTGATCCATATGTCGAAGTCGTTCGCCATGGAGTGGGTCGGGCGCGGCATCCGCGTCAACACGATTTCGCCGGGCTATACCGCAACGCCGATGAACACCCGGCCGGAGATGGTACATCAGACCAAGCTCTTCGAAGAGCAGACGCCGATGCAGCGCATGGCCAATGTCGATGAGATGGTCGGTCCGGCGGTCTTCTTGCTGTCGAATGCTGCAAGCTTCGTGACGGGCGTCGATCTGCTCGTCGACGGCGGCTTCTGCTGCTGGTGATACGATGCGCAAGCTGATCGCAGGCAATTGGAAAATGAACGGTCTCATCTCCTCCCAAGCTGAGATCGAGGCGCTGAAGGGACTAACGGGCAGCGCGACGTGCGATATCGTCGTCTGCCCGCCCCTCACGCTGATCGATCGCGCGGTGGAGCGGGTCAGGGATTCGAACCTGGCCATCGGCGCACAGGATTGCCATGCGCAGCAGTCAGGTGCGCATACCGGCGATGTCTCTGCTGAAATGCTTGCCGATGTCGGCGCGCGCTATGTCATCCTCGGGCATTCCGAGCGCCGTGTGTCTCACGGCGAAGATGATGAAATTGTCCTTGCAAAGGCGGTTGCCGCTCGTCGGGCGGGCCTGATCGCGATCGTGTGCGTCGGTGAAACGCGGCACGAGCGCGATGAAGGGCGAGCGATCGAAGTTGTTGGCGGGCAGCTGAGAGAATCCGTTCCCGAGGGAGCAACGAGCGCCAATCTCGTCATCGCCTACGAACCCGTATGGGCGATAGGAACCGGGCTGGTGCCGACCAACGAACAGATTGAGGAGGTCCATGCCGCGATCCGGCAGATGCTCGAAGAGCGGCTGGGCGATGACGGCCATTCGGTCAGGATCCTCTATGGCGGTTCGGTCAAGGCATCCAATGCCGAGGCGATTTTCGGGCTTCGCAATGTGGATGGAGCGCTGGTCGGCGGTGCTTCGCTGAAGGCATCGGAATTTGCCGGGATCATTTCTGCAGCCGTTTGAAGTCTGGTGAGGAGGCAAGTGTCGCCGGTTTGCAAAACGGCGCTCACGCGGGCTCCAGTGAAAGGATAAAGAGAATGCAACGCTTCGAAAACAAGACCGTGGTCATTACGGGTGCAAGCCGCGGTATCGGTGCGGCGATTGCCAAACGCTTCGCGCGCGAGGGCGCCAATCTCGTGGTCTCCGCCAACGAGGAAAGTGTGCATGGCGTTGCCGAGCAGATCAAGGCCGACGGCGGAAAGGCGATCTCCTTTGTTGGCGACGTTACCGACAAGGCAAGCGTCAAAGCTCTCTATGACGCCGCTGAGGAGGCCTTCGGCGCTGTCGACGTCTCAATCCAGAATGCCGGTGTCATCACCATCGCCCGCATCGAGGACATGACCGAGGGCGAGTGGGACAAGGTCATGGCGGTCAATACCAAGGGCGTGTTCCTCTGTGCCCAGGAAGCGATCGCTCGCATGCGCAAACATGGTCGCGGCGGACGTATCATCAACACGGCTTCCGGCCAGGCACGCGATGGCTTCATCTATACGCCGCATTATGCTGCCTCGAAGATGGGCGTCGTCGGCATCACCCAAAGCCTTGCCAAGGAAGTCGCGACCGACGGCATCACCGTCAACGCCTTCTGCCCGGGCATAATCGAAACCGACATGTGGGCCTATAATGACCAGGCATGGGGCAAACTGCTCGGCAACTACGCACCCGGCGAACTCATGAAAGAATGGGTCGAAGGCATCCCGATGAAGCGTGCCGGATCGGGCGAAGATGTCGCCGGCCTTGTCACTTTTCTTGCAAGCGATGACGCGGCCTATATCACCGGCCAGACCATCAATGTCGATGGCGGGCTGATCATGTCCTAGCGCTGTTCGACAATAGGAAACGGTGCTTTCATCACCGAGAGGCAATTCTCGCGACGTGATCTGTACCCAACCTCTTGCAGAACAAGCCATTCGTCATTTACATAAGCAGTGTTCTCAGGGCGGGGTGCAATTCCCCACCGGCGGTATCGAGGCAACTCGGAGCCCGCGAGCGCCTTCGTGAAAGCGAAGGGTCAGCAGATCCGGTGAGATGCCGGAGCCGACGGTCACAGTCCGGATGGAAGAGAGCAACGCAGAGGACGCCGCTCGGCATGCGGCGTTTCATATGCTTGTTCGCCCAAGGGATAATGGTGGCTTTTGACAGGCCATGAATGCCGCTCACGCGGCTAACCCTTGAAAGGCAGAGAAATGGCAATTTCCAAGATAGAAGATGCGATCGCCGCGATTGCGCGGGGCGAGATCGTGGTTGTCGTCGACGACCGCGATCGGGAAAACGAGGGCGACCTCGTCATTGCATCCGAAGCGATCACCCCGCAGGCAATCGCCTTCATGATGAATTATGCCCGTGGCCTCATCTGCGTGGCCATGGAAGGTGAGCGGTTGGACGAACTGCAGATCCCGCAGATGGTCCCCAACAATACCGAACTCCTGAAGACGGCGTTCACCGTCTCGGTTGACTATATCCCTGAAACGACAACCGGTATTTCAGCCGCTGACCGCGCCGCAACCGTTCGCGCGCTCATCGGCGAGGATTCCCGCCCTGAGGATTTTGCGCGGCCCGGTCATATCTTCCCGCTGCGTGCGCATGCGAACGGCGTGCTTTCGCGTCCGGGCCATACGGAGGCGGCTGTGGACCTCGCAAGGCTGGCTGGCCTGTCACCCTCGGGTGTCATCTGTGAAGTGGCCAATGATGATGGCACGATGGCGCGTCTGCCGGAGCTTGAGCAGTTTGCCGAGCGGCACGGCCTTCACTTGATCACCATCGAGGATCTCATTGCCTATCGGGGCGTGAGCGCGGCTGGTAGGGCTGCCTAGCTGCCGGTTGAGCAGTAAGCAGAGCGAGCTCAGTCGGCTCAAGGAAGGCCCGAACATTCGGGCCTTCGATATTTTCCAACCCGTCAGACGACGAGTGCCAGCACCGGCCCCTGATCGTCCGCCTTGCCTCCCGGTTCCTGGTCAGCCGTGGCTTGCTGCGTGTCAGAGGCCAGCAGATTGAGCTCCCGGCGTTCTTTCTCCGATACGATCGCGAGATCGATGACCTTCTGCAGATTGGCGGCGTGGCGGAAGGTGGGATCGTCCTGCTTGCCGGTCCTGACGGCTTCTGCAAAGCGCTGATAATTGGTCAGCACTGCCGGCACCTCGATATCACGCCAGGTGGCGCTTTCAATGTCGTCGCCGAAGCAGCCGCGAAGATCCGAACCATCCGGGCGGTGGATGACTTCGAGGCTGCCTTTTTCGCCATAGATGCGCAGCTTCAGCTCGTTCAGATGCCCGGTCGCCCAGCGGGTCGCATGGATGACTCCGAGCGCGCCATTGGTGAAATCGACCGACATGGTGAAGCTGTCATTGGCATCGAGCATGTACTCGCCAATCTGCCCGCCGGGTGCCTTGTTGAAGGTCTTCAGCCGCGCAAAGACGTGATCGATGTCAGTCGCCGCACCATAGGCGGCAAAATCCAGGATATGGATGCCGACATCCCCGAGCACGCCGTTCGATCCGTGGCCGGTAGACAAACGCCAGAGCCAGCGCGATTCCGTGCGCCAGTCGCCCCAGGCGCGAGATACCAGCCAGCTCTGCAGATAGGACGCTTCCACATGACGAATAGTGCCGAGTTCGCCGGCCAGTACCATCTCGCGGGCGCGCTGCAGCGGTGCGACATTGCGATAGGTAAGGTTCACCATGTTGATGACGCCGGCCGCTTCCGCGGCTTCTGTCATTTCCAAGGCATGCGCATAGTTTTCCGCCAGCGGCTTCTCGCAAAAGACGTGCTTGCCGGCGGCGATCAGCGCGAGGCTTGTCGCGTGGTGGATGCGGTCAGGCGTGACGTTTGTGGCTGCATCGAATTCGCCCCAGGCGATCGCCTCGTCGAGCGTGCTGAAGCGTTTTTCGATGTTGAAATGATCGGCGAACTCATCGAGCCGCGCCCGATCCGTATCGACGGCGCCGACCACCTCGACACCGTCGATGGCGAGGAAGTTGGCAACCTGGTTTTTGGCCATCGTGCCCGTACCAAGAACGAGTAGACGCATTTCTATTCTCCTCAGCGGTAACCGGCTTCGCCGGCCTGATGCAGTCTCGGGCCGCGTTCGACGATCGGCTCCAGTGCTTTTTCTACCGGCACATTTGGAGCATCGGTGATGCTCTTCAGATCGCCTTGCGGGTTATAGGCCCACTTCACGCCGTTGATCAGCACCTTCTGCACGGTTGCATCGTGATAGGTCGGGTAGGTTTCGTGACCCGGACGGAAATAGAAAATGTTGCCGGCACCACGCCGCCAGGTCAGGCCCGAGCGGAAGACTTCGCCGCCCTGGAACCAGGAGATGAACACCGTCTCCAGCGGCTCCGGCACGGAAAACTGCTCGCCGTACATTTCCTCGTTTTCCAGTTCGAAATGCTCGCCGATACCGGCTGCAATCGGATGGCGCTGGTTGATCGTCCACAGCCGCTCGCGCTCGCCCGCCTCGCGCCACTTGAGTGCGCAGGGAGTGCCCATCAGCCGCTTGAAGATCTTCGAGAAATGACCGGAATGCAGCACCAGGAGGCCCATGCCTTCCCAGACCCGCTTGGCGACGCGCTCGACGACGACGTCGGAGACAGCGCCATGGTCCTTGTGACCCCACCAGGTCAGAACATCGGTCTCGGCAAGCCGGGCTTCGGTGAGGCCATGCTCGGGCTCCTGCAGTGTCGCGGTCGTTGCCGAAATCGCCGGATCGGTGTTCAGCGCCTTGGCGATGGTCGTGTGCATGCCTTCAGGGTAGATGCCCCGGACGATCTCATTGGTTGTCTCATGGATGTTCTCTCCCCATACGACGGTGCGAATGGCCATGACTATGCTCCTTTACAGCAAGTAGCGGACCGGAACCGATGGGAGGCGGTCAGATCCTGTTGGTTTGATGGGTTGTTCAGGCAGCGCCCTTGAAAGGAACCCTTTCGAGCGCGCGTCCGGATTGGTCGAAGCGGTGAATGCGGCCGTTGAGCGGCGATACGCCCAATTGTTGGCCGGGCTGATGGCTGGACACGCCGGTCTCTCGAACGATGAGCGGCTCCGCGGAACCGATGTCGAGGTAGACGAAACTGTCCGAGCCGAGGATTTCGGAATGGATGACGGTACCGGTCCACGCTGGGGCCTGATCGGCGAATTCGATATGTTCGGCCCTGACCCCGATCGTGTGGGCATTATAGGGTGCTGCAAACGGACCGGAGAGAAAGTTCATCTTCGGCGAGCCGATGAAACCGGCAACGAAGATCGAATTCGGGGTCTCGTAGAGTTCGATCGGTGTTCCGACCTGTTCGACAACGCCATCGCGCAAGACACAGATCCGGTCGGCCAAGGTCATGGCCTCGACCTGATCATGGGTGACGTAGATCATCGTCGTGTCATGCATGCCGCGGTGAAGCTTGGCGATCTCCAACCTTGTGGCAACGCGCAATGCAGCATCGAGGTTCGACAATGGCTCATCGAAGAGGAAGACCTTCGGGTCACGAACGATCGCGCGGCCGATGGCGACGCGCTGGCGCTGACCGCCCGAAAGCTGGCGCGGCAGCCGCTCCAGATAGAGTGAGAGCTGCAGCATGCCGGCCGCCTGTTCGACGCGCGCCTTGCATTCTTCCCTGGTCCGGCCGGAGAGCTTCATGCCGAAGGCCATGTTCTCGTAGACCGACATATGCGGATAGAGCGCATAGGACTGAAAGACCATCGCGATGCCGCGCTTCGATGGTGAAAGGCGATTGACCGGCTCGCCATCGAAGGAGAGCGTGCCTGACGTTATGTCCTCAAGTCCCGAGATCAGGCGCAGCAAGGTGGACTTGCCGCAGCCGGACGGGCCGACGAAGACCATGAATTCGCCCTTGCGAATGTCCATGCTGACGCCCTTGATGACCTCAAACGCGCCGAAGCTCTTGCGGATATTATCGAGTCTAATCTGTGCCATGTCGCGCTTTCCTCAGCCTTTGACGCCGCCGGCCGTCAGCCCGGAAATGATCCGGCGTTGAAAAATAAGGACAAGGATGACGACGGGCACGGTAACGATGACCGATGCCGCCATGATATTGCCCCAGGGGATTTCGAACTGACTGCCGCCCGAAAGCAGAGCGATCGCCACCGGCACCGTCCGTTGCGCATCCGACGAGGTGAAGGTCAGGGCGAACAGAAATTCATTCCAGGCTGTGATGAAGGCGAGCAGGCCGGTGGTGACGAGCGCTGGCCACATCAGTGGCATGAACACCTGCGTGATGATGACCCAGGGGGAGGCGCCATCCACGATGGCCGCCTCTTCGATCTCGATCGGCAGATCCCGCATGAAGGTCGTCAGCACCCAGACCGTGAAAGGCAGCGTGAAGATCATGTAGGAGAAGATCAATGCGAAGGGGGTATTGAAGATGCCGATCCAGCGGATGAGCTCGAAAAGCCCCGCCAGGACGGCGATCTGCGGAAACATCGAGACGGACAGGATGGTCAGCATCAGGAGCGCTCGGCCCCGGAAATGCACGCGGGCAAGTGCGTAGGATGCGGTCACGGCGAGCAGCAGAGAGGCGGCAACCACGAGGCAGGCAATGAGCAGCGAATTGCCGAGGCTGCGGATGAAGCTGCCCGTCGTCAGCACGCCTGCATAGTTTTCCAGCGAGATCGAACTTGGCCAGTAGGTGACCTCGAAAAGGGCGGTGCCGGCTTTGAAGCTCGTCAGGATCGCATAGTAGAACGGGAAGACTGCGATGACGACGATGACGGCGACCAGCAGATAGAACAGGGTATTCTTGGTGGCTGTGAGCAGCATCAGTGTTCGCGCCCCCCGAGTTTGACGCGGCCGAGCCATATGTAGAGCACGGTGACCGAGGCGATGATGAGAAACAGAACGGTGGAGGCGGTCGCGCCATAGGCGAACTTGTCGAAATCGAAGAGGTTCTCGCGCGCCATCACCGACATGGTCTTGGTCTGGGCGTTGTTCGGTGTCAGCACGTAGATGAGGTCGAAGATGCGCATGGCATCGAGCATGCGGAAGATTACTGCAACCATGATGGCCGGACGTATCAGCGGCAGGGTCAGACGCCAGAAGACTTTGACGGGATTGATGCCGTCGATCTTGGCAGCCTCGTAGATGTCGGCTGGAACCATTTGCAGGGCTGCGAGGATCAACAAGGCCATGAACGGCGTCGTCTTCCAGACGTCGACGATCAGCACGGCAATCATCGCGGTATTGGGATCCGCCGTCCAAGCGATTTTCTGACTGATGAGCCCGAGGCCGAGAAACATGTCGTTGAGGATGCCGAACTGGTCGTTGAGCATCCAGGCCCACATCTTGGCGGAAACGATGGTCGGGATCGCCCAGGGGATGAGGATGGCGGCGCGCACGATGCCGCGGCCAACGAATTGTGCGTTCAACACAAGAGCGACGATGAGGCCGAGCGCGGTTTCGATCGTCACCGACAACAGCGTGAATTTTGCCGTGTTCCAGACCGCACCCCACCAGGCGGGATCTGCCAGCAGTCCTCTATAGATCGTGCGGCCGCTCTTCAGAGTGACCCAGGAAAGATAGTTGTCGAAGCCGACGAACTTGGCATCGCCTAGGTTCGTCAGCGACGCGTTGGTGAAGCTGAAATATATGGTGCGGAACAGTGGCCAGCCGGCAACGATGGCAAGGATCAACAGGGTCGGAGCCAGAAAGATCCAGGCGGACCGGACGCGTTCTGCGCTCAGATCCGAAGAGATCGCTTTTGCGCGCGCGCCCGTGCTCAGATTTTGGGAGACTGCAACTTCACTCATGGAATATCCGCTTCATGAGACAATCGACGACGGCGTTATCGGAAGCGGCAGCGGCGGGAAATCCGACGCTGCCGCCTCGATCGGTTACCAGCCGCTGCCTTGCAGCGTCGTCAGATCGGCTTCGAGAAGCTCTAGGTTTTCTTCAGCTGTCCCGCTTCCGGAGAGCGTATTGTGGACGGCAGTCCAGAACTTGGCGGAAACCTCGTTATACTTGACCTTGGCAACAGCCGACGGCCGCGGCACGGCGTTCTCGAAGATCGGCTTCCAGTTCGGCATGAAAGGCTGCGCGGCGGCAATATCCTTGTCGTCATACAGAGCCGACTGGGTCGGCAGGTTTGAAAGCTCGATAGCGCGCTGCTTCTGGCTATCCTTCGAGGTCAGGAACTTGACGAGTTCGATCGCCGCATCCGGGTTCTTCGAATATTTCGAGACGGCGAGGTTCCAGCCGCCAAGCGTCGAGGAGGGCTTGTCGCCTTCTGCGGCAACGGGAAGCGTCGTCACGTCAAACTTCCCTTTGACCGGGCTGTCGGCGCCGTTGCCCAGCGCATAGGCGTAGGGCCAGTTACGCATGAAGACGGAGTTGCCGGTCTGCCAGACGCCGCGGGATTCTTCTTCCTGATAGGCAAGCACGCCGCTCGGCGAAATCGTGCCGATCCAGCCCTTGGCGCGATTGAGTGCTGCCGCAGCCTTCTCGTTATTGATTGAAATCGTGCCGTCGGTCTCGATGATCTGGCCGCCGCCCGAGGACTTGACCCATTCCAGTGCATCGCAGGTCAGGCCTTCATAGGCATTGCCCTGGAAGACATAGCCCCACAGGTCCTTCTTACCGGCGGCGCGTTCCTTTTCCTGGATTTCCTTGGCGGTTGCCTCCATCTCGTCCCAGGTCTTCGGCGGCTGTTTGCCGTATTTTTCAAGAAGATCCTTGCGGTAGAAGAGAGCCGGCGCGTCCGTGTAAAGCGGCATTGCGACCAGGCGGCCGTTCACGGTCTGGGAGGCAACGATCGCCGGGAAAAAGTCGCCGACGACGTCCTTGGTGGCATCCTTCAGATCGACGAACTGGTCTGCCAACTGCGGGGCCCAGATAACATCCGTCTGGTAGACGTCGACATCTGTGTTGCCGGCTGCGAGCCAGAGCCGATACTGCGAAAACTGTTCCGTGGATGAGGACGGCATGGTGACGATCTTAACGGTATTGCCGGTGGCCTTCCCGAAGGCATCGAGCTGCTTACGGAGCAGATCGAGGTTTTTGCCGGTAGAGCTCGCTGAAATGCTGATCTCGGCGGCATAAGACGGTACCGACGCGCCGATAAGCGCAGCCGCGACAGCGGCCGCTGTGAAACGAAACTTCATTTTCTCCTCCCAAAGACCAAATTGAAATCGATTTGGCTGTGAAAACCTGTCAGAAGGTTGATACCCTGTCAAGGCGGATTCTGGGCTGCTACCGGTACTTGTTTAGCAATACAAAATGTCGTTATAAATCAATGGTGAAGTCATGAGTCGTGATTTCCTGAGCCTGGTGGCGGTCATCTAGGCGGCGAATAAAATTGAAATCGATTTGAGAAAATATAGTCGACGGCATAGAATGTGGAATTTGCGAGGCCGATGGTATAGATGCCCGGCAGCGCAGGCGATGAAAGTCTTTTCGGTCAATGAAACTCAAAGAGTTCGCAAAACAACTTGGATTATCTCCCACGACTGTCAGCCGCGCGCTCAGTGGCTATCCCGAGGTAAGCGAGGTGACGCGCGCCCGCGTCGTTCAAGAGGCCGTGCGGCTGGGCTATAGACCGAACGTCAATGCGGTCAGGCTGAAAACCGGCCGGGTTGGCGCTATTGGCGTTGTCATGGGGCGCGCCGGCGAGTTTCACTTTGCGGAATTCATGGCGGGCATGGCGGAGCGTCTTGTCACGGAAGACACCGATATTCTGGTCATTCCGATGGCTAATCCAGAATCCGATGCAGAGATGCAGCTTTACAGGCGGCTGGCGGAAAGCCAAAGGGTGGATGCAATGATCGTGCATTCGCCTCGACCCAACGATCAGCGCATCGCTTTGCTGCATGAGTTGGGAATGCCGTTTCTCGTTCATGGCCGTTCAGATATCGACGTGCCGCACCCCTGGCTCGATATCGACAATGAAGGAGCCGTACGCCGTGCGACTTCGCATCTGATCGATCTCGGTCATACGAGGATTGCGATGATCAATGGCCGCCAGGGTGCGACCTATGCTCTGCATCGTGACATCGGTTACCGCAGCGCCTTGCAGAGCTACGGGATCGACGTCGATCCGCAATTGATCGCCAACGGCAATTTTACCGACGAACTCGGTTTTCGCTTTGCACGCTCATTTCTCGAACAGCCGAAGCGGCCGACGGCATTCGTCGCCGGATCGATGATGACGGCGCTCGGCATTTATCGGGCCGCGCGTTCGCTGGGGCTGCAGATCGGCAGCGATGTCTCGGTCATCGCACACGATGACGTCTTTCCCTATCTGACGGCCGACAACATGGCCCCATCTTTGTCGGCTACCCGGTCGTCGATGCGTGCGGCTGGTACGCGTTGCGCCGATCTTGTCCTGCAGCTTCTCGCGGGGCGCTCGCCGACGGAGATCCACGAATTATGGCCGGTTGAACTCATTCTGCGCGAGTCCACCGGGCCGGTGCGAGCGCTTCAGACCTGAGCGATTGACGTTTGCGAAGCATCGCTGACGTCGTCGGGTCGTCAGTTGCCTCAGGGCAAGATCATCTGGGAGGTTGAGCTGGACCGAATTGAGCGTTGCCAGGATTGGAAGATCGGTGAAGGGAAGGCCAAAGCTCGCTCCTCGCCACCGCCATATTGTCAGCGTTTCACGAAGCTTTGGCTTCGAAAGCTGGCGCGAAATCGCCCAGCGATTTCGCCTTCAGGATCATGCCTTCGATATCCTGTTCGACGATCGCTTCAAGATCGGCAAAGCTGTCGATGACGTAGTAGATCGGTTGGAGGATATCGATCCGGTAGGGCGTTCTCAGCACGCTCATGAGATCGAATGGCCGAAATTCGCATGCCGTGCCTTCCATTGCCGCCTTGGCTTCGCTTGGCGATGAAACGATCCCTGCGCCGAAGCAGCGGCGGCCTTGCGGCGTATTGATCAGGCCGAACTCGACGGTAAACCAGAAGATACGGAAGAGATGCCAGGAATAGCCTTTGCCAAGGCGGACGGCGGCTTCGCCGAAATGTCGCACGAAATTGGCATAGCTCTGGTTGGTGAGCATCGGACAATGGCCGAAGACCTCGTGGAACAGATCCGGCTCCTCGATGTAGTCGATATGTTCGCGACGGCGCAGGAAGGTTGCGAGCGGGAATTTGCCTTGCGACAGAAGTTCATAAAAGCGCGAGGGCGGAATGAGCGCCGGTACGCCTTCCACGCCGAAGCCGGTGGTCTCGTTCAGGCGCCTGTTCACATCGAGAAGCTGAGGCACCTTGTCGGGTTTGAGCCCCAGCATTTTAACGCCATCAAGATATTCGCGGCAGGCCGTATTGGCGAGCAGCTTCATCTGGCGCCGGTAAAGTTCGCCCCAAATTGCATCCTCTTCGGAGCTATAGTCATATAGACCATCGGTCCCGGGCAATTTTGCGGTGTAGCTGCTTTCCTTGGTCATGATCTGATCCTCGCGGGGACGGCGTCCACGCCATTATCCCCCAGATTTGGAGGATTTTCTTTTCTTTCGTGGTGGCTGTCGCCATAATGGCGGCAAATATTCCCGAGCAGGCTGCCAAAAATGAAAGAATCTGGGAATTTTCGCCGTAAACTTCTGCAACTCGTCCAGGCCGACGGCAGCCTCTCGCTGGCAGACCTGGCGGAAAAGGCCGGCATGTCTCAGAGCTCGGCCTGGCGGAAGATCCAGGAGCTTGAGGCTGACGGTGTCATCCGCAAGCGCGTGACGCTGCTCGATCCCGGAAAACTCGATCTCAAGCTCTGCGTCATCGCGCATGTAACACTGGAGGATCATCACGAAGAGGCGGTCGCATCCTTCGCTTCGGTGGTGCTGGAGCGGCCAGAAATCATGGAGTGCTACGCCTTGTCAGGCGCCTTCGACTACATGCTGAAGATAAGGGCGAGAGACGTGGAAGGCTACGAAGCCTTCATGACCCGCTACCTCATGCGCAACCCGCATGTGCGTACGGTTGTATCGAGCTTCGTGCTGCGCGAGCTGAAATTCTCGACCGAGCTGCCGCTCTGACGCTTGGTGCCGGATCACCGAGTGCGGTCGCGATGTCAATGACCCGGCATGTGTATCGGAAAGCCTTCGAATGTTTTCAGCGTGTCGAGCACGATCGAGGTCTTCACGTGCTGCACCGACTCGTGGGGTAACAGAACGTCGTTGACGAATTTCGAGAGGTCGGCGAGCCCGCGGGTCGCTACCTTCAGGTGATAGTCCATTTCACCGGTCAGCGCATAGGCTTCGAGAACTTCCGGCAATCCGTTGATCAGCTGCGAAAACCTGCGGGCATTGTCCCTGTTGTGGGTCGCAAGCGTCACGGAGATGACCACCAGCATATCCAGACCCAGCTTCTGTTGATCGAGATAGGCCCGGTAGCTGCGAATATATCCCTCGGACTCCAGTCTGGTGCGCCGGCGCGAGCATTGCGAGGGGGAAAGCGCGATCCGCTCGCCCAACTCATTGTTCGTCAACCGCCCATCTTTTTGAAGCTCCTGGAGCAGGCGTAAATCCAATTTGTCGAGCTGTTCATCCATTGCGCAAAACCTCAAAAATCCTCACGAAGTGTGCATAATCTTTTCCTCTTGCGTGAAGAATGCAAGAACTTTGCATGCGTTTTGCGCCACACTTTGCATATCGAAGTCCAGTTCCCAGGAGGAGAAAATGGGCCCTTTTCCACATGACGCGCCGCCCTCGGAAATCACTGCCGACAACCCGGCCGGCACCGATGGATTCGAGTTCGTCGAATTCGCCCATCCTGAGCCCGAGAAACTGGGCGAACTCTTTGCGCGCATGGGCTACGTCCCAGTCGCAAAGCACAAAACGAAAGACATTACCGTCTGGCGTCAGGGCGACATCAATTATGTCCTGAATGCAGAACCCGGCAGCCATGCCGCTCGTTTCGTCGCAGAGCATGGTCCCTGCGCTCCGTCGATGGCATGGCGCGTGGTCGACGCCAGACACGCATTCGATCACGCCGTGTCAAAAGGCGCAGTGCCCTATGAAGGGGACGACAAGGCGCTCGACGTCCCGGCGATCGTCGGTATTGGCGGCTCGCTGCTCTACTTCGTCGAGACCTATGGCGCAAAGGGATCGGCCTACGATGCCGAGTTCGATTGGCTTGGCGAGCGTAATCCGCATCCCCAGGGGATCGGTTTCTACTATCTCGACCATCTCACCCACAACGTCTTTCGCGGCAACATGGACAAGTGGTGGGATTTTTATCGAAACCTGTTCAATTTCAAACAGATTCACTTCTTCGATATCGATGGGCGTATCACCGGTTTGGTGAGCCGGGCGATCACGTCGCCCTGCGGCAAGATCCGCATTCCGCTGAATGAATCGAAGGACGACACGAGCCAGATCGAGGAATATCTGAAGAAGTACAGGGGCGAGGGCATCCAGCACATCGCGGTTGGAACGGAAGATATCTACGAGGCTACCGACGGGCTTGCCGACAATGGTCTGCGCTTCATGCCAGGCCCTCCGGAGACCTATTACGATATGTCTTATGAACGCGTGAATGGGCATAGCGAACCCGTCGAACGCATGAAGAGGCATGGCATCCTCATCGACGGCGAGGGCGTGCTGAATGGCGGCATGACGAAAATCCTTCTCCAGATCTTCTCCAAGACGGTCATCGGCCCGATCTTCTTCGAATTCATCCAGCGCAAGGGCGACGAGGGCTTCGGCGAGGGCAATTTCCGTGCTCTCTTCGAGTCGATCGAGGCCGATCAGATCAAGCGTGGTGTCATCGGGACTGCGGCGGAGTAAACTCTTGGGGCTGTCCCGCGCGTCTGAAGAGATGCGCGGCGCTGCAAGAGTTTTCGGGGGGAGGAGTTGAGCAATGGACCAGACATCGATCCAGGCTTCCGAGGGTGAAGCAGTGATTGCGAACAAGCTGAAATATATGCCGGGATTCGGCAACGATTTCGAAACGGAGTCGCTTCCCGGCGCCCTGCCGCAGGGACAGAACAGCCCCCAGAAATGCAATTACGGTCTCTATGCCGAGCAGCTTTCCGGCTCGCCGTTTACCGCACCGCGCGGGACGAATGAAAGGTCCTGGCTTTATCGGATTCGCCCGAGTGTACGCCACACAGGCCGCTTTTCGAATGTTTCCTACCCGCTCTGGAAAACCGCGCCTTGCCTGGACGAACATTCGCTTCCCCTCGGGCAGCTTCGCTGGAACCCCATTCCCGCGCCGACCGAGAAACTGACATTCCTTCAGGGCGTTCGGACAATGACGACGGCGGGCGACGTCACGACCCAGGTGGGCATGTCGGCCCATGCCTATGTCTTCAATGAGGACATGGTGGATGACTACTTCTTCAACGCCGATGGTGAACTGCTGATCGTGCCGCAGCTCGGTGCCATCAGGGTGTTCACCGAAATGGGCATCATGGATGTCGAACCCCTGGAAATATGCCTCATCCCGCGCGGCATGATGTTCAAGGTTCTGAGAGGTGGCGAACAGCCGGTCTGGCGCGGATATATATGCGAGAATTACGGCGCGAAATTCACCCTGCCGGACCGAGGTCCCATCGGCGCCAATTGCCTGGCGAACCCGCGCGATTTCAAGACACCCGTCGCCGCTTTCGAAGACAAGGAAAAGCCTTGCCGCGTCCATGTGAAGTGGTGCGGAAAATTCTATGTCACCGATATCGGTCATTCACCGCTTGATGTGGTGGCGTGGCACGGCAACTATGCCCCCTTCAAATACGATCTGCGGACGTTTTCGCCTGTTGGCGCGATCAGCTTCGATCACCCTGATCCGTCGATTTTTTCGGTGCTGACCGCCCCGACCGAAGATGCAGGCACGGCGAATGTCGATTTCGTGATCTTTCCACCGCGTTGGCTGGTAGCCGAGCACACTTTCCGTCCGCCTTGGTATCACCGCAACATCATGAGCGAGTTCATGGGCCTGATCCATGGGCAGTATGACGCCAAGGAGGAGGGTTTCGTCCCCGGCGGCATGAGCCTGCACAACATGATGCTCGCCCACGGGCCAGACGCACTTGCCTTTGAAAAGGCATCCAACTCCGAGCTCAAGCCGGTGAAGCTGGATCACACCATGGCTTTCATGTTTGAGACCCGGTACCCGCAGCAATTGACGAAATATGCAGCCGAGCTTGAAACACTGCAGGACAATTACATGGAGTGCTGGGACGGCCTGGAACGCAAGTTCGATGGAACCCCCGGTATCAAGTGAGGCATCACGCAAATAGGTCAGACACCCTCCGGTACGGGAACGGGATATGAAGCTCGCGACATTAAAAGACTCCACGAGAGATGGCCGGCTTGTCGTCGTCTCCCGCGACCTTACCCGCTGCTCCGAAGTCAGTCACATTGCCCGCACCCTGCAGGCAGCTCTTGATAATTGGGAGCAGGTGGCTCCGAGGCTCGAACAAATTGCTGAGGGCATCGAGGCAGGAGCACAGCCCACGATCCGGTTTCACGAGCACGATGCCGCATCGCCTTTGCCGCGGGCCTACCAGTGGGCCGACGGTTCTGCCTATCTCAACCATGTCGAACTGGTGCGCAAGGCGCGTGGCGCCGACATGCCGGCGAGCTTCTGGACCGATCCGCTGATGTATCAAGGTGGTTCGGACGGCTTCCTTGCGCCGCGAGATCCGATCGTGATGGCTGACGAGAGCTACGGGATCGACATGGAGGGCGAGGTTGCCGTCATTACCGGCGACGTCGCCATGGGGTCCGGCCCGCAAGCTGCGCGCAATGCCATCCGTCTGGTAGTGCTCGTCAACGATGTGTCGCTGCGCGGCCTTATACCGGACGAACTCGCCAAGGGATTTGGCTTCTTCCAGTCCAAACCGGCATCGGCATTTTCTCCGGTCGCGGTGACCCCGGATGAGCTCGGGGAGGCCTGGGATGGCGGCAAGGTGTGTCTGCCGCTGCTTGTGAGCCTGAACGGCACGACATTCGGCAAGGCGAATGCCGGCATCGACATGGCGTTTGATTTTGGCCAGCTCGTCGCTCATGCCGCCAAAACCCGCAATCTGGTGGCTGGAACGATCATCGGTTCGGGAACGGTTTCCAACAAGCTGGATGGCGGAGCGGGCAGGGCGGTCGAAGATGGAGGGGACGGCTACTCATGCATCGCCGAGATACGGATGATAGAGACGATCGAAACCGGGGCGCCGAAGACCCCGTTCATGAAGTTCGGGGATCAGGTCCGCATCGAGATGAAGGATCATGCCGGCCATTCGATCTTCGGGGCGATCGAGCAGACCGTCGAGAAATATCGATAATTCCTTCAGCCGGAATCGTCCTTTGAGGAGCAAGCTGCAGTGAACAACGTCGTTCTTTATGACTACTGGAGGTCATCGGCGAGCTATCGCGTCCGCATTGCGCTCAATCTCCTGGAGATCGATTACGAAACAGTGCCGATCAACCTGCTGGAGGGAGCGCACAGGAAGCCGGAATATCTGGCGCTCAACCCGCAGGGGCTCGTCCCGACACTGGTGATCGATGGGACAACTCTCACTCAATCACTGGCAATCATCGAATATCTTTCCGAGCTTCGGCCGGAATGCGGGTTGCTGCCGGCAGATAGTTCCGATCGCCAGAAAGTGCGCGCCTTTGCATACGCGGTCGCCATGGACATCCATCCGATATGCAACACGCATGTCGTGGCGCATCTCATGACCGTAACGGACAAGAGCGACGCCCGCGAGGAATGGATGAAGCATTTCATCTCGGACGGACTTCGCAAGCTGGAGGCGATGATCGATCCGGCTGGCGACCGGTTCAGCTTTGGACGTACACCGACGATGGCGGACCTCTGTCTGGTTCCACAGGTATACAATGCACGCCGCTGGGGAGTGGACATGTCCGACTTCAAGCGGATCGTCGAGATCGATGGCAAATGCGCCAAATTGCCAGCCTTCCAGGCAGCCCATCCTGACCGCGCGAAACCCTGACGCAAAGACAGGTTTGCGGGAGTGCGTGAGCACGACCGATGAGCCCGCATCCCAACTCGATGTGCTCCTCGAGCCGACCGTCGGATAAGCTTTCGAACGTCCGCTCGCATAAGCGCGACTGATCCTCTCTCACGCGCAGAAGAGGGGCGGACGATATCGGTAGCGTGGTGATATACTCTCTTCCGGAGGAGGTCTCGTGCTGGCCATCGAGGGGTTTGCGCGGTGACACAGGGCTTGGCCACGGCATTCCGCCGCGGCCCAGGAAGGGAAGGAGACAACGCATGAACAATGTAGCGATCCACCCAATCGTGGATTCAGGATACCGGGCGACCGATGCGTCATTTGTCGGCGGCACGCTCGTATGCAATTGCGCGAGCAATCCGGTGAAAGTCCGTGTCAAGGGCGATATTGCCCATAACCATGCCTGTGGCTGCACGAAGTGCTGGAAGCCGAAGGGTGCGGTCTTTTCAGTGGTTGCCGTGGCGCCGACTGCCAACGTCGAGGTTCTGGAGAACGGAAACAAGCTGGCGGTCGTCGATCCGTCTGCGCTCATCCAGCGCCATGCCTGCAAGGATTGCGGGGTCCACATGTACGGGCCTGTCGAGCGCGACCATGCTTTTCAGGGCCTTTCCTTCGTTCATCCAGAACGGTTCCAGGAGAAAGGCTGGGCGGCACCCGGCTTTGCCGCCTTCGTATCGTCGATTATCGAAAGCGGATACGATCCCGGCAAAATGGGCGACGTACGTTCGCGCCTCAAGGGGGTTGGGCTTGAGCCTTACGATTGCCTTTCGCCCGGCCTGATGGACCTGATCGCCACCTGGACAGCGAAAAAAGCGGGTGTTCTCGCGGCCTGATGTGGCGCAGTTCCGCCGGATGCCGTCGCGATCCTCGCGGCGGTGCTCCGGCGCGAGATAGATTTCATGATATTGCACCGGGCAATTCGGCGAGTGCTCGGTATTTCAGCCGTCGGCGTTCTTCGCGTGGATATGCTCCGCGCTATCATAAGCCGCGCACCCCCTGAGGAAAATATCGGCGCACATTCTCGCCCTCGAAGCGATCTCCTCGATATTCGGCGGCGGCAGCTGGCGCAGCATGGTGGCGCGTTGGGGCTCCATGATCATCATCCCGCGCAGCATGCCGCAAGCGGCGTGCGGGTCCTCGAGTTTGATCAGTCCGTGTTCCACCTGACGGCGCAGCCAGTTTTCCATCGACGCGTTGGTGCGCATGATCGCCTTGTCGTAGAAAGAGCTGGCGAGCTCGGGAAAGCGGTCGGATTCGCCGATGACGAGGCGTGTAATCGTGATCGTATCCTGCGAAAGCGTCAGCATGCCGTAGGCCATCAGCATGCGTTCCAGCCCCTGGCGGAGTTCGGCCGTTGCTAACGTGCCGGGATCGAGCGCCATGAGAAAGCGTTCCGTGCGATTCGAGACCATTTCGGAAAACAGATCTGCTTTGGTAGGGAACAGGCGATAGAGCGTCTTCGTCGAAACGCCGGCTTCCTGGGCGATTGCGGCGATGCTGACCGCGGCATAGCCATTCTCGTGAAACTGCTTGTTGGCGGCTTCGATGAGCACGCCGCGCGTATCCTCGTCACAACGCACCTGCGGCCTGCCACGTGGCTTCTTCTCAATATCGTGATTTTGGACCATCGTGATTTTCCAAATTCTTGTTGACTTCTCCTTTTTAACTCATATTTTGGAAAATATCAAGTTTCCTAAATTGGACTTGAGCCGAATTTCAAGGCCGCAGCCGAGACGACGGCGACCTTCCACAAGGAGAGTGACGATGTCCGCCAAGAAGCTGTATGCCCTGAACAACAACGCCGCCACGGCCGATGGGCCGGTCACCGAAACGACAGCGGAAGCCATGCCTGCGAGCCTTGATGCCGGCAAGACGCCGCGTGTCGCTGAGCCCGTCGCTCCGGCTGCGGAAGCGCCGGGTCGTAAACGTGTTCGCCGTTCCCTGCTGCTCGGTGTGGCCGCCATCGCCATCGTCGCTGCGGCTGCCTATTATGGTCACGATTATTGGACGGTCGGGCGCTTCGAAGTCTCCACCGATGATGCCTATGTCAAGGCAGACAGCACGACGGTCGCTCCTAAGGTCTCAGGGTATCTTTCAAAGGTCCTCGTCAGCGACAATGAAACAGTGAAGGCCGGCCAGCCGCTTGCCCGCATCGATGACCGGGATTTTCGTACTGCGCTCGACCAGGCGAAAGCCGATGTCGCTGCTGCCGAAGCCACCGTCAATGCCAAGCAGGCTTCGCTCGACATCCAGCAGTCGACCATTGCCGCCGCTCGCGCCACGCTGGATGTCGACAAGGCCAACGAGACCTTCGCCGAGCAGAACAACAAGCGCTACACCAACCTTGCCACCAACGGTTATGCCCCGGTCCAGACGGCCCAGCAGGCAGCGTCCGCGATTGCGGCTGCCCAGGCAACGATCGTTCGGGATACGGCGGCTCTCGACGCCGCAACCAAGCAGGTCGAGCTTCTGAATGCCGAACTTGCCCAGGCCAAGGCAACGCTTGCCCATGATCAGGCTGTCGCACAGCAGGCCGAGCTCAACCTCTCCTATGCGACGATCGTCGCTCCGATCGACGGCACGGTCGGCAACCGTACGCTGCGCGTCGGTCAATATGTCCAGGCCGGCACGCAGCTGATGGCTGTGGTGCCGACGACGGCTGCTTATATCGTGGCCAATTACAAGGAGACACAGCTGACCGATGTCCATGCCGGCCAGCCCGTCGCTATCGAGGTCGACATGTTCCCGGGCCGCACCTATCACGGCCATGTCGACAGCCTGTCGCCGGCAAGCGGCCAGGAATTTGCGCTGCTGCCGCCCGACAACGCCACCGGCAACTTCACCAAGGTCGTTCAGCGTATCCCGGTAAAGATCGTGCTTGATGGCGATGCTGCCGAAAAGGGCGATCTGCGCCCCGGCATGTCCGTCCAGCCGAGCATCGACACCAAGGTCGATGCTAGCGGCAACTAAGCGAAGGGGCAGGAGATCGTGTCATGTCCAGTATCGCAACAACATCAGGTGCCATCCCGCAGCCGGGTGCCAGCACCAAGGCCAGCACAAGGGATTGGATCGCCGTTCTCGCCGGCATGATCGGCGCCTTCATGGCGATCCTGAATATCCAGATCACCAATGCCTCGCTTCTCGATATCGAGGGCGGCATCGGCACAGGTGTCGATAACGGCGCCTGGATCTCCACCTCCTACCTGATCGGCGAGATCGTCGTCATCCCGCTGACGGCCTATTTCAGCAATGTCTTCTCGTTCCGCCGCTATATCCTCGTCAATTCCATCCTCTTTCCGCTCTTCTCGATGGCCTGTGCCTTCGCCCATGATCTCGGCACGATGATCCTGCTGCGCGGCCTGCAGGGCTTTGCCGGCGGCGTGCTTATCCCCATGGCCTTCACCATGGTGCTGACCAAGCTGCCGAAGAACCAGCAGCCGCTTGGCCTTGCCGTCTTTGCCTTGTCGGTCACCTTCGCCCCGGCCATCGGCCCGACGATCGGGGGCTACCTGACGGAGAATTACGGCTGGCAGACGATCTTCTTCATCAACACCATCCCGAGCCTCCTCATGGCGGCGGCTCTCGCTCTGACGCTTGAAAAGCAGCCGATGCAGCTTCACCTCCTGAAGGAGGGCGACTGGGCCGGCATCGTCACCATGGCAATCGGCCTTTCGGCGCTGCAGACCGTGCTGGAAGAGGGCAACAAGGACGACTGGTTCTCCTCGCCCTTCATCGTCAAACTCGCCATCGTGGCCTTCGTCTTCCTGGCCGCCTTCATCTGGATCGAGCTCACAGTCAAGAAGCCGCTGGTAAAGCTGCGCCTGCTTACCCAGCGCAATTTCGGTATCGGCGTGCTGGTCAATGTGCTGGTTGGCGTCGCACTCTTCGGCACCGTCTACATCCTGCCGCAATATCTTGGCCAGGTTCAGCGCTATAATGCCGAGCAGATTGGCAACGTACTCGCCTGGACCGGTCTGCCGCAGCTCCTGCTCATCCCGCTGGTGCCTGTGTTGATGAAGCGGTTCGACGCGCGCTACATAGGCTTCCTCGGCATCTCGATCTTCGCGATCAGCTGCTTCATGAACATCACACTTTCGGCCAACAATGCCGGCGACCAGTTCTGGATCCCGAATATAGTGCGTGCCATAGGCCAGGCGCTCGTTCTGACGCCGATCACCGCCATCACCACGGCCGGCATCGCACCGGCAGACGCTGCCGCCGCCTCTGGCCTCACCAACATGCTGCGCAATCTCGGTGGTGCGGTCGGCACGGCTTCGCTCGGCACCATCCTGACGAAGCGCGAGCAGTTCCACTCGAATATCATCGGTCAGTCGATCACCTTGACCCGTGACGAGGTGCGCGATCGCCTGACCCAGCTGTCAGGCTACTTCACCCAGCACGGTGTCACCGATCCGGCCGTCGCATCGCAGAAGGCGATCGTCGCTCTTGGCCAGATCGTCAAACGTCAGGCACTGATCATGGGTTTCAGCGATACGTTCGCGGTCATCGGTGTGGTGCTCGCGCTGGCAGCAGTTGCTCTGCTTCTCACGAAAAAACCGCAGGCCGGCGGAGGCGCGGGCGCCCATTGAGATGACGATCTCAATCCTGCCAGCCCAATCATCTGTTGCAGTTTGCACCCGGTCGCAGACGACCGGGTGCATTCAGGTGAGTACGTCGGCAGTAGCTTTGCGCGTTTCCGGCAGGGCGTCAGCAGATGGCACGGAGCCTTTTAGCAGCGGCAGCAGGTGGTTCCCTTGCCGCTTGATCTCCGAGAGATAAGGCGTGTCGGAGAGCACGAAATGGGTGATGCCGAGCGCCTGGTACTTCCGCAGCGAGCGTGCGACATCCTCGGCGGAACCCACGAGCCAGGTCGTGCCCGCGCCGCCGCCGCCGAATTTGCCCGGCGCGGTGTATAGATTGTCGTCGAGCACTTCACCGCGCTGATGAAGATCGAGCAGCCGCTGCTGCCCTACGGCGACAGCCCGTTGGTGATCGTGCCAGCCGACACCGCTATTGTCAGCCATTTCCGCAACCTTCGCTTCGGCATCGGCCCAGGCCTCTTCGGTGGTGTCGCGGACCAAGGTTGTAATCCTCAGCCCGAATTGAAGCGGCGGCAGGTCGCGGTCGAGATCGCGGCTCAGCCGCTTCAAACGGTCGATCCGTTCGCGCACGCCATCGAGCGGTTCGCCCCAGAAAAGCTGGACGTCGGCTTCGGTGGCCGATACGCGCTCGGCCGCCTCCGATGCGCCGCCGAAGTAGAGCTTCGGATGGCGACGCTCACCGCGGGCCTCGATGCGCGGCACCACGGTGGATTCGGTGACCCCGAAGTGCTCGCCTGCATAGGTGACGGTTTCCTCCGTCCATAGTTTTCGCACCAGCCGCATGAATTCCTTTGTGCGCGCATAGCGATGCGCCTGATCGCCTTCGCTGTCGCCATAGGCCGCCAGATTGTCCTTGCCGGAAACAATGTTGACGCGCACGCGCCCACCGGTGAGGTGATCGAGCGAGGCTGCTGCCGAAGCGAAATTCGCCGGCCTCCAGTAGCCGGGACGGATCGCAATCAGAGGCTCGAAGGTCGTCGTCCGCGCCGCAAGTGCGGTTGCAACGGTGAAGGTGTCCGGACGGCCCCAGCCTGTGCCGATGAGCGCACCCTTCCAGCCGTGCTCTTCGAGAGCCCTGGCATGGCTCGTCAGCGTTTCCAGGCTGTTGTGGCTTTCAACGGCGGAATCGCCGCGGTGGCCGGGTTTGATGGCATTGGGGATATACCAAAGGAATTCCGGATTGCTGGTCATGCAATATACCCGCGGTTCTCTATTATCGAATTATCTGGAACGGGCGGCTGGGGTTTTCCGCGAGCCACTCCGTATCTCCTTGGCGATGGATTACCCCGCCGCCCTGCTTTCTTCGCTTTCTTTCACCCTCAGCGCCAGGCCGTTCGGCGGGCGGTGAAGACCGAGATTCTCGCGCAGTGTCGCGCCCTCGTATTCTTCACGGAA
Organism: Sinorhizobium sp. B11; assembly: GCA_039725955.1. Lineage (NCBI taxonomy): Bacteria > Pseudomonadati > Pseudomonadota > Alphaproteobacteria > Hyphomicrobiales > Rhizobiaceae > Sinorhizobium > Sinorhizobium sp. B11. The sequence continues at coordinate 337,360 of CP091033.1, forward strand.
CAGGCCCCGCTTGCGCAGGATCGGCACGACCTGATCGACAAAGTCAGTTAGTCCGGTCGGCAGGATCGGCGGCATGATGTTGAAGGCGTCGGCCGCGCCATTGTCGAACCATTCCTGCATCGCGTCCGCCACCTGTTCCGGCGTGCCGACCACCGTGCGGTGGCCGCGTGCAGTGGCGACCGCCAGGTAGAACTCGCGTAGGGTCATGTTGTTGCGGGAAACCAGATCGGTGACCAGCTTGAGGCGGCTCTTGTTGAGTTCGGTGCTGTCTGGAAGCGGCGGGGCCGGATCGTCCAGCGAATAACCGGTGAGATCGACGCCCTTGTAGTGGCGTGCCAGGATATTCCAGGCGACCGAGGGGTGGACGAGCGACTGGATATAGTCGTAATTCGCCTTGGCCTCAGCCTCCGTACCGCCGAGGACCGGGAAAATGCCAGGGCTGATCAGCAGCTCGTCCGGGCTGCGCCCGTAGCGGGCAAGACGTCCTTTGACGTCCGAGTAGAATTCCTGAGCGTCTTCCAGTGTCTGATTGGCGGTAAAGATCATCTCGGCAGTGCGTGCGGCGAGTTCGCGCCCGGGCTCCGATGCACCGGCCTGGACGATGACTGGATAGCCCTGAACCGGGCGGCCGACATTCAACGGTCCGCTGACACTGAAGAACTGACCCTTGTGGTTCAGCTGATGCACCTTGTCAGGATCGAGGTAGACGCCGCTTTCCTTGTCGCGGATGAAGGCATCGTCCTCATAGGAATCCCATAAGCCCTTCACCAGATCGACGAATTCTTCGGCCCTTGCATACCTATCGGCATGAGCCGGGTGGCCGGGGATAGAGAAATTCTTGGAGACGTCAGCGCCCGTGGTGACGACATTCCAGGCCGCACGTCCCTTGGAGATATAATCCAGCGAGGCGAATTTGCGGGCGAGCAGATAAGGGTCTTCGTAGGTGGTGGAGGCGGTCGCGACGAAGCCGATATGGCTTGTGGCCTGCGAAAGCGCCGCCCACAGGGTGATCGGCTCGAAATGGGCGCCCTGCGCTGTGCGGCGCAGGGCTTCCGGATCCTTTGCGCGTTCCCAGCCGGCAGGGCTGTCGGCAACGAAAACGAGATCGAACTTGCCGCGTTCCGCCGTCTGAACCAAGTCGCGATAGTGATCGATATTCAAGCCGGCATCGGCCTGCGCATCCGGGTGGCGCCAGGCGGCGATATGATGGCCCGTTGCCATGATGAACGCGCCAAGCCGTATCTGTCTTTTCTGACTTGCCATGATGACGATCTCCGTTGGTTTCAGGCGGCGCGGCGGCCGGGGGCATCAACCCCGAGCCGGCTCAGAAGCCGGGTTCGGATCTGTGCGAAGCGCGGGTCGCCGTGGTCGCGAGGCACGGCCAGGTCGATGCGCAGATCCTCCACCAAGCGGCCCTCGTCGAGCACCAGGATCCGGTCGGCGAGCGAGATCGCCTCATCGACATCATGGGTGACGAGCAGGACGGCGGGGCGGTGTTTTGCACAAAGCTCCCGCAAGAGATCATGCATCTTCAGCCGGGTCAGCGCATCGAGCGCGCCGAAGGGTTCGTCAGCCAGCAGCAGGGCCGGCTCGCGCACCAGCGAGCGGGCAAGTGCCACTCTCTGCTGTTCGCCGCCGGACAGTTGGTTCGGCCAGGCAGTTTCGCGTCCTTTGAGACCAACTTCGGCGAGGGCCTTGCGTCCGGCTTCCTGTCCGGTTTCACCCGGCAGGCCGAGCGTGACGTTCTGAATGACCGTGCGCCAGGGCAGCAGGCGGGCATCCTGAAAGACCACCGAAAGCCTTTCCGGGGTCTCGAGCGTCCCCGTTCCCTCGACCTCATGATCGAGGCCGGCAAGGGCTCTGAGAAAAGTGCTCTTGCCTGATCCGCTTTTCCCGAGCAGGGCCACGAATTCGCCCTCACCGATATCGAGATCCACACTGTCGAGGATCGTCTTCGCCGCAAAACGTCGCACGAGATTTTCGACGCGGACCGCGGGTTTCAGTTGGCCAGAGTGCGGCGCCATGACAGGACCCTCCGTTCGAGCAGGCGGACGAGACCGTCCGAGACGAGGCCGAGCAGCACATAGACCACGAGGCCGACGAGAATGACGTCGGTCTGGCCATAGGTGCGGGCAAGATCGATCATGTAGCCGAGGCCGCTAGTGGAATTGATCTGCTCGACCACCACAAGCGACACCCAGCAGAGCGTGACGGCAAAGCGCAGGCCGAGGAGGAAGCCGGGCAGGGCGCCGGGCAGTACCACCTGGAAGATGAAGTCCTTCTGGCTCATGCGCAGCGTCTCGGCGAGCTCGACGTAGCGGCTGTCGATGCTGCGCAGTGCGTTGTGGGTGTGGATGTAGATGGGGATGATGACGGCAAGCACGATGGTCGTGACCTTCATGCTTTCGCCAATCCCGAACCACAGAATGAAAAGCGGGATCAGCGCCAGCGTCGGGATCGCGCGTTTGATCTGGATTGGCCCGTCAATCAGCGCTTCGCCGATGCGTGATAGGCCGGCGATAACCGCGAGAGCCGTGCCGATGACGAGGCCGATGCTGAGGCCCAGCAGTGCACGGGTCGCAGACGTCAAGAAATTATCCTGCAGGCGACCCTCGGCGATCAACCGACCAAAGGCCTCGATGACCGTCCAGGGGGCAGAGAGAATGCGCGGATCGATCCATCCGAATGTCGATCCAGCGATCCAGGCAAGCACCAGCAATGCCGGGCCGATCTGAAGTCCGAACGGTATCTCGCGTCCGGGACCGAGCCTACGGCGAGCGCGGGAGGCTGCGTGTTTTGCAGTGGTTGTTATGCCGGCGCTCTCGCGCGGCGCTCGCCGTGAGGTCTTGACGTTATCTGCATCCCAGGTGGTTGCCATGCTTGCGATCTCCTCTCTTCGCTATGGAACGGCGCACGTGATCACTGGCTTCTTGGCAGGGCGCCAGCAGCGATTTTTTCGAAGCGGTTGTCGAAGATCTGTTCGACGTCGAAGGGCTTGTAGCCAAGCTCGTCAGCCAGGAGGTTGATGGTTTCCTGATGGCGCTTCTTCACGTCTGCCCAGCTATCCGGAATGACCTGGGTGCCTGAGAGCTTGACGAGAAATTCGGCATCCTCGCGGCTGAGACCCTGCTGGCCAATATAATATTCCTTGATCCAGATCTCGGGGTTCTGATCGACCCATTCGGTTGCCCGTGCCCAGAGGCGGACGTATTCGGCCAGGGCGGCCGCCTTTGCGGGATCGTCCAGCACCCATTGCGGTGCATAGAGGTGGGAGGGGTCGTCACGAAGTCCGTGCTCGATCAGGCTCGCGCCATCGGAGCCATACTGGCTGACGTAGCGACGGATATTGACGCCGCCGAGCGGCGCAATATCGACCTGCTTGCTGGCGAGCGCCTTCGGATAGACGTCGCCGGTGCTCGGCAGTTCGACCAGTGTGGCGTCTTTCTTCGTCAGGCCTGCGGAATGAAGCGCACGAAGCACAAGTGTACCCTGGGCCTGGCCGGGACTGAAGGCGATGCGCTTGCCGCGGAAATCTGCGAGCGACTTGACATCGACGCCAGGCGCGATGCCGAAACGGTAGATTGGATTGGCAGTCGGGTCCTTCCGTTCGCGATAGGCGATGTTGCGGACCGGCAGGTTGTTCCAGGTTGCAAAGATCGACGGGATTTCGGCTACGGAGCCGACATCAAGTGCATGCGCGCGGAAGGCTTCGGATGTCTGGGGGCCACCGCTGAGATTTGCCCATTTGACCTCGAAGGTGAGTTCCTTGGCGAGGCCGGAAACCTCGAGAGCCTTCTGTGTCACGGGATCGCCGATCGTCAGAACCGTCCCGGGCGGCACTTTGTCAAGCAGCGGTGCGCTTGCCTCTGTCGCTGCAACGTTGCTGAACGTGCCAAGGGAGAGGAGGCCGAGCGCAACCGTTCCCAGAGTTTTTGCCAATGTCATCGTTGATGTTTCCCGTTTAAGGTTGCAATGTCAGGAGGCGATAACGGGAAGAGTGTCGAATTCTCTATTAAATCTATAGACTATTTATTTCTTTCGTTCGCCTGTTCGTGAAAAATCGTACCAATTGTGCCGGTGGCGCGGACGCACGCATTATTTGCTGAAGACATGACGATTTCTGCGTGGGCGAGAAGACGCGGCCCGCCGTTGTGATGAGATCGAGGTCAGAACAGTGAAACCCATGCAATGCCGAGGCCGCCTCCTCGGGGATCATTGCAACCGGATCGCCTCTTAGCTTTCCAGAAACCTTGTCTTGCTTCGGGACGGCTTTGAAATTCTCGCACCGTGAGACTTGGTTACATTCCTTTACGTTCCGCTGTTAAAGTCACCGCCGAAATATCTGCTGAAGCGACTTAACAGTTGGGCTGACGATGCTTGGTGCCGAGATCCTTGCATTCCTGAAGGCGTGTCCAATGGCGGTGCTCGTGTTCGACACCGCTGGCCGCGTGGTTTTTGTCAATGACGAAGCAGGACATCTCCTCCATCTCGAAAGTCAGCCTGCCGGAGTCGATATTGCCGAGCTCATGCCCGAGTGGCCCTTGCTCTCAGGCGTCTCTACCGCCTTCGTTGACGATCGTGCCGGTCATCGCCGATCATGTCGGCTACAGGTCATAAACTGGTCCACGGGTGCAGAGACGGTCACAGCCGTTTTCCTCGAGCCTGTCAATGACGAGCGTCCCGCAGGTTATGCGGCGCGCGAGGCAAATCTGCGCCTGCGCTATGTCATAGAGATGCTGCCGGAGGCGGTCTGTGTGTTCGACGCCAACGATCGCTATGTTCTCTGGAACCAGAAATATGCCGAGCTTTATGCTGACATAGCCGAGCACCTCAGGCCTGGTGCTGCGTTCGAGGATATATTGAGGACCAGTCTCGCAGGGGACAGGATGTGCGAGCTCGTCGCCGACAAGGAGGCCTGGTTCAGCGCCCGCATGCAGAAATTCCGTCAGCCGGTTTCGCAGGAGGAACAGCGGTTGCAGGATGGCCGCTGGCTGCGCCACGACGACCGGCGCACGCCGGACGGTGGCGCCATTGGCATGCGCATCGATATTACCGGCCTCAAGCAGCGAGAAGACTGGCTTCGCCAATTGTTCGATGCGAATCCCATGCCCATGCTTTTGTGCGATGGCGAGAGCCTCGCCATCCTCCAGGCCAACCAGACGGCCGTCGATTTCTATGGCTTCCAACCAGCAGCGCTATTGTCGAAGCGGGCCTGTGACATGCATGTCGACGGCGAACTCCAGGCATTTGAGAAGATCCTCCTTCATCTCGATGGTGACCGTGATGCACGGACGATCTGGCGGCAGGCGACGCTGGACGGATCGGAGCGTCATGTGCTGATCTATGTTCGCCAGCTCCACGAAGGGGCCGAGCGCCGGCTGCTGCTCACCGTGGCCGACGTCAGCGACAGAATTCTTGCCGAGGCTGAGGCCAACCGTTTGGCACATCACGATATTCTCACAGGCCTGCCGAACAGGATGCAGTTCTACAAAGCGCTCCAAAAAGCCCTTACATCGGAGGACAGGGAGAGGGTCATCATCTGCTGCCTGGATCTGGATGGGTTCAAGCCCGTCAATGATACGTTTGGCCATGCTGCCGGCGATGAAGTGCTAAAAAATGTCGCCAACCGGCTGCAGATGCATGCGCAGGGCCATCTGGTCGCCCGCCTCGGCGGTGATGAATTCGCCATCCTGATGAGGGGGCAAAGAGGTGAGGCGATTGATCTCGCCGAGCGCTGTATCGACGCCTTCGAACAGTCTTTTGCCATCAATGGTCTTGCTATCCGTCTCGGTGTCAGCATTGGCATTGCCGCGGTTGACGGAGTGGATGGAGAAGCGCTCATGCAGGAGGCGGACCGGGCGCTCTATCGTGCCAAGGCCGATGGCCGCAACACCTGGCGCATGACACCTCTCGATCTGCCTGTTCCGAAGCGGGCATAGGCCTGATCAGTCCGTCAGTTCTCCTGTTTTGCAGCAAGCAGCCAATCACGAAGCGTTTTTGCCTCGCGCGAGAGGCCCTTTGCCTCGATGAGCCAGTAAGCCTTGTCCATATCGGTAGCCCGCTCGAAGAGGGAAACGAGCGAACCTGCCGCGATCTCTTCTGCGATCAGGGCGGTCGGGCAAAGGCCGATGCCCTGGCCGCTGATCAACGAGCCGATCATGAGGTTGAAGTCGGCAAAAATAGGTCCGGCTTTCGGCGAGGAATGGATGCCGGCGCCTGACAGCCAGCGTGCCCAGGCATCGGTCGTCTCGTCATGCAGGATTTCGCAGGCAAGCAGGTCGGCTGGCTTTTGAAACGGGCCATGCCGGGCAAGGAATTTCGCCGAACAGGTTGGCCTGGTCTCGGCATCGAGGAGCTTGATGGCGCCGGGACCTGGCCGCACGCCGTGGCAGACGAGGAGATCGGCACCTGCAGCTTCAGGCGTCCTGGCATCCAGCGCGTAGACGATGTTGATCCGGATTTCGGGGAAGGCAGTTCTCAGCCTCGGCAGTTGCGGAATGAGCCATCGCACCGCCATGGAGGGAATGCATGCAACGCTGACCGGGCGGCTGTTGGCTTCCAGCCTCAACTGCCCGGCGGCGACTTCGATATGCGTTAAGGCATGCGTGACGGCCGAGCCGAATTCCCTGCCGGCGGCCGTTAACGTCACGCCACGGCTATGACGCAGAAACAGGGGGATGCGGAGCCAAGTCTCCATTGCCTTCACATGCTGGCTTATGCCGGCGGGTTTCAGATTCAATTCGGCAGCAGCCCTGACGAAGCTTTCGTGGCGCGCGGCTGCTTCGAATGCCCGCAGTGACGCGAGAGGAAAGTTTCTCATGGCAGGATGACTAAGCAAAACTTGTCCAGAGAGCAAGGGACAGCTCAGTTGCCCAACGGCGTGGCCCAGCTAAGAGTGCTCGGCGATTATTGCGTGTTACCGGGCGCAACACCCGGAGACCGCCAGCGGAGCGAAAATAACAGGATGTCGAAACAGTCGATCGTGCCAGTTCCTTCCGACGCAACCGAGCGGCGGTCAGCACCGCCCGTGGTCGTCTACCCAGTCGAAACGCTGCCATCCGCCGATCTCGGTCTGCTCGAGGCGGCCCGCCAAACGCTGACGAAGGTCGGCGAGGTAATCGTGCCGCCGCGCGAGGCAGGCAGCTTTCACGTTCCGCAGGGTCATTTCTTTCGCATCGTCAGTATCGACGGCCCGCAGGTTGGTGACCTCAATCTGTGGAACGCTGCAGACCTCTCCGAACGGTTTTTCAGCGGCAAGACACGAGCATTGCGCGCGACCCATGTCGGTGTCGGCGATCGTCTATGGAGTACGCTGCCCTACCTGCGCCCCATGGCGACGATCACCTATGACAGCCTTGGCTGGTACGGGTGGGATGATGACGGAGCTGGCGTTCATGACGTCATCGGCACGCGCTGCGATCCCTATACCAACCGATTGCTGAAGGGTAGCGATTACCATTACTGCTGCCATTCGAACCTGACGCGGGCGCTTGCGGCCGAGAGCGGCATGCCGCTCGAGCAAGCGGAAATGCACGTGCATGACGTCCTCAACGTCTTCATGTGCACCGGCTTCACCAAGGATACGCACCAGTATTTCATGAAGGCAAGTCCGGTACGGCCGGGAGATTTCATCGAGTTCTTTGCCGAAATCGATCTTCTTGGTGCCCTGTCGGCATGCCCGGGCGGCGATTGCGGCGCAAGCCATTCGAGCGATGTGGCCGCCTGCTATCCGTTGAAGGTCGAAATGTGGAAGCCTGATCCCGTAGCACTCGCCGGTTGGACACCGCCGGTGCGAAATCCCTATCCGAGAACGCATCGATAACAAGGACGTCGAGAAACTCCTTCATGAAGGAGCGCTCAGACGATCAGGATTGCCCTGAAATCGTTGACATTGGTGCCGGTCGGACCGGTTTCGAAGAGGTCGCCGATTGCCTTGAAGCCGGAATAGCTGTCGTTGGCGTCGAGCACATGGCGCGGGTCGCGACCGGCGGCGCGTAGCCGCTTGACGGTCCCCCCGTCGGCAAAGGCGCCGGCATTGTTTTCCGAACCATCGATACCGTCGGTGTCGGCGGCAAGCACGTGGACGGCGTTATAGCCATCGATGGCCAGAGCCAGAGCGAGCGCGAATTCGCCGTTACGTCCGCCTTTGCCGCCCTTTGCGCGCAACGTCACGGTCGTTTCGCCGCCGGAGAGGATGACGACGGGTTTCGTGAAAGGCCGGTCGCGACCGGCAACCTCGCGTGCGATTGCCGCATGTACCAGCGCCACGTCGCGCGATTCCCCCTCGACGGAATCCGACAGGATCGCCGGTGTGATGCCCTGCGAGCGGGCGAGTTCGGCGGCTGCCTCGAGCGACACGCCGGCCGAAGCGATGATGTGGTGCTCGTGACCGGCAAAGACCGCATCGTCCGGTCGTGGCGCATCGGCCTTCGGAGAATTCAGATGATCCATGGCAGCCTGCGGCAGCTTGAGGCTGTATTGCTGGATAATTTGAAGCGCATCATGCCGGGTCGAGCCATCGGGAACAGTCGGTCCGGAGGCCACGTGAGCGGGATTGTCGCCGGGAATGTCCGAGACGATCAGGCTGACGACGCGGGCCCTGGTCGCAGCCGCCAGCCGTCCGCCCTTGATCGTCGAGAGATGCTTGCGCACGACGTTCATGGCCGAGATCGGCGCGCCGGAAGCCAGAAGCAGCTCATTGAGCAGAATCTCGTCCTGCAGCGTCAGCCCTTCGGGAGGAGAAGGCAGCAGCGCCGAGCCGCCGCCACAGATCAGTGCGATGACAAGGTCATCCTCGCTCAATCCGGCGACGGTTTCGATCAACCGTCTGGAAGCGGCAAGGCCGGCAGCATCGGGCACGGGATGGGCGGCTTCGATGATCTCGATATTGTCCGTTTGGCAGCCATAGCCGTAGCGGGTGACGACCACGCCTTCGAGCCGCCCATCCCACACGCTTTCCAATGCGCGCGCCATCTGCGCGGCACCCTTGCCTGCGCCTATCACGACCGTCTTGCCCTTTGGTTTTTTTGGCAGATGCGCAGTGATGCCGGTCAGCGGATCGGCAGCGCGCACGGCTGCGGAAAACAGGCTGGTCAGGAATTCGCGGGGGGAGAACTGGGTCATGATGATCTCTCTGGAGATACGGCAGGAGCGGGTAAGCTTCCGCTTCGTTAGCGATGACAATCGACATATCGCTTGTCAATGGAAGAGCCGTCCCCAACCGTTCGGTGTGATTGATAATGGTCCCGATGCGGCTATCTATTGAAGAGAAAAGCAACAATCATTTGGAGAATTTGCAATGGTCAACGAACAGCAGTTGATCTCGAAGATCACCTGGCGGCTCATGCCATTCCTCGGAATCCTTTATCTCATTGCCTATATCGATCGTCAGAATGTCAGTTTCGCCAAGCTCGAAATGGTCGATGCGCTCGGTATGAGCGAATATGCCTATGGCCTCGGAGCTTCGCTCTTTTTCATCGGATATTTCCTCTTTGAAGTGCCGAGCAACCTGTTCCTCGACAGGTTCGGTGCGCGCGTCTGGTTCGCGCGCATCCTAGTCTCCTGGGGCATCGTCACCATACTGCTCTCCTATACGCAGAACGCGACGATGTTCTATATCCTGCGCTTCCTGCTCGGCGTCTGCGAGGCGGGCTTCTTTCCGGGCGTCCTTTACCTTCTGACGCTCTGGTTCCCCTCGGATTATCGCGGCCGCATGGTTGGCCTCTTCATGATTTTCAGTGCGCTCGCCAACGCCATCGGCGCGCCAGTTGGAGGCATGCTGCTCGATCTCGATGGTTTCCTCGGCCATGCCGGCTGGCAATGGGTCTTTCTGGCGACAGGCATTCCGGCCGTCATTGCCGGTGTCATCACGTTCTTCTATCTCTATGACCGACCGGAAAATGCGAATTTCCTCAGCAAGGAGGAGAAGAGCTGGTTGGCAGATCGCCTGGCGTCCGAAAATTCCGGCATGGATCACAATGCCGAGAACGGCTTCAAGGCGCTCGTCGACCCCCGCGTCCTGCTGATGGCGCTTTGCTACATCGCCTTTCCGCTCGCCGCCTATGGCCTCAGCTACTGGCTGCCGACCATCGTGAAAGCCTTCGGCGTCAGCAACACCGTGAACGGCTTCCTCAACATCATTCCCTGGATCCTGGTGGCCATCGCCCTCTGGGCGGTGCCGGCTGCTGCGGACAAGGTGAAGACCAAGACGCCCTACATCGTCATTCCCGCCTTCATCGGTGCGGCCTGCCTGCTGCTCTCGGCGCTCGTTCCGAACAATACGCTGCAGTTCATTTTCCTCTGCGTTGCCGCGGCGGGCATCTTCGCGCCACAGCCGGTCTTCTGGAGCCTGCCGTCCCGCTTCCTCAAGGGGGCGGGTGCTGCGGCCGGCCTCGCAGCCATCAATTCTGTCGGCAATCTCGGCGGCTTTGTCGCTCAGAACGTCGTGCCCTGGATCAAGGACGAAACCGGCAGCACGATTGCACCGATGTTCTTCCTGGCGATCTGCCTTGCCGCCGGTGCGCTGCTCGTCTTTGCTGTCGCCATGATCATCGCGCGCAAGGAACATGATGCCGTGCCACGCGGCGTCTGAGACTTTGCAAATGTCGAAACCCCGGCATCACAGATACCGGGGCTTCGTTCCGCCAACGCTGCCGGGCGGCCAAGTGCTAGGAGGAAATGTCCTCGAGCTTGCGTCCACCGGTCTCGATCATCTGCGTTGCGGCAAGCGCGCCGATCACAGCGACGATCCCGAACATGATGAAGACCGACCTGATGCCCTGTGCGCCGACCATGTAGCCGACCGTCGTCGGGCCGACGGCCGAGGCGATGCGAAGCCATGATGTGGCAAGGCCCGTTCCGACCGCACGCATGCGCGTCGGGTAGATTTCCGGCGTATAGAGATAAAGCACGGCGTTGACGGAGCCGACGACGCCATAGGCAAGTGTCGCCAGCAGAATGAGCGACCAAAGGCTGTTTGCACCACCGCCGGCGAGTGCGGCCAAGAGTACAGCGCCGATCAGGAAGGAGACGACGGCCCAGGTGCGCCGCCCGACACGGTCGATGCAGAAGGCGCAGACAAGCAGGATCACGACCTGCGCGACATTGGTCATCGAGGCTGCCCTCAGCGCGCTGCCGAGTTCCAGCGAATAGACGGTGTGATAGAGCGTCGGCATCCAGTTGTTCAGGCTGTTGGCCACGAAGAACGAGCTCGCCCAGAGGATCCAGGCGACGACGGTGCGCATGCGGAACGTCGGTGACAATAGTTCCCGCCAGCGGCTGCGTGGTTGAGGTGCCGCCGTCTGACTTTGCCCTCCGAGCGCCAGCGTTGCTTCGTTATAGGCGCGGTCGTCGAAGGAATAGCCGGGATCCTTGCGCCGAGCGCTTTCCTCGGCCTGGCGGATCACTTTTTCGGCTTCATCGAGGCGGCCCTGGCCGATCAGCCAGCGCGGTGATTCCGGCAGCCGATAAAGCAGATAGGCAATCAGCAGACCGGGAATCCCGCCGAGCAGGAACAATGATTTCCAGCCGAAGATCGGCACGATCACTGTGCCGACCTGGCCCGTTACCATCAGGCCTATCGGAAAGATCAGCTCGTAGAGCATGAAGTTGCGACCGCGACCCTTGGCGCGCAGGAGCTCGCTGATATAGGTGGCGGCAACGGGCATTTCGCCGCCGACACCAATGCCCTGGATCAGGCGGCAGATGAACAGCATATGGAAATTGCCGGCCATAATGCAGGCGACACTCATGACCGACATCAGTGCGGTGGCGGAGGCGGCCATGTGGACGCGGCCGAGCGTTTCCGCAAGACGGCTGAAGATAAGGGCGCCGACGAGCTGGCCGATATAGCTTGCCGCGATCATCCAGCCGATCTGAGCCGGCGTCAGGGCCCAGAGCTTGATCAGGATCGGTAGAACGAAGGCCAGCGAAAGCGCATCGAAGGCGTCGAGGAACGTAGCGCTCCCCATGATGATACGCGCCCGGCGATGCCAGGGCGTAAAAGGGATCGCTTCGAAACGGGCCGTCAGAAACGCGGCGCGGCCTGCCAGTCGTGTCTGTTGCGGGCCGTCGTGCGAAACATCGCCTGCAGCCGACCCGGCAACCAGTATGCTATTGTTGTCGTGCATATCATCCTCCCAGATCGGCACGTTTTAACAGGCCGGCGGCATCCCCCCTGCCGCCAGTTTCACTCTATTGGACGACAGCTTCAATCATCTTGCCGATCGCCTTTGCGATGACGTCGCTACATTCGATTGGCGTCAGATGCCGGGCGCCTGGCAGGATCGTCAGGGAAGCCCCAGGGATTGCGTCCGCAAGCTGGCGTGCGCTCTCGATCGGGGTCGCATAGTCTTCTTCCCCGACAATGACCGAAACAGGGAAGTGAAAGCTGGAAAGCGCACTGCGAAGATCGGCATCGCCGAGCATGATGCAGGTCGCCTCATAGGCATCGAGATCGTTGCGGACAAAGATCTCCATCATCTCCTGGATCTTGCGTGGATTATCCGCCCTGAAACGGTCGCCAAACCAGCGGGTCGCCTGGAAGGCGGCCATCGAGGCGAGGCCTTCGGCCCGCGCTTTCTGAGCCCGTGCCCGCCATTCTTCAGGTGCCTTTTCCCCGTACCAGGCGGTAGTGTCGATAAGGACCATTGCCGAAACGCGTTCAGGGTGGCGCGCGGCAAAAGCCTGCGTGATGCAGCCTCCCATCGAACAGCCGGCAACGGCCACCTTATCCCAGCCGGCCTTGTCCAGAACCTCGGCGACGTCATCGGCGTAGCGTTCGATGGCGTGGGAAAGGGGCGCACGGCTGCTCCAGCCATGCCCCCGGCAGTCGATGCAGATGATCTCCGCCTGACCCTGCAGGCCTGAGATGACGTCCGTCCAGATACTGCCGTCAAGGGCAAGCGAATGGATCAACAGCAGGCGCGGCTTTCCGGGCGTGCCATAATGCCGGAAGGCGATGGTCGCCTCATCCGAGACGGTCACGAACTCGTAGTGACCGTCCATCTCACGGGTTTCTTGCTGCAACATCTGTGTTCCGATCAGCCGGCCATGGCCAGCTCGTTTTCACCGACAAGCGGCACGTTCCAGGCGTCATAGCCGTAGAGCCACGTCGTATCGTCGTTACCGCCCGACATCCATGTGTTGGCGCTGGAGATGGCCTGAATGCGAGACGTACGCGGCTTGCGGTTCGCCTCGTAGCGGCGGAAGGCGCCTTCGATATCGTCATTGTCGACGGCCTCAAGGCAGCGCGCCAGCACGGCGGCGTCCTCGATCGAGGTTGCCGCACCCTGGGCCATGTAGGGCGTCATCGGATGGCAGGCGTCACCGAGAAGTACAACGCGGCCATCGCTCCAGCGCGGCAGCGGCTCGCGTTCGAGAATTGCCCATTTGTGGCAATCCGGGCAGGCGTTGAGAACCATCTGCACTTCCGGATGGAAGCCTTCATAGGCGGCTCTCAATTCCTTGACGTCGCCCTTCGCTGACCAGGATTCAGCCGTCATCCAGTCGGCGGATTCGGGAACGCTTGTGACGAAATAGAGCGAGCTGCGGTCTGCGGCCGTGTAATAAATGACGATGTGCCGGTCGAGGCCCCACCATTTCGTTCGCGAAGGCGCGATCGTGCCACCGTTCATCAGGCTGGCATCGAAGACTGCGCGGTAGGCAATACGCCCCTTGTGCAGCGGTGCGTCGGGACCGACGATGATTTCGCGCACCAGCGAGTGAACGCCATCAGCGGCAATGACCGCGTCTGCTTCGACCTTGGTGCCGTCGGCGAAGGACAGGCTGACGCCGTCGTTCTTCTGATCAAGACCGACGAGCTTCTTGCCGAGATGGACGATCTCGGGCGGAAGCACGGAGTAGAGTGCCTCGTGCAGATCGGCGCGATGCATGCAGAGAAACGGTGCGCCATAGAGGCTTTCCGGCATCGGCAGCTCGCGCTTGATCTCGCCGGTGTCCCAGACGCGGTTGAGATGGGAATAGGGTTCGAAGGCAGTCTTCTTGAGCCGGTCGAGTACGCCGATGCCGCGTAGCACATGCGACGAATTGGGCAGCATCTGGATGCCGGCGCCGACGCGCGCAAATTTCGGTGCCTGCTCGTAAACCTGGACGTCGATGCCGACTTTACGCAGCGTCGCCGCAGCGGCAAGCCCGCCCATGCCGGCGCCAATGATCGCGATCTTCGGTTTGCTCTTGGCCATGTCGTCTCCTCCTGAAGTGCTCAAGTTGGGAGAAGCTTAGAAGCGTGACTTCTGCATGTAAAATATTTATATTGTTCAACACTTAAACTCAAAAAGTTCTAGGTGATCCGATGGAACTCCGGCATCTCAGATATTTCGTGGCGGTTGCCGAGGAGGGCAGTTTCAATCGCGCTGCCGAGCGCCTGCATATCCAGCAGCCACCATTGGGACAGCAGATCCGCGATCTGGAATATGAGCTGGGCGTCCAGTTGTTCGACAGGTCTCCGCGCAGGGTCGCACTGAACAGTTCTGGCGAGCTCTTCCTCGAAGAGGCACGCGATATCCTGAGACGGGCGCAATTGGCGGTCGACAATGTGCGGCGTTTCAGCAAGGGCGAAAGCGGCAGGCTTTCTGTCGGCTTTACGAGTTCGGCTTCTTTGCATGTGCTGGCGCCGCAGTTCCTCCAGCAGTTTCGCCGGGCCTTTCCACTTGCCGAGATTGTTGTCGAAGAGAGCGAGACCTATGAGTTGATTCTGGCCCTTCAGCAGCAGCGCATCGATGTTGCGCTGCTGCACATCGATGCGAAGCGCTTTCCGGAGCTGACCGCACGGGCTCTGTCCGAAGAGGATATGCTGGTCGCAGTCCCGCGCAGCCACCCCTATGCGAAGGCGGAAGATAAACCCATGACGCTCGATATGCTCCATGGTGTCGATATGGTCGTTTATCGGCGCACGGACGGGCCTGGGATATTCGAACGACTTACCGAAACTTTCCGTAGCGCCGGCGTTACACCACGGATCGTCGATGAGGTTTCTCGAATCATCGCCGCCATCAATCTGGTGGCCGGTGGCCGTGGCCTTACGGTGGTGCCGGCGTCCATGCGGGTGCTTCATCAGGAATCTGTGGTCTATCGGCCGCTATTGCCCGGCGAACTCCCACCCCTGCCGCTGTATGTCGCCCATCGGGCCGATGCGCGGCTTGCTCTCATCCATAATTTCATCGATCTCACGGAAAAGATCGCATTCAGCTCATCCGGGACCGGTGAGGCCGCGCGAACCTAGCGGATTTCAGGCCGGTTCATCCTGCAGCGAGCGGCCGACGAGCGTCAGGAGCTCGTCCCTCACGCCGGGCGCTGCGGCGATGACCGGGCCGCCTGTCAAAAGCGTGCCCTTTCCGGGGAAGGCTTCGGTCCAGCCTCCGGCTTCACGGATCATCAAGAGCCCTGCCATGCAGTCCCAGGCGTTGATATGGGGTTCATAATAGCCGGCCAGCCTGCCGCAGGCGACCTGTGCCAGCATGAGCGCACCGGAGCCATTGCGGATAAACATGCCGCCCGCCTCCAGCAGCAGGTGGATGAAGATCGACACCTGCTTCAGCGGAACGCGGAAATTGGCGCCGACACCAAGAAGCCCGGTACCAATGCTGGTGGTCTTATCGACGTTAATCGCCTTGCCGTTCAGAAAGGCACCTTCTCCTTTCCTCGCCACGAAGAGATCGCCCGATGTCGGCTGGCAGATGAGGCCAAGCACGGTCTCATCGTCCTTCATAACGGCGATCGAGATGCACCACTGGTCGATACCGTGCACGAAACAGCTCGTGCCATCGATGGGATCGACAACCCAGAGATAGCCCGAGGGGCCTTCCGCCAAACCTTCTTCTTCCCCGAGCACGCCGTCATCGGGAAAGGTGGCGGTGATGCGGTCACGAATCATCGCCTCCACGGCCTTGTCGGCCTGGCTCCCAACATCCTGGCCGTTCAACTTGTGGCCGGTTTCCAGCGAGGAGAGATCGGAAAAGTAGGAGAGCGCTTTTCCCGCCGCATCGAGGATTACATCCCTGGCAAGGACAAAGCGGGCGTCATCAGGAAATTCGCAAAGCATGAGATACTTTCAAAGGGAATCAGGGTCTGAAGCTCTGGCGGATGATGAGCTCTGGAATGACCCGTTCATAGCCCGGTGACAAGTCCGGATTTGCCAAGCGCCGTTCCATCAGTTCGACGGCGCGCATCGCCATGACGAGCGGGTCCTGCCGGAAGGTCGTCAGCTGATAGCTGAGCCAGGACGCCTCGGGAACGTCGTCGAAACCGATGATGGCAACATCTTCAGGAATCCGCAGCTTCATTTCCTGCCGCACATGGTCCATCAGCCCGAAGGCGATCTGGTCGTTGGCGCAATAGACAGCGTCGGGGCGTACTTCTTTTGAAAACAGCGCGCGGCCCGCAGTAGTGCCGCTCTCATAGTCCGAATCCGCGCCGCGGCCGATGAAGACCTCGGCGCCGAGCCCCTCTGCCGTCGACAGAAAGGCGCTTTCGCGCTCGATGATGCTGGGTGTACCGGTGTTGGAACCGGCGACCGCCAGCCGGCGCCGTCCGGCCTCGAAGAACATGGTCGCCGCCTTGCGGGAGGCCTCCGAATTGCCGGCGCGCACATGGTCTGCGTCCGGCTCGGAACGACCGATAACCACGAGTGGCTGCCCGTTGCGCTGCGCAAGCTCGAGGAAGCTCGCCGGCGGCGAGCCCGACAGGATGATGATTGCCTCGGCGCGATGGCCGATCAACATCTTCTGGGCGGCCAGCAGCTCGTCCTCGGTCTGGCCAGTGTTGATGAGGATCGGAATGCTGCCGCGCTGGATCAGGAATTTGGCAAGGGCGGCGGCGAGATGGGCGCGGAACCCGATCTCCGGTTTCGTGGCGACAATGCCGACGAGGCGGCTCTGATTGGCAAGCACGCCGCGCGCAAGATCGTTGACGTGGTAGCCGAGTTCCTCAGCCGCACGCAGCACCTTCTCCCGCGTCGCGGGCGCAACGCTTGCTCCCGGTGTGAAGGTGCGCGAAACGGCCGAGCGGGAAACGCCGGCAAGCTGCGCCACCTGTTCGGCGCTGACGAAGCGCATGCGCTCCTTCTTTGGCGCCTTGCCGTCGTTCACCGGACTATCAGTCACCGGCTTTCCCTCAATGTCTCACGCACGACAAATTCCACCTTCTGGAAATCAGCAGTCAGCATTGAAAACGGGTGTTGGGCGACCCGCCTGCGTTCATTTCCATGCCGTTGCATAGGTACAACCATGTCGCACAGCCATGCAATTGACCAGGCCGACAACTAACGGCGGTTCTTTGCAGGCGAATGACAGATGAGGGTGTTCCAATTGGCGGGAATGGGTGGCAACTGGCGTGTCGCCGGCAGCTTTTGTCAATTACTGGAAAAGCATGGCCGGGATTGCAGTGCAATCCCGGCCGAAGGGGCGAGAGGCAGCGGCGATAACCGTAGATCAGGCCAACGCCGCTTTGGGCATCAGGCGATTCTTGAAGCCGTTAGTCGCAGACCCGCACGGTTTCGGTGTGATAGCCGCCATCATAGCGGTTGCGGACGTCACGATCTTCGTACCAGCAGCGCGGAGGCGGCGGGCCCGCATCATAATAACGGGGACCGTCGACATAGCGGGGGCCGCTGTTGACGATGGCGCCGCCGATCAGGCCGCCGACGACACCCGCTGCCAGGCCGCCGGCGATGGCGCGGCCGGTATTGTCGTGGTGATGATGGTCGCGGGCGGCAGCAGGCTGAATAGCCGAGCCCACAAGGGCCGTCGCAATCAACAGACTGCTAACAATTCTCTTCATAACATTCTCCTTAGTCGCAAATCGCCCCTATAGAACATAAAATGCTCCACGGCGGCGTTTGTTCGTTCAAATCTTGCACCTTTTGAGGCAAGCCGACCAATAAACGGCGCGCGGAAACCCAAATTCTGTGTTTTGCACTGAAATCCTCAGGGCGAAATCCGCCGGGTCAAACGCGCAATCGCAACTGGCGGCATCAGGTCGCCGATTCCGTTACTGTTTCTTCCAGCACGTCCTCAGGAATATCGTCGAAGGAGGCGTAGTTGAGGTTATAGAGCTTCGAGTAGAGCTTGCCGTTCTTCATGAGCTGCTGGTGATTGCCGCTCTCGACGATCTCGCCATTCTGCAGCACGATGATGCGATCGGCTTCGCGGATCGTTGCCAGCCGATGGGCGATGACGAGGCCGGTACGGTTTTCGAGCAGCTTCACCAGTGCCTTCTGGATCAGCATTTCGGTATAGCTGTCGATATTGGCTGTCGCCTCGTCGAGCACGAGGATCTTCGCGTCCGCCACCAGTGCGCGGGCAAAGGAGAGAAGCTGGCGCTGGCCGAGCGAAAGATTGCCGCCGCGCTCGCCGAGCATGCTGTCATAGCCCTGAGGCAGGCGCATGACGAAGTCGTGCGCGCCGACGGCCTTGGCGGCCTCGATTACCTGTTCGCGGGTGGCTTCCGTCTTGTGATAGCGGATATTCTCGAAAACTGTGCCGGTGAAGAGGAAGGGTTCCTGCAGCACCATGGCGATCTGCTGGCCAAGCGAATCCTGTGTCAGTTCGCGCACGTCATGGCCGCCGACAACGACCTGTCCCTGCTGCACCTCGTAGAAACGGTGGATCAACGACATGCAGCTCGACTTGCCCGAGCCGGTCGGGCCGACAAGGGCAACCGTCTCGCCGGGATTGACCCTGAAACTCACGTGCTTGAGCACCGGATGCTTCGGATTATAGCCGAAGACGACATCGCGGAATTCGACGGAGCCGTCCATGTCGGGCGAAAGTACCTTGGCATCGGGAGCATCCTTGATGTCGACCGGCACGTCGAGCACATCGGTTAGCCGCTGGCCTGACGCCATAGCGCGCTGCATGACCGAATATTGCAAGGTCAGAGAACGAATCGGGTCGAAGAAGCGCTGGATATAGAAGAGAAAGGCGACAAGCACGCCGACGTCGAGCGCCTGGTTCAACACGCGCGCACCACCGACGACAATGACGAGCGCCATGGCGATACCGGTCAGCGTGTCGACGATCGGCACCATGATCTGCGCGTAGCGGGCTGCGGTCAGATGCGTCAGCAGGTTGGCATGCGCCTTGTCGTCGTAAAGCGTGAAGTTGACCTCCTGCCGGTCCATGCTCTGGACGGCGCGCACGCCATGGATCGCTTCGGCCAGAGCGCCGTTCGCCACCGAATTGGTTTCATGCGCTGCCATGAAGGATTTGCGGGCGAGCGGCAGCCAGAACAGGCGCACGACGAAGAGAACCGGCAGTACGGACAGCGTCAGCAGGCCGAGCTTGAAGTCGAGATAGAGCATCACGAAGACGATGCCGAAGAGCAGGAAGATATCGCCGACGGACAACACGCAGGTTTCCAGGAATTCCTGCATCGAGTTGACGTCGCCCTGCAGGCGCGACATCAGCCGGCCGACCTCGGTCTTGTCCATGAAGGAGAGGGAAACGCGCTGGAGATGGGAGAACATTGCCTTGCGGATATCGAAGAGCACGTTTTCCGCGACGCCGCCGACCAGCGTTTCCTGAAAATAGCTGGCCCCGTAGTTGATGAGGATCGCGATCAGGAACGCGCCGATCGCCAAGGTCAGTGCGGAGCCATCGTCATCGGGCTGCATGCCATGGTCGATCGCGTAGCGGATGATCAGTGGAATGAGAAGCTGCATGCCGGTAAAGACCAGCACCGAAATCACCGACAGGACGACATCACGCCGGTAGGGATGCACGAACGCCCAGATTCGCTTGACGATATTGGAATCGAAGACCTTGCCGAAGATTTCCTCTTCGACACGCTGCGAACCGACGACCGCCCTTGGCGGACGTCTGCCATCCTCGCGAACGTCCGGACGCTCGGTTTCCAGTTCCTCGGCCATCTTGTTTCCTCCTGCGCCGGTTTCTTACGCGCTCAAAGCGTCGTCGCCCGGTCGCACCTGCAGATCGTACAGTGCCTTGTATCGGCCGCCGAGCGCCAGGAGCTCGTCATGCGTGCCCTGCTCGACGATGCGGCCGTCCTCGATGAAGAAAATCTTGTCGGCATGCATCAGCGAGCTCAGGCGATGGGCAACGATGATCGTCACCCGATCGGCGGCGTAGCGGCGCATGGCGCTGCGAATGCGCTGCTCCGTTGCCGCATCGATTGCTGCGGTCGAATCGTCGAAGACCATCACGGCTGGCTTCAGCATCAGCGCACGGGCGATCGAAAGCCTCTGGCGCTGGCCGCCCGAAAGCGAGACGCCGCGTTCGCCGACGACCGTGCCGTAGCCGGTCGGCAGGCCGAGTACATAATTGTGGAGCTGTGCACTTTCGCTGGCGCGCTCGATACGGCCTTCCTTGGCCCAGGGGTCGCCATAGGCGATGTTGTTTTCGATCGTCGTGGTGAAGAGGAAGGAATCCTGCTGTACGACGGCGACGGAGCGGCGCAGCGACTGCAGCTTCGCCTTGCGGATATCCTGCCCATCGATGGTGATCTTGCCGGCAGTCGCATCATAAAAGCGCGGGATCAGATGGGCGAGCGTCGACTTGCCGCTACCCGGCGGGCCAACAATGCCGATGGTCTCGCCACGCCTTGCTTCGAAGCTGACGTCATGGAGCACTTCATGCATCGGCGAGGCCGGATAGGCGAAGCTGACATTCTCGAAGCGCAGCGTGCCGTCCGTGACCGCCAATTCCTTGGCATCCGGCGCATCGCGCACGGCAATTTCGAGGTCCAGCAGTTCGAAGAGGCGCGTGCCGCAAGTCGAGGCGCGGGCGAAGGCGTTGACCATCAGGCCGAGCTGGCGCACCGGCATCTGCAAGATGGTCATGAAAGTCAGAAACGAGGCCAGCGTACCAACGGTGATCTCGCCGGAATGCACCTTGCCGCCACCGATCCACAGCACCAGGCCCATCGCCACAAAAAAGGAAAAGGTCATGGCGCTGGTATTGATGACGCGGATACCTACGCGCTGGTGGGCAAGTTCCAGCGCATTCTTCGAGGCTGCTTCAAATTTCGAAAGCTCGTGATCCTGTGCTGCGAAGGCGCGAACGACACGAATGCCGCCGAGATTCTCTTCCATGATACGCGTCAGCACCGACAGCCGCTGCTGCAGGTCGAGCCAGGTGGCACGCAGGCGAAGCTGGGTGATTGAGGAGCGCCAGCCGACAAAAGGCACGAAAGAGAGCGCCAACAGCCCAAGCACGACGTCGGTCGACAGGAGCATATAGGCACCGATGCCGATCAGCATGGAGAGAAGGAAGACGCGCACAAGCGCCGTCGAGAAATACATACGCACGCCTTCCAGATCGAGCAGGCCGACAGTGATGAGGTCGCCCGAATGCACGGTGTCGTGGAAGGAAAAAGAGAGACGTTGGATCTTTTCGTAGCAGGCAAGGCGCAGCTCATAGCCCATATGGTGGCCGACCGCCTCGCTGTAATAGTTCTGGATCATCGTGAAGATGCCGCGGAGCACACTGGCGCCGAGCAGCAACAGCGCCGTCGTCAAAAGCGCATCCTGTGCCTGCTGTCCAAGCGTGCCGCCGTGAAGCGCCACTTGCGTATGGTCGACCGCCTGGCCGAGCAACCGGGGAATCAGAAGCTGGAAGGTTGAGGCGATCAGGGTCGCGCCGATGGCAAGACCTGCTTGCCAAGGATGGCGGAAGGCCATGACGGTGATGCGGAACAGTGTGTAGAGGCCCTTGCCCCACCCTGCCGCGGTTGCAAGCGCCATCGAAGCCGAAGGCTTCGTCGCGCGTATGGACGCATCGCTGCTCACGGTATTTTTCCAATAGATGTGTGCTCGGACCAAGCGAGCCCGGAAAGACGGCAAATCCATGAAGGGATTGATAGCGCACCCACATTTGCCGATTCCGACAGGGGGTTCAAGTAAAGAATTCACCAGTTGGTTATTTTTACGTGAGCCTTCCTCGCGTTGAACGGTAACGCTACCGCCACACCCAGCTGACTACGTGCCGCAGGCGGATTCGTCTGCCGGAAAACGAAAGTCTCGGCGCTGTGCATCGCCAGTGGAAATCCATGTGGCGCGCATGTATGGTCCGCTCGCCAACCAGCACGAAGAGGGCGTTCGATGTCATCCACGGTCCGGATCGCAAATCAGTTTCTCACTGTCGACGTTTCCTCGCTCGGCGCCGAAATGCAGGCGCTGACATCAAGCGACGGCCGCTCCTGGGTCTGGAACGGCGACGCCGCCTTTTGGACCGGCCGTTCGCCGATCCTGTTTCCGATGGTCGGCAAGGCGCCGAATGACGTTCTGAAGGTTGCCGGTCACAGCGCCCCTATGGGCCAGCACGGCTTTGCCCGTCGCAGTGAATTCGCGCTGGCATCCTCGTCCGAAGCGAGTTGCCGCTACGAGCTTGCTGCTTCAGAGGCAACGAAGGCGGTTTATCCCTTCGATTTCCTGCTGGCCGTCATCCATAGTGTCGAGGGTCGGGCTTTAACCGTTGCCGCCGAAGTTACCCACCGCGATAACCGGCCGATGCCTTTCGGTATCGGTTTTCATACCGCTTTCCGCTGGCCGCTGCAGGATGCTGAAAACAAGCCGCACACGTTCACGCTGGACAATGGAGCCGAGCCGGCGCTCGTCCGCCTTGAGGGCGGCTTGATCTCGCCGAAGAAACTTGCTTCACCTTTTGTGGCAGGCAGGCTTGTGCTCGACCATTCCATGTTCGAGCAGGATGCCATGATCTTTCCGGAAGGTGCAGGCCCCGGTCTGCGTTATGGAGCCGAGGGCGGTCCGTCCATGCATTTCAGCTTTGAGAACCTGCCCAATCTGGCGCTCTGGACCAAGCCCGGCGCGCCTTTCCTCTGCGTCGAGCCCTGGCACGGGACGGCTGCCGAAAATGGCGGTTCTGACGATCTTGAGGGACGCCCTTACACCAAGGTGCTTGCACCGGGCGAAACGTCGCGCTTTTCCTACACGGTCGAAATCCTCGCCTAGGCGGGGGCTCGTTTTCCGTTTTGGATCAGGGTGTTGGCCAGGTGGTAAAATAAACCTCTTGCCACATTGAGCTTTTCACGCTTTCATACACGACTAGTTTAATAGACTAAGCGGCTGGGATGAGGATCTTTTCCAGCCAAGCCGGTTTCCAATGGAACCCGAGCCGGTGGTGAACGTTTTGCGTGGCCGCGTGAACCTGCCCAACGCATGACCTCAGAGGTCCTGCGTTGAAACCTTGATCGAAACACATGCGGATGAGCCGCAAGGGAGTTGAGATGACGGTTCAGGGACTTTTTTCGAGTAAGGCGAGTGCGGCGGCTCAGATTTCCGCAGTGCCGCGTATTGCGATAGTCGGCCGCGGCTTTTCCGGCATGATGATGGCGGTGGCGTTGATGCGCACCGTGCGCACGCCTTTTCACCTTCAGCTTTTCGATCCGAACTCCACTGTGAACGGCGGCCAGGCGTTGGCGTCGGCAAGGTCTTCGACCATCCTCAATACGCGTGTGCGTGATCTCTCCGTTTCGCTTGGCGATCCCGATGATTTCAACGACTGGCTTTGTAGCAACGCCGAATTCCGCGCCGCCGTGCCGGCCGCGATTCCCGGCTTCCGGCAGATCTTCGTTCCCCGTGAAATCTTCAGCGACTATGTCTACCAACGCTTTTCAGAAGCACTCGCCGCCCGCCGGGACATCACTGTCCAGGTCTGCCACGATCCGGTCGTGGCAATTCGCAGGAGCCACGGCAGCCGATTCCTGCTTGAAAACGCCAATCCGTCCAATCCGCTTTTCGATACCGTGATCCTCGCGACAGGCTACGGCCTGCCTCGACCTGAGGTCGACGAGCCGGAGGTATCGCCGGTCAGGGCGCAGCGTCTCGTCGCCCGGCCGCATACGGTGCTGCTGCTCGGCAGCGGTATCAGGGTCGTGGACCAGCTGCTGCAGCTTCGCGACGCCGGTTATACAGGCCAGGTGACAATCATTTCGCGCCATGGTTTCCTGCCGCAGAGCCACACGCCGAATTCCGCCGATCCGGTTTTTCCGGCCGAAGCGCTGCCGCAAAACCTGCCCGACATCGTCAGCTTCATTCGCCAGGCCTGCCGCGAAGCGGAAGAGGAGGGGCGGAGCTGGCAGTCGGTCATGAACGGCCTTCGCAAGCATGCCCGCTCGCTCTGGCGGTCGCTGCCAGCGCGTGAGAAGCGGCAATTCAACCGGCACCTGCGAGCGATCTATGACAGTCACCGTAACCGCCTGCCGGAGGCGATGCATCTGCGCCTTCAGCGGGAACTTGCCGAAGGTCGTACAGTGCTCAGGCGTGGCCGCGCCGGGCGCAGAGGTCTCAGCGGCCTGTTCTTCACGCCGGCCGGTTCGTCGAGCGAAGAAGTCATCCATGCCGAACGTATCGTCGATTGTCGCTGCCATGCGCCTGATCTTTCCGCTCCATTGATTCAAAGCTTGCTGGCGGCGCGCCTTGCCATGCCTGACGAGCTCGCGCTTGGCCTGGCGGTCAATGCCCGCGGCGAAACGTTCCTGGACGACGGCTCGTCGATCGATGGGCTATTTGCGGTCGGCCCGCTTGGTCTCGGCAGCCTGCCGGACATCGATCTCGTGCCCGAAATCGTTACGCAGGCCTACGCGGCCTCCGATCGAATTGCGGAGCGCTTCTATCCACGAAGCCAGGCGGTTTAGCGAAATTCGTCACTTCCTTTGGAACCATCTGCCTGGGCCGGCGTTATGCTGCGCTGGTAATTCGTTTAGAGGGGCAGATGGAAGCCGTGGATCGATATGACGCGTCTCTTCAAGGCGAAGGGCGTTTTCGTCTCCTTGTCGATGCGATCACCGACTATGCGATCTACATGCTCAGCCCCGAAGGTTATGTGACGAGCTGGAATTCGGGCGCTCAGCGTTTCAAGGGCTATCGCGCCTCGGAAATTCTCGGCGAGCATTTTTCCCGGTTTTATCTGGATGCGGATCGGGAGGCTGGATTGCCCGCTCGCGCGCTCAGAATCGCCGCGACGGAAGGGCGCTTCGAGGGTGAAGGCTGGCGACAGCGCAAGGATGGTACACGCTTCTGGGCGCATGTGATCATCGATCCGATCCGCGATTCCTCCGGTGAGCTGATCGGCTTTGCCAAGATCACCCGCGATCTGACGGAGCGCAAGGCGGCCGAGAACGCGCTGAAGCGCAGCGAGGAGCAGTTCCGTCTGCTCGTCCAAGGCGTCTCTGATTATGCCATCTACATGCTGGACCCTGACGGTCACGTAGCAAGCTGGAATTCCGGCGCCGAGCGCATCAAGGGTTATACCTCGGAAGAGATTATTGGCCGGCATTTCTCCACCTTTTACACCGACGAGGACCGCCTCAACGGATTGCCGGCGCGGGCCCTGGCAACTGCCAGCCGGGACGGGCGCTTCGAAAGGGAAGGCTGGCGAGTGCGCAAGGACGGCTCGCGCTTCTGGGCGCATATCGTCATTGATGCGATCAAGGATGATTTCGGCGATATTATCGGTTTTGCCAAGATCACCCGCGACATCACCGAGAAGATGGAGACCCAGCGTGCACTGGAGCGGACTCGTGAAGAGCTTTTCCAGGCACAGAAGATGGAGGCGATCGGCCAGTTGACCGGTGGGATCGCGCACGATTTCAACAACCTCCTGATGGCGGTGCTCGGGAGCCTCGAAATCCTCAAGAAGCGCATGCCGCAGGATCCTGCTTTGTCGCCGCTTGTCGACAATGCCATGCTCGGGGCGCAGCGTGGTGCGGCGCTGACCCAGCGCATGCTCGCCTTTTCCCGCCGACAGGAGCTGCAGGTCGAAAGGATCGATGTCTCCGCGCTTTTGCGCGGCATGATGGACATGGTCTCGCGTTCCCTCGGTCCGATCGCCACGCTTGAGACCGAGTTTCCCGAGAGCCTGCCGATGATTGCGACCGACCCGAACCAGTTGGAGGCGGCGGTGCTCAACCTCGTCGTCAATGCCCGCGACGCCATGGCTGGTGGTGGGCCTATTCGGATCAGAGCCACTGAGGAACTCGTGCCTGACGGCGGTACAATGCCGGCCGGCCACTATGTGTGTGTCGCCGTTGCCGATGAGGGAGAAGGCATGAACGACGAGACGCTGAAGCAGGCGGTGACTCCGTTCTTCACGACCAAGGGCATCGGTAAGGGAACGGGTCTCGGGCTCTCGATGGTGCAGGGGCTCGCTGCCCAGTCCGGCGGCAGGCTCGTGCTGAAGAGCCGGCTCGGTGAAGGCACGACAGCTGAGCTGTGGTTTCCTGTTACGGGAGCCGAAAGCATCGTTAAAGAACCTGAACAATCCGTGCCGGAAGCCGCTAATAACTCACGGTCGCTGCGCATCCTTGCCGTCGACGACGACGGGTTGGTTCTGATGAACACCACGCTCATGCTGGAGGATCTCGGCCATACCGTAATCGAGGCGATGGCCGGTGCTGACGCGCTCGACATTCTTCGCATCGAAAACGTCGATCTGGTAATCTCCGATCACGCCATGCCGCGCATGACAGGCTCGCAGCTTGCTGTGGCCATTCGCAATGAATGGCCCGATATGCCGATCATACTCGCGACCGGTTTTGCAGAGATTCCCGAGGGCTCCGGCATCACCGACATACAACGGCTCGGCAAGCCCTTCTCGCAGGCGCAGCTGGCAGAGGCGATCAATCGCATTGCATAGACGCCTCGCTAAGAGGCTCTGCGGATTCTGATCTCGCTCCGTATGATATAGGCCAGGAGCCCCGCCACCATGAGCGCCAGCACATACCAGGTGATGGCGTAAACAAGGTGGTTGTTGGGGAAATCGAGTACTGTCAGTCCACCTACTGGCACACCACCGGCATTGGGCGTCGCGTCCGCGTCGATGAAGAAGGGGGCAGCGTTTGCAAGACCGCGCTTCCCGGCAATGGCCGTGACATCGCGCGAATACCACCGATCGGAAGCCGGATTATTGGAACGGAGCAGCATGCCCTTCGGCTCTGTCATGCGCATCAGTCCGGTGACCCTGGCCTGTCCGCCGAGCTCGCTTTCCGGTCGCGAAGCCGGATCGCGGCGATCAGGCGGGACAAAACCGCGATTGACGAGGATCGCGCTTCCATCCGCGAGCCTGAGCGGCGTCAGCACCCAATAGCCGCTGCCGAGCGCTGTCGAGGCCGTGACCAGCGTTTCCTTGTCGTTCTCGAAAATGCCTGATGCCGTTACCCGCCGGTATTCATCATCGGCGGGATTGACCTTGTTCCAGTCGGCTTGTGCGGGCGGCGCGACGGGTTCGGCATGGACGCGCGCATCGACGCGGGCGATCAGATCGAGCTTCCAGGAAAGGCGATGGACCTGCCAGGTGCCGAGGGCGATCAATGCGGCGGCGAGAGCCAGAAGCCCAAATCCCAAGATCGCAACGGTGACGGGCGAACGCTGCCTGTCCGGATGGTCGGAAGAGATATCGCTCATTGACAACCGCAACGGGCGGCGTTGCCGCCGCCCGCTCCTTTGCCGTTACGGCATGTTTTTCATCATTTCAGGGCTCATCGGCATCATGTTCGTATTCAGGTGATACATGACCCAGAGCGAGCCCGAGAGCGCGATGGCGACGATGATGATCGTGAAGATCAGCGCCATGATCGTCCAGCCGCCTTCCGACTTCGTGTTCATGTGCAGGAAGAAGATCATGTGAACGACGATCTGCACGGCGGCGAGCGCCATCACCAAAATGGCAGTTACGGTATGGTTTTCGAAGACGCCGCCCATGACCAGCCAGAAGGGAATGGCGGTCAGGATGACGGACAGGACGAAGCCCGTCATGTAGCTCTTGAAGGTGCCGTGACCAGCCTGATGTCCGTGGCTGTGGCCGTGATGAGCCTCGTGGGCATCCTCATGTACGGGTGCTTGCGAACTCATCCGAGAACTCCCATCAGGTAGACGAAGGAAAAGACGCCGATCCAGACGACGTCGAGGAAGTGCCAGAACATGGAAAGGCACATGAGGCGTCGGCGGTTGGCTTCGATCAGACCATGCATGGACACCTGCACCATCAGGGTCACCAGCCACACGAGGCCGAAGGTCACGTGCAGACCGTGTGTGCCGACCAGCGTGAAGAAGGACGACAGGAAGGCGCTGCGCTGCGGGCCGGCGCCCTCGTGGATCAGGTGCACGAACTCGTAGAGTTCGAGGCCGATGAAGGCTGCGCCGAAGAGGCCGGTGATTGCCAGCCAAAACAGCGTTTCCGCCTTTGCGTTTCTCTCCATCTGCAGCATCGCAAAGCCGTAGGTGATGGAGGAGAGCAGCAGCATCGAGGTGTTGATGGCCACCAGCGGCAGATCGAAGAGATCGGCCGGCGACGGACCGGCCGCATAGTTGCGGCCGAGCACGGCGTGAGTGGCAAACAGCACCGAGAAGATCAGGCAGTCGCTCATCAGGTAGAGCCAGAAGCCCAGATTGGTGCTGTTCTCCGGATGATGATCTTCGGTGAGGTAGAATTCAGGCTTCTCGGCCGTGTCGATAGTATGATCGCTCATGGTCTCTTACACCTGCTCGGCAAGCAATTGTGTGCGCTTGCCTTCCGTTTCGGTGACTTCGTCCGAGGGGATGTAGAAGTCGCGCTTGTAGTTGAACGTGTGGCCGATCGCGACGACGAACATGGCGACGGCGGAGAGCACGACCATCCACCAAATGTACCAGATCAGGCCGAAGGCGAGCGTAATGCTGAAGGCCGACAGGATCGCGCCGGTGCCGGTGTTCTTCGGCATATGGATCGGCTTGAAGCCGCCGAGCGGGCGCTCGTAGCCGCGGTTCTTCATGTCATACCAGCTGTCATGATCGTGCACGACCGGCGTGAAGGCGAAGTTGTAATCCGGCGGCGGCGAAGAGGTCGACCACTCCAGCGTGCGGCCATCCCACGGATCACCGCTGTCGTCGCGCAGTTCTTCGCGCCTCCTGAAGGAAACGACAATCTGGATCAGGAAGGACGCGATGCCGAGAGCGATCAGCCCGACGCCGAAGGCAGCAATGATGAACCAGATCTGCAGCGACGGATCGTCGAACTGGCTCATGCGACGGGTGACGCCCATCAGGCCGAGGATATAGAGCGGCATGAAGGCGAACCAGAAGCCGATCTGCCAGAACCAGAAGCTCATCTTGCCCCAGAAGGGATCGAGCTTGAAGCCAAAGGCCTTCGGGAACCAGTAGTTCACGCCGGCGAACATGCCAAACAGGACGCCGCCGATGATCACGTTGTGGAAATGCGCGATCAGGAACAGCGAGTTGTGCAAGACGAAGTCTGCAGGAGGAACGGCAAGCATGACGCCCGTCATGCCGCCGATGACGAAGGTCACCATGAAGCCGACCGTCCAGAGCATCGGCACCTCGTAGCGGATACGGCCGCGATACATGGTGAAGAGCCAGTTGAACATCTTCGCCCCGGTGGGGATCGAAATGATCATCGTGGTGATGCCGAAGAACGAGTTGACGGAAGCGCCCGAACCCATCGTGAAGAAGTGGTGCAGCCACACGAGGTAGGACAGGATCATGATCACGCAGGTGGCGTAGACCATCGACGCGTAGCCGAACAGGCGCTTGCCGGAGAAGGTCGCAACCACTTCCGAGAAGATGCCGAAGGCCGGCAGGACGAGGATGTAGACTTCCGGATGGCCCCAGATCCAGATGAGGTTGATATACATCATCGGATTGCCGCCGAGGTCGTTCGTGAAGAAGTTCGTCCCGGCATAGCGGTCGAGCGACAGGAGAGCGAGCGTTGCGGTCAGGATCGGGAAGGAGGCGACGATCAGGATGTTGGTGCAGAGTGCCGTCCAGGTGAAAACCGGCATCTTCATGAAGGTCATGCCCGGCGCGCGCATCTTCACGATGGTGGCGATCAGGTTGATGCCCGATAGCGTGGTGCCGACACCGGCGACCTGCAGGCCCCAAATATAATAGTCGACGCCGACGCCGGGACTATAGGCGGCACCCGAAAGCGGCGGATAGGCGAGCCAGCCGGTCTGGGCGAATTCGCCGATGAAGAGCGAGATCATGATGATGATCGCGCCCGCCGTCGTCATCCAGAACGAGAAGTTGTTGAGGAACGGGAAGGAGACGTCGCGCGCTCCGATCTGCAGCGGCACCACGAAGTTCATGAGGCCGGTGACGAAGGGCATCGCCACGAAGAAGATCATGATGACGCCGTGGGCGGTGAAGATCTGGTCGTAATGGTGCGGCGGCAGGTAGCCTTCATTGCCGTTGAAGGCGATCGCCTGCTGGCCACGCATCAGAAGCGCGTCGGAGAAGCCGCGCAGCAGCATGATGACGGCCAGAATCACGTACATGATGCCGATCTTCTTGTGGTCGACACTGCAGATCCAGTCGCGCCAGAGCGAACCCCAGAACTTGAAATAGGTGATGACGCCGAGCACCGCGATGGCGCCGATGACAACGCCGATAAACGTCACGACCAGAATCGGCTCGTGATACGGGATCGCGTCGAGGGTTAACCGGCCGAAGATGAACTTCAGGAGGTCAGGATTGGAAAACATGGAACAACCCGTTCATTATGTCTTACGACGCAAAGCGCCAGGTTAATTGTTATTGTTGAGCTGCGCAGGCGCAGGACCGCCGCCATTGCTCATGCCGGGCATGGAATGGCCATCATGCTGCATGTCCATTCCGGGCATGTTCTGCATGCTGTTGCCATCGGTGCTTTCGGCAGGCTCGCTGCGTGCGGGAGCGCCTGTTGCAGGTACCGTCGCAGCGGGCGCGACGATGCCCTCGTCAGCATGGCGGTTGTCGTAGGTCAGCTTTTCGCGGTTCGCTTCGCTTTCCTTGCCGCCGCCGCCCATCATGTCGATGTGCATCATCTCGTTCATGCACATTTTGCCGGGCGTGGCGCACATGTTGAGGATCGCGTCGTAGAGATCGGCGTCGGCGCTGGCATAGTAGCGCACCGGCTCCTTCTCGCTCGGCTTTTCGAGCTTCAGATAGGCGTCGCGGTTGAGCATCGTGCCGCGCTGCTTGACCTGCGCCACCCAGGCATCGAAGCCCTGCTGGTTCAGGCCGTGGAATTTGAAGCGCATATTCGAGAAACCTTCGCCGCTGTAATTGGCGGAGAATCCGTCATATTCGCCTTCCTTGTTGATGACGGCGTGCAGTCTCGTCTGCATGCCCGGCATGGCGTAGATCTGGCCGGCAAGGGCGGGGATGAAGAAGGAGTTCATCACCGACGAGGAGGTAATCTTGAAACTGATCGGGACATCAACCGGTGCTGCGAGCTCGTTGACGGTCGCAATGCCGAGGTCCGGGTATAAGAACAGCCATTTCCAGTCGAGCGCCACGACCTCGACGGTCAGCGGCTTCGTATCTGCCGGAATGGCGCGCTCCGCGTCGATACGGTCAAGCGGGCGATAGGGATCAAGCTTATGCGTCGAAATCCAGGTGACCGCGCCGAGCGCGATGATGATGGCGAGCGGTGCTGCCCAGATCACGATTTCGAGACGCGTGGAATGATGCCATTCGGGCGCGTAGTTCGCGGCCGTATTTGAGCGCCGGTAACGCCAGGCGAAAAACAGTGTGAGGAAGATCACCGGAATGATGATCAGGAGCATCAGCACCGTCGAGACGATGATGAGGTCGCGTTGCTGGGCAGCAATATCGCCCGAAGGCGACATGACTACCAAGTTGCATCCTGCCAAAAAAAACAGCGGCAAGATTAATAGAAGGCGGGAAAACTTTGGCAGTTTTTGCACGTCTCTAAGCTCTTTTTGTTTCGTTCAATTGCCGACTAAAGCACTGGCACAAGCAGCGATATGAGGTCTTTGGTCGCAGTGCAACATGCATTTTGCACCGCGGGAGAAGTCAGCTTCCACGGCGCCCCTAAAATCCTGATAACAGTAAGAAGGAATTTCTCCGGCGCCGCCTTGTGTATAGCTGAAAAGCAGGGCCTTGCCCAATAAAACTCTGGAATAGGTTGGGATAGGTATCACGCGATTTTGACGTCGCATCGTTTTTTGAGAATTCGACGTCAACTATTTGCGCGATCAGGACTTGATAAGCTGCAAATATGGAACAAGATCAGCTTGAGGTGCTTTGTAAAAAGCACCTTGAACGAGGGAGGCGTTTCATATGGCTACTGTAGCCCATTTAGGACCATCATCTTCATCGCTGGAGCGGGATGCGCGGCGCATCCACGATGACAAGCCGGTTTCGCCCGGCAGCATCGCGGTCGGCGTGGTGATCGGTCGCATGTCTGAATTTTTTGATTTCTTCGTTTACGGCCTCGCATCCGTACTCGTGTTTCCGCAACTTGTATTTCCCTTCGCGCCGGATCGACTGACGGGCACCCTCTATTCCTTCGCGATTTTCTCGCTGGCGTTTCTCGCCCGTCCCGTCGGCTCGGTTGTCTTCATGACGATCGACCGCTTCTATGGACGCGGCACCAAGCTCACCATCGCACTCTTCCTGCTCGGTGGTTCGACGGCATCGATTGCCTTCCTGCCGGGCTATGATGAAATCGGCTACTGGTCGATTGCGCTGTTGGCACTTTTCCGCCTGGGCCAGGGTTTTGCGCTCGGTGGTGCCTGGGACGGTCTCGCTTCCCTGCTCGCACTTAACGCGCCGCCGAATCACCGCGGCTGGTACGCAATGATCCCGCAGCTCGGCGCGCCCATCGGTTTTGCGCTGGCGAGCATCCTGTTCGGTTACTTTGTCGCCAATCTTTCCTCAGAGGACTTCCTCTCGTGGGGCTGGCGTTATCCGTTCTTCGTGGCCTTCGCGATCAATGTCGTCGCGCTCTTTGCCCGTCTTCGCCTCGTCATGACCAAGGAATTTGGCACGTTGCTCGAACAGCACGAGCTCGAAGCGGCACCAATCCTCGACGTACTGCGTGTCCACGGCCGTGATATCCTCATCGGCGCTTTCGTGCCGCTTGCAAGCTTTGCCATGTTCCACCTCGTGACGATCTTCCCGCTCAGCTGGATGAACCTTTATGGCAACCAGCCGATCGGCGCTTTCATGGTGGTTCAGGTCGTTGGCGCCATGGTCGGTATCTTCGCGATCATTGCGTCGGGTGTGATTGCCGATCGTATCGGCCGGCGTAAGCAACTGGCGATCTGCGCGGTGCTGATCGCGATCTTCAGCTTCGTTGGTCCATTCCTGATCGGCGCCGGCAATAGCGGCCACGATGCCTTCGTCATCATCGGCTTCGGCGTGCTCGGCCTTTCCTTCGGCCAGGCGACCGGTTCGATCTCCTCGCGCTTCGGCCGCGGCTATCGCTATACGGGTGCTGCCTTCACCTCGGACCTTGCCTGGCTCATTGGCGCGGGCTTCGCACCGCTTGTCGCACTCAGCCTGTCCAGTGAGTTCGGCCTGACCTTCGTCGGCTACTACCTGCTGTCGGGCGCGATTTGCACGCTCGCTGCCCTCGCCTTCAACAGGGCGCTGGAACAACGCGAGTAGGGCACCGAAAGACACAACGAAAAGGCCCGCCTGGGAAACCCGGCGGGCCTTTTCGTTTACAATCTATATTCGGAGTTTCACTGTGCCATCTGCGGCTGCTTGGCTGAACGTGCGGCGGTCAGTTCGGCAGTCGTATGGTTGAGCCGGTCCGCGAGCACACGCATGATCTCCACGGCCATCTCCGGAAAATCGCTCAGAAGCTTGAGGAAATGTTCCTTGCTGATGCGCAGGACTTCGAGCGGTGAGGTGGCGCGCACGGTCGCGGTACGCGAGACATCGCAGAGAATGGCGATTTCGCCGACAATGGAATTGACCTCGACATCGGCGACTTTGATTTCGCCGGCAGGCGAGGAAACGATGATATCGGCCGTGCCTGACAGAACGACGTAGGCGGCGTCGCCGACATCGCCCTGACGGAACAGGTTTTGGCCTGGGTGGTACGTCATGCGGTCCGAGGTGAAGGCCAAGAGCTTGAGTTTCGCTGGTGCGATCCTCGAAAAGATCGGCACCCGCCGCAGCATTTCTACTTCATCTCTCAACAGCATGAGTGCTAAACCCCCTGCCGCATGGTCCTTGATCATGCGCTAAAAACCAACTCCAAGCGCCTTGCAGGCGCCGTCTCTGCCGCCCCAATAGAGTATTACGATAACAGTTCCTTGAACATACCGTTTTTCTCGGAAAGTTCCGGATAGTTGCCCGCCTCGGCAAGATCGCCGCGATCGAAGAGCAATATTCGATCGAAGATTTCCGCCAGCTTGGCGTTGGACAACACCCAGATAATTGCCGGGCGTTTGCCTTCCTCGTGAAGGTCTTCAATGATGTTGTGGGTAATCTGGTCCTGGATGCGCTGGTCGAGCGCCGGGATCGGCCGGTTGAAGATAAAGTAATCGGAACGCTTGAGCAGCGCCCGGGCCAGATTGAGTTTCTGTCGCTGTACCCCTGTCAGGCGCTTGCCGCCGGAGCCGACATCGAATTCCAGCCCGATCGACAATACGTCGTCATAGAGATCGAGCGCATCGAACAGTTCGCCCATGATCAGGCGGATGCGATCGGAAGCATCGGCCTGCTGATAGGCGATGCGGCCGAACAGCACATTATCCATCAGGCTCGCGGAGGCCGTGAAGCGGCTGATGTCATAACGCTCGATCAGCTCGGCGAGATCATCGGGGATATTTTGATGGAACTGCTTGCGGGCATTGACAATCTTGTCCATCAGCGCCTGCGTCAACAGACCGAAGCGGTGCCGTGGTTCGATATAGGCAAAGCTCAGGCGGATGATGCTTGCCCGGTCTTCGGGCGTGGCATCCTCGAAGCGCTTGCCCTGCAGCTTCTGCAGCAATGCCTGGTAGGTCGGAATGTCATCCGCCGTCATGAAGGTAAGCTGCTGGAAGAAAGGGTGGTCCGGCGGCAGGTCGTGGAAGAGTTCCACCGCGTTCTCGGCAATTTCCAGGCCCATCGCGTAAAGGTCTGTGCTCAGCCCGGTGTCACGGAAGAGCTGCTGAAAATAGGGATGGCCGGCAAGCCGGCGGTTGTTCATCAGCGGCCGTTTCATCGTGCCGAAGAGCAGGTTTTCGCCAACAGTCGCCTGCGTGTTGTAGGCGTCGAAATCAAAGGGCACGACGATGGCGTCAAGATTTTCAGCGGCAAGTCGTTCGCGCAGTGATGTTCTGAGCTCCACGATATGGCTGCCAAGTGCGGTATGCACTTCGGTATTGACGGTCGAGCGCAATGCCAAATCCAGAATGTCCTGCGACATCAGCACGGCGTCGAGTACCGGCCGGATCGCTTTCAGCAGATCTTCAGGTCCCTTGGCGCCGGCAGAGTTATAGTCGACCCAGTCGCTGTTGAGATCGAGGATCGGATTGCCGGCCTTCTGTGATTCCGTGACATGCCATTTATATTCCTGCGCTGTCTTGTCGTCATATTCAGGCTCTTTCATCGGCGCGTGCTTCAGGCCGTAGAGCAGGTTGTCGCGCAGCGTGCCGTGGAAGAAATAGCTGTCGGCAGAGGCATAGGAGATGCGCCGGCCGGTGATGGATTCGGGCAGATCCAGCAGGTCCTGTCCGTCGATGGTGATGCGGCCGGAATCCGGCCAGACGAGGCGGCCAAGCGCTTCGGCGAAGGCTTCCGCACCACTGCCGTTCGGTCCGACGATCGCAACCGTCTCGTTCGGCTTGATCTCGACCGAGACGTGATCGACGAGACGTGCGCCGCTATCGTCGCTGACGGAGAGGTTGGTGACGACGAAGGCGCTTGTCAGGGGGGCCACCGGCGCGGTCGCGAGTTCCTGGATACGGCTGTCGATCAGCGGCTCGACATTGAATTGTTCGTAGACCTGCGCGTACTTGACCTGCACGTCCTGGCGCATCTGGTCCCAGTCGATCAATTCTTTCAGCGGGCCAGGCAGATCCTTGTACGCGGAAATAACGGCGACGAGCTGACCGATGTCGAGCCGACCCTGCAGCGCCAGATAACCGCCGATCGCGTAAAACAGAAAAGGTGTGACCTGGGCCAGGAAGTTGTTGATGAACTTGACCAGGAATTTCCACTGATAGAGGTCGTAGCGGATCGAGAAGATGCGTCCGAGGCGGGTCGCGATATCAGCGCGCTCGAAGTTGGATGTGTCGTTGCCGTGGATCGTGCCGATGCCGTCGACGATCTCGCCGACGCGGCCCGAGAGTTCACGTGCGGTCAGCTGGCGCTGGCGGCCGAGTTCGAGTAGACGCTTGCGCATGCGGGGAATGACCACCGCCTGCACGCCGACAATGGCAGCCGCGATCATACCGAGCCAGAAATTTTGAATGATGATGAAGGCAAGTGCGGTAATCGCCTGGCCACCGAGAAGGGCGGGGGAGACGAATGCGTCGCCGGTGAAGCCGCCCATCGGCTCCACCTCGTCCTTGATCATGGTGGCGATTTCAGCGGATTTGACCCGCTTGAAATGGGCAGGCGGGAAGCGCAGCACGCGATCGATGAGTTCGAAGCGGATGCGGCGCAACATGCGCTCGCCGAGCCGGCCCTTGTAGGTATTGATATAGAACTTGAAGAGGCCGTTCAGCACCACCAGTGCCAGGAAGACCAGGCTCAACGCCATCAGCATCTGGAAGCGATTGAGTTCCAGGCCCTTGAAGAACTCGACATGCCCGATCAGCGGGATGTCATAGGCGATGTGCATGAAAATCTGTCTTGCACCTGGCCCGTCGAAGCCGTCACCCTGGATAGGTCCGTTGACGATTTGCTTCGGCAAGTCGAAGGATAAGAAGTAGGGTACCATGGAAGCGGCGACGACCAGCAGAATCCAGAGCTGCTGCAGCCGCGTGTTCTTCCAGATGTAGCGCGCGAGGCTTTTTTCCATGGCTAACCGTCAGACTGTGGGAAAAGTCCGCACTGCAATCCTGATGCTGGGGAAGGGGGAATCTCCGAGTACAGGACCATGCAGTCAGACCGCCGATATCGCAACGAAAACAAGGCGGAGCGGACTGATGTCGAAACGCCGATTCTCGCCGGAATTTTCCTTATATCACATGAATTTTAGAATAGGCGAGGGTTTCAGCCGATCATTGAACGAATGATGGCTGCACTTTTTGCGGCACCGTCTAAATCCAGCGAAACGGCCGGGCGCAACGGTGCTGCAAGTGCGCGTTCGACAGCGGTTTTGACATCGTCGAGCGTCAAGCCCGCCTCCGGCAGGATTTCGGCAAGGCCAAGTGCCTGCAACCGTTCGGCCCGCACGGTTTGCTCTGTCTCGCCTGCCGCCACGAAGGGGATGAGGATCGAGCGGCACTGGGTGCGAAGCAGGTCACCGACCGTGTTGTAGCCAGCCTGCGAGATCGAGACTTTGGCACCACGCAGCAGCGAGGGGAAATCCTTGCGGAACCGTACCAGCGTGACATTGGCAGGCGCATCCTGCGACAATAGGGCAAAATCAGCCGCGGGAAGGTTGGGGCCGGTGATCAGCAGCCATTTGATATCGGCAGGCAAGAGTACCGCCGCATCCCGCGCGGCGCGGATCAGCTCCAGCCCGACGGCGCCGCCGCCTGCCGAAGCGATGATGTCGAACGTCTCGGATGGTTCGGGTGCGGGCGGCGGGGCAACGAGACCGGTGTAACGAATTCGATCGGCGATCTCAGGCGTCAGCGGGAACGTATCCTCCAGACGCACGAAGTTCGGATCGCCATGGACCAGCACGGCATCGAAATGCTCCTTGGCCAGCTTGACAGTTTCCTCGTCACGGCCGGCCTTGCGGTTTTCCTGCAGGATATCGCGCACCGAGCTCAAAAGCTTCGGCCGCGGGTTGGCCCTTTCGATCGCATCGAGCAGGGGCAGCAGTTCGAAACGCATCTGCCGGCGGCCAAAGGGGAAGGCCTCGACGATGACGACATCTGGCTTTTCCTCTTCGAAGGTTTTTAGAAGGAGGTCGCGGCGCCTTGAAAGGAACTCCTCGCCTGCTGCCTGCCCATCGGCATCGGCTAGGCCGGAAAAGCCGATATTGCTGGCGACAACCGGCGGCAGCTCGATGGTCTTCACGCCTTCGCCGGGAAAGCCTGGCACCGGCAGGCCGCCGGTGACGACCGTGACGTCGAAGCCATCCTTTACCAGCGCATTGGCGATACGGCTGGCGCGCGCAATATGGCCGATGCCGAGCAGATGCTGGACATAGAAGAAGATGCGGGGAGCCGTCATGACGCCTTCTGCCATTCTGCCTCGAACAGGCCGCTCAACTGCCGGATGCTGGAGTGATAATCGAAATGGCGTCGCACGCGCTCTTCGGCCGCATCCCCCAGCCGCTTGCGCAGATCGGGATTGCGGATCGCCGTCTCAAGCGCTTTTGCAAGGGCTGCCGGATCTTCCGGTGGCACGACAAGGCCGTTCTCGCCATCGCTCAGCAGCTCCGGCACGCCTGAAACATTGGTGGAGAGACAGACGAGCCGCTGGCTGGATGCTTCGACGAGCACATTCGGCAGCCCGTCGCGGTCGCCATTGGCGGCGATGCGGCAGGCAAGGGCGAAGATGTCGGCGCGGCGATAGTGATCGAGCACGTCTTCCTGCGCCAGTGCACCCTTCCAGGTGATACGGTCGGCAAGGCCGAGTTCAGCGGCGAGCTTTTTCAGCTTGGAAAGCTCCTCGCCGCCGCCGATATGGTCCATGCGCCAGTTGATTTCCCGGGGCAGCAGGGCAAGGGCGCGCAGCAGCACGTCATAGCCTTTCTTTTCCACCGCCCGGCCGACGCTGAGAATGAAGGCGGGATCGGCGGAAATCGCTGCCATCGCGGTTCGAGCGCTCGCCTGCAAAATGGCCGAAGCGGGCGAGGTCAAGGCCGTGATAACTCAGATGTACCGCGTCCTTGCGCGCCGTCAGCGCTTTCATGTGTTCGTAGCCGCTGCGGGTACAGGTGACTGCCCAGCGGGCACTTCCGAGCTTTTGGCCAAGGTCCCAGTCGGGCGAAGTCCAGATATCCTTGGCATGGGCCGAGCAGGTCCAAGGCGTGCCCGTCAGGATGCTCGCATATTCGGTCACTGAGGCAGGTGTATGGATGAAATGGGCATGCAGCCACTCCCCCTTGTCGGGCCATTCGCGCGCCAGTACCAGCGCCTGCCCGAGCCTGCGGAAACGATTGCGGGAGATATCGCGCGGCAGATCGGCGAAGAACCGTTTCATCAATGCGCCGAAGCCTGGTCTGGAAAAACCGGCGAAAAGACCTTTCAACACGCGGATCGGCTCTTCGTGCAGATATTCCGGCAGATAGACGACGCGCGCCTTGATTTCGTCATGCACGGGATGACGCTTCTTGTCGGTCGGTCGACGCATGGAGATCAGCGTCAGGTCGAAGCCGGCCTTTTCGAGACCGAGCAGTTCCTGGGCGATGAAGGTTTCCGAAAGGCGGGGATAGCCTTTCAGCACGACGAGAATCTTGCGGCGTGGCGGCAAAGGAAGGCTCTTTATTCTGCGCCCAC
This sequence comes from Sinorhizobium sp. B11, assembly GCA_039725955.1. Lineage (NCBI taxonomy): Bacteria > Pseudomonadati > Pseudomonadota > Alphaproteobacteria > Hyphomicrobiales > Rhizobiaceae > Sinorhizobium > Sinorhizobium sp. B11. The sequence goes on from CP091033.1 coordinate 376,699, forward strand.
GAGAGAAAGGTGGCGTCCACGGCCGTCCAGCCATCCACCAACCGTGCGGGAAATCTGATTCAGCCCCTCCAGGTGCATGTTGCTGCCGCTTTTCGATGGCGGAAGCCGCGAGGGCAGGCGCTTCAGCGTTTCGGCCATGATAGTCGGGTCTCCGGATTGCTCCGGCAGCAGCATGTCGACCAGGCCGAGTTCGCTGGCGCGGCGGGCACGCAGAAGCTGCTCCTCGCGCGGGGCGACGCGGGGGACGATAAGGGCGGGCTTGTCGAAGGAGAGGATCTCGCAATAGGTGTTGTAACCACCCATGGCGACAACGGCAGTGGCCCCGTCGATCAATTCTTCCATGTGATTGTCGAACTCGATCACCTCGATATAGGGAATGTTCTCGCCCTTGCGCACGAGTTTCGCGCGCTCGGCGGCCGGCATATAGGGACCGAGCACGACAAGCGCTTTCTGTGTCAGCGTCTCGTCGGCCTCATAGGCGTTCATGACGTCGTGGACGAGGTCGGAGCCATCACCCGCCGCCGCCGGTCGTCACCAGGATATAGTCGTCCTTGCGGGCATTCAGCGAGTTCTTGCCCTTGGAAACGCTGCGCTGCAGGAAGCCGACGAAATCCATCTTGCGGCGGACGCCCGAGGGCACGTCGAGGCCGACCAGCGGGTCGTAGAAATCCGGTGGTCCATAGACCCAGATGCTGTCGTAATACTGATCGATCTTCTGCATGATGCCGTTTTTCTTCCACTCGGCTTCGAGCAGATGCGGCGCGTCCATGACCTCGCGAAGGCCCAGCACCAGAGTGGTGCCGCGAGCCTTCAGATAGGCGAGCGTTTCCTCGACCTCGCCTTTTAGCCCCATCGGCTCCTTGTCAACGATGAAGATGTCGGGCTGAAAGGTCTCGGCGGTGTGCCGGATGCTCGATTCGCGCATCTTCAGTGTATCCTGAAGGTCGATATGGCTGGCGAGCGACGTATATTCGCCGTTTCGCAGCTTGATGACGCTCGGGATTTTCACGAAGTCGACTCGGGCACGGTAGTCGAAGGCCCCGGCAATCGTCGCGCCCGATATGATCAGAATATTCAGGCCGCGATAATCCTCGACGAGGGCATGGGCGATCGCCCGGCAGCGGCGCAGGTGGCCAAGGCCGAATGTATCATGGCTGTACATGAGGATGCGCGCATCTTCGAGACGTCTGGCCATCGGTGTGCCCCTAGAGGTGGACGACATACTTCTACCACCCCCGCATGCCGGAGGCCACAATGCGGCGGAGGTGAAACACCCCGCCGAATTCACCGCTATTTGTAGGGATCTGCCGCATCGCGCAAGCCGTCTCCCAGAAAATTGAATGCCAAAATCACCAGGACTACCGGAACGATCGGAAACAGCAGCCACGGATAGAAGGCGATGACGCTGACGCTCTTGGCCTCCGTCAGCAGGATGCCCCAGCTGGTAATGGGTGGCCGGAGGCCGAGGCCGAGGAAGGAAAGCGCCGTCTCGCCGAGGATCATGCCCGGAATGGAGATGGTGGCGGATGCTATCAGATGCGACATGAAGCCCGGCACCAGATGCCGGCCAATGACGCGCGGTGTGCTAGCCCCCATAAGCTGGGCGGCCTGCACATAATCTTCCTCGCGCAAAGCCAGAAGCTTGGAGCGCACGGCGCGCGCAAGCCCCGTCCAGTCGATAATGCCAAGGATGACGGTGATGCCGAAATAGATGACGATCGGGCTCCAGGTCACCGGCATGATGGCAGCCAGCGCCATCCAGAGCGGCAGCGATGGAAGGGATTGCAGGACTTCGATCAGTCGCTGCACGACAAGATCGAAGATGCCTCCCCAATAGCCGGCGAGCCCGCCGATGACGATGCCGAGCACGAAACTGATGGAGATGCCGATCAGGCCGATGGTGAGCGAGATTCTTGCGCCGTAAAGGATACGCGACAGCACGTCACGGCCGAGACGATCGGTTCCGAGCAGGAACATCTGTCCACCGATCGCCGGGCATACAAGATGATAGTTGGCGGCGACGAGCCCCCAAAACTTGTAGCCATCACCGCGGCAGAAAAAGCGGATCGGCTGGATGTCGTTTTGCTTGTCGCTGTATAACCGGTGCAGCGTATCGATATCGAGCGTCATCTGCCGTCCATAGACGAACGGACCGACGAAATTGCCCTCGCTGTCGAAAAGATGGACGCGCTGTGGCGGCGAATGGATGAAATCGACGTTGCGGGTATGGAGCCCGTAAGGGGCCAGGAACTCCACGATCAAGATCATCAGGTAGACGGCGGCAAGGAAAATGCCTGAAGCCAGCGCCAGCTTGTGGCGCTTGAACTTCCACCACATGAGCTGCTTCTGCGAGGCAAGGTGGATACGCGACTGTGCCGAGGTCATCGTCTCCGTTGCGATCGGATCGAACGGGGCAGTCGAAACATAGTGCGGCAGCGGCGCACCGGGCGCGGGTAGGGGCGACATTATTTGGTGCTCCTGCCTTGCAGACGGATGCGGGGATCGAGGAAGCCAAGGGCGATATCGGAAATCAAGACGCCGATGACGTTCAGGAAGGCGAGGAACATCAGGAAGGAGCCGGCAAGGTACATGTCCTGGCTTTGCAGCGCCTTGATCAGCATTGGCCCGGTCGTTTCCAGCGACAGAACGATGGCGACGATTTCCGCACCCGAAATGATCGACGGCAGGATCGAGCCGATATCTGCGACAAAGAAGTTGAGCGCCATGCGCAGCGGATATTTGACCAGCGCCCGCATCGGATGCAGGCCCTTGGCGCGCGCTGTCGTCACATATTGCTTCTGCATCTCGTCGAGCAGATTGGCGCGCAGGCGGCGGATCATGCCGGCCGTGCCGGCCGTGCCGACGATGATGACGGGAATCCAGAGATGCGCGAGGATCGACTTCGCCTTTTCCCAGCTCATCGGCTGGTTGAGATATTGCTGGTCCATCAGATGGCCGATGGAAAGCCCGAACCAGACATTGGCGAAATACATCAGGATCAGCGCCAGCATGAAGTTCGGAATTGCAATGCCGAGCAGGCCGAGGAAGGTCAGGCCGTAATCGCCCCAGCTATATTGATGGGTTGCCGAATAGATGCCGATCGGGAAGGCGATCAGCCAGGTTAGAAGGATGGTCGTGAAGGAGACGAGGATCGTCAGCCACAATCGGTCGCCCACCACGTCGGAAACCGGCAGCTGATATTCGAAGGAATAGCCGAAATCGCCATGCAGCATTCCCCCGACCCAGAAGAAGTAGCGCACGATCTCCGGCTGGTCGAAGCCGTATTGATGGCGCAGCTCCTCGATTTCCTGCAGGTTTGCGGTCTCGCCCTGGGCGCGCAGTTCGGCGATCTGGCTTTCGAAGAAGTCGCCGGGCGGCAATTCGATAATGACGAAGACCAGCGCCGATATCACGAGCAGGGTCGGCACCATGGCGGCGATACGCCAGAGGATATAACGGATCATCGCTCAGGCCTCCTTGAACCAGAAGGTGTCCGGCATGTAGACGCCGAGGAAGGAGGTTGGATCGAAGCCGTAGAGCGCGTGCTCCGGCACGTTCTGCATTTTGGCGGATCTGAGGATCGGCTGTAGCGTGCTGTTGATGAGGCCGATCGAAAAGACCTGCTGGGTATAGAGGGACAGCATCTTGTGCCAGATAACCTCGCGCTCTTCCGTCGTAGCACTTGCGCCCCACTGGTTGAGGAGATCCACAAGCTCGGCCGCCTCCGGCAGATCGGGGGCCTTGCCCTCCTGACCGGCCGAAAGATAGTACATGCCCCAGAGCGGCCATTGAAGCTGGTCATCCAGCGTAGGGGCTAGTCCATAGGGAGACATGTCGGCGGTCGGCACGCCGTTATCCAGCCCGTACCAGATCGACATCATGATCGAACCGCTCATGGCGCGATTGCGGAAGACGTCGCGCTGCGAGGTGCGGGTGAAGAGCGCCAGACCGATATTGGCCCAGTGATCGTGCACGAGTTCCAGAACGTCCGTGTCGAGATTGCTCTCGCCGGCTGTCTCGACGGTGATCTCGGCGCGGCGTCCATCAGGCAGCAGGCGGATCCCATCGCTGTCGCGCTTGTCGAGGCCGAGTTCGTCGAGCAGCTTATTGGCCGTGTCAGGGTCGAAATTCACATAGGCGTCGGCATATTCCGGTTTGAAGAGCGGACTTTCCGGCAGCACCGTATCGGCACTCGCCTTGCCGAGGCCGTAGAAGGCCACCATGTTGATCTCATGCCGGTCGATTGCCAGCGACAGCGCTCGGCGGAAGCGTACGTCGCGGAACAGCGCGCGCCAGGTTTCGTCGGCGACATTGAGGTTCGGCAACAGCGTGATGCGCGAGCCGCGCGCCACTTTCCAGAGATTGACCTTCACAGCGAAGCGCTTTTCCGCCTCTTTCAGGAAGGTGTAGTCATTGAAGTCGATGCCCGTCGCCTGCAGGTCGGATTCGCCCGCGCCGGCCTTGGCGGCGATGATCGAGGAAGACGAGACGTTCAGGATGAAGCGATCGAGATAGGGCAGTTGCATGCCATTCTCGTCGACGCGGTGGAAGAAGGCATTACGCTCGAAGACGAACTGGTCGGCCGGCGGCGCCGTGCGGTTCTGCCAGGGATCGAGCGTCGGCAGATCGGGATTGTTGGGCCGGGAAGCGAGCGCCATCTTGATGTGCAGGTCGGCCCATTTCTTGGCGCGGTTCTTCTTCATCAGCTCTTCAAGCTTGGCCTTGTCCTGAAAGCCCTTGTGGAACTGTTTCAGGTAATGGCCCGGGCCATAGATAACGAGCGGCAGAGGTCCGGCAAGCGCCGACAGGAAAACCGGGTTGGGCTTGTCCCAGCTGTAGCGCACAGTCAGCTCGTCGAGCACTTCGAAGCGCGGCAGGGAGCCGTGCGGACGCAGCTCCAGCGCGCCGCCGCCGGGCGTCAGTTCCTTGTTGAGGATGACGTCTTCCCACCAGTAGCGGAAGGCTTCCGCCGTGAAGGGATGACCGTCCGACCATCTGTGCCCCTCGCGCAGCCGGAAGGTGAAGACAGTGTCATTCTCCGAGGTGAAATCGCGCAGGATATCGGGCTGGAACTGCAGCTTGGTGTCGTAGCCAACCAGCCGCGAATAGCCGTAGACGGTCATGTAGCGGATATCGCGCACACCGCCGATGATGGTGCGCACATTGCCGCCATAGGTGCCGGGCACGCGGCCCATCTCCTTGAGATTGACGATACGCGGCTCAGTCGGAATGCGCTCGGCCATTGGCGGCAGACTGCCGTCAGCGACCCTGGCTCTCAAAATTTCTGGCTCGGCGAGCTGCTGTGCCCGGAGCACCGAAGGCGCGATGGCCGAGCCGATCAGGCCGCCGAGAAAGATACGGCGCGTCACCATCAGACCAGTTCCTTCGCATCGGCACCCTTGCGGGCGCGCACCAGATGGCCGCCGCCGAGATCGGCAAAGGCAAGTTCGGAGGCGTCATCGTGGTCCGCCCTGAAGACCGGGCCCCAGTTCTGCTTGTCGGCTGCACCATTTTCCTGCAGCGCCTTGAAGTCGAGCGGCCGGTCGAGATCCGGGAAGGGAACGGCGGCAAGCAATGACCTGGTATAGGGGTGAACCGGATTGCGCAGAATGATTTCGCGCGGCGCGATCTCGACAATACGGCCCTTGCACATGACGGCGATGCGGTCTGCCATATAGTCGACGACTGCGAGGTTGTGCGAGATGAAGAGGTAGGTGAGCCCCAACTCCTTCTGCAGATCCTTCAGAAGATTGAGGATCTGTGCCTGCACGGATACGTCGAGGGCCGAGACCGGTTCATCAAGGATGACAAGCTTGGGGCCGAGAGCGAGCGCGCGGGCAATTCCGATGCGCTGGCGCTGGCCGCCGGAGAAACTGTGCGGATAGCGGTTGAGATAGCGCCGGTCGAGGCCGATCGCGCCCATCAGCGCCTCGACTTTGGCCTTGCGCTCGGCACTGTTGCCGCGATCATGGATTTCGAGAGGCTCGCTAAGGATATTGCGCACCGTCATGCGCGGCGAAAGCGAGGAAACCGGATCCTGAAACACCATCTGGATCTTGGTGCGAAGATCCTGCAGTTCCGACCCCTTGACGGAGAGGACGTCGATCACATCCTTGCCGTCGTTGAAGGTCACCGTGCCACTATCAGGCGTGACCGCGCGCATGAGAATTTTGCTGACGGTCGTTTTGCCGCAGCCCGATTCGCCCACGAGCCCCAGACATTCGCCGCGGCGGATATCGAAGCTGACATCGTCGACAGCGCGCAAGATGGTGGCTTCCTGGCCACCGAAGAAGCTACGCTTGCGCGTCTTGTAGGTCTTGGAAAGATTGGCGACGGAAAGGAGCACGCCGGGCGCTTCCTTTTCAGCCGGCTTCTTCTTGCCGATCAGCGATTCCAGATTGACCGGGACGTCCCGCAGGGCCTTCAACCGTTCGCCTGGCTTCATGTCGAAATGCGGAACCGCGGCCATGAGGGCCTTGAGATAGGGATGTTGCGGATTGCGGAAGATAGCCTCGACCGGGCCTGCTTCCATGATCTCGCCGTGATAGATGACCACCACTTCGTCGGCCATATTGGCGACGACGCCGAGGTCGTGGGTGATCAACAGCATCGCCATGCCGAGCTTGGCCTGCAGGTCGCGCAGCAGTTCGAGGATCTGTGCCTGGATCGTCACGTCGAGTGCCGTGGTCGGCTCGTCGGCGATCAGCAGCGCCGGCTTGCAGATCAGCGCCATGGCAATCATCGCGCGCTGTCGCATGCCGCCCGAGAGCTCGAACGGATACATGTCGTATGTGCGCTTCGGATTGGAAAAGCCGACGAGGCCGAGCATTTCCTCGGTGCGCTCGCGTGCTTCCTTCTTGTCTGCCTTGGTGTGGATCAGCAAGACCTCGCTGATCTGGTTGCCGACCGTGTGGAGCGGCGAGAGCGATGTCATCGGCTCCTGGAAAATAGTCGCCATGCGCCGGCCGCGCAGGTCTCGCATCTCGGCGCTATCGCGCGACAGCGAGAGAATATCCGTGGCCTTGCCATCCAGCGGGTCGGTAAACAGGATGCGGCCGCCAGCATGGGCGGGGGCCGGAAGGATGCCCATGATCGACTGGCTGATAACAGATTTGCCGGAGCCGCTCTCGCCGACGAGGGCGGTCACTTTGCCTGGCAGAATCCGAAGATTGGCTTCCTTTACGACACGCAGCCGGTCGCCGAAAACGGAGAAGGCGACGTCCAGATTCTCAATACGCAACAGATCGGCAGCTGACGCCATACCAATGAAATTCCCCAGTCCTTATGTGTTCCCGTTAAGGCACACTATCGTACCGTCAACTGGGTGTCCAGTTGATGACAGGCATGGGGAAAAGCAACCCATGGCGCCTGTTTTACAAAGCGCTTGATGCAGGGGTTGTCATATACGGCGCAGCGGCCAAAGCGGCTGCAATGTTCGCGTGTAGTTACTGGATGAATTTTTCGATAGGCGTGCGTTTTACCTGTTTCTTGTCGCGGTGAAGCATGATGACCTGTTCGGCTTCCGAAAGGCCGTTCTGAACGGCTTCGCGGAAACCTTCGTCGACCCGGATTGCAGATGCCGGCGCCCGCGGCTGCAGCACCGTCACCTTCTGACGGATGCCGCGCAGCTTTTCCTCGCCAAGCGTGATCCATTCGCCGCCGCAGTAGCCGGCAAAGGCCTGGCTCGCGACAACCTCTCGGCTATATTTCTTCGTCAGGACCTGTAGACGCTGTACCTCGTTCACTGCCGAGCCGAAGGCGGAGAAGGTAAGACGATCCTTCAGGCCGACATTGCCGAACATGACGTTGCCGACATGCAGACCGATGCCGTAGCCGATTTTCGGCAGCCCCTTTGCCTCGCGATCCTTGTTCAGTTCGGCAACCCGCGCCTGCGCATGATGGACGGCGGAAAGCGCTGCCTCGCAGGCGATTTTGGACGGATCCTTGTGGCGACCGCAGGGATAGACGGCGAGGAAGCCGTCGCCGAGGAAGCTCAGGATTTCGCCGCCGTTGCGGTTGAATGGCGCAGCGATCGCATCGAAAAACTGATTCAGCGTATCGATGTAGGCCTGCCTTCCCTCCTTCTCCGCATACATGGTCGATTCACGCATATCCGCCATGACGAGAGCGGCTCGGATGGTCTCACCATCGCCACGGCGAACCTGTCCGTTCAAAACGCGCTTGCCGGCATCGCCGCCGAGATAGGTGGTCAGCATGTTGTTGGCGAGCTTGGCAAGCACCGCCATCTTGGCAGCGACCGCCAGATGGTTCTGCATGCGCAACAGTGCGTCAATCATGTCGTCGGAAAAGCCGGCCGGGCTGTCGGTCGACCAGGAGCCCATCATGCCCTGCACCGACCCGTCACCGAAGGGTTGCACAAAGGCGAGGTAGTCGGTGACCTTTTCTTGCCTGAGATCGTCGAAGATCGGAAATTCACTCGGGCCGTCAGGCATGATGCGGCGGCGGATATGCTGCAGATTGTTGTCGAGAAGATAGAAATAGGGGCTTTGCAGAAAACGGTCCGGCTTCTGGCCGGCCGGCATGCGGAAGCCCTCGATCGTCACGCCGCTCGAGCGCTTCCAGGTGAAGCTCAGCGCGTCATAGAGCGGGTGCAGCATCGAGAAGGTCAGGTGTACGCGCGCGAGCGGCAGGCCGGCGGCCGCGAGCCGCTCACAGAAGCCGCGCACGATGTTTTCAAGGTCGTCACCGGCCAGCGAAGAATTCGTCAGCCATTCAGCAACACGGTCCAACAAAATGGAGGATACGCTGGATTCGGTCGTGCTCATTCTTGGTATTATCCTCATTTCGCACGTCCATCCCGAAACGCAAAAACAGCCCAAACCTGCCCATTCACGATGAGCAGATGGTAAGAAAATCAGGATGTACGAGCGGTATTATCGTGTCAACGATTGCCGACAACCGGCTGTGACACCCGCCAGCTTCCGACCTCCTGGAAACGGGCGAGCAATCTTTGCAAAGCAGTTCATTATCATTTGCCAAAATAGGCACGCTGAAAGTGCGAAACAATGGCATCAGTAAATTTTTTGTGCGTTCCGGTTGCCGGGATCGGCCGCCCCCAATCATTTTGTCTATATCCGGCTCACGAATTCAGGCCGCGGGAGGGTCAGGCGCTGCCAAAGAGGCCGGGTTTTATTTGCTGCGATCATGCATTAGATCAGCGTTCGGATTCACTTTTCGCAAGAGGCACGGCCTTGGACGCAAGCTCTTCCACCTTCGAGACGCTTTCAAAGAAGATTGAGGCCCGTACTGCGCGCGCCGGCATCATCGGCCTCGGTTATGTCGGCCTGCCGCTGGCGATGGCCGTGGCGCGTAGCGGCTTTGCCGTGACCGGCTTCGATATCGATCCGAAGAAGATCGTCGCGCTGGATGCCCGCCGTTCCTATATCGATGCTGTGACGAAAGAGGCGCTGACGGCCGAGATCGATGCGGGGCGGTTCTCCTCGACAACCGATTTTGCCGGCCTTTCGGATTGCGACGTGATCGTCATCTGCGTGCCGACGCCGCTCACCAAACATCGGGATCCCGATCTTTCCTTCGTGGAAGCGACGTCGCGGTCGATCGCCGCCCATCTGCGGCCGGGCCAGCTCATCGTGCTGGAATCGACAACCTATCCCGGAACGACCGATGATATCGTGAAGGTCATTCTCGAAGGGACCGGGCTGAAATCCGGTTCCGACTTCTTCGTCGGCTTCTCGCCGGAGCGTGAGGACCCCGGCAATCAGCATTACCACACCGAGACCATCCCGAAGGTCGTTGCAGGCGACGGCGCGCAAGCCCTGTCGCTGATGAAGTCCTTCTATGGTGCCGCCGTCTCGACCGTCGTCCCGGTCTCCTCCAATGCCACTGCGGAAGCGGTCAAGCTCACCGAAAACATCTTCCGCTCGGTCAACATCGCGCTCGTCAACGAGCTGAAGACAGTCTACGCCGCGATGGGGATCGATGTGTGGGAAGTCATCGATGCAGCCAAGACCAAGCCATTCGGTTATATGCCCTTTTATCCCGGCCCGGGTCTCGGTGGCCACTGCATTCCGATCGACCCTTTCTACCTCACCTGGAAGTCGCGCGAATACGAGCTGCCGACACGTTTCATCGAGCTTGCCGGCGAGATCAATTCGGCGATGCCGCGCTATGTCGTCGGCAAGCTGGCAGAGGCGCTGGATATTCGTGCCGGCAAGGCACTCAGCCGCTCACGCGTCCTCGTGCTCGGCCTCGCCTACAAGAAGAATGTTGCCGACATCAGGGAAAGCCCGTCGTTGCGGCTGATCGAAATCATCGAAGAGCGGGGCGGCAAGGCGGATTATCATGACCCCTTCGTCGCGGAGATCCCGTCGACCCGTGAATATCAGGCTCTGAAGGGCCGGAAATCCATCGACCTGAAACCGGAAGCCGTTGCCGGGTATGATGCGGTTCTCATTGCGACTGACCATGACATGATCGACTACGCGGCTCTTTCGAAGAGCGCCAAGCTGATTGTCGACACCCGAAACGTCTTAAGCCGGCTCGGCCTCTCGGCCGATCATGTCATCAAGGCGTAACGAGCACGCCGGAAAGCTGCTTGCCGGTGATCTGGCTGGCGGCGACGGCGTAACCGCCAGCTGCGCCGTCGATGAAGTGCATGTGGTCGCGCGACAGCGGCGTCGGCACGAAGCAGGTCATCAGTGCCGACGACTGGCGGTGCAGGCCGTAACGCGCCACACCCTTTTCCTGTGCCTGTTTCAACAGCATCTCGATGCGGGCGAGATGCGTGGCGTCGACATCGATTGTCATCTTCAGTCCATCGTCGAATTTACGGAAATCCGAGTTGCCTGAGACGTCCCTCTTGTAGCGGCTTGCGTCGAAATGGGCGAAGGTGATTCCGAATTTATGCAGGAAGACGACCAGGCCGATCTGCAGGAGGATGAAGAGCTTTTGCCGCAGGCGTTTGCCGTCAGGTGCGGTGGCTTTCACCTCGCGATTGATACCCTTCATCGAGAAGGCAAGCTCAGGCCCGTTTTCCGGCACGGGATGCCCGCTGCGGTTCTGTTCTGCAGTGATGGAAACGATGCCGGTAACGAGAGCCTGGAATTCCGGCCCTGGGCCGTCCTCGCCAGGCACTGCGATGATCGAGACGATTTCCCCGTTGCGGGCCTCGATCGGGCTCCAGCGGCAGGAGAGGCCGGTCAGATCCGGCCGGGTGCCGGGTGCGGCCTTCTCGACGCCGTAACGGCCCATCTTCATATTCTTCTCGGCCCATATCGTGCCACCGCCGGAAAACATCGCATAGGTGACATAAGGACTTGCCGAATAACGGGCGACGCGTACGTCGAGACCCTCCGCGCGAATATCCGCGATCGGTACGATGGCGATGCGCAAATCGAGGTCGAGATCTTCCTTCACCCAGACCTGCGTCGCGGCAAGCGCCTTGCGCGCTTCCTTCTCAAGCGAAACGGGCAAGGCGATCAACGCGCCGTCGCCGGCAAAGACGAAGGGATAGTCGCCCTTGCCGACGGCATTCAGCACCGCGGAAATGACGCTGGCACCGGCCATGTTGACGTCCTTGTAGCGGCCGCCGGAAATCGCCTTCGTCGAGCCGACGATATCGGCCATCGCCAGCACCCATCCTTCGGGCAACGGCTGATAGTTGCTCTCATCGGTCACGCCTTCGAAGTCGCTGAAGACAGGCACGTTGGCGAAGAATGCGTCGTTGGACATCTCGTTCATGGGACTGAGTTTATCACAGACCCGTGTTACCGCTGCAACGGCAATTTGCGTTTCCGGCAATCGACTTACACTGCATCGATATGGTAGCACCGCTGACATATTTTATGATGGACGGGACAAGATGAGCCGCCTCGACAGCTTCATTCGCCGATTGACGGCTCAACGCGATATTCTCAACGCGATCATTGACCTGGTGGAAGAGGTAGAGGGGTCGGTGCTCGAATTCGGCCTCGGCAACGGTCGCACCTACGACCATCTGCGCGAGCATTTTCCCGACCGCCGCATTATCGCCTTCGATTGGGAAATACGTTCCTATTCCGCTTCAACACCGCCGGCCGAAAACATGGTGACTGGCAATATCCGCGACACCGGCCAGGCGTTCCTCGGGATCAATGCTGCGCTCGCGCATGCCGATATCGGCACCGGACATGACGAGGTCGATGCCGTCACGCTGACCTGGCTGCCACAGTTGATGGCTGGCGTTCTTACGCGTCACGGCATCGCCGTCAGCGGCTTGCCGCTGGAGCATGCCGAGCTTTTGCCTCTGCCTTTGCCCGACGGCATCAAGGAAGGCCGCTATTTCCTCTACCGCAGGAAATGATCCGCGCTCATGAGGCGCAGGAATAGGGTGTCGCCGAGCGCTCGGCAAACTTTGCCTCGAAGTCGGCCGCGATCTTGTCCAGCGTCACGCTGCCCAGCCGCCGCAGGAGCAGCGCCTGTGCCTCCTTCATCGCGTCCTCGAGGGCGGCATTTACGGCTTGTTCCACAAGGCATGTAGGCTGATCATCGGCCGGCCCGATCGCGAAAAGATGCGGTTCGCCGATAGCGTTATAGACATCGAGCAGGGTGATTTCCGATAGCGGACGCACCAGCGTCCAGCCTCCGCCATGCCCCTTTTCGGAACGGACATAGCCCTGCGCTCGAAGGCCGGCCATAGTGCGGCGGACGACGACGGGATTGGTGTTCAGCATCTTGCCAATCATTTCAGAGGTCGCCGAATGCTCATGCCGATCCATATGGATCAGCACGTGCAGCATGCGTGAAAGGCGGCTGTCATTGCGCATGAGGTTTCATTCCTGTCGATCGAAGGGGCCATTATCACAAGCGGATCGTAACAAGACAAGTAACATGATACTTGACCACTTCATTTCATGTAACTTATGTTGATTCATGATTGAGGCGTCGTCGAAGGAGAGTGCTATGTCATTCGAGGCTATCGTTGTCGGCGGAAATTTCGCCGGCCTGTCCGCGGCAATGCAGCTGGCCCGGGCGCTGCGCCGGGTTCTGCTTGTCGATGCGGGGGCGCCGCGCAATCGATTTTCGCCGGCCTCCCACGGCTTCCTGGGCCAGGATGGCCAGACGCCAGCGGCGATCATGCGGGAGGGAAAGCGGCAGCTTGCGCTTTATCCGACCGTCACCATTCGGGACGGGGAGGTTGTTCAGGCGCGTGCCGATGGCGACGAATTCGTCATCGGCATCAGGGGTGGTGGCGAAGAAAGGGCCGCGCGCATCGTCCTGGCAACCGGGATCAGAGATACACTGCCCCAGATCGCCGGTCTGCCAGACCGATGGGGACACTCCGTGCTGCACTGCCCCTATTGCCACGGCTATGAGGCGAGCAGCAGTAGGCTCGGTGTTCTCGCAAACCATCCGCTTTCAGCACATTCCGCCATGCTGATTCCCGACTGGGGAGAGACAACCTATTTCACCCAAGCGCTATTCGAGCCCGATGAAGAGCAACTCGTGCGGCTGACCGCTCGCGGCGTACGGATCGAGCGCAGCCCCGTCGTGGAATTATTGGGCGATAGTCCCAGGCTTGAGGCCGTTCGCCTCACCGATGGCCGGATCGTGCCGCTCGATGCCGTGTTTGTCGCTCCGAAAACGGCGATGGCCAGTCCGGTTGCCGAGCAGCTCGGCTGTGTCTTCGACGACGGTCCGTTTGGTCCTGTCATCCGGACCGGCGATAACAAGGAAACGACCGTCAAGGGTGTCTTTGCCGCCGGCGATGCGGCGAGCGCCATGCACAACGCCACGCTTGCTTCCGCCTCAGGGGTACTTGCTGGTGTGCATTGCCATCAATCGCTGGCGATGCAGTCAGCCGGATAGCTCTTGTTCGGTCTAAGGCAGGAACAGCACGTCATATTGATCGAATGCGCCCGGCAGATCACGGACTTTCATCTCCTTCTCGTGGTCCTCGAAGACCACGAGACAATTCTCGTAGAAGCCGGCGAGCATGCGAATGAAGGCTTTTGTGCCCTCAGGGCCGTAGAAGAGCGGCGTGAACTCCATATAGAGCGGCGCGCGGCGGGCAAGCAGCGGTAGCATCGAGCGACAGGCAACCGGCTCATACCCCTCGATATCCATCCAGACGAGACCGATGGACGCCTGATCGATGTCGAGGTCGTCGAGGATGCCGGTCACGGAGCGCACCGGGACGCTGATCTTCTGGTCGCTAGCGCTCTGGCGGATGGCGCTGCTCTTGCCATGATTGGCACTGTTTAGAAAGAAGTCGATCTCGCCTTCACCTTCGCCGGCGGCGCAGTTGACGAGGCGTACCACATCCGCGAGCCCATTCTGACGGATGTTCTGTTCCAGAAGGCGGAAATTGCGAGGGTCCGGCTCGACGCTGACGATGCCGGCAAATGCCCGAGCGAGCGCAAAATAGACGGTCTGGGTGCCGATATTTCCGCCGATCTCGAGCAACATGCTGTCCTTTCTCAGCAAGCCGCGCTGGCGCAGGATCACGAGCAGCCGATCGACGGCCTCCCGTTCGAAATGGCCCTTCCGGAAGACCTTGCGGCCGATATAGTCGGCGGGCGAAAAGCTCATCAGGTGATCGCCTGCATCGACCGTCATGGAGATGACGCGCGTCCCGATATTTTCGATCAGCAGTCGGCGGCCAAAACGGGTGTTGAAGAAACGCGTGGCCAGCGCATTGCGCGCCTTGCGCAAACGACGTCTCCAATATTTGCCAGTTAGCCACGCTTGGCCGGACATTATCGCTTTTCCTTGAGCGGTTCGGCGGCCTTCTCTCTCGGAATGACATAGACTTTCAAGGGCAGCGCCCGTCCACGCACATTGATTTCGCAGCTTTCCACCGGTTCCAGATCAATGCCGGCGCCTTTTGCGACCGGCTCGGAGATCACGATCGCGGCATTGAGTTCCTTGGCGGCCGTCTCCAGGCGGCTTGCGACATTGACCGTATCGCCGACGGCCGTCAGGCTGCGCACCCGCCCATAGCCCATCGTGCCGACGACTGCCGGGCCGGCGTGGATGCCGATGACGATTTGCAGCGGTAAAGGCAGTTCGTCGGAAAGTTCGGCGGCAAGTTTTTCCACCTCGGCAGCAATCGCGGTTGCGGCCGCGACAGCCTGCCGGCAGCCTTCCTCTGGCGTGGTGTTGAGGCCGAAGAGTGCCATGGCGCCGTCGCCGATGAATTTGTCGAGCTGTCCGCCGGCCTGTTCCACCGCCTTGCCGACGATTCCGAAATAGCGGTTGAGCAGGAAGACGACGTCGAAGGGCAGGCGGGTCTCGGTCAGCGTCGTGAAATGACGCATGTCACAGAAGAGTACGGCGATGTCGCGCTCGCGGCCGGGGCTGGTTTCCTGGCTATTGGCGGGGAGGGCTGCTTCTGTCTGCGGCACGAGCAGTGGCGCGACGGTCAAGTCCTTGTCCGGGCGGAGCTGACAGGCGAGGCGTACATCGGCTGCCGCATTGATGCGCTTCAGCGTCGTCTGCTCCAGCTTGTCGGGTGGCGGCAGGGTCCAATAATCGCTGAGAATCTGGACGCGGCACGTGGAGCACTGGCCCTTGCCACCACAAACCGAATAGTGCGGCAGGCCGCCAAGCCTGCTTGCCTCCAGGACTGTAAAGCCGCGTGGCACACGAACCGTCTCGCCGCCGGGATAGTGAACGGCGACCTGGGTCGCCCGCTCTTTCAACCTGCGGCGGGCTCGTGCCAGAATGACGAGAGCAAGCGCTGCGGAGAAGCTGCCGAAGAGCCCGGCGCGGATCTTCGCGATTTCCTCACGCGCCTCGGGATCGTTGTAGTAGCGGGTATTGATCGTTTCTTCGTAGTGGTCGGATTCCGATTGGACGTAGGAGGGATCGGACAGCGTGCGGCCCATCTCGACGAAACCGAGCAGCGCCAGCACCGGCAGGAGAATGGCGATGGCCAGAAGCAGCGACGAGGAATTGACGTACCACGACCGGTAGCGCAGCCAGAAATGGATGCCGATGCAGCCGTGGATCCATACGGCAAGCAGTGCGAAAGTCTGGCGTACACCGTCCTTCGGCGAGTTGATCCAGAGCGTGCGGACGATCGTCTCGTAATTGTCGCTATAGCTGTAGAGCGCATGGACGATGCGTGTGCCGATAACATGGTCGATGAGCAGCAGCGGAATCAGAAGGCCGAGAACGATTTGCGCCATCTCGTTCTTCGGCATGATGAGGCTGCGGCGCATATAGAGCCCACGTAGCACCAGCGTCAGATGGACCAGGACCGAACCGTAGAAGAGCAGAGTGCCCAGCGGATTACGCCAGATCGCCAGAAACAGTCGGCGCGCATCGTCGGCTGCCGTCAGCGAAACGAGCCCCAACGCATGGTTTGACATATGCAGGATGATGAAGACGAACATCACAAGGCCGGAACCGAGTCTGGCCTTCCTGATCGTACGTTCCGAAAAAATCCCTGTGGCCCAGACCGTGGTCATCAATTCCTGTTCTTGAAGCTCAAATCGCAAATGCACTAGAGAAGACGAAAAAGGGCGGAATTATCGTCTCGTCTAATCACGATCGCTTCGGTATGCCTGCCTGTATCGTTCAAGGATAGTGACAATAGCGGAAATTTTCGCTTACGGCGTGAGCGCCGATTGGAAAACACACTGTCATACGCGGAGTGTCGCGATGAGGATCGCTTTCTACGCGCCGATGAAATCGCCTGATCATCCGGTGCCGTCAGGTGACCGCTTGATGGCGCAGCTGTTGATCCGGGCGCTGGAAATGGCCGGGCATTCAGTCGAGGTCGTGTCTCAATTCCGCATCCATGCCGGCACGCCGGAAGCGGCGGCCGAAGCGCTACCGAGGGCCGGGGAGGAGCTCCAGCGGATTCGGCACAAATGGCGGGACGAGCCGAAGCCGGAACTCTGGTTCTGCTATCATCCTTACTACAAGTCCCCCGATCTCTTCGGACCGGCGATCGCTGCGGAATTCACCATTCCCTATGTGACCGCCGAAGCCTCCTATTCGCGCAAGCGCGACGCGATGGGCTGGGCATTGTTTCAGAAGCCGGTCGGCGAGGCGATCCGTCAGGCGGCGGTCAATATCGCCTTTACCGAACGCGACCGGAAAGGACTGGAAGACGTCTTTCCCGAAGCGCGTATTGCCGGAGTAAAACCTTTCATCGACACAGTGCTCTTCGAAGCGGCAACGCCTGCTCCCGTTCCGCAACGCTTGGCGAGCGTGGCGATGATGCGGGCCGGTGACAAGATGGAGAGCTACACGATGCTCGCTGCGGCACTGCGCAAGATCGAGGATCGGCCCTGGACGCTCGGCATCATTGGCGACGGTCCGTTAAGAGCTGAGGTGGAGGCGCTGTTTGCGGGCTTTGCCCCCGGTCGTATCGACTGGCTCGGCCAGAGGGAGCCGCAAGAGATAGCCGACCTGCTTTCGAAGAGCGGCATCTATGTCTGGCCGGGCTGCGGTGAAGCCTATGGACTTGCCTATCTCGAAGCGCAGGCGGCGGGGCTTCCTGTCGTGGCGCAGGAAACTGCCGGCGTGCCTGCCGTCGTGGAGGCCGATGTGACCGGGCTATTGACGCCTGCCGGCGATGTGGAAGCCTACGCGCGCGCCGTTGCCGGACTGCTGGATGACCGGACGCGCCGTGACGCCATGGCATCTGCCGCCCGACGCTTTGTTATCGAAGAGCGTTCGCTTGCCGGCGCATCACATGAACTGGATTTGATCCTCAACCATGCAGGAGCAGCACATGATCGATAGCACCCTCCGCGAGCCGTTGCATCGGGAGCTGGAGCGCTGGCGCGACGCTGGCCGCGTTGCACGGCTCTGGCTGCGGGATGACGATGCGATCGAGCCGACGGCGGCGCTCGAGCGACTGCTTGGAGAGACGAGAAACTACGGCATCCCCCTCACGCTCGCTGTCATTCCGGCCTTTACCGGCATGCCACTCGCTCAGAGGCTTGCGGATGAGACACATGTCAGCGTGGCAGTTCACGGCTGGGCCCATCACAATCATTCCGGACCTGACGACAAGAAACAGGAACTCGGCGGATCACGGCTGGAAGAAACCATCCTCGGCGAGCTCTACGAAGGTTTCCTGAAGCTGAGGGATCTCTACCCCGCGCGCTTCCTGACAATGCTGGTTCCGCCCTGGAACCGGATAGACAAGGGCCTCATTCCCAAACTGCCGGCGCTTGGCTTCGGATCCCTTTCCACTTACGGACGCGCCAAGGGAGAAAGTCCGATCGCCATCGTCAACTCCCATGTCGATCTCATGGACTGGCACGGCACCCGCGGTGGACGGCCGATGGCAGAGTTGATCGGCGAACTGGTCGCGGAGTTGCAGGATCGGTTCGAGGGCGGCAACGAGCCAATCGGCGTGCTTGCGCATCATCTGGTGCATGACGCGGCGGCGTGGGATTTCCTCGGCGAACTTTTCGAGGCGACGGCAGGCCATCCCGCGGTGGAATGGGTCTCTGCCGCCGCACTCGTGCGGGATCAGATGTCGACGACCTGATTGTCGCGGGCAGCGAAGGCGCCGGCAAAGGCGGCCTGCGCCTCGCTTTCCATGACGGCAAGCTGCTCATCGGTGCGCGAAGGCGCATGATGGAATAGGGCGAAGCGCTTAGCGCCCGCCATCTTTGCAAGTTCAGTGCCGTGCTGCCACGTGGAGTGGCCGAAGCCCTTGAAGCGCTGCATCTCGTCTTCATTGTAGGTGCAGTCGTAGACCACGAGATCGGCGTCCTTCATCATCTCGAGCGCCACCGGATCGTAGGTGCCCGGAATGTGCTCGATGTCGTAGATCAGCGACACTATGCGTCCCTTCCAGTTGATGCGATAGCCGATCGCGCCGCCTGGATGGTTCAGCATGTAGGTCTGCATTTCGACGCCTGCATGCGGCGTCAGCGTCTGGCCCGCATGGAAATCGCGGAAGTTCATCGTCGCCTGGCAAATATCGGTCTTTACCGGAAACCAGGGCGGGCTGATGAACTGCTCGACCATCTCGCGCGTGCTCATCTTGCCGTCCAGATGGCCGGACCAGATGTTGACGTTGATCGAAGGGTAGTAGATCGCCTTGAAGAAGGGCAGGCCGATGATGTGATCGTAATGGCAGTGGCTGAAGAAGAGATCGACATCGCGGACTTCGTCAGCAATGAGCGAGAGGCCGGCCTCGCGCAGTCCAGAGCCCGCGTCGAACAGCATCCGATGCTCGCCGCAGCGAATTTCAATGCAGGAGGTGTTGCCTCCATATCGGTCGAATTCCGGGCCTGATACGGGGATGCTTCCCCGAACGCCCCAAAATTTCACCTGAAACAGATCGTTACTCATTTTCCTTCAAACCAGCTTTCCCGCTTCGTCATCGTAATCACCATCGATCCCGATGCGAAGCTGCAGAATTCCACGGGTTTGCCTATATCCCCTCGCACTCTTCTAACGGCTAGCCGAAGAAGAAGTAGATTTTCCTAAGCAATCGGCTTTTGGCTCAGAATGCAAGCCGGTATGGTTCGTTTTCGGTAAACGTCCCGACACATGCGAGGGTGCGACATCTCCCGCGGATCATGCATCTTAAATGGTTGCGTGCGACCGAAAATGCAAATTCGTTGCTTTTGGGCGTCCTGAAGCCGCGAAACGGCATGAAAACTGCGTAGAAGATGGCCGGCGGTAAGGCGCGGCTACGGGAGGGCTGCGTCTTAGTCATCCCGGCACGAAACGCCAACGTCCTCCTGTCCAGAAGATATTGTCACAAAACTGAAATATATCTGTCGCAGAGCTGTCATCCGGTGTGCCTAAATGTCGCCATACTTTCTTTAAAGCGACATTTGGTCTTCCCATGAACGCCCCTTCAATTCGATCGTCCTGTGCCGTTGCTGCGGCGGGTCTGGAATTGAGCTACGGGCCGACGCAAATCCTCAAAGGCATTGATTTTTCTCTGGAAAAGGGTAAGACGCTGGCGTTGCTCGGCCCTTCGGGCTGCGGCAAGACTACGCTCTTGCGGCTGGTCGCCGGGCTGCTTGTGCCGACCAGGGGTTCCGTTTCGATTGCCGGCACGACAGTTGCCGACGGTTCGACCGGTGCCTTCGTTCCGCCGGAGCGGCGCGGGCTTGGCATGGTCTTTCAGGACTATGCGCTCTGGCCGCATCTGACGGTCGGCGGCAATGTTTCTTTTCCGTTGGAAATGCGTGGCATCGGGAAAGCCGAGCGTCACGAGAGGACGATGCGGTCACTCGAGCGCGTCGGGCTTGCTGCCTACGCAGATAGGCGACCGAGCGATCTTTCCGGCGGCCAGCAACAGCGCGTGGCAATTGCCCGCGCCATCGTGGCCGAACCGCAGCTCATCCTTTTCGACGAACCGCTTTCCAATCTTGATCGCGAACTGCGCGAAAACATGGTCGGTGAACTTGCCGAACTCATCTCCACGCTCGGCCTGACGGCAATCTATGTGACGCATGATCATAGCGAGGCACTGACGCTTGCCGATGAGGTCGCAGTCATGCGCTCCGGCCTGATCGAGCAGCTGGCGTCGCCCGATGATCTGATCATGCGTCCGGCAACGCCCGAGGTCGCCGACTTCCTGCGGCTTGGCTGCCTTGCGGATATCGAGCGGCGCGGTACGGCCTGGTATTTCAAGGGTAGCGATATTGTGCTGACCGAGGCTGCGGGCATCGCCGGCAACAGCGCCCGCGTGTTGCTCCCGGTCGCCTCCATCTCGGCCGGCAAAGTCTCTGCTGATCGCCTTGCCGCCACTGTGCTGCGCTCGCAGTTTCGCGGCGACGGGCACCTGGCGAGCGTTTCGCTCTCCGGCCTGCCCGGCCTGGAATTACAGGTGCTTAGCCGCGTGAAGCTTCGTGCCGGCGAGGTAATCGGCCTTGAGATCGACGCCGCACAGATCCGCTGGTTTCAGCGGGAAATACACCAATCCATAGAGGAGAAATTGGAACATGTTTAAGTCATTGAAGAGCATCACTTTTGGCGTTGTCGCCGTAGCCCTGATGGCCGGCGTCGCCCATGCCGATGTCACCGTTTACACCGCTGGCCCGCAGAGCCTGATCGACAAGCTGTCGGCTGGCTTTACCAAGCAGACCGGCGTCAAGGTCAATGTTTTCCAGGCAACGACCGGCAAGGTCATGGCGCGTATCGAAGCCGAAGCCGCTAACCCGGTTGTCGACGTCGTCATCTCGGCTTCCTGGGATACGGCAAACGACTTCGCCAAGCGCGGCTGGCTTGTCAGCTATGCAAGCCCGAACGCTGCCAAGGTGCCGGACTTCCTGAAGTCCGAAGGCGCTGTTGCACAGGGCATCTCGGCTCTCGGCATCGTCTGGAACACCAAGAGCGGCACGCCGAAGCCGTCCGAATGGGCTGACCTCGCAAAGCCGGAATACAAGGATCTCGTCAATATCCCGGACCCTGCGCAGTCCGGTTCGTCCTTCGAGCTGACTGCTGCCCTCGCCGGCCAGGACGACTGGAAGCTCTTCAAAGCTCTGCAGGCTAACGGCGCCATCATTGCCGGTGCAAATGCTGATGCCCTGAACCCGGTTCTGCAGGGTGCAAAGGCCGTCGTCTTCGGCGCCGTCGACTACATCGCTCTTGCCGCCCAGAAGAAGGGCGAGAATATCGAAGTCGTGTTCCCGAAGTCCGGTACGGTCATCGCACCGCGCCCGGCCATGATCATGAACTGGTCGAAGAACCAGGACGACGCCAAGAAGTTCATCGACTACATGCTCTCTGACGAAGGTCAGGCGCTTGTTGCCGGCGAAATGCTGATGCCATCGCGCACCGACATTGCCGCCAGCCGTCCGCTGATCGGCGACCTGACGCTCCTGAAGTATGACACGGCTGCTGTCTACGGCAAGCGCAAGGAAACGCTGAAGACCTTCGCTGATCTCTACGGCGCCAAGTAAGGTCTGAACGAATGAGGGGAAACGGCATCGGCGGCACGGCTCCGGCCGCCTGGCTTGCAACAGCGGGTCTGGTTCTCGTCGTCGCCGTTCCCTTCATTGCGGTGGTGCTGCAAGGCATCTTCCCCGAACTTGGACGGGGCTCGTTTGCGAGCCCGTTCTCCTCTCTCTATGCGACCCTCGCCGATAGTTCGCTGATCCGCATGGGCGGCAATACCATCCTGCTCGGCGTTTGCGTGGTGTTCGCCTCTGCATTGGTTGCCGTACCGCTCGGTGTTTTCCGCGCTCTCTACAGGATTCCATTCGCGCCTCTCTGGGACGTTCTCTTGCTCGTGCCCTTCATGATCCCGCCTTATATTGCGACACTCGGCTGGATCATGACCCTGCAGCCGCGCGGTTATCTGCAGCAGCTTGCCGGCTTCAATCTGGCGCCCTTCCTGTTTTCGATTTTCGGCATGACGCTGGTCATGGCCTTCAACACTTTCCCTGTCGTCTATTTTGCCGTGTCGCGCACCGTCGAAGCCGTCGGCGCACGTTACGCCGATGTCGGTCGTGTCTTCGGCGCCTCTCCGGCACGCGCCTTCTGGCGCATCACGCTGCCACTCTCGGCCCCCGGCCTGACCGCGAGCCTGATGCTGGTCTTCGCCGCCGCGATCGAGGAATACGGCACGCCGGCAGCGCTCGGCCGACGCGCCGGGTTTCAGGTACTGGTAACTGGCATCGACCTTCGCGTCACCGACTGGCCGATCGATCTGCCGGGCGCGGCCATCCTGTCGCTCGTGCTGGTCGCCATGTCGCTGATCACCTTCCTCCTGCAGCGCTGGATCCTCGCGCGCCGCTCTTATCAGACGGTCGGCGGCAAGCCGACGGCGAAGGACAAGCGCCCACTTGGCGCGCTGAAAGCGCCCGTGATGATCGCGTTCACGGTCGTCGCCTTCCTTGCAACCGGCGTGCCGTTGCTGGCCATCCTCGCGACAGCGTTGGCACGGACCATCTCAGGCGGTCTCGCTTTCGACAATGTCAGCCTCGACAATTTCATGGCGGTCTTCGGCAATAGCGCCGGCGCCGTCACGGCACTGATCAACAGCTTCTCGCTCGGTATCGGTACGGCGCTTATAACGGGCCTGATCGGTGTGACGGCCGCCTATACCGTGGTGAAGACGAAGATGTCAGGCCGCTTGGCGATCGATGTGATGACCATTCTGCCGAATGCCCTGCCGGGTATCGTCGTTGCTGTCGGCCTCATCCTCGCCTGGAATATGCCGGGCCTGCCGTTTACACCCTATAATACCGCTTTCATTCTGCTGCTTGCCTATTGCTGCATCCTGCTGCCGCAGCCGGTTCGCTATACCACGGCCGCCTTCCAGCAGATCGGTGACAATCTGGAGGCAGCAGCCCGCGTCTGCGGTGCCAGCGGCGTCACAGCCTTCCGCCGCATTCTGCTGCCGCTCGTCTTTCCGAGCCTTGCTTCCTCGATGCTGCTTGTCTTCGCGCTTGCCTCGCGTGAGCTCGTTGCTTCCGTCGTCGTCGCACCGGTTGGCATGCAGACGATCGCGACCTTCATCTGGCGCCAGTTCGAGCAGGGCTCCATCGGCCTCGGCATGGCGATGGCTTTCATCGCCATCTGCATCACGACATTGCTGCCGCTGATCCTCATGGGGCTGATGCGGCGTGGCAATATGGTCGCGGATTGAGGCGTCCTCTAAATTTAAATGTTCTTGTTTCCCGCCAAAATTGCTGGGATAGTTTCCTCAGGCAATCTTTGGAGTAAACATGTCTCCAGTCACGGAGATCCTTATAGGCCTCTCGGCCGTTTCCATCCTGATCGTCGCATTTGCCGTATTCTTGTCTTGGAACCCTCCATGGTGGAGTCGTCTTCGTTTTCGAAGGCGTTTCGTTCGTGGCCAAGCCGAAGGCGGCATCGAGGTGAGTTTTGATCTCGATGATGGAGGCGATGGTGGTGGTGGTGGTGACGGAGGTGGCGACGGAGGAGGCGACTAACCTCAGAGCGATGCCGTAATCCCACCATCCACCATCAGCATATGCCCGTTGATGAAGGACGACGCGTCCGACGCCAGGAAGACAGCCGCACCTACCAACTCTTCCACGTTGCCCCACCGGCCGGCCGGCGTACGCGTCTCGAGCCAGGCGGAAAATTTCGGATCGTCGACAAGCGCCTGGTTGAGCGGCGTTCTGAAGTAGCCTGGCGCGATGGCGTTGACCTGCAGGCCATGCTTTGCCCAGTCCGTCGCCATGCCGCGGGTCAGGTTGCGAACAGCGCCCTTGGTTGCGGTATAGGGTGCGATATTCGGGCGGGCGAGTTCCGCCTGCACCGAGGCTATGTTGATGATTTTGCCGCGGCCGCGGCTGATCATCGCCTGTGCCACTGGCTGGCTGACATAGAAGATGCTGGAAACATTGGTGCGGAACAGTTCGTCCCACTTTTCGACCGGAAACTCCTCCAGCGGCGTCCGAAACTGCATGCCGGCATTGTTGATCAGGATATCGATCGGACCGATCTCCGCCTCGATATAAGCAATGGCGGTTCTGCTGGCCTCGGCATCCGTCACATCGAAAGCGGCGCTGACGGCGTGGCGTTTCCTTTCGCGGATCGTCTCGGCAGCCGCCTCCGCCTTCTGGGCGTTTCGGCCATTGATGATGACGGAGGCGCCATGCTCGGCAAGGCCGAGCGCCAGTGCATAGCCGATGCCCTGGCTGGAGCCTGTCACCAGCGCACGACGGCCGGAAAGATCGAAGAGCGGAAAGGTCACGGGATCACTCCTGAATTCAACACCCCTGCATAGCCGGTTTTACAGCCTTGACGCAAAGGCGATCAGCTTGTCCCTAGACGTTTGATGTTACCAACGAGTTCCGTTGCAAGCCGCAGTGACGCGGCAGTCGCCATGACCATCTGTGGGAGGACCAGCCATTCAAGTGTCCAGGCCGCGCCTGAGCGTTCCTGCTCATGAACGAGCGAATGGTGGATGGCCGAAAGCTGCGTCGCATTAAAGCGGGCAAGTGCCACCAGCGTTTCGGCGGCGACCGGATTCTGTTTGTGCGCCATTGCAGAGGAGGCGCCGCCGCCCGCAAGCTCGATTTCGCCGCCAGCTTCGGCAAGCAATGCGATGTCCTGACCGAATTTCCCGAGGCTGCCTGAAATCAGCGAATAGAGATTGGCGAGACCTGCGATGCGGGCACGCTGGCTCTGCCATTGCGGTTCGTCTGATAGCCCCAGTTCCTGCGCCAGCGAACTGCGCACGGCGGCGGCTTCGTCGCCAAGTTTTTCGAGCGTACCGGCCGCACCGCCGAACTGGACCGGGAAGACCTGCTCCGTCAGCCGATCGCGGTAGGTCTCCAGCGGGATCCGCCAGGCGGCGATACGGTCGGCGGCGGCGATGGGAATGGCGGCCTGCATGCGCGTATGGCTCATCAGGCGATTGGTGCCGAATTGTCGTTCGAGTGCTGCCATTCCACTGACGATGGCATGCAGACGCCCACCAAAGAGGAAGGTCACGGATTTCAGCCGCAGCATCAGGCTGGTATCGATGACATCCTGGCTGGTGGCGCCGAAATGCACATGCTCGGCGGCCTCACCACCGACTGCTTTCCTCAGTTGCCGGACGAGATCGGGAATGACGACGCCGTCCTTCGCTGTCGCCATCTTCAGGCTGGCAATATCAGGCGTTTAAAACGGCACAGGCCTCGCGGATCCTTCGGGCCGCCTCGGCCGGGATGATGCCATGCACCGCTTCAGCGCGCGCAAGTGCCGCCTCGAAAGACAGCATTGCCCTGACATCAGCGTCGGCTGAGAAATAGGTTGCAATTTCAGCGTCGCCGAGCAGGCCGCACAGGAAGGGATGGTCGAAGGAGGAGGTGGTCATGGAACGGCCCGTTTCATTGCAATCCCCTTCCGCCAGCCGGTGCCCTCTCCCCTGGAGAAGAGGATAGGGTGAGGGGACGCTACTTGTACTGAGCCTTGCTCGCAAGCCGGCTCAGATATCCAGGAATACCGTCTCCTTCGGTCCCTGCAAATAGATGTCGAAGCTGAGCTTGGCATCGTCGCGGGTGGCGATCAGCGTAGCTACGCGCTCCCGGTGTTCGATACGGGCGAGGATCGGATCGCCGGCATTGGCTTCCTGCTCCTCCGGAAAATACATGCGTGTATGCAGGCCAATATTGATGCCGCGAGCGACGATCCAGAAGGTGATGTGCGGCGCCATCTTGCGGCCGTCCTTGAAGGGAACCTTGCCGGGCTTGATGGTCTCGAAACTGTAGACGCCATCATCTCCACGGGTGGGGCAGCGGCCCCAGCCGGTGAAATTCGGGTCGGCCGTGCCGCGCATTTCCGAGGGACTGTTGTAGAGGCCGGCACTGTCTGCTTGCCAGATCTCGATGACGGCATCGCGAACGAGGGCGCCGGCGCCATCGAAGATACGGCCGCTGACGGTGATGTGCTCACCGAGCGTCTTGTCATTGACCATCTGCGCGCCGAGGTCGGTATCATAGACGCCGGTGATGTCGCAGAAATTCGGCGTCAGTCCGATATGCACATAGGGGCCGGCGGTCTGGGACGGGGTTTCCTTGAGATAGCCGAGTTCCTGCATGTCAGTTCCCCTCCAGCTTGTTTTCGAACATCGTCGAGCGGCGGCCGCGCAGCACGATATCGAATTTGTAGGCGCGGCTGTCCATCGGGATCGTGTTACCCCAGTCGAGCGGGGCAATGAGCTGCTCGATAGCCGCCTTGTCGGGGATGGTGCCGACGATCGGACATTTCCAGATCATCGGGTCACCCTCGAAATACATCTGGGTGATCAGACGCTGCGAGAAGCCGTGGCCGAAGATCGAGAAATGGATATGGGCCGGGCGCCAGTCGTTGACACCGTTCGGCCAGGGGTAGGCGCCGGGTCGCACAGTGCGAAAGAAATAGCGACCTTCCTCGTCGGTGACAAAGCGACCGCAGCCGCCGAAATTCGGGTCGATGGCGGCGAGATAGGTTTCCTTCTTGTGGCGGTAGCGGCCGCCGGCATTGGCCTGCCAGAATTCCACGAGAACGCCCGATTGCGGACGGCCGCGCTCATCGAGTACGCGACCGTGGACGATGATACGTTCGCCGATCGCGCTTTCGCCGGGTCGCGCGAAATTGTGGATCAGGTCGTTATCCATCTCGCCGATCATCGACTGGCCGAAGACAGGACCGGTGATCTCAGAAATCGTGCCATCAAGCGATAGCAGCGCGCGCTGCGGTGAGCGCAGAACTGATGTCTTGTAGCCCGGCGTATAGGCCGGTGAATGCCAGGCGCGGTCACGAGCGAAGAAGGCTCCGGTTTCTGGCTTGCGGTTCGGTAAGTCCGACATTCTGTCTCCCTCAGGCCACCTTGCCGGCGTCCATCTGCTCGAAAACCTGTTTGGCGATCTTGATCGCGTGATTGGCGGCCGGCACGCCGGCATAGATTGCCACATGCAAGAGCGCCTCGCGAATATCCTCCCGGGAGGCGCCGGTATTGACGGTAGCGCGCACATGCATCGCCACTTCGTCGTCCTGGCCGAGTGCGGCAAGTAGCGCGATCGTGATCATCGAGCGCTCACGCTTCGTCAGTTCAGGCCGCGACCAGACGTGACCCCAAGCCGCTTCGGCGATCAGTTCCTGGAACGGCCTGTCGAAGTCGGTCGAGGCAGCCTGGGCGCGGTCGACATGGGCATCGCCGAGAACGGAGCGACGAGTCGCCATTCCCTGTTGATAGCGTTCGGACACGGTGTCACTCATGGGCTTTTTTCTCCAATCGATGACAGGAAGGCGCGGATGATCGCCGTCAGCGCTTCCGGCTGCTCGACCGGCGGAATGTGGGCGCAGTCCTTGATGACTTCGTAGCGTGCGTCGGGGATCAGCCTGGCGGTGGACAGCACCAGATCCGGCGGCGTCGAGCCATCCTGATCGCCGACGACACAGATGGTCGGCACCTTGATCTTGGCTGCCGCCTCGGTGAAATCGGCGTCGCGGATCGCCGCGCAGGTTGCGTTATAACCTTCCACCGGCTGGCGGATCAGCATGTTGCAATAGCCGGCATAGGCGTTGTTTTCCGGTCGGCGGAAAGCCAGTGTGAACCAGCGCTCCATGACCATGTCGACGATGCTCGCAATGCCGCTTTTCTCGACCGCGGCGATGCGGTTGTTCCAGCTTTCGGCCGTGCCGATCTTGTGGGCGGTGTCGCAAAGGATGAGCGCCTTCACCAGGTCCGGACGACGCTGATAGAGCGACTGGGCAATCAGGCCGCCGACCGAAAGGCCGCAGATGACGGCATCCTTGACCGACAGCAGATCGAGCAGCCCGGCAAGATCCGTCGCATGGTCCTCCATGGAATATGGCACCTGGCCGACATCGGAAAGACCGTGGCCGCGCATGTCATAGAGAATGATGGCAAAATCGCCGGCAAGACGCACGATCACATCGCGCCAGATCCGGAAGTCCGTGCCGAGCGAATTGGCAAACACGATGACCGGCCTGTCAGCCGGCGCACCGATGAGCTGGTAGTGGATCGTTACGTCGTTGATACTGGCGAATTGCACTTTAAATCTCCTCCCCACCCAATTTGATGAGTTGATCCGGTTAAGTAAAATGATATTTTTCGGCTTTTCGATAACCTATGAGTTATGAAAATTATGATCGATAGTCGTATCAAGTTTCGCCATCTGCAGACCTTTGTCGAGGTGGCGCGGCAGAAAAGCGTCATGAAGGCGGCTGAACTCCTGCATGTCAGCCAGCCGGCGGTGACGAAGACGATCCGCGAGCTCGAGCTGGCACTTGGCGTCAGTGTTTTCGAGCGTGACGGGCGCGGGATCCGGATCACGCGTTATGGCGAGGTCTTCCTGCGCCATGCCGGCGCTGCGCTGACAGCGCTGCGGCAAGGGCTCGATTCCGTCTCGCAGGAGCAGTTCGGCGATGCTCCGCCAATCCGCATCGGCGCGCTGCCGACAGTCTCGACGCGCATCATGCCGCGGGCAATGGATCTGTTTCTGAAGGAAAATACCTGGAGCCGGGTGAAGATCGTCACCGGTGACAATACTGTGCTCCTTGAGCAGCTGCGTGTCGGCGATCTCGATCTCGTCGTCGGCCGTCTCGCGGGGGCAGAAAGGATGGCCGGCTTCTCGTTCGAGCATCTCTATTCCGAGCAAGTGGTCTTTGCCGTGCGCACCGGCCATCCGCTGCTTGGCGCCGGCAAATCGTTCTTCGCCGAACTCGGCCGCTATACGCTTCTCATGCCGACCCGCGGTTCGATCATCAGGCCGGTGGTCGAAAATTTCCTGATCGCCAATGGCGTCGCCAGCCTGCCGAGCCAGATCGAGACTGTTTCCGATGCCTTCGGCCGCGCTTTCGTGCGCGATAGCGACGCGATCTGGATCATCTCCAACGGCGTGGTTGCGCGGGATATTGCCGACGGCGTGCTTGTCGCCCTGCCGGTCGATACGAGCGAGACGAAGGGTCCCGTTGGATTGACGGTGCGTACCGATTCCGTCCCCTCGCTGCCGCTGTCGATCCTCATGCAGACGATCCGTGAGGCAGCGCTGGAAATTTCGGGGCAGCCTGCACCTGCGCACTAACCTTCAAGACAACTGCCGCCTTTGTTCGTAGACTTCGCTCCTGGCTATCCGAGGAGACGGCAAAATGAAAACAGGCTTCATCGGTCTCGGCGTGATGGGTACGCCGATGGCGCTCAATCTCGCGCGGGCAGGTACCGATCTCATCGTCTGGAACCGTTCGCCGGAAAGGGCTGACACGCTACGGACAGCGGGCGCCGAAGTGGCCGCGGATGTCGACGAAGTGTTTACGACAGCCCGGACCGTCATCCTGATGCTTGCAACGGCAGCGGTGATCGACACGGTTCTCGGGCGCGGTACACCAGGTTTTGTCGAACGGGTAGCCGGACATGTCGTCATCCATATGGGGACCACCGCGCCCGAATATTCGAAAGCGCTTGAGGCGGATATTCGTGCCGCCGGCGGCCACTATGTCGAGGCGCCTGTTTCAGGCTCGCGCCGGCCGGCGGAGGAAGGCCAGCTTGTGGTCATGCTTGCGGGAGATGCGGACGTCGTCGAAGAGGTTCGTCCGCTTTTGAAGCCCATGTGCAGGGAAACGGTTGTCTGCGGCGCCGTGCCGAATGCGCTCCTGATGAAGCTTGCCGTCAATATATTTCTGATCACGACGGTCACGGGGCTTGCCGAAGCGGCGCACTTTGCCGCCCGACAGGGATTGGACATGGGGCTTTTCAAAGCTGTCGTCGATGCCGGCCAGATGGCGAGCGGCATATCGCGGATCAAGAGCGGCAAGCTGGTGGAGCGGGACTTCTCAGTGCAGGCGGCGATCTCCGACGCGCTGAAAAACAATCGTTTGGTCGCCGAAGCGGCTCGGCATGCGGGCATTGCTTCGCCGCTGCTCGATGCTTGCCATGCGCTTTACGCGGAAACCGAAAGTCTGGGTTTCGGGCGTGAGGACATGGCGGCCGTCATCCGCGCGCTTGAAGCGCGAACCGAGGCAATCAGCCTGCCTTTCGGGGATTGACGCCACACCGCTCTGGCCTTTCTCGTCATGCTGACGCAATCTTGCCTGTGCACAGAGCGGCTTTTGAAGTTGGACGGTTAAATGCGCGTCTTGCTGGCGGAAGATGAACCGGAAATGGCTGCCGTGCTGGTGGCGGCGCTCCGCAACAACAATATCATCACGGACCACGTTTCCACGATCGAGGCAGCCGAGGAGGCCGTGAGGCTGAACAGCTATGATGCGCTGCTGCTTGACCGCAGCCTGCCGGACGGCGACGGGCTGGAGCTGATCGCCGACGCGCGCCGCATCCAGCCGGCTGTCCCGGTTATCATGCTGACGGCGCGCGGCGATCTGAAGGACCGGATAGAAGGTCTCGATCTCGGTGCCGATGACTATCTCGCCAAGCCCTTTGCCGTCGAGGAGCTGATGGCGCGTTTGCGCGCCATTCTGCGCCGTCCGGGGAATATCGAGATCGAGAGCCTGTGCCTCGGCCGGCTGCATTTCAACCTGCGCAACCGCGAGGCGCGCGTCGGCGAGACGGCACTCGAACTGCCTCGCCGCGAATTGCTGGTGCTGGAAGCGCTGATGCGCCGGGCTGGGCGCACGGTGGAGCGCTCAAGCCTCGAGGAAGCGGTCTATGGCATGGACGACGAGATCCAGTCCAACGCGCTGGATGCGCATGTCTCGCGGGTGCGCCGCAAGCTCGATGCTGCGGGCGCCGGTGTCGAGATCCATACGATTCGTGGCGTCGGTTACCTGATCCGGCAGGCCCGGCCATGAAGAAGATGAAGTTCTATTCGCTGAAATGGAGGCTGATCCGCCGGCTGGTGGCGCTGCAGGCCGCGACCCTGGTGCTGATCGCGATCGCCTTTGCCTTCGTCTTCTGGATTTCGGGCATGAGCGGCATTTTCGCTCCAGATGAACATGCAATCGATGCGGTTTCGGAATCGATTGCCTGGAACGCCGACGGTTCGATGCGTATCACCAACACCGACGATCTGGGTTACCAGCGCGAAAAGGCGGCCGACTTCTGGTTTCTAGTGCGCGATCAGCAGGGCCGCATGGTCAGCGAAGGCAATGTACCGGCGCAATATCTCGCCATCGCCGCGTCGGGTAGCGATATCGCCGAAGCCCGTTTCAATGGGGACGAGGACAATCCAGCGACGATTGCCGCACGCCTGCAAAAAATAAGGACGGATCACGGCGATCTGCTCGTCATCGTCGGCCGACAGGGCAGCCTTTCGGCCGGCAAACTGCTGGTCGTCTTCATGGCGATCGCTTCCGGTATAGTGCTGCCGGTGATTTTGCTGACGGGCCTGATAACACTGGCGGTCACACCATTCGTGGCGCGAGGCATCCACCGCGGATTGAGCGAGGTGGCGCAGGCGGCACAGGGCATCGACGGGACGACACGCGGCTACCGTTTGCCGCTGGAAAACGTGCCGGAAGAAGTTGCGCCGCTGGTGATTGCCATGAACGAGACGCTGCAACGGCTCGACGATGACCATAACAAGCAGCGACGCTTCATGCTGGCCGCCGCCCATGAGCTGCGTACGCCGATCGCCATCCTGCAGAACCGCCTGGAAACCATGCCGCCAACGGAGGCGACCAACCGGCTGCTGGAAGATGTCGCCCGCCTTTCGACACTGGCCCAGCAGCTGCTCGACCTGCAGAGGCTCAATCAGGAGCCGGTGCCGGATTGTTCCGTCGACCTTGCTACGGTCGCCCGCCGGCAGGCCGCAGAACTTGCGCCACTGATCATCGCCGCCGGCTATCAGGCAAATTTCGAGTTGCGCTCGATGCCGGAACGTATCCTCGGTGATGAGACTGCGCTGGAGCGGGCGATCGCCAACCTGGTTCAGAACGCCATCCAGCATGGCGGCAGGAGCGGCACCATCACCATCGCCGTGGAGCGCCCGGCACAGATTTCCGTCAGCGATGAAGGCCCGGGTATCGCGCCCGAGGACCGGGAGCGGATCTTCGAACCCTTCCAGCGTGCGAACGGTCGCAGCCAGGGCATTGGCCTCGGCCTCCACCTCGTGCGCGAGATCGTCAAAATACATCACGGGCGGGTATGGGTATCGGATGCGACCGGCGGCGGAGCCGCCTTCAACATGAGCTTCGAGCCGACAGCGCAGAGCGCCTAAAACTTTCAGTGATGCGGATAAACGTCATGCTCGCATCATTTGAAAGGAGAATATCGGCGTCGATCAATCGATGCTGGAGACCTGCATGCAACAGCCGCCGTTGGCCGCCTTCTTTAGTGCCCTTCTCGCCGAGCCCAGGAAAATCGGCGCGATCGTGCCCTCGGGAGGGCGGCTGGCGCGGTTGATGACCAGTGAGATCGAGCCTTCGGCGGGCAGGGTGCTGGAGCTTGGCCCGGGGACCGGGGTCTTCACCGAGGCGCTTCTGAAACGCGGCCTGCCGGCGCGAGACCTGACACTGGTGGAGCTCGAAACCCGCTTCATCGCTCCGTTGCAGCAGCGTTTTCCTGAGGTGACCGTACTCCAGCGCGATGCGCGCGAGCTTGCAGCCTGCAAGGCAGAACTTGGACTGCAGGCAGCAATCGTCAGCGGACTGCCCTTTCGCAATATGCCCCGGAGATCATCCGCGCCATTGTCGGCGGCAGTTTCGGCCTGCTGGACCGTGGTGGCGCCTTCTACCAGTTCACCTACGGCCGTGCCTGCTCGGTCCCGTCAGACGTGCTCGATGAGTTCGGGCTGCAGGCGGAGAGGCTCGGCCGGGTACGCCTGAATATCCCGCCAGCCAGCGTCTTTCGCATTTCGCGCCGCCCGGATTGACGGATGCGGTTTTGCTGGACTTCGTTGATTTCAGCCGGCTGGCTGGTCCAGAGTTTCTAAAGCGTTGTGCGACATGGGCTAGCGCAGCACGGTGCGCAGTGTCGCCTGGGTTTCCCTTAGCAGCGGCAGATAGCGCGCGACCATCTCGGACGCCGGCACATGGGCGGCCGGTGCGCCGATGTTGATGGCGGCCACGGTCTGACCGCGATCGTTCTCGACCGGTACGGCAATGGAGCAGAGGCCGATCTCAAGCTCCTGGTCGATGAGAGCATAGCCCTGTGCGCGAACCTTGCGGAACTCGGCCATCAGTTCCACAGGATCGGTCTTCGTGTTCGGCGTGTTCGCCTTCAGCTCGCTTCGGGAAAGAACTGCCCGTGCTTCGGCTTCAGGGAGGGCTGCAAGCAAGACACGGCCCATCGAGGCGCAATAGGCGGGAAGACGGCTGCCGGGTGTCAGGTTGATCGACATGACGCGGCGTTGCGAGGCACGGGCGATATAGACGATCTCGCCGCCGTCGAGTACCGATGCGGACGCGCTTTGGCCTGCCTTCTCGGAGAGCGCATCGAGATGCGGCTGAATGAGCACCGGCAGCGGCGTCGCCTCCAGATAGGCATGCCCGAGCCGCAGGATTTTCGGCGTCAGCGTGAAGAACTTGCCGTCGTAATCGGCATAACCGAGATCGGCAAGCGTCAGTAGCGAGCGACGCACCGTGGCGCGATCGAGGCCGGTTAGCTTCGCTGCATCCGTGATCGAAAGCCGGCGATGCATTTCGCCGAAGGCTTCGATCACCTTGAGGCCGCGGGCGAAGCCGCTGACGAAATCACTTTCCCGCATGGGCTTGTGTGGCTCCTTCCCGACAGCTTGGAAGTGTGGCTTCGCGGGATCTATGATCGGATGGGTTATGGATCAGCGTACCGGGAGCCATTTCTTCGCTATCCGGCAGGCGACTGTATAGGCGGGGTCGAAGACGTTGCCTATATCGTAGCGGACCACCTGGCCGAGCAGATGGCTGGCTGCCACCTTCGACAGGCCGTAATCCGCCACAAGCAGATTCAGCATTTCGGTCGTCGCATGCTGCAATGCCTGATCCAGCGGCCTGGCGTTGCCGATGGCGATGATATCATCGGCAATTTCGGCTCTCGGCCAGGATATCGACCTTTGTTTTTCGACGGTGAGACGGACTGTCACCTCAAACGTCGTCTCGACGCCGGTACCGACGATTTCGCCATCACCCTGAACGGCGTGGCAGTCGCCGAGGAAGAACAATGCGCCTGATACCGAGATCGGGAACCAGATCGTCGCGCCCGGACCGAGCAGGCGATAATCCATGTTCCCGCCATAGGCGCCGCTGGTAGCCGTCGAGATCGCCTGGCCGTGGCTTGGTGCCACGCCAAAGCAGCCGATCATCGGCGAGAGCGGCAGAACCAGCTTTTCGATGCCGGCAACCGGTTCCTTCAGTTGGACGGTCATCGCGCGTCGATCGATATGCCAGAGTGTCTTTTCGGATCTCGGAAGATCACGAACCGCCTCAGGGTCGATGACATTTGCCGCCAGAACACTGCGCGTGAAGCCCATGTCCCTTGTCGGTTTCATGTCCAGAATTTCGACCTTGAGGCTATCTCCGGGCTCGGCGCCTTCGACGAGAATTGGCCCGTTCATGGGGTTTGGACCGTGCGCTCGCTGAACCTCGTTCTCGTCGTAGCCCCAGGCATCGAGCGTGCGGGTGACGACCGTGTCACCGCTCGCGATCGTCAAAGCCGGAGGCAAGGTTCCAAGAACGTTGTAAAAGGCAGTTGCGACGAAATCGTGGGCCGTCATGGTAGAGTTCCGCTCGGATGTCTGGGGTGTTCTCTGAAGATGGTTCGATGAACTTACGCGTCAGCCGGGCGACCGTCGACGGCAAATTATGCTAACGCGGGTGGATTGTTGAATATGGCGACGGAAGATGGTGGTCTGACGGGGAGTATGTGAATTGAGTTCTACGCCAGGCCCATCGCGCAGCCCGCTGCAGCGGGCCGTCTATCTTTGCCTTGGTCTTGTGATGGTCGGCCTCGGCATTATCGGCGCCATCCTTCCGCTTATGCCGACAACGATTTTCCTGATCCTGGCAGCATGGTTTTTCAGCCGCTCCTCTCCGCGTCTGGAGGCCTATCTGATGAATAGCCGATTTGGCGGCCCGTTGCGCGACTGGCGCGAGAACGGCTCGATTTCTCGTAAATCCAAGATGTTGGCGTTGACAGGGATGTCGGTTGGATACGCGGTATTCCTGATCGCGTCGAAGCCGTCGGTTTTCCTCGCGATCGCCGTCGGTGCATCGATCCTGGCTAGCGCTGCTTACGTCGTCTCGCGGCCGGGTTCGACCGAGCCCAACCGGCCGAAGGAAAGCGACGGCTGATCAGTTTTGCCGGCAAGAGGCACTTTACAACGAACCTAAACTCAAATTATACGGCCCGCTCACTATTGCTCCCACACCCCAGCATTCCCATCTGAGCGCCATGCCAAAAACTCATAAGCACAAGTTCCTTCGGGAACAGTATCGACGCATGCTTTCGTCCGACCACCATATCGATCCACGCTGGCGCGACAGTTTCGACGCCTTCCTGACGGATATCGACCACCTGGCACCCAACACCGGAAGCCGCCGAATTATTGGTCGCAGGAACCTCAAACTCGGCTTTGTGCCCGGAAATGTCGAGTGGCATTGGGAAAGCACGACACTGCCTGCCTCACGCGAAAGCAGAGGACGCTAGGCCAGGCAGAGCGACACGGTTGAAAACAATCCGGCCAGAGTTCCAACATCTAGGCAGTCCGGTGTCAGCGCAACCGTGTCTTCGTCTTCTTGAATATTCTCTCTGCGGCCGCGCTTAGGCCCGCCTTGCTGACGATTTGACTTCATAGAGCATTGGCTTGCTATGACATCCGGTGGATGGCTCCCCGCCATGGGCACGCACCACTTTCTGCGTAACCCGTCGCTTGTGCGCATCTACCTGTCGTGCTTTGTGCGATATGCGAACAAATATCAAATAACGCACAAAAGTCTTGCGGATGGAGCGGCTCTCGCCTTATCCCTATCCTCAGGGAGGCACGAGACGGCCTCATCCGGCAAGGAGAAATCCCGCATGGACAAGACAATCAGGAGCGCGGCGGAAGCCATCTCCGAAATCGGCGATGGCGCCACCGTCATGATCGGTGGTTTCGGCGGCTCCGGCGCGCCGATCGAACTCATTCACGCCCTGATCGACAAGGGACCGAAGGGCCTTACGGTCATCAACAACAATGCCGGTAATGGCCGGATCGGCATCGCCGCCATGATCGATGCAGGCATGGTGCGGAAGATGATTTGCTCCTTTCCGCGCTCATCCGACCCGCGTGCCTTCACCGACAGGTACCTTGCCGGGCAAATCGAACTGGAGCTGGTGCCGCAGGGCACGCTCGCCGAGCGCATCCGCGCCGGCGGGGCTGGCATTCCTGCTTTCTACACTCCAACGGGCTACGGGACGGAGCTTGCAGACGGCAAGGTCATCGCCGAGTTCGATGGCCGCCATTATGTGCAGGAGCGCTGGCTGAAGGCCGATTTCGCGATCGTCAAGGCGCAAGTCGGCGATGTCCACGGCAACCTGACCTACAACAAGGCAGGCCGCAACTTTAACCCGCTGATGTGCATGGCCGCTGCCAAGACGATCGCGCAGGTCTCGACCATCGTGCCGGCCGGCGGCATCGATCCCGAGCATGTCGTCACACCCGGCATCTTTGTCGACCGCCTCGTCCAGATCGCCAATCCGCAACAGGAAGAAGAGCTCATTCGAGCCGGGGTGGCCTACATATGACCGTCGACACCAGAGAAGATATCAAGCTCTCCAACGCCCAGATCGCCTGGCGGGCGGCGCAGGACATCGCCGATGGCGCCTATGTGAACCTCGGCATTGGCTTTCCGGAAATGGTTGCCCGCTATCAGCCGCCGGGCCGGCAGGCGATCTTCCACACGGAAAACGGCATTCTCAATTTCGGCGAGGCGCCGCCATCAGGTGAGGAGGACTGGGACCTTATCAATGCTGGCAAGAAGGCGGTCACGCTAAAGCCGGGTGCGGCTTTCTTCCACCATGCCGACAGCTTTGCGATGGTGCGCGGCGGTCATCTCGATGTTGCGATCCTCGGCGCCTATCAGGTCGCTCAGAATGGCGATCTCGCCAATTGGCGCGTCGGTGCCAAGGGCGTGCCGGCAGTCGGCGGCGCCATGGATCTGGTGCACGGCGCCAAACAGGTCTGCGTCATCACCGAACACGTCACCAAGAACGGCGAGCCGAAGCTGGTCGATAAATGCAGCTTCCCGCTGACGGGAGTGGCTTGCATCACCCGCATTTATACGAGCCACGCCGTCATCGACATCAAGGACGGACGTTTCGTGCTGCGCGAAAAACTTGCCGGCATGTCCGTCGAAGAACTGCAGGCCATGACTGGCGCGCAGCTTCATATCGAGGGGCCGGTTGCCGACCTCGTCGTTCCCGAACTTTGAGGACAAGTCCATGACCGAAGCCTTTATCTGCGATTATATCCGCACGCCGATCGGCCGTTATGGCGGCTCGCTTTCCTCCGTGCGCGCCGATGATCTCGGCGCCGTTCCGCTGAAGGCGCTGATGGCGAAGAATGCATCGGTCGACTGGGAGGCGGTCGACGACGTCATCTTCGGCTGCGCCAATCAGGCGGGCGAGGATAACAGAAACGTTGCGCGCATGTCGCTGCTTCTCGCCGGTCTGCCGGTATCTGTGCCGGGCACGACGATCAACAGGCTCTGCGGGTCGGGCATGGATGCCGTCACTACCGCAGCGCGTGCCGTCCGATCAGGCGAGGCCGAACTGATGATCGCCGGCGGCGTGGAGAGCATGTCACGCGCGCCTTTCGTGATGCCGAAGGCGGATACTGCTTTTTCGCGTGCTGCCGAAATCCACGACACGACGATCGGCTGGCGGTTCGTCAATCCCTTGATGAAGAAGCAGTATGGCGTCGATTCCATGCCGGAAACCGGCGAGAACGTTGCCGAGGATTACAAGGTGAGCCGTGAGGACCAGGACGCTTTCGCCGTGCGCTCGCAGGGAAAGGCCGCGGCCGCACAGGCAAGCGGCAGGCTTGCCAGGGAAATCACTCCGGTGACCATCCCGCAGCGAAAAGGCGATCCGATCATCGTGGCGAAGGACGAGCATCCGCGTGCGACCAGCATGGAAGCGCTCGCCAAGTTGCCGACGCCTTTCCGTCAGGGCGGCACCGTGACGGCCGGGAATGCCTCGGGCGTCAATGACGGGGCCGCGGCCCTCATAATCGCGTCGGAGGCGGCAGCCAGGAAATATGGCTTGACGCCGATTGCCCGTATTCTCGGCGGTGCGGCCGGGGCTGTTCCGCCGCGTGTCATGGGCATCGGCCCGGTGCCGGCTTCGCGCAAGCTGATGGGGCGTCTCGGCCTGAAGCAGGAACAGTTCGACGTGATCGAACTCAACGAGGCCTTTGCAAGCCAGGGCCTCGCCGTGCTTCGTGAACTCGGCATTGCCGATGACGATCAGCGTGTGAACCGCAATGGCGGGGCAATTGCGCTTGGCCATCCGCTCGGCATGTCCGGCGCCCGTATCACCGGCACGGCAGCACTGGAACTTGGCGAAACCGGTAGCCGCTATTCGCTGTCGACCATGTGCATCGGTGTTGGCCAGGGCATTGCCGTGGCGCTTGAGCGGATTTGAATCCGCTTATTCGGGGATCGATTGCATCATGATTTCGCTGCGCAGGGCCGGGGCTTCGGCACCGAAATAGGTCTTGAGCAGCTTTGGAAAATCGTCCGACATATAGAACCCCGTCAGCGTGCGATCGACGAGAAGCCGAAAGGCGGAATCGTCTCGCCGCATGGCGATGCCATAGGGCTCATGCGTGAAAAGGCGGCTGCCGAGTTCCAGTTCGGCGGGGTTGCCCGCCCGGTCAGCAAGGCCGATCAGAAGGGAGCGATCGGCGAAATAGGCATCGATTTTGTGATCCTCGAGCGCCTTCAAACCGTCTTCATGCGTCGCGAAATCGACGATACGGGTCTGTGGGACGTCGGGGCCGATGGCCTCGCGCAGTGTCGCGCCCGTTGTCGTGCCGGCGCGCACGCCGATCGAACTCCGGGCCGGCGACTTCAGGTCAACAGCGCTGACGGGTCGCTTGTCGAGAAAGAGAATCTGCAGGTAATCAGGCGAATCCTTGCGCAGCAGCGCGCTGGCACCCGTCAGGAAGATGGGTTGGGAGAAATCGACGCTTTCGCGCCTGGCAAGATTGATCGTGGTCGCACCGCAAAGAAGATCGATCTTGCCATCCTTCACCGCGTTAAAACCATCGGACAGCGTTGTTTCGACATAGCCTTTCTTGAGACCGGGCACGCTCCGGCCGACTTCGTCGGCAATGCGTCGGCAGAGATCGATCGCATAGCCGGCAGGGCTGCCGTCCGTCGTCTTGAAGGAGAAGGGCTTCTCGTCGGCGATATAGCCAAGGCGGATGGTCTTGCTCTGGTTGATCGTGTCGAGCGTCTGCGCATCGGCCGGCCTGTGGGCTGAAAGACCGAAAGCAAGACATAGAAAAAGCAGCCATTTCACGGGCTTGAGCATGTTTTCCCCTCAAAGAGCGGTATCCCTCACCGCGACGAGAAGGCCGAGACTATGGCCTGTCGGCCATTTGTCAACGGCAGTACCGGTTGCCCCAGCTGTATCCATCTCGCTCTTTCGTGCATTGCTCTTTCGTGATCTCGCCTGTTAAGACTGGCACATATCGTTTCATCACCTATGTCCTTGGTTTTTCGGGAGGCTATCGTCGCCATGGCAGATCTTGCTCAATCACTTGCATCCATCAAAATTCCTGATCTCGCCGGCAGGGCCGTGCTGATTACGGGTGCCTCCACCGGTATCGGCGCCGCCGTCGCACGCGCCTTCGCTGCGCAGGGCGCCAAGGTCGGTGTGCATTACAATTCAAGCCGTGATCCGGCAGAACAGCTTGCCGACGAGATCCGGGCAGCCGGCGGCTCCGTTCATCTAGTGCATGGCGACGTGTCGAGGGAAGGCGAAACGGAACGCGTCGTCGAAGAGACGGCGAAGACATTCGGCCACCTCGATGGCCTCATCAACAATGCCGGCGGCATGCTCGGCCGCAAGCCGACCGCAGAATATACCGACGAGCATTATGAGAAGGTCATGAACCTCAATGCGCGCTCGGTGCTCGCAGCAACGCGCGCGGCCCATCCCTGGCTGAAGAAGCAGGGCGGTTTCATCATCAACACCACGTCGATTGCGGCGCGCAACGGCGGCGGCAATGGCGCAATCCTCTACGCGGCTTCAAAGGGCTTCGTATCGACGATAACCCATGGTCACGCCAAGGAATTCGTCGCCGACAAGATCCGCGTCAATGCGGTCGCGCCGGGCGTCATCGCAACGCCCTTCCACGAGCGCTATACAAATGACGAGCAGATGGAACTGCAGCGCAAATCGATTCCGATGGGCTTCGTCGGCACGTCGGAAGATTGCGTCGGCGCCTATCTCTTCCTCGCCTCGCCGACTTTGTCGGGTTACATCACCGGCCAGATCATCGAGGTCAATGGCGGTCAGTTGATGCCCTGATGGGGCTGTAAGGATCGCTATCTACGGAACTTTCGCACTGCAATGACGTTTCCCGCTTGGCCATTCAACAAGCGGGGGCGTCATGAGCTTTTCCTTTTCCGAACTCGACTTCCTGAAACCGGAACTGGGGGCGGAATATACCGGCTCAGGTACGCATTTTGCTGTTTTCTCCGCGCATGCGGAGCAAATGGAGCTCTGCCTCTTCTCCCCAGACGGCAAAAAGGAAGTCGCGCGACTACCCCTGCCGAAGCGTGAGGGCGATATCTGGTCGGGATACATCGCCGGCGTCGGCCCGGGCACGGTCTATGCCTACCGCGCGCACGGTCCCTACGATCCGAAGAACGGACATCGCTTCAATCCCAACAAGCTGCTGCTCGATCCCTATGCCAAGCAGGTGCTTGGGGATCTCAAATGGGACGATGCGCTCTACGGCTACAGAATTGGCGAGGACGATCTTTCTTTCGATGAGCGTGACAGTGCGCCCTTCATGATCAAGGGCGTTGTGCAGGATCCGGATTTTGACTGGGACGGCGAGCAGGCGATCCGTCGGCCGTGGACGGAAACGATCGTCTATGAAGCGCATGTGCGCGGCCTGACGATGCTGCATCCGAAAGTGCCGGACCGACTGCGCGGCACCTTCCTCGGCATGTGTAGCGATCCGATCATCGATCATCTCGTCAAGCTCGGTATTTCCGCCATCGAGCTTCTGCCGATCCAGTTCTTCCCCAATGATCGCTATCTCGAAGAGAAGAAGCTCACCAATTACTGGGGTTACCAGACGCTCGGTTTCTTCGCGCCGCAGACACGTTATCTCTCGGGCGACAAGATCACCGAGATCAAGACCATGGTGAAGAAGTTCCACGCCGCCGGCATCGAAGTGATCATGGACGTCGTCTATAATCACACGGCCGAAGGCAGCGAGAAGGGACCGACCATGTCTTTTCGTGGTCTCGACAATGCGAGCTATTATATCCTCTCGCCCGACGATCCGCGCCATACTTTCGATACGACGGGCACCGGCAATACGCTGAACGTCGCCCATCCCATGGTCATGCGCATGGTGCTCGACAGCCTTCGTTACTGGGTCGGCGTGATGCATATCGATGGTTTCCGCTTCGATCTCGCCAGCACGCTTGGTCGGCAGGATCTGGAGTTTGACCGGCAGGGGCTCTTCTTTGGCGCGATCCGCCAGGATCCGATCCTTGCCGGGGTGAAACTGATCGCCGAGCCCTGGGATGTCGGCGCCGGCGGCTACCAGGTTGGTGGCTTCCCGCATCCGTTCCGCGAGTGGAACGACAAGTTCCGTGACGATGTGCGCCGTTTCTGGAAGGGCGATAGCGGCATGGTGTCGGAGATCGCGCAGCGCATCACCGGTTCGGCCGTGCAGTTCAATCACTCCGATCGCGGAGCGACATCATCGGTCAATCTGCTGTCGGCGCATGACGGCTTCAC
The DNA here is from genome assembly GCA_039725955.1 of Sinorhizobium sp. B11. Classification (NCBI taxonomy): domain Bacteria; kingdom Pseudomonadati; phylum Pseudomonadota; class Alphaproteobacteria; order Hyphomicrobiales; family Rhizobiaceae; genus Sinorhizobium; species Sinorhizobium sp. B11. The sequence goes on from CP091033.1 coordinate 418,961, forward strand.
GCTGATGGACACTGTTTCCTTCGACGACAAGCACAATGAGGCAAACGGCGAGGATAACAGGGACGGTCATTCAGACAATCATTCGGACAATATGGGGGCCGAGGGAACGACCGATAATGACGATATCAACAGGCTGCGGGCTCGCCGGCGCCGCAACATGATGGCGACGCTGATGCTCTCCCAGGGCGTCCCGATGATCCTTGCCGGCGATGAGGTCGGCAACAGCCAGGGCGGCAATAACAACGCCTACTGTCAGGACAACGAGATAGGTTGGACGAAATGGGACGGCCTCGATGACGCGTTCCTCGATTTCTGCCGGGAGGCCGTCGCGTTCCGCAGGGCTCATCCGGTCCTGAGACAGGAGCGCTTTCTGACCGGCGACAGCACCGATGATGGTCGTATTGAAATCGCCTGGTACAAGCCGGATGCCAGTTTCATGGATGACGGCGCCTGGAACGATGACGGGCTGCAGGTGCTTGGCGTCTATCTCTCAAAGAGTGCACATTCTCCGGACACGGAAGAAATGGACGATCTGTATCTGGTGTTCAACGCTGGCGGCGATTGCGAGGTGCACTTGCCCGAGGTCAACGGCTTGAACCAGTGGGCGCGGGTTCTCGACACCGGCGCCGAGAAAGATGCATTCAAGCTGCATGAGCCGGAGGCTCCGATCGTGGTTTATGCCCAAAGCATTGCGATCTTTGCACCCAAGGGGCAGACCCAGCCGCCCAAGGATGCAAGCAAGGCCGAGCGACACAGGTGGTTTCACTTCGGTCGCCGGAGCAAGTAACAGGTCGATAAGCAGCAATGAATGCAGAAGTCATCACTGAGCTAGGCCTGGTCTATGTCAGCGACACCGAACCGGGCATCCGCAGGCGAAGAAAAGGCAAGGGTTTCAGCTACCAGCTGCCGGACGGCACGACACTTGCCGATGAACTCCAGCGTGCGCGCATACAGGCCCTGGGCCTGCCACCGGCCTATGACAATGTCTGGATCTGCATTTACGAGAACGGCCACCTGCAGGCAACGGGCTATGACGCGCGTGGGCGCAAGCAGTACCGCTATCACAAGGACTGGCAGTCTTTCCGAAGTGCCGGCAAGTTCCATCAGCTTGTCGAGTTCGGCAGGGCGCTGCCCAGAATCCGGCGAACGGTCCTGCGCCATCTCGACACCGGTGCCAACGATATCGACGGCGTACTCGCGGCACTGACGACCCTGCTTGATGAAGCCCATCTGCGCGTCGGCAATCAGGCCTATGTCAAGGAAAACGGCACCTACGGCGCGACGACGCTTCTCAAGCGCCATCTGAAGATTGTCGATGGCCAAATCGAGCTGAAGTTCCGGGCCAAAGGCGGCAAGCGCGTACAACGCAGCCTCAAACATCCGCGCCTGCAGAAAATCCTGGAGGAGATTGCGGACTTGCCGGGGCGGCAGCTCTTTGTCTGGAAGGACGAGACCGGAGCGCTGAAGCCGATCGATTCCGGTCGGCTGAATGCCTATCTCGCGGAGATTTCAGGCATCACCATTTCGGCCAAGACCTTCCGCACCTGGGCGGGCTCACTTGCAGCTTTCGGCGCGGCGCGCAGCGCCATGTCCGAGGGGCGGCGACCGAGCGTGAAAGAAATGTCGGAGGCTGCGGCGGAGGCGCTGCACAATACGCCGGCAATCTCGCGCTCCAGCTATATCCATCCGTCGATCATTGCCCTGTCAGGTTCCAGCGAGACCTTGGAAGAGGGCGATGCCGAGCCCCTGCGGGGACTGCGGGCAGATGAAAATCGTATGCTGGACTTTCTGACGCGCCACCCGCTTCCCGAATGACAAAAAGAACCCGCGGCCAGGCCGCGGGCTTCGAGTTCAACAGGAGTATAAGTCAGGCGGCGCGCTTCTCGTGGCGGCCTTCCTCGACCTCTTCGACGATCTTGTTGACGAATGCTTCGAGATCGTCGGGTGAGCGGGAGGTGATGATGCCCTCGTCGGTTACGACCTTCTCGTCTTTCCAGCTCGCTCCGGCATTTTTCACATCGGTCTTGATCGACCAATAGGAGGTAGCCTGGCGGCCATGCAGGGCGTCGACTTCAACCAGCAGCCACGGCGCATGACAGATGGCGGCAACGACCTTGCCGGATTCGACGAATTCGCGGACAACTCTCACGGCATTGTCGTCGATACGCAGCTTGTCGGGATTGATTTGGCCACCCGGCAAGACCAGCGCATCGAAATCCTCGATGTTTACGTCCTTGGCCTGCAAGTCGACCGGCACGGTGTCGCCCCAATCCGTCTTGTCCCAGCTCTTGATCTGACCCTCCTTAATGGACGCGATCTTTACGGAGGCACCACGCCTCGTCAGTTAGTCCAAGGGCACGCGGAGTTCGGAGCGTTCGTAACCGTCGGTGGCGAGGATGAGGATTTTTGCGGATTTGATGGAAGGCATTACTTCTTCTTTCCTTCGTGTCGAAACTCGGGATCAAAGGCGAAACCGACGGCGGCACTAATCGTTCCCGAAAAATCCAAGGAAGCCGATCAGGAAACGCCAATGTCGAGTTCCGGATAATGGCGGAAAATTCCTTCCGTGTTGAAGGCAAGGCGGCGATCGGATCTGAGGTAGTGAGTTATGTTGGGGCGGCGTTCGACCCTGTCGCGAAGGGCCGCAAGGAGAGGATAACTGCCGCGATAATTGCTCATCGCTTTCGGGAAGGCGTAGACGAGACCCTCGACGATTTGGAACAGCGAGAGATCGACATAAGTGAGCGCATTGCCGACGATATAGTCCGAGCCTTCCGGATTCTGGTTCAGCACCCTTTCGAAATAGCCGAGGAATTTCGGAATACGCTCCTTGATGAAGGCGGCAGACCGGGCCTTCGCTTCTTCCTTCTGATCTTCGTAATAGAGCGAGGTCGCGATCGGATGGTGTGTGTCGTGCACTTCGGCCACAAAATCGGTGATGGTGAGCTGCAGGCCGTTTACGACATAGCGTAGCCCTTCGTCGTCAGGCGCCAGCCCGAGTTTGGGGCCTAGATAGAGGAGGATGTTGGCGACATGCGAGATAATGAGATCGCCGTCTTTCAGGAAGGGCGGGGCAAAGGGGGGCAGCGCCTCGCCATCGCTCTGCATGACGGCAAGCATGGCGCCAGTGCCGCGCCCGCGACCCGACTGGCGGCTGATGTCTATATACTCGGCACCCGCTTCCTCGAGGGCCAGCCGCACAAATTCGCCACGGCCTTGAATGCCGTCCCAGTAATAGAGTTCGTAAGCCATCTGCCCTCGTAGTTTCTCAGTGTCCGGATTCGCGTCCGAAATCCTTGCGCAATTCACCCTTCGCCTTTTCAAGTGTGCCTTTCTGCTTCTTCGTCAACTGGTCACCGGCGCGGTTGATGTAGAAGGTCAGCATCGACATGGCCGAGCGGAAGGGGCTCGATTTGCGCCGCTGGCTGCTTTCAGCCGACTGTTTCAGTGATTCTGCTATCTTTTTCGGATTGCTCGATTTGAAAACGCCTTCTTTGAGGTCCATCGCATCACTGTTTTCGGTCACGTCCTGCGACCATTTCTTGGTCTTCTTCGCCATCGTAAAAATCCTTCGGAGAAACGCCAAGCCTGCGCACCCGCCGCTTTGTTTCTGATCGCTGGCCTCTCAGTGGTGGGCGTGCTGGTCGTTGCGCTTGCGCGTGGCGGCCGCCTTTTTGGCTGATGCTGAGCGCTCTTCTTTCGAACGGGACGCAGAAGCGTGGCCGCCGATGCGCCCGCCCTTCTCGGAGGATTCGTGCGTATCCTTCTTGCCTCGGCCCGAACCGGATTTGTTGCCGCCACCGCTTTCCTTGTTGACGGTTGCCCAGGCTCGGCGCTCGGCTTCCCCGTGAGAAACGCCGCGGTCCTCGTAGCCTTCCTCGATATGCTCGGCCTTCCTCTTCTGCTTATCCGTGTAGGCGGATTTGTCACCTTTCGGCATGGCTGCCTCCTCTGACGTGTGTGAATGAAACTGAACTGCTGGCTTTCCCAAAAGTTCCGGGATTTCGCGCTCCGCTGCGAGGAGAGCGAAATCAGGAAACATGCCGCATGAACCGGAAGGACTTGTTCGTAAGGTATCCGGAACTCAGTGGTTCCCAAGCGGTGCGGCTCTAGGCGATGGGGCGCTGCCGGGCTGCGGTCTTCACTGCGCGGTCGAGCGCTGAAGTGGTAAAGGGCTTTGGCAGCAGCACGGAACCGGAAAAGCGGTTCGCATCCGGCAGATTGCTGTTGCCGGTCGCAAAGACGAGGCCGACCGAAGGGAACGCTTCGCGCGCCAGCGCTGCGAAGGCTGGGCCGGACATGCCCGGAAGGCCGACATCGGCAACAATGATATCTATATTCGTATCGATGCCGCGCAGGAGTTCGATGCCCTGTTCGCCGCTGTCGGCTTCGATTACATCATAACCGAGATCCTGCAGTATTTCGGCAGTGTCCATGCGGATGAAAGTATCATCCTCCACCAGCAGAAGCTTCAGCCTGGCCTGGACGATGCCGCGGGGCTGTCCGCCGCCCGGCAAGGGCACCGGGTTGGTCTGGCGCCGTTGCGCCTGATTGGCGAGAACGTGGCGAACTTTCCGCGCCAAGGCTTCCCGTGTGTAGGGCTTTGAAAGGAGTTCAAGGCCGGGATCGAGGCGGCCGCCGTGGACGATCGAGTTTTCGCTATAGCCCGACGTATAAAGCACTGCGACATTGGGCAGGCGCTCGCGGGCCATGCGCGCGAGCTCCGGGCTTTTCAACGAACCAGGCATGACGACATCGGTAAAGAGCAGGTCGATATGCGCTCCGCTCTCGATCACGGTCAGCGCGCTCTGTGCGTCCTTGGCTTTCAGCACGTAATATCCGAGATCGGTCAGCATCTCGACCACAGTTGCGCGCACACCCTCATCGTCTTCGGCGACCAGAACCGTCTCGGTGCCGCCGGTCGCCGGAGCATTGTCGCCGTTGGCGATCCGGTCCTCGCTTTGGAATGAGCGGGGAAGATAGAGCTTCACCGTCGTGCCTTCGCCGACTTCGCTATAGATCTTCACATGGCCACCGGACTGCTTGGCAAAACCGTAGACCATGGAGAGGCCGAGACCGGTGCCCTTGCCCTCCGGCTTGGTGGAGAAGAACGGTTCGAAAGCCTGCTCGATGATCTCGGGTGGCATGCCTGAGCCTGTATCGGTGACGGCGAGTACCACATATTGGCCAGGCGCGACTTCCGGATGGGTACGGCTGTAGGAATCGTCCAGAAAGGCGTTTCCAACCTCGACCGTGAGCTTGCCCGCGCTGTTCATTGCATCGCGTGAATTGATCGCAAGGTTCAGCAGCGCGTTTTCAATCTGTATCGGATCGGCAAGACTGTTCCAGAGGCCACCGGAAACCATGGTCTCCACCTCGATTTCCTCGCCGAGCGCGCGGCGCAGCATGTCATCCATCGCAGAGACGAGGCGACCGATATTGACGACCTTTGGCTCCAAAGGCTGGCGGCGGCCGAAGGCGAGAAGCTGGCTGGCCAGCCGCGATCCGCGCTCGACGGCGGACAGCGCGTTGGAGATACGCTCTTTGGCTCGGCCGTTGGTCGTCACATCCTTGCCGAGAAGCTGGAGATTGCCCGAAATAACCTGCAGCAGGTTGTTGAAGTCGTGCGCGACGCCGCCAGTGAGCTTGCCGATCGATTCCATCTTCTGCGCCTGCTGCAAAGCCGCCTCGGCCTGCTGGCGTTCGAGAATTTCGGTAGCAACACGAACCTCAAGCGTTTCGTTCAGCTTGCGGAGTTGGTCCTCGGCCTCACGGCGTTGGGCAATTTCGACCCCGGCCGCGCGGATGAGCCGGGCATTGTCGATTGCGACGGCGGACTGGCCGGCCAGGCTGATGAGGCTTGCCTCGGCAGCATCCGAAAAACGACCGGGCTGGCTATGACCGAAGAAAAGGCCGCCAATGACGCTGCCATCGCGGGACTTTACGGGTACGGCGAGATAGCTGCGCACAGGAAGGTGGCCGCTCGGCATGCCGGAATAGGGCGCATTCTGCCCGTAGCGTGGATCAAGCAGGATATCGTCGGATCGAACGACGCCTTCGCCGCCGAAAGTCGGTGCGAAGACTTTGGTGTTGCGCGGCATCGGAAACTTGTCGAAATGTTTGCGATCGACACCCGACAGCGCGTAAAGCATATAACTGCCGCCTTCGCCGTCATCGACATTGTAGAAAAAGGCGCCGAACTCAGCAGCCGTCAACGCCACTCCTGCATCGACGGCGATCTGCGTCAGGCGGTCGACATTGAGCTCGGCCGTGATTGCCGAGCCGGCGCGATTGACGACGGCGAGTGTTGCGGATTTTTCCTGCGCTTCATCCAACGCAAGGCGCTCCCGGCGCTTTGCGAGTACCTGATCCGTCACTTCCATGGTCGCGCAGAGAATGCCGGCTACCTTGCCGTCGTCGTCCCGCAGCGGCGTGTATGAAAAAGTGAACCAGGTATCTTCCGTCTGCCCCTCGCGCCGCATGGGAACGTGCAGTTCCTTGTAGAGCTGCGACTGGCCGTTTAGCGTGGCCTTCACAATCGGTTCGAATTGCGGCCAGATATCCGACCAAACTTGCTGAAACGGCCTTCCGAGGGCGGCAGGATGCCGTTCGGGAAAAATCGCGACATAGGCGTCGTTATAAATAAAAGCGAGTTCGGGACCCCAGGCGACAAATTTCGGCTGGCGGGAATTTACAACCATTTCCGCAATATGTCGGAGGGAACTTGGCCATGCTTCAACTGATCCGACGCCGGCTGCATCCAAACCATTCCGGCGCAACAAATTTCCGATTTCGCTATCGCCTCCCGGCCAGCGGCTCCCCACCCGTGCCATCAAAAATCGCTTTCATTCCTCATCCGCCGGTCCATGGCAAAATAGAGGCGTCGATCACGAGGGAAAGAGCAAGCTGAAAATATCGTTAATCGGATAGGTGCCGAATACTTTCAATGAGATCGTTTATATTTGTTATTCTTGATCCAGCTTTCGAGAGGTAATGAAAGCGCGGCTTAGCGCAAAGGAACGAAGCTCACTCGGTTTGCGCGGATCGCGAAAAAAAACGCCGACAATATTGTCGACGAAAAGGATAAGTCCCAGCGCGAAACCGATGTAAAGCACCGCAGCGATGAGAAGAAGCGACATCTCCATCCCTCACACCGAAGCTGGAAAACCGCAGCCGGAAACCGCGGGAATAGGGATGATGAGGAGATGGGCTAAACGGCGGGTCATGACGACTTCCCTGTTTGCCCATAAACAGCCGGGAAATACTCTTGTTCCCCGTTTCGAGGGGCGGACGCAGCTTTTTTAAAGAGCTGTCCAGACGGACGTTTCATTCGGCTTGTGGTCACCCCCGCACAGAAGCTGGCGCTTCATGACCTTATTAGCGCGCAACTAATTCAAACTTATGACAAAAAAAGCCAAGGGGCGCCGTGAAGGCGCCCTTTTTCATCAACATCTGAAGATTTCTCTTCAGGAAGCCGACTTGCGTACGGCCGTCCGCTTTGAGGCCGGCTTGATGATGCCGTTCGTCTTCGTGCTTGCCGCCGCCCGTTTGGCAGGTTTCTTGGCTTCGCCATCATTCGTGATCTCGGCTGCTGCCGGTGCCTGCGTCTTGGCTGCCGCGGCCCGCTTCGCCCGAGGTTTCACTTCCTTGCCGTTTGGAGATTTTGATACCCCCTTGAGCGCATCATGCTCAGCCCTTGCTTTTTCCCAATGGATGGAATCCCTTCCCGTCGGGTGTCCCTCTTCTTCCCAGAGGGCATATGCACGTTTTTGTATCCACTCATCCCGAGTTTCTGCCATCGCTGATCTCCAGTCACAACATGCCGTCGTCCGAACGCGATACTATTGAAAAGGTTCCAGACTATCGGGCCGGTTTCAAGTGGATTTGCCAAGTAAATCGGGAATATTTTTGCGTTGCAATATTTATAGGCAATAACTCGTTCTAGTTGCCTTGATATTGAACAGCGTGGCGCAGATCCGCGATGAAATTCGCGCGCTGGCGCGCGATATCCTCATCATCGCGGATCCTCAGGAGGAAGGAAGGGTGGATAGTGACGAGAACCGGCGGATGGTTCTCCGGCGTGAGGATGTGACCGCGCTCGGGCGTCAGCTTCACCTTCGGGCCGAGAAGAGAGTAAAGCGCCGTCGCACCAAGTGCGACGACGAGATGCGGCCTCACAAGATTGATTTCGGCGCCAAGCCACCAGGAGCAGCGCTGGATCTCCCCCGCATTGGGTTTCGAATGCAGGCGGCGCTTGCCGCGAGGCTCGAACTTGAAGTGCTTGACCGCATTGGTGACGTAGCATCGCGAGCGCTCGAGCCCGGCCTCCTCGAGGCAGATGTCGAGCAGGCGTCCGGCAGGGCCGACGAAAGGGCGGCCTGCAATATCCTCCTTGTCGCCAGGTTGTTCGCCGACGAGCATGATGTCGGCCTTCTGCGATCCCTCGCCGAAGACGAGCTGGGTTGCGTTCTTGTAGAGTTCGCAGCGTGTGCAGCCTTGCGCTTGATGTTCAAGTTGGTCGAGGCTGGCGGCGTCGGCGCTTTCAAGCGTGAAGGCAGGGCCAAATTTCGATGCGATGTTCATGGCGGCAATCTCTTGGCTTCCACTCTTAACCGGTCACGCAACCGATTGTTCCTGCCTGTTCGGAACAACCCGGGGCCTCAGGAATTTGGTGCTGACTGGAACCATACGGGGTGAGGGATGAGCCAGATCTCAAAGAACGGAACGAACATGGAAAGCACCGGGTGCTGGGGCGCAGAGTTGCTGGCGGACGGGAGCGCACATTTTCGTCTCTGGGCGCCGAGCGAGAATGCGATTTCGCTGCGCCATCGTGGCCGGGATATTCCGATGCATGATGCTGGAGACGGCTGGCTCGAGGCGACTGTGACGAAAGCCGTCGCCGGTGACGAGTACATGTTCGTCCTCTCGGATGGAAAAGCCGTCCCGGATCCAGCGTCGCGGGCGCAGGCTGGCAAGGTGGACGGCCCGTCGCTGATCGTCGATCCCCGCTACCAATGGCAAAATTCGCGCTGGCGCGGGCGCCCCTGGGAGGAGGCCGTGATCAGCGAAATCCATATCGGCGCCTTTACACCCGAGGGTACGTTCCGGGCGGCAGCGGAGAAACTGAAGCATCTTGCGCAAACCGGCATCACTGCGGTCGAAGTGATGCCGGTGGCGCAATTTGCCGGTAATCACGGCTGGGGTTACGACGGCGTGCTGCAGTACGCGCCGCATTCCGCTTATGGGACGCCTGGCGATTTCAAGGCTTTCATCGACGCGGCACATGGGCTCGGCCTCATGGTGCTGCTCGACGTCGTCTACAATCATTTTGGACCCGAGGGTAATTACCTGCAGACATATGCGCCCGGCTTCTTCCATAAGGATCGGCAAACGCCCTGGGGTGCGGCGATCGATTTCGGTCAGGAACCGGTGCGGCGCTTTTTCATCGAGAACGCACTCTACTGGATCGGTGAATTCCGGCTGGACGGGCTCAGGCTCGATGCCGTCGAGCAAATCCACGATACCTCCGGAAAGCATGTGCTCTTAGCGATTGCGGAAGAAGTGAAAGCTGCTTTCGCCGACAGGCAGGTTCATCTGGTCGTCGAAGACCAACGCAATCTCGTGGAACTGCTTGTCCGCGACGAGACCGGCGCTCCCAAAGCCTACAAGGCCGAATGGAATGATGATTTTCATCATGTGGCCCACATCATCGCGACCGACGAAACCATCGGTCACTACAAGCCTTTCGCCGATCAGCTCTGGCAAAAGCTTCGCCTCGCGCTCCAGCACGGCTTCATTTATCCCGATCGAACCGATCGGCCGGAGCTACCCGTTGGCGAACGCCGCTACCTGCCGCCGACGGCCTTTGTCGATTTCCTGCAGAACCACGACCAGATCGGAAACCGTGCGTTCGGCGAACGGCTGGTGAGCCTTTCCGATCCCGAGATGCTGGACGCGTTGACCGCGATCCTCCTGCTTTCACCTCATATTCCCTTTCTCTTCATGGGGGAGGAGTACGGGGAGAGGCGGCCCTTCTATTTCTTCACCGACTACACGGGCGAACTCGCCAAGATAGTCCGCGAGGGTCGCATGGCGGAAGCCGAGGGTTTCGGCGGATTGAAGGCCGGCAGAAGCGTGGCCGATCTGCCTGATCCAAATGCGCCTTCGACCTTCGAAAATTCAAAACTCGACTGGCAACGGCGGGAGAACGAAGAGGGTCGGAAAAGCCTGGCTTTCGTCGCCGAACTCCTGAAGTTGCGCAAGACCTATATCGTGCCGCTGCTGCGGCAAAACTGGGCCATCGAGAGCGGTGTGCTCGAAGCGCCCGAAGGGGCGGTCGCCGTCTGGTGGAAGTTTGCCAACCTGACGCTGGCGCTCCGCGCCAATTTGTCAGGGCAGGCACTGGTCCTGCCGTCAATCGCGGGAACTGTGATCTACGAGCACTACGGCCGGGAAGCAAAGCCTGCCGAGAACGGCGCGCTGCCGCCCCATTCGGTTGTCTTTGCCATAGATATTGAGCCGGCAAATTAAGCATCTGAAAAATTCGCGTCGTAAGCGAGCTTCGGACTGATTGAACGCAGGCCATTCGCGGCTATATGCTGTGGCGATGTTTCAGCTGCTGTCGACCTATTGGCCGCATATCCTCTTCGTCATCTCGATTGCCATGGGGGCAGCGGCGGCGATCCATGCCACCATGACCAAGGAAGAGGTCCGGGCTGCAACCGGCTGGGTGGGCGTCATCATCCTCTCGCCGATCGTTGGCGCGCTGCTTTACATGATTGCCGGCATCAACCGTATCCGCCGCAAGTCGCTGAGCCTTCGGCGTGATGCGCTGCTGCCTGCCGCCGATCTGGACGAGCTCGAGAAATTCGACGCGGAGACTGAAGCCGTCATCAGCCAGTTCGGCCGGCGTTTTGCTGCCCTGCAGACGCTCGGCGATCGCGTTACGCGCTACCCGCTGACGACAGGCAATACGATCGACATGCTGGAAAACGGCGACGAAGCCTATGCAGCAATGAAGACGGTAATCGATGACGCGCAGAGCAGCATCCTGCTCGAAACCTATATCTTCGACCGCGACAGGATCGGGCTGCGCATCGCCGACGCGCTGATTGCAGCCGTCAGGCGCGGCGTGGAAGTGCGTGTACTGATCGACGCCGTCGGGGCACGCTATTCGGTGCCGAGCATTCTCGGGTACCTGAAGGAAGGGGGCGTCACCGTCGATGTCTTCAACGGCAATGTCATCATGGGGCTCAGGCTGCCCTATGCCAACCTGCGCACTCACCGCAAGATCCTGATCGCGGATGGAAAGACCGCGTTGACCGGCGGCATGAATATCCGCGAAGGCTTCAGCGAGGAGGCGGTCGGCGGGAGTTTTGCCCACGACACGCATTTCAGCGTCAGCGGCCCGGCGGTTGCCGATCTCTTCGACGTCGCGGCTGAGGATTGGCGTTTCACGACAGGCGAAGTCCTGAACGCGGAGGCTTGGCGCATCGATCGGCCAGAACGCAAGCGCGGCGATCCGGTCTTCATGCGTGTCGTCGCTTCCGGGCCGGACCGGAGCGTGGAGACGAACCACAAGATGCTGATGGGCGCCTTTTCCGTAGCGCGCCAGTCGATCCGGATCATGTCGCCTTACTTTTTGCCGGATCGGGAGCTGATCAGTGCGCTGGCAACAGCAGCCCGGCGTGGCGTGGAGGTCGATATCGTCGTGCCCGCCGCCAACAATCTCGTTCTGGTCGACCGGGCGATGACCGCGCAGTTCGACCAGATGGTCAGGAATTATTGCCGCATCTGGCGTTCGACCGGCAGCTTCAGCCATTCTAAGCTGCTCTCCATCGATGGAACCTGGGCCTATGTCGGCTCCTCCAATCTCGATCCGCGCTCACTGCGGTTGAATTTCGAGGTGGATCTTGAAGTACTGAATGCGGGCTTTGCCGGCGAAATCGATGAGCGCATAGACGATGCCATCAAGTCCGCCACGCCCGTGACGCTTGAGGGGCTGTGGTCGCGGCCCTTCCTGGTGCGGCTTCTCGAAAAGGTGCTTTGGCTGGGTTCGCCGTATCTTTGAACGAGTTTTCGTGATTGCGGCATGGCAAGTTTTATTGCGCTGCCTATAATCTGGGAAAAAAGCTTTTCGAGCAATGGAGCCGGCGTTCCTTCCGATGCAAGCCAAAAAGAAAGACAGTCTCCCCGCCAGTATCATCGCTTCCATCAAGAACAGGAAGAAACGCGTCGAGACCTGGCGTGCCGGGCTGAAGCCGCGCAGTGACGGAACGCTGATCGCCTCCTACAATGTCCATAAATGCGTCGGCACCGATCGACGCTTCGATCCGGAACGCACGAGCCGTGTCATCCATGAGATCGATGCCGATGTGATCGCCTTGCAGGAAGCCGATACGCGCTTCGGCGAGCGTACCGGCATTCTCGATCTCGCCCGGCTGGAGCGCGATACCGGGCTTGTTCCTGTTCCAATTTCAGGGGCTGTGAAAGCACATGGCTGGCACGGCAATGTGGTGCTCGTGCGAAAGGGCCTGGTGCATGACGTGCATCAGGTGAAGCTGCCGGGCCTGGAGCCCCGTGGCGCACTGGTTGCGGAAATAGAGCTCGAATCTGGCGGCAAACTGCGCATCATTGCCGCCCATTTCGGGCTGCTGCGCCATTCGCGGGCACAACAGGCAAAGACGCTGGTCGATCTCATCAGCGACCGTCATGAAATGCCGACAATCCTGCTTGGCGATCTCAACGAATGGCGGCTCGGTGACCGCTCGTCTCTTCACACCTTTCAGATGGCCTTCGGTCCGCTGCCGCCCGCCGTTCCGAGTTTTCCGGCCGGCTTGCCGGTCCTGGCGCTTGACCGCATCATTGCCAACCGGAAAGGGATCATCTCCGCAGTGGAGGTGCATGACACTCCGCTCGCCCGCATGGCGTCCGACCACCTGCCGATCAAGGCGGTGGTCGATCTGCAGCAGGAGCTGGCAAGGACCTGAAATCGTTCGGGCTTTCAGGCCCGGACGGGAGCGGGAAGGAGCTTGCCTTTAAGCAGCAGCCACAGTGTGCCGATCGCGATAAGCGCAAGTGCGATATTGACCAGGATGAAGATCACCGGCGCAAGATGGCTGATCGCTCCAGTGTCGCCATGTCCCATCAGACGCAAGCCGGCAGTCGAAAGCGCCGTCAGGCCGAAGGTGAAGGCCCAGTATGAGCCTGCGAAGGGCTGCTGCATGATCCAGGGCAGCTGACGGCCGACAATCAGAACCTGCAGAATGGCGTAGCCGAACATTGCATGCACGAACATATCGGGCGCACCGCCGGTGACGCTGAGATAAGCTACGCTGCCAACGGCAGGCGGGGCAATCTGGATGCCAAGAGTTGGCCGAAGGGGAGCGGCAAGTTCCGGGGCCATCAACAGCCGGTGCAGCAGCACGGATTCGATCGCCAGCCACGAGAAGAACCCTGCGCCAAAGGCGAGCTGGCCCCAATCGGCATAACCAAGCGTACCTGCCGCAATAGCGGTGACGAAGGAGCCGGCAACCGTTGGCAGATAGAGGACCGGCGTGTTGGTGACCGGATCACGTCCGCCACGCCACAGAAGCCCGGTTCGCCACAGCAGGAAAAACAGGGTGACGGCAAATCCGACCATTGCCAGCGCTTCGGCCGCGATATGCGAATAAGGAAGTATAGCAACTCCTGCCAACATGGTCGCAACACCGATCAGCCCGACAAAGCAGCACTGTATGGGATGCTCAAGCTCGGCCATCGCCTCCTTCGGCGCGATGAGCCATTTTGCTGCGTAGAGGAGAACGAGGAGCAGCCAGATGGCGAAGCCGAGCAGGCTGATCGCCTCGCCTATACCAGGCGAGACGGGCCAGACGGCAGAGGCAGCGCGCCAACTGTTGCCGAGCCCGACAACGCCGAGAACAATGCCAAAGAATGCAGCGGGTATGCGGGGCAGCGACATTTTCGTTTCTCCGGGCTGATCCGGCGGGCGCTACGCCCCACCGGCAGTGCAGGTGGTCGTCACTTAGCAATAGCGTCGGCAGCGTCCATGACGCGAGCCGAATAGACAAGAGCAGCGCCTGCATTGACAGAAATTGCAACGCCGAGGGCTTCGGCAATTTCTTCCTTCGTGGCGCCAAGCTTCTGGGCTTCGGTTGTATGCACGACGATACAGCCATCGCAACGAACGGTAACAGCGACGGCAAGAGCTATCAGTTCGCGCTGTTTGGCGTCGAGGTGATTTGTCTTCTGCCCGGCCGTCGAAAGGGTCTGGTAGCCTTTGATGGTTTCGGGCGCGATTTTGGAGAGTTCGCCGATCCGGCCGAAGAGTTCGCTGCGATATTCCTTCCAGTCCAACATGAAAGTCACTCCATCTGAAATCAGCACCGGCGTGATTGCCTCTGCTGCCGGAAATGACTATGACCGCAAGGGCCGATACTTTGAATGCTCAGGAAGGTCATTTTCTAGCGCGATCGTCTCATGGATGTTTTAAGCCGCCTCATTGAACTTGCCCGCCTACAGCCAACGCTCGACATTCGCTGCCGGCTGCAAGGCGCGTTTCATATCGATCACGAACCCGTTGCAGCAGGTACGTTGCCGTTTCATCTGATCCTGGGCGGCGACTGTCTCATTCGCCTCGGCTCCGGTCGTGAAATCACCTTGCGCTCCGGCGATTTTCTGCTGCTGCCGCGCGGCGACGCGCATGCGATTATCGGTTTGCGGCCACGCGGAGAAATGCAGCCGCTGCGCGTTACGACGGGCGGTATGTTGCCCTTGCGCGAAAATGGTCAAGGCGAGGCCGATGTCGACCTGCTCTGCGGTCATTTTGATTGCGCTCCAGGATCGGCAGCCTTGCTGCTCGACAGCCTGCCTGACGTCTTTCACGTATCGCTCGCTGCGGAATCGGAGGAAATGCTGAAGACGCTTGTTGCCATGCTCTACAGGGAAACAGCTGAAGAGAAGCCGGGAGCATTGGCGATTATCACCGCGACTTGTCTCTCGCTCTTCATCATGGCGGTAAGGGCGGGCAAGGCCTCTCCCATCGCATCGGCGGGACTGTTGCAGTTGCTTGGCGATGCCAGGCTTGGCAAATCCGCAGTGGCGATAATGTCCTCGCCGGCCCTTGCCTGGACGATTGATGATCTTGCCCGCCATTCGGCCATGTCGCGGGCAACCTACGCCCGGCAATTTCGCGAGCGCGCCGGAATGACGGTCGGCGCATTCCTGACCGATATCAGGATGATGCTGGCGAGCGACCTGCTGCTCCGGACGCGGCGAACGGTTGCAGATATTGCTGCAGAGGTCGGTTATGAATCCGAAGCTGCCTTTGGCAAGGCTTTCAAGGCACGACGGGGCATAACACCGGCCCGCTACCGTTCTGCGGAACAGGCAAGGCAGACCGGGCAGCAGTGATGGCCCAGGAACGGTGCGCTAGCCGCTGTGCCGTTCCACTTCCGTCAGGACGGAGATAAAGGCGCGCAGACTCTGCGGCACGTGCCTATGACCGGAATAGTAGAGGCAGAGACCGGGTATCGGCGGACACCAGTCGTCAAGAACGGAGACCAGTGCGCCGCTGGCAAGATAGGGCCGGGCAACCCTTTCCGCCACATACGCAATGCCAAGACCCTTCGCAGCCGCCTCCGCCATCAGTCCCACATGATCGAGCGTCAGTGCGCCAGACACCTCCATGGTCACTTCCTGTCCGTGTTTTTCAAACTCCCAGCGATAGAGCTTGCCACTCGGCATGCGCAGGCGAATGCAGCGGTGATGCCTCAGATCCTCCGGTGTTATCGGTGATTTGTGATTTCTCAGATAGGTGGGTGCGGCAACCGCAAGGAAGCGTGCGTCTCCCCCGAATTCTACAGCGACCATATCGAGCGGTACGGATTCTCGCAGGCGGATGCCGGCGTCGAAACCTTCGCTGACAATATCCACCAGCCGGTTTTCGGTCACCACATCGAGCGATATCGCGGGATAACGTTCGAGAAAAAGAGGGATGGCCGTATTCATCAGCACTCGGGCCGCAATCTCGCTGGCATTGATGCGCAGAGTGCCACTTGGCTGACCGCTGAATTCGCCGACTGCGTCGAGCGCCAGATCAAGATCCCGCAACACGGGCTTCAGCCTGTCGAGAAGCATTTCGCCGGCTTCGGTGACTGCGACGCTGCGTGTCGTGCGATGCAGCAGGCGCACGCCCATGCGCGCCTCCATGTTGCGCATCATGTGGCTCAGCGTCGAAGGCGATAAGCCAAGTTCACCGGCCGCCCTGCGGAAGCTGCGGTATGTGACGATTGCCGCAAAGGCGTTGAGATCATCAAGTGTCGGCCGGTAACTCATGGGTATTTTTCAACAACTCATGCAAGTTTGAACGGATTATCACATCAATAATCACCTCTATCTTTGCTGTCATCAAGCCGCGATCCAGCGGCATCAGAAAGGTAGAGACGATGACGAAGACATGGTTCATCACGGGCACATCCTCGGGTTTCGGCCGGATCATGACCGAGAAGCTGCTGGCGCGCGGCGATCGGGTGGCCGCCACCCTGCGAAAGCGGGAGGCCCTGGCTGACCTTGAGGCGCAGTATGGCGAACGGCTCTGGGTCGCAAACCTGGACGTCACCGACGACCGGGCCGTTCGTGCAGTCGTCGACGCCACCTTTCAGCAGATGGGGCGCATCGACGTCGTCGTCAGCAATGCCGGCTACGGCCTGTTTGGCGCTGCAGAAGAGGTGAGCGATGCGCAGATCCGTCATCAGATCGATACCAACCTGATTGGCTCCATCCAGGTGATCCGCGCGGCCTTGCCGCATCTGCGTCAGCAGGGCGGGGGTCGCATCCTGCAGGTCGCTTCGGAAGGCGGACAGATCGCCTATCCGAATTTCAGCCTCTATCACGCGACCAAATGGGGGATCGAAGGTTTCATCGAGGCGGTAGCGCAGGAAGTTGCTTCCTTTGGCATCGACATCACCATTGCCGAACCGGGACCGGCGGGCACGGATTTCGGCGCCGGTCTCGTCAGGCCGCCGCAGATGGATGTCTACGAGGACACGCCGGCCGGCCAGGTGCGCAGGGCAATTGCCGGCGGCTCGTTCAAGATCCTGGGCGATCCGGTGAAGATGACCGACGCGATGATCGCGGCGGCCGAAAAACAACCGGCACCCAAAAGACTTGCGCTTGGCAGCACGACCTATCAGTCGATCCGCAAGGCTCTGGGCGAGCGGCTTGCCGAGCTGGAAGCACAGAAGGAGATCACGCTGTCGACCGATATCGACGCCTGACTACCCTCAGCGGTCGATCGTCGCCATGATCGTGTCGTTGTAGCGCTTGCCGGAAACCTTGCCGGGGGCAAGCGCTTCATCGAGCGCCTTCATGTGTTCGGCGCTAAGCGCGATGGAGGCAGCTGCGATATTGTCTTCCAGATAGGCGCGGCGTTTGGTGCCGGGGATCGGCACGAAATCGCTGCCCTTGTGGAGGATCCAGGCGAGCGCCACCTGGCCGGGCTTGACTCGGAGCGAGGATGCAACGGAGCGGACGGCCTCGGCCGCGCGAACATTGGCGTCGTAATTTTCGCCCTGATAGCGTGGATCGCCACGGCGGAAATCGCCTTCCGGATAATCCTCGGCGCGCTTGACCTCTCCGGTCAGGAAGCCTCGGCCGAGTGGGCTGAAGGGCACGAGACCGATGCCGAGTTCCTTCAAAACGGGGATGACGTCGGCTTCCAAATTGCGTTCCCACAGCGAATATTCGCTCTGAACGGCTGAGACGGGCAAGACGGCATGAGCGCGGCGGATATTGGCGACACCGGCTTCGGAAAGCCCGAAATAGCGAACCTTGCCTTCCTTGACGAGTTCGGCAACGGTAGCAGCGACGTCCTCCATCGGGACAGCCGGGTCGACGCGGTGCTGGTAGATGAGATCGATGTGGTCGGTGGCAAGACGCTTGAGCGAGCCCTCGACGGCGCTGCGAATGGTTTGTGGCCGGCTGTCGCGCTCGGTGCCGACCTGCTTGCCATCCTTCAGGCGAAAGCCGAATTTGGTGGCGAGCGTCACCTCGTTGCGGCGACCCTTCAGCGCACGGCCGAGCAATTCCTCATTCCTGTAGGGGCCGTAGACCTCTGCCGTGTCGAGAAAGGTGCAGCCGAGCTCGATGGCGCGGTGAAGGGTGGCGATGGATTCCGTTTCATCCGCCGGGCCGTAGGACTGGCTCATTCCCATGCATCCGAGGCCGATGGCCGATACTTCAAGTCCCTGGCTGCCGAGTTTGCGCTTCTGCATCATCATGCTCCTGCTTCTCAAATGGGAGAGGTCTATATAGACCCCAGCGCAGGATTATGAATGCGCGAAAATCCCGATAAACTGCGTGAGCGTTCAGGTATTCCGACGGCGTCGGTTGTTGCTGCCATCAGATGTGTAGGTGACGAGACGAAGCGCATCCATCACTACGGCAATGATTTGCTTCCACATGGCGTTTCTCCTTTCGCCAGTGTTCTCCTCCTCTTGCGCCCAGTGTTCAAACGAGCTTATCGTCGGTTTCGGATAACTTGAGGTTATGGGATGAAACGCGGCAGGCTTCCCCTGACGGCATTGCGCAGCTTCGAGGTTGCCGGCCGGCTCGAAAGCTTCACGCTTGCGGCGGAGGAACTGTTCATCTCGCAGGCGGCCGTCAGCCGGCAGATCCGCGAGTTGGAGCAACTGTTGGGTGAGCCGCTTTTCGAGCGGCGTCATCGCAGTGTTCTGCTGACGGGAAGCGGACGGAAACTGCTTGCCATGCTCACTCCATCCTTTGACCGGATCGATGAGTGCCTGGAGGATATCCGCGGAGCTTCAATGTCTGCGGATCTGAAAGTCAGCGTCGAGCCTTCCTTTGCCGCTTGCTGGCTGGTGCCACGACTGCCGGAATTCCGCAAACGTCACCCTGACGTCGAGATCTTGCTCGATGCCGATCCGAGGACGATCGAATTTCGTACCGGGCAGGCGCAGATCGCGATCAGGCACAGCGCCACCGTCACTGCATGGCCACGAACGGAAAGCCGGCACCTGATCGATGTCCGCATGGTGCCGGTGATCGCATCCGATCTTCTGGAGCGTGGCACGCCGATCTCCTCTCCGCATGACATCTTTGCGTATGGGCTTTTGCATGAGGAAACCCGCGACGCCTGGAGCCGGTGGTTTCGGGCGGCTGGCCTTGCCATGCCCGAGACGGCGAGGGGGCCGGTCTATGCCGATGACGGCCTCGTGTTGCAGGCGGCGCTGCGCGGCCAGGGCGTTGCGCTCCTTGATGAAGCCTTTGCAGAGGAGGAAATCCGGGGTGGCCGTTTACGACAGCTTTTCGATCTCGCTGTGCCGAACGGCGCCTATTGGCTGGTGACCCGCAGCTTCGACCGCCTTCCACCTCCGGCCGCGGATTTTGCACGCTGGGTCACCGAAAGCTTTCACAAGCGCTGACGTCTACCTGCCTGTCGCCATCCGCTTTTGGGCGGCCTCGCGGACAAGCTTCCATCGGGTAAGCTCAAGCGTGGCGTCTGCCAATGCGCGATGCGCCGGGATTGCCGCCTTGCTTTCCTCGACGATACCGTCAATGAGCTTCGACAGCTCTGTCTCGGTGACAGTCGCTCCTGTCAATTCGCGCGCCGTGGCCATAAAGGCATCACGTGACTTGCCGAGCCTGAGAGCATGGCGCGGAAAGCCTGCGGCGCGCAGGAGAACGCTGAGCCATTTTCCATCCCATGACGGCGCGCTCGCATAGAGATCATGGCCGGTCAAAACCTCGATCATTTCGCCGGCGACCTGTTCCACCGGCACGCCCTGCGACGCGAGCAGCGCTTGCGGAATCCCGTGGATTGCTTCCGCATCCGCAGCCCAATCGTCCCAGTCGGGGGCAGGCCGGATCAAGGTCGAGTGCGAGCGTCCGTCCTCGAACACCCAGGCAACCTCGATAGGAACGCTTTTCTTGCTGAGGGACGAAGCCTCGAAATCCAGGAAAACGATCAATGCAACGCGACAGGCGAGAGCTGCCCTCCAGCGAAAGACTTTATCCCGATCGGACGGTGCCTCAAGTTTAGGGCGTCGGCTCGAACGAACAGGAAATGCAGCCTAGCTCTGCCGGCATTTATTTGTCGAGCCGCGTGCCATCGGCGCTGAAGATATGCAGGTGGGCAGGATCACAGACGAAAGCGAGCTGACTGCCGGTCGCGATGTCGCCAGATCCTCTATATTCGACAGTCAGAGGCTGACTGTCGCCAAGCTGGCAATAGAGGAATTGAGTCCCGCCGAGATATTCGTCGAAATCAACCCTTGCCGCCAGGACCCCATCCCGCGGTTCGGCAATGCTCAGATGTTCCGGCCGTGCGCCGAGCGTGATCTTCTGCCCTGCCGTCAGGCCCGCGCCGCCGATCGGCGAACGAATGCGGTTGCCGGCCACCAGAATGCTGCCGTCACCTGCCCAGCTTGCCTCCAGCAGATTCATGCGCGGCGAACCGATGAAGCCGGCAACAAAGACATTATTGGGTCTTTCGTAGATCTCGCGCGGTGTTCCCGCCTGTTCGATATGCCCGTCACGCAGCACGACAATCTTGTCGGCAAGCGTCATTGCCTCGGTCTGGTCGTGCGTGACGTAGATCATCGTATTGCCGAGCTCACGGTGGAGCCTGGCGATCTCGATGCGCATGGAGACCCGCAATTCTGCATCGAGGTTCGACAGCGGCTCATCGAAAAGAAAGACCTCCGGCTTTCGGACGATCGCACGGCCGATCGCCACGCGCTGCCGCTGTCCACCGGATAGCTGGCCCGGTCGGCGGTCAAGCAGATGGTCGATCTTCAGGATCGCCGAGGCCGCCTTGACGCGGGCCTCGATTTCCGAGGCCTGCGTCCGCGCCATTTTCAGGCCGAAGGCGAGATTGTCGCGCACACTCATATGCGGATAGAGCGCATAAGACTGAAAGACCATGGCGATGCCGCGATCAGAGGGGTCCAGATCGGTGACGTTACGTCCCTTGATCTCGATCTCGCCGTCGGTGACATCCTCCAGCCCGGCGATCATGCGCAGCAGCGTCGATTTTCCGCATCCGGAGGGACCGACGAAGACGACGAACGACCCCTCCGATATGGTCAGGTCGATGCCGTGGATGACTTCCAGATTGCCGAAACTCTTGCGAATTTCGGTCAGCACGACGCCCGTATCCGCCATTTTATTCACCGCGCGCCTCGCCGGCTCTGACCCAGACGAGCATCTCGCCCGGTTCGCGATTGTCCCAGAAAGGATAGGGCACGAAACGCGCGCTCGCCTGTTTTGCGGCAGGCGGAGACGTACGGTAGAGCGCGGCGCCCCAATCGGCCGCGTCGCGGCTGATAGGAAGGTCGAGAGCGACTGCCCCGCGAAGGCCTGCAATTTCTGATGTCTTCGCCTGCGAGACATCGGCGGAAAGGGTAATGCCATTCAGCCCCTCGCCATTGTCGGTCTCCTCGACGCAATAGACGAGCGGACCGCGCATCAGCGCCGTGCGGCCGGCATCCTGGCGGACCAGCGGGTTGGCAAAGAGCTTACGGGTGGTCAGCGGGATCGAGAGATCCACCTTGTCGCCGCTCTTCCAATCGCGCTCGATACGCGCATAACCATCGATGACGACGGATTGCAGATCGAGCTTTTCGCCGTTGACGGAGAGCGCCGCACCTTCGGCCCATTCCGGTATGCGTAGCGACAGCGCGAAACGGGCGGGATGGTCGAGCGCCACATCGAAATGGATCGCGCCATCCCAGGGATAGCGGGTCTGCTGGGAAAGCTCGACCTTGGCGCCGGCAAGATCGAAACGCGCCTTGCTTTCCCCGTAGAGATGGACGGCAATCTCGTCTTCGGCGATCGCATACATATAGGAGCCGACGGAGGCGAGCAGGCGGGCAATGTTCGGCGGGCAGCAAGGGCAATGGTGCCAGATCCAGCGGTGATGCTTGCCGGCACTTTCCAGCGGGTTCTCGTAGAAGAAGCGCGTGCCGTCGAGCGACAGACCGGCCATGGCACCGTTGTAGAGCGCCTGCTCCATGATATCGGCGTAACGACGATTTGGACCGCGGCCGAGCATGCGGTTCGCCCAGAAGACCAGGCCGACGGAGGCGCAGGTCTCGGCATAGGCGCTTTCGTTCGGCAGGTCGTAATAGTCGGTAAAGCCTTCGTTGGAGGCGGCCGGGCCGATACCGCCGGTGACATACATCTGCTTGGTCGTCAGGTCGTCCCAGAGAGTCTCGAGTGCTGATGTCAGCGGATCATCGTTGTATTCGGTCGCGATATCGGCCATGCCGGCATAGAGATACATGGCGCGCACCGCATGGCCGACGACCTTCTTCTGTTCGCGCACCGGCAGATGCGCCTGGCCATATTCATAGGTCTTCTGGTGGAAATCGGCAGCACTGCGACCGTCGCGGGCAGCCTCGTCGGTGAAGAAATGCGGTTCGGTGCCGCGCTCGTCGATGAAGAACTTCGAGAGGTCGAGATATTTCTTCTCGCCGGTGACACGCGCCAGCTTGACCAGCGCAAGTTCTACCTCTTCGTGTCCGCAATAGCCGGGGAACTGGCCGGGGCCGTGGCCGAAGACCGTGATCAGGTAATCGGCATAACGGCTCATAATGTCGAGCAGCTTCTTCTTGCCGGTCGCCTGGTAATAGGCGACGGCGCCTTCGATCAGGTGTCCGGCGCAATAGAGCTCGTGATGATCGCGCAGGTTCGTCCAGCGCCGGCCGGGCTGTACGCGTTGGAACCAGGCGTTCAGATAGCCGTCCTTGTCCTGGAGTTTCTCATACATGTCGATAATCTGGTCGACGCGGGCCTCGAGTTGCGGATTGGGCCGACGGTAGAGTGAATAGGCAACGGTCTCGATCGACTTGCCGAGGTCGCTGTCCCAGAACATCTGTGTCGTGCCGCCCCAGGGACCGATCGGAATGACGACGCCAGGGCTCGGCTGCGTCACGTCGATTGCCTGCAGCATGCCGGCCTCGACACAGCGGTCGAGCAGCGTTTCGGCGGTGGAATCGCAGATCGCGTCCTGGCGATCGCCAAACAGCCCCTGCAATTCGACACTTGGCACGGGCAGGGGACGGAACTGGCGATCTCTTTTCAGCTGGTTCATGGCTTCATCCATTTTTGTTGAAAGGTCATCATTTCACCGCGCCGGCCATCAGCCCGCGCATGTAGTAGCGTTGCAGGAGCAGGAAGACGATCAGGCAGGGGATCGTCATGACGACGACGCCGGCCTGGACCGCGCCCCAGTTGATGGCGCCGAGGCGTCCGGCGCGCACCGCCGTCATCAGGACGGGAAGCGTGTATTTCTCGTTGCTGGAGAGCAGCACGAGGGCGGCGAGGAACTCGTTCCAGGCATTGAGGAAGGCAAAGATCGCGACTGTCGCAATGCCCGGCAGGACCAGCGGCAAGAGAACACGGATCAGCAGTCGCAGGTCCCGGGCACCGTCGATGCGGGCGGCTTCCTCGATCTCCTTCGGCACCGCGTCGAAGGCGTTGCGCATCATGAAGACGGAGAAGGGAAGTTGCAGCGTGACATAGACGAGGGTCAGCCCCAGCAGCGAATTGTTGAGGCCGAGCTTTGCCAGGATGATGAAGAGCGGCGTCAGGATCGACTGGAACGGGATCATCAGCGTTGCGATGATCAGCACGAAGAGGGCATTTTTCAGTGGGAAGCGGTAGCGAGAGAAGCCATAGCCAGCGAGCAGGCTGACGGCGACCGTCAGCAGTACCGTTGCCAGCGAAACCAAGAGCGAGTTGATCATGTGCCGCCAGATGCCGGCGCCGAACGTATCGAGCAGTGCATAGGCATCGAAGCTGACACCTGTCGTCGGCCATAGCGGCAGCGGCGGCAGGCTCGACTCCGTACCGTGCCGGAAGGAGGCAAAGAGCGTGATGATGAAGGGCGCCAGGAAGAAGACCGAAATGGCGATCCCGGCGACATGATAGGCCGATTGCGACCTAAAGCGCTTGCGGGCGCGGCGTTCCCGTGAGGAGATCATCAGCGTTCCTCCCCGACGCGCAGCAGCCAGAGCTGGACGATGGATATCGCAACCAGGATCGCCAGAAGAGCGATCGACAGGGCGGACCCGTAGCCCAGATTGAAGGATACGAAGGACTGGTTGAAGATGTAGTAGACGACCGAGATCATCTTGTTCTGCGGTCCACCGGAGGTCATGATGTAGAACTGGTCGAAGGCAAGGATTGACCCGGTGACCGAGACGATCAGCGCTAGCGCAATCGTTTTGCGCATCAGCGGCAGAGTCAGATGCCGGAAGCGCTGCCAGCGGCCGGCGCCATCGATGCGGGCGGCCTCGGTCAATTCTGACGGAATGGCCTGAAGTCCGGTCAACAGGATGATCATGGTAAAGCCCGCGATCTTCCAGACGACCATGACGATGATGGTTGCGAAGGCGGTATCGAAGCTCGCCATGATATTGGGGCTTCGCTCCACGAGGCCGAGCGCGCGAAGGGCGGGGCCGAAGAAGCCGCTATCGACATTGGCAAGCCAGACCCACAGAAGCGATGCCGTCGCCAGTCCCACCACGACGGGCAGGAAGATGATCGTCCGGTAGGTGCTGACGAAGCGGCGTTCCTTTTCGACGAATATTGCCAGCGGGAAGGCGATCGCAAAGATCGCGATGGTCACGATGACGGTGTAGTAGGCGGTGAAATTCAGAGCCGCCATAAAGCGGCTGTCGTTCCACATGCGGGTATAGTTGGCAAAACCAATCCAGCGCGAGGCGCCCATCAGCGGCCAGTTGTGCAGGCTCATCCAGCCGGTGAACAGCACGGGCATGACGAAGAAGACGATGACGAGCGCCATGGCGGGCGCAATGTAGAGAAAGCCGCGCCATTGCGACCTTCGCCGTTTTCGGACAGCGCGCGTGCGCTGAGGACCGGAACCGGTCATCGAAACCTCCGCATTTTATAAGGTCTTCTAGCTTTGAATCGGCCGGGGAACTGCCACCGTCCCCCGGCCACGGCCGGGAGAGTTATTGGCCGCTGTCGATGATGGACTGCATCTCGGACTGGGCGTTCGAGAATGCGCCATCGACGTCGTCACCGAAGATTGCTGCGTTGGTGAAGGTCGCCCAAGGTCCGTTGGCGCTGTTGATCAGATCATTGAACTGCAGCGTGTAGGGTGTCTTGGCCACAGCGATTGCCTTCAGGCCCACCTGCATGCGGGGGTCGAGCCCGGCAAGCACCTGGTCGGCAATATCGCCGCGTGTCGGCAGGCTGCCGTATTTCGCCAGGACTTTCTGGCCGTCCATCGAATAGATGTATTCGAGGAATTCCTTGACCGCATCGATCTTCTTCGTGCCTTTGGTGATGACGAAATTGTCGCCGCCGGCAAAGGACGAAGTCTTGCCGTCGACGCTGGGGATCAATGTCACGCCGAAGTTGATATCCGGATACTTGGTGACCAGCGTACCGATGGCAAAGGCGCCGAGGCTCTGTTGGCCGATCTTGCCGTTGGTAAAGCTCAGGAAGCTCGTACCATTGTCGCTTGCTGCACTTGCCGGAACGAGATCCTTTTTCACCATATCGCGATAGAAGCCGACCGCCTTGCGCATCTGTGGAGTATCGAGCGTCGCGGTCTTGCTATCCTCCGAAAGGATATCGGCGCCGGCACCCCAGACGAGTGGCGTGAAGGTGAAGATCATGCAGCCGCCACAGCCACCGCCCGAGAAGTAGAAGCCATAGGTATCGTCGCCGAGCTTGCGGATCTTTTCAGCGTTCGCCTCGATTTCCTCCCAGGTCGCGGGCGCCTTTTCGGGGTCAAGACCGGCCTTCTTGTAGAGGTCCTTGTTCCAGGCGAAGACAGAGGTTTCGACTGAAAGCGGCAGGCCGTAGATCTTGTCCTGATAGGTGCCGAGCTTGACATGCGACGGCGACAGCGAATTGAAATAGGGCAGGCTCTTGGCCCAGTCCGTCAGGTCTTCGAGCTGACCTGCCGCGGCAAAGGCCGGTGTGTAGATCAGGTCCATCGACAGGGCATCGGGCGCCTGGCCGCCGGCGATTGCCGTTGCATATTTCTGCACCAGTTCGCCGAAGGGCACTTCGGTGGTGACGACCTTGTTTTCATGGCTCGCATTATAGGACTCGACGACCTTGTTGAAGGCATCGCCGATACCGGTGCGGACCCACATTTCGATCTTTTCGGCAGCAGAAGCTGTCGAAACCAGGCAGAGTGTGGCAAGGCTGGTTGCCACCAATAGACGCTTCATCATGGCTCTCCTCCCAATAAGGCGCGTCTCCTTCGCGCCGTTGCTATATTCCGAGGGTGTCTCCCCCGCATGACTGCCGCACGACGAGACGGCACGGCAGTTTCCTGATGCCAGGCTCCACCGGACGTCCCTCCGCAAGCGCCAGAACCGTCAATCCGGCCTGCCGCCCCAGTTCCTTCAATTCCATATCGACCGTCGTCAGCGGCGGGCGCGTCTGGCCGGCGACAATCTCCCAGTTGTCGAAGCCGACGACCGAAACATCCTGCGGCACCCGGATGCCGCGCTCGCGCAGCGCATCGATGACGCCGCGCGCAATCTGGTCGTTGCCGCAGAAGATGCCGTCGGGCTTTTCGCCGCTGCCGCTCCACAATCTTGCGACGGCTTCGTGGCCCCAGCTTTCCGACCATGCTCCAAACAGAACCGGCCGCTCCTCTCCCGCAACCTTACGATAGGCATCGGCACGCTCACGCACCGAAAAGAAATTCTCAGGTCCGGTGACATGCACGATCCGCTTGCGCCCGAGCTTTGCCAGCCATTCGATGGCAAGCCGCGCGCCCTGCGCATCATCAGAACTGAACGTCACGGTTCCCGGCGCTCCCTCCGTGAAGGCGTAGACGACGGGCACGTTCAAATTCGACAGGTCGATCGGCAGCCGTCTGTCCAGACGCTTTCCGGTGGCGATAATGCCGTCGACCTGTTTGTCGAGCATCGCCTCCACATGAATCTGACCAAGTGCCGGATCCTCCTCGATCGC
The DNA here is from genome assembly GCA_039725955.1 of Sinorhizobium sp. B11. Classification (NCBI taxonomy): domain Bacteria; kingdom Pseudomonadati; phylum Pseudomonadota; class Alphaproteobacteria; order Hyphomicrobiales; family Rhizobiaceae; genus Sinorhizobium; species Sinorhizobium sp. B11. The sequence goes on from CP091033.1 coordinate 445,949, forward strand.
GCACAGGAAAACCGAAACGCCGTGATCAACGAGAGCATCCGATATGCCGGCCATGACCGGCAGGGTAAAGCGACCATAGGTATCGTTGGTAAGAAGCCCGATCGTGAAGCTGCGCTTGCTGAGCAGCCCTCTCGCCAAAGCGTTCGGTCTGTATCCGATCTCTGCCGCTATGCGCTTGACCCGCTCGCGCGTTTCCAGTCCCATCCGGCCTGTATCGTTGAGTGCCTTCGATGCCGTCGAGATGCTGATTCCAGCTGCCGCCGCGACGTCATGAATGGTAATCCGGCCTCTTTTTTCTCCTGTTGTCTCCAGCAACCCCTCCCATCGAGCTTGCGATGAGAAAAGCTTTTCTCAACAGACTTGTCAAGTGGGAAAAGGTTTGCGCAATTGCTTTGATCTTGAGCGAAGTTGCAGAAGATCGACGTACGATGGCCGATGATGAGCCGGCTTTTGGTCGAAGCCTGGCGCTGCGGCCTTGTTAGTGTGCGAACGCAATCACTTACAGATAGCCGACGTGGTCGCCGAACGGGACATCTTCATCCAGGTTGCCGCTGCCGATGCGCTCGCTCTCACCGGAAAGACGTTCTTCGTCCGGATCAGGGGCCTCGACATGGGGGTGGGTGGAATGATGGTCCAGATGCCGGCCCGCTGCCGGATCATCATCCGCATCGATACGGTCTTCGTCGCTGTCAGCGGAATGATGCTCGTCTTTTTTTCCACTGCCGGCGGTGATCTTTGCCTGTCGCTCGGCGACCCAGGCATTGTCGGGTTCGGAGCCGATGGAGGTGCTGTGGTTTACGTGTGTGGCCGAGGAGGGTGCGGTGGGCGAGGTGGGCGCAATCTTTTCGACCATTGGAATTCCCTGGCTTATGGCCCGACTGGCAGGCTTGTCTATGATTTCTGTCGCCCAAGCGGGTGCGCGTGGGGATCGATGCTGATCTGGTCGCGACCCCTCATCTTGGCCGCATAGAGCGCCAGGTCGGCCCTGCGATAGATATCATTGGCATAGTCTCCGCTCATGACACAGGCAATGCCTGCGGAAAAACTGTAGCGGAAGCTGAGTTGGTCGGCCAGCGGACGGGACTGTCTGACGGCAACCAGCATGCGATTGACGATTTCTGCCGCTTCCTCGGGAGCCGTGTTCGGAAGAACCAGAACAAATTCCTCGCCGCCCACGCGGCCGAGAATATCGGTCTTGCGCACCATGCTCTGCAGAGTAGCGGCGAAATCCTTGAGAACGGCATCGCCCGCAGTATGGCCGAAGCGGTCATTGATATATTTGAAATTGTCGATGTCGAGAACTGCGAGGCAACCGACCTTCTCGGGCTGGTGCCCATAATTGCGCACCAGTTCCTCGAGCTTTGACATCACGAAACGTCTGCTCGGGATGCCTGTGAGCTCGTCGGTCTGGGCGGCCTTGATTGCGCTGTCGCGATCTTGCCGCAGCGTCCTCTGATCGGAGCGGATCGATGTCACGTCGCTCGCAATACACAGCATCCAGCCATTGGCCTGCATGGTTTCGGTCATCCATAACCAACGGCCATCATGAAGGTCGGTCTCAAAAGCGCGAAACCCGCTTTTTCCTCGGCGGGCAAGCGTTGACAACAGCCAGCTCTCAAAGTCGGTCGCGGCAATGATCGTTCCGCGGCGGGCGTGAAAGTTGCGCCGCATCAGCTCGGCCCAGAGGGGCTGTTCCTCTTCTGTGACAACCCAGGCATCGCGAAACGCGCGATTGGCAAAACGCAGCCGGTCGTCCTGGTCGTAGACCGCAACCATGACGCCCGCAACGTCCATCAGCTGCGCCATTTGCAACATTGCTTCCGTGTCAGCCAAGGTCATCATGCCCTCAGAACAGATCATCATCAGCTTGCACTATCCGCCCCGCGTGAAGAAACAGTTAGCCGGTCTGCATATGCGCAGAGCGTTCTGACATCATCAACAGTTGCGGTGCAATTCCTGCCAGGCTGCAATTATTCCCACAAGTGGAATAATACCTTCCGCATTCTGCAGATTAACGGATTCCGGTGAATGGCTATTGTTGGTCCCAGGCCAGCAAGGGCTGTTGGCGAATTTGTCAAAACGGAGAACTGAGATGAACAGACTGATCCTTTCCCTGATGCTGGCAACCGTCAGCTTTGCTCCCCTTTCCCAAGCCGTCGCCGCTCCTGCCAAGCAGGCTGCGATCACCGAGCAGGCGCCGGTGACCGTGCACTATCGTTCGGCCAAGATCGATGGCGTCAACATGTTCTATCGTGAAGCCGGTCCGTCTGATGGTCCGGTCGTCCTGCTTCTGCACGGCTTCCCGACATCCTCGCACATGTTCCGCAATCTCATTCCGCTGCTCGCGGATCGCTATCACGTCATCGCGCCTGACTATCCGGGCTTCGGTCAGAGTGATGCACCCGATCACACCAAGTTCGCTTACACTTTCGCCCATTACGCAGACATGGTCGATACGCTCATGAACGAACTCGGCGCCGAGAAATATGCCATGTATGTCATGGATTATGGCGCACCGGTCGGCTACCGTCTGGCTCTCAAGCATCCGGAACGGGTGACCGGGCTGATCGTCCAGAACGGCAACGCCTATGAAGAAGGCCTGCGAGAGTTCTGGGATCCGATCAAGGCTTACTGGGCCGATGACTCCAAGGAAAAGCGCGAGGCCCTGTCCAACCTTGTGGTCCTCGAGACCACCAAGTTCCAGTACACGGACGGCGTCAAGGACCTCACCCGCATCAGCCCCGACAACTGGGTTCACGATCAGGCCCTGCTCGACCGTCCCGGCAACAAGGATATCCAGCTCGATCTCTTCCACGATTACGGCACGAATGTCCCGCTCTATCCGCAGTTTCAAGCCTTCTTCCGCGAACGCAAGCCGCCGACGCTGATCGTCTGGGGCAAGAACGACAAGATCTTCCCCGAAGACGGTGCACATCCTTACCTGCGTGATCTTCCGGACGCCGAAATGCATCTCCTCGACACCGGCCATTTTGCCCTCGAAGACAAGCTGGATGAAATGGCTCCGCTTATTCACGACTTCCTCGACCGCAAGGTCGCAAAGTAAAAATCGCTTATACGAGAGCCCGCGCATTCAGGGATGAATGCGCGGGCCTTTGCTAATTGAAGTGCCTGTTGGACCTCAGTTTTCCCACCGCAAAATCGATGAAGCTCCGTACTTTTGCCGAAGCATGCCGGCCTTCCGGATGAACGACGTGGATCGGCAGGGCTTCCTCCTCGTAATCGGACAGGATCGTGCGCAGTTCACCTGACTCGAGCTGCGGTGCGATCTGATAGGACAGGACGCGCGTCAGGCCCCAGCCGGAGGCCGCCGCCGAGATGGCAGCTTCATTGGTGCTGCAGAAGAGGCGCGGATTGACCCGCACGGTCGACTTCTTCTGCACGCCGAAACGCCATTCGAGCGATGTCCATGCACTGGTCGATGCGATGATGCGATGGCGCGACAGATCGCTTGGGCTCATCGGGACGCCGTGCTTTTCAAAATAGATGGGCGACCCGCAGATGACACGTCTCACCTGGCCGACACGTGTTGCGGTGAGGCCCGAGTCCGGCAGATGGCCGATTCGGATGGCCACATCGATGCCCTCATCCACCATGCTGACAACCCGGTCGACGAACAGGCCGCGACCGATGACATCGGGGTAGAGATCGAGATATTCGGTCATCAGCGGCAGGACGAACATTGTCCCGAACATGGCCGAGGTCGTGACGGTGAGGGTGCCTGTCGGTTTGCCGTAGGCGCCGGCAGCGATGGCTTCCGCCTCCGAGAGATCGGCGAGAAGCCTTTGGCAGTCAGCAAAATACTGGGCACCGGCTTCCGTCAGTTTGACAGATCGGGTCGTGCGCGTCAGGAGGCGTGTCCCAATGACGTCTTCCAGGGCGGACACGATGCGTGTGACTGCCGGCGGGCTCATGTGGAGTTGCCGTCCTGCATCTGCAAAGCTCTCGGCCTCCGCCACCTTCACGAAGACCCTCATTGCCTGCCATCGATCCATGCGCGCCACATTCTCGTGAAAATCTCGGTCCCGCACCAAGCTTTAAACGCTTTTATTCCGATCGCAATCTGTCGGTCCCATAGCGTCAAGCCGCTGAACGGCAATCTTTTATCTGGCGGGCGATAGGTCCAGTCTCCTGATGAGGGCGGGCAGTTCCGATGCGATGTCCGGAACGCCGAAAGCCGTCAGTTGCCGACTCGCGACCATGCTTGCCTCGTCGTCGCCGGCTTCGATCGCCAGTGCGCATTTCACGGCGATATCGACAAGCAGGTCGAAGCTGCCTCCGCGTTTTGCAGCATCGATCTCCGCGCCGCTCAACGCCAGATGTTTCGCCTCCGCCTCCAGCAATCGGACAGCGTGGGGATCATGTCTCGCGTTTGCGATGGCCAGTTCGATTTGTACGCGCATCATCGGGGTTATGAGATCTTTACTCACTTCATTCTCCATAGGCTGCGAATAGCGGTCGTCTCTTCGCTCGCCGTTTCGAGCCTGTCGGCAAAGATGTCGGGTGACGCTTTGGCTGGTGGAGCGATCGCGAGCCGTTGGCCATTCGCAGACGGAACACCGTCGACGCATTGGTACACCTGGCCGCATTGGGCTTGAACAGGGGTTCTGCTGAAGACTTTCTTTCCAATAGCGAAACAATCGGAGAAAGCCGCTCCGCTGAGGCTTTTTTTGCAAAAGCGGACCCACACCAAAGAACAGTTCCTGACACGCGGAGGCTCTGCTAACCGTCTTAAAACGCCGACAGAGTGCTATAAACCGAGACAACTGCATTCAGCTTCGAGGAACGCCATGCCCCAACCCGTCCTGTTTTCTCCTTTCACCGTGCGCAGTCTTGAACTCGCCAACCGTATCGTGATCGCGCCCATGTGCCAGTACTCGGCCGTCGACGGTTGCATGACGGACTGGCATCTGATCCATCTTGGACAGTTGGCGCTTTCCGGTGCCGCACTTCTGACCATTGAGGCAACCGCTGTCGTTCCCGAAGGACGCATCACCTTTGCCGATGTCGGCCTTTATGATGACGCCTCCGAAGCCGCGATGGCCCGTACGTTCGAAAGCATCAGGAAATGGTCGGATATGCCAATTGCCGTGCAGTTGGCGCATGCCGGCCGCAAAGCCTCGACCGAGGTTCCCTGGAGAGGCGGCGGTCAGTTCGCGCCGACCGATCCGAACGGATGGCAGACCGAGGCACCTTCCGCCGTTGCCTTCAACCCGAACTACGTGCCGCCAACTGCGCTCGATCGCGATGGCATGAAGCGGGTCCGCGATGCCTTTGCCGCTGCCGCACGGCGGGCGGCGAAAATCGGCATTGATGCCGTTCAGATCCATGGCGCTCACGGCTATCTGTTGCACCAGTTCCTGTCGCCCTTGTCGAACCAGCGAACCGACGACTATGGCGGCTCGCTGGAAAACCGCGCCCGCTTTCCGCTGGAGGTTCTCGATGCCGTGAGGGATGCCTTTCCCTCCGATCGGCCGGTGACGATGCGCGTTTCCGCGACCGATTGGGTCCAAGGTGGTCTGGAGATTTCCGAGAGTGTGGAATTTGCCAGGATGCTCGAAGCACGGGGCTGTAACGCCATCCACGTATCGAGCGGCGGCCTGCATCCCTCCCAGGCGATCCCGATCAGCCCGAGCTACCAGGTGCCGCTCGCACGAGCAATCAAGAGTGCCGTCAAAATGCCGGTCATCGCCGTCGGCCTGATCACAGAGCCAACGCAGGCCGAGGCAATCGTGGCGACCGGGGATGCAGACCTCATCGCACTTGCGCGAGCCATCCTCTACGATCCTCGCTGGCCGTGGCATGCAGCCGCCGAGCTCGGCGGGCAGGTCAAGGCAGCCAATCAATATCTCCGCTGCCAGCCGCCGCAGCTCAAAAACCTGTTTGCGAAATAGGACCGAGCGCAAATATCCGCGCGCGGAAAGCGCTGTCTGCGTGATCGTTCAGGCGGCTGTCTGACACCATGATAATGATGTACCCTTCGGCTACGTTAAATGGGCGGGAGGGGCTCATGACCGATACGGGCACAGTGATCGTCGGAGCAGGTCCCGCCGGTCTTGCCTGTGCGGCGGCGCTCAGGAAAAATGGCCGCTCCTCGTTAATTCTCGAGAGTGCAGACAATCTGGCTGCCTCGTGGCGAAGGCACTATGATCGGCTGCATCTGCATACCGCCAAGGCCCATTCAGGGCTGCCCGGAATGCCGATGCCGGGAGAGTTTCCAAGATATCCCTCGCGGCTGCAGGTAATCGACTATCTCGAAACCTATGCCCGCGCCAACGATGTCAGGGTACGGTTTGGCAAACCGGTCACGCGTATCCGGTGGGAGCAAGGCTGGATCGTCGAGACGATCGATGGAGACGCCTTCGACGCCCGAACCGTGGTGATCGCGACCGGGCTTTCCAAAGCCCCGATAAGGCCCGTCTGGAAAGGCCAGGAGAGCTTCGCGGGGAAGATCTTGCATTCCTCGGAGTTCGCCAATGCAAAGGCATTTGGCGGGGGCCGGGTGCTTGTCGTCGGCTTTGGCAATTCAGCCGGCGAGATCGCGCTCGAATGCGCTGAGGAGGGTCTTGAGGTCGGCATGTCTGTGCGCGGGCCGGTGAACATCGTCCCGCTGGAAATGTTCGGAATTCCAACCGCGACAATCGCCATTGCGCAACGTTACTTTCCGTACCGACTTGTCGATGCCCTCAACGCGCCGCTTCTGCGTCTGCGCTACCGCGACATGGAGAGATTGGGGCTGCAAAAATCCACCGATGGTCCTCTGACCAATATCGCGGAGAAAGATCGCACACCCCTGATCGATATTGGAACCATGGCAGAGATCAGGGTCGGGAAGATCAGAATATACAAGGGCATTGAAAGCTCGGATCGTCAGCAAGTGCATTTCGCCGATGGCCGATCGGCGGATTTCGACATCATCGTCCTGGCGACTGGTTACCGGCCCTTGCTGGAAGCAATATTGCCGGATTTTGCCGAGAGATTTGATGGCGCCGACAGGCCGAAAAAAGGAGATCTCCAGCCGGGGAGTGACGGTCTTTATTTCTGCGGGTTCAATCCGGCCTCAACAGGCCTTTTGCGTCAAATCGGCATCGAAGCCATCAGCATTGCCCGATCGATAGCGGAGCGATGAACGAAGCTCGGATCGATATCCCATGAGAGCCAATGTCGGGAATGGCGGCTTCAGTAACGACGTCAAGAGCCAGGTCCCGTGGTCATCGTGCGGAGATCCCGGATCAATCCGCCGGGACCGTTTTCGTTGGTGGGTTCGAGGCCGAGCTTCGTCTGCCAGCACCACATGCTGACCCGATGGAACAGCGTATAGAGCCAGAGGGCCCGCTCGATATCGGGATGATCGAGAGCGCCGTAGCCCTCGAGGATGGGTTTCCGGCTGCGCGGATCTTCATGTGCCGAACAGAAGAGCGCCTTTGCAAGATCGAAGAGCTTGTCCGCTGCCCGCGCATTGCCGAAATCGACAAGCCCACTGAGCTGAAGTCCGCCTGGATCGGTGCGCAGGGCCAGCACATTGCCCTGATGAAAATCGTCGTGGCAGAGGACGGCACCGCTGCTTTCCCGCAGGAGGTCGAAGCTTCCTTCTGCCAGTTGCTGCAGACGACGCCCAAGATCGGCATCGCCGCCGAAGTCGCGGAACCGCCGGAACACATCCTCGAATGCTGATGTCATATAGTCGGCATTCGTCGGCATCGGTTTGGCGATCCCGTGGCCGAGTACGTAGCCATAGGCCGGCATCGGCATTGCATGGATGTGTCTCAGCAATGCACCCATCTGGTGGTAGGCATTGCCGATATCCGGCTCCGCCACCCACCCGCGTAGCGAGCGGCCGGGCAGCAGCGGCAGTAAGGCATATCGCAGCGGCAAGAGGCTTCGCGACTCGTCGATCTCAAGCCATTTTGGCGCAAGCGGCGTCAGTTCCGTGAACCAGCCGGTCACAAGCTTTTCCTTGGCCGGTCCCCATTCAGGTTCGTCGGGATAGATCTTGAGAACCAGCGGTTCGCGGTCAGCGCCGGCGAAGTCGATCCTGTAGACCTCCGTGCTGCCGCCATGAAGGCGGGCAAAGCCGTCGGCGACACGCCCAGGATCGAGATTTTGGACGATCCGCTGGATGGTTTCCCTATCGAGCTCCAGGGTCGTTCGTTTTTCCGGTGCCATCTGTAGTCCCTGGACGACGCGCGCAGCCATTTTTAAGATGCGAGGCCAGAAGTTGCGTACTGGAAAAAGCCCACCCGGATGATCGGTCGGCGCGGGGTGGGCGCAGAATGCTGTGCCCAATACAGCCGGTCAATCTCGTTCCGTCGAAATATGCCTTGGCTTTGCGAGCTTCTGGAAGCCGGACGTCTCTTGATGAAGGTTTCGATGTCACTGTGGTGGACTGGCGATTATTGAGCCGAGTACCCATATAGGCGTCAACGAAGCGCACCTGACGATTCCCGTCCAACTCGCGCATTGGAAAGGACAGTTCTATGACGACAGAGCGTGCAGTACTTGCTGGCGGCTGCTTCTGGGGAATGCAGGACCTTATTCGACGCCTTCCCGGCGTTGTTTCAACGCGTGTCGGTTACACCGGTGGAGAAGTCCCCAATGCAACCTACCGCAATCATGGCAACCATGCCGAAGCGATCGAGATCATCTTCGATCCGCAAAAGACGAGCTATCGCGATATCCTGGAATTCTTTTTCCAGATCCATGATCCATCGACCCGCAATCGCCAGGGCAATGACATTGGCGCAAGCTATCGGTCCGCAATTTTCTATGCTGACGAGACCCAGCATCGCATTGCCGAGGACACGATCGCCGATGTGGATGCTTCGGGCCTCTGGCCCGGGAAGGTCGTGACGGAAGTCGTTCCCGTCAGCGATTTCTGGGACGCTGAGCCGGAACACCAGGACTATCTCGAACGTATTCCGAATGGCTACACATGCCACTTCGCTCGTCCGGGCTGGAAATTGCCGAAGCGGCAGTCGAACGTCGCTTGAGCGTTGTCGACCAGGAAGGTTGTCGACCAGGAAAATTGAACGGATTTGACGAGCGGCGGCCTTCCGGGCCGCCGTTTTGATTCACGAGATAATTTCTATCTGTCCTTATGGCTTCCGCATCATGATCAAACTCTTGTTTGATCATCTCGCTTGGGTGCCTGCCGCCATCGTGAAATCCACCGCATTCGGCGAGGGCGATGCGAGGAAATTGCACGCCCCGCTGGCGCTTTTTCCAACGCCATTCAACGCACCGGCGATCATGCATTTTGTCCGCCGACAATGCGGAAAACGTATGTTATCGTTTGCTTGAATAGAAGTGATTGTCGATGTTTTGAAGGCAGGAGCCGCGTATGACTCGCGACACGCCAATCGATAAACAGGGGCGGTCTGCAAGTATCACGACCGGCGATAGCCGCTCTTCTGAAATTCATGGCGAGCGGCGGGTCGTGACTGCGCTTTGCTATGATCTGGTCGGCTCTACAAATCTCTTCAATCTGATGGATCTCGAAGACTACCAGGATCTGCTGGCGGCCTTCCTGCAGGCGGCGCGCCAATCCATCACCGCGCATTCCGGCGTCATCCGGGTCGAAGCCGGGGACGGCGGAGTGGCGCTTTTCCCGATCGAACTCGGACCGAGAGATGCAGCATCGGCTGCGATCCGCGCCGGCCTTGGAATCGTTGAAGCGTGCCAGCGCCTTGCCCGCGATCTCAAGCGCGATGACATGCAAGTGCGTGTGGGGGTCGCCACTTCCGTTGCCCTCATCCGGGAAGCGCAGTTGCAGAACTGGATACACGAGCCCGTCACGGGTGCCGCACTCGCTCTTGCAACACGGCTCGAGGCCGCTGCCCAGCCAAACACCGTCCTGGTTTCGGACGAGACGCGAAATCTCGCCGGTCGCTCCCACGCCTTCGTATCGGAGGGCACGCGCCTGTTGAAAGGCTTCTCGGAGCCCGAAAGTGTCTGGAGAGCGATCGGCCACAAACGGGAGGTTGACCGGTTTCACGCCTTCGGAAGGCTGGACGGCACTTTCATTGGCCGTGTCCACGAACTCGAACGGATCGGGCAAGCCTGGACTGCCGCCGCTGAAGGCAAGGGCAGGATCCTTGTCGTCACCGGCGAGGCCGGTATCGGGAAGTCGCGGATGCTTCGGCAAGTCAGGCGAATGATCCATGCGGAGCCCGCAAGATCGCTGCTCTTCCAATGCCTGCCGGGAGGCGTTCGCTCGACGCTTCACCCGCTGCTTAACAGTTTCCCCCAGCGCCGATCCGAAACCGCTGGCGGCGGACGCCTGACGGTCGATATGGTTGCCGCCCAATTCGCTCGACAGGGTATTCAGGATCCGGAAGTCATCGACATTTTTTCTTATCTACTCGGTGCCGATGGGCGCAATGAAGCTCTCGCAGGCAGTTCCCCCAAAGTGATACAACAGCGCGCACGACAGGCGCTGTCAAAGGCATTGAGCGTCATCTGCGAGGAAACGCCGCTGGTCATTGCCGTCGAGGACATTCACTGGATCGATCCGACTTCCGAGCATCTTCTTCACGAAGTGGCCCGGCTCGTGCCCACGCTGCCTGTGCTGCTGATTGTCACCTGCCGACCCGGTTCTGAGGCCGGCATGTTCGACGCGGACGCCGCGGAACATATTTCCCTCGGCCCGCTCGATCGCGATGAAACACGGCTGGCGATCGCGGCGCGCTGGCCGACGGATCGCCAGGATGCACTACCGCAGCTGTTCGAAGTAACCGAGCGCATATCCGGCGGCGTGCCGCTTTTCATCGAGGAAATATGTCAATGGGCCTCTGAAATAACGTCTAGGGACGCGATGAGCGTGCCCCCAAACACCTCCCGCAGCCATGTTTCCGCCTTCGAAGGAATATTGGACTTGCGGCTCGAACACCTGGGTCCGGCCAGAGACGTTGCCCGTGCCGGAGCCGTTGTGGGTGATCGTTTCACCATTCCGCTGCTTCGCGCGTTGCTGCCGGACACGAGCAGGAAATCGCTCGTGCATGCGGCCGAAACGCTTTGCGAGACCGGGTTCTTGACCCGCGTGCGTGCTCATGGCGATGTCGCATATGGCTTTCGCCATGCTCTGATCCAGGAGACCATCTATAACGGCCTACTTAAGACCCAGCGTCAGCTTCTCCACCGGCGCCTGTTCACGGCAGCAAACAGCAATCGTCCGGTCGTAAATTGGCTGGATGCGGGCGCACTTGCCCAGCACGCAGAGTCCGCAGGCCTCCGGGAGCATGCGATTGCATTGTTCATAAAGGCCGGAAAGGAGCTCGCCAGACGTTCGGCAATGGTCGAAGCGCGCCACCATTTTGAACGCGCCTTGGCGCTGTGTGAGACCGTTCCCGGCGGTGCCGCCGATGGCTTATACCTCTCGGTGCTGACCGAGCTCGGGCCGCTGCTGACGGCAACGGTCGGTCCCAACTCGGCACCGGCGCGGATCCTTTACGAAAAAGGCGTCGAGGTCGCACGACGCCAGGCCAAGGAGGATCAGCCCAAGTGGTTTCCGGTCTATTGGGGTTGGTGGCTGACCGGGCAGAACTTCATGGAGATGCGCAGCCGTGCCCGTGAAGTTCAGGTCATGCTTTCGGGAATTGCCGATCGCGAGATCGAACTCCAGGTCAATCATTCAATCTGGGCGATCGAGTTCAATGTCGGCAGGCAGGAAGATGCCCAGAAAGCGATAAGGGCGGGGCTTGCGCTTTACGACAATGAGGCGGCCAAGGCGAGCCGCAACGTGTTCGGCGGCCATGACGCGAAGGTCTGTGGTCTCGGACAGTTGGCGCTATCCCTCTGGCTGACCGGCCAGACCGAGGCTTCAAGCAAGGCGCTTGCCGATATGGTCGCCTTTGCGGACAGCATCGCTCATATGCCGAGCAAGGCGCACTCGCTGGATACCGAGGCAGTATCGGCATTCTACCGCAACGACCATGCTCGTCTGATCGAGATTTCCAGCAGGATGGGTGATTTCGCGAAAAAACACGAACTGCAATCCTTATCTGCCCTCGCAATGCTCTTTCGCGGATGGGCGACTGCGCATGTTGAAAATCTGTCCCGCGGCCATGAGATGTTCCGCACGGGTTTGGCGCTCCTGAAGGAGCTTGGGGCTGTCGCGGATCTGCCGATCTATCTCTATATGCATGCGACCATGCTCGGCCATGCGCGCAAGTATCAAGCTGCGATCGATGTCGCCACCGACGCGATCCGTGAAGCGAGGGCGACAGGCCATGGTTACTGGCTAGCCGAACTCCACCGGCGTCGCGCGCTGCTGCTGTCGAGCGCCAAGGCTGAAAAGACGGCGCTCCTGTCCGATCTGAGAATCGCCGTCGCCATCGCGGAAGAGCAGGGCGCGGTTGCCTTGCTGCACCGGACGCAACGGTCCTTGAAGGAGCTCGGCCTTGCTGGCGAGTTCTGACATTTGCCCTGCAGGCGTCAGCGAGATGCTCTCGGCATTCTATGCCGGGATCAGAGATGGAAACATGTCTCCTACATCGGCAGGATCGGACCCCGAAGATGCAGAGGCTTATTTCCGCTCCCTGCTGCCTCTCTGTCGTCGCGCCCGGATCACACGCATCGCCGACCTGACCGGCCTCGACCGGATCGGGATTCCGGTCATCCAGGCCATACGACCCGCGGCATTGTCCGAAGTCACCTCGCTCGGCCGCGGATTGTCCAAAGCGACTGCTGCCATCGGTGCAATCATGGAGTCGCTCGAGCGCTATTACGCCGAGGCAATCCCTGCTTCTCGCGTCTTCGTGTCGACTGCAGAAAGACTGCAGGTTGGCGCCGGATTCTTCGATGGTTTCAGTCCCGCAGCTTCTCGGGAAAATTGGCGCGAGCGCGAGATCGACTGGATCATGGGCGTCGATATTGCGACCGGCGCTCTCACCCCCGTGCCGTTTGAACTTGTGCATACGATCTACACCGATCCACCACCTCGGCGTGACGGCGTCTTTCTGCGCACCACGACCGGCCTTGCATGCCACCGGTCAGACCTTGCCGCCTTACTGCATGGGCTACTGGAATGCATAGAGCGGGATGCGATGGCGCGTGCTTTCGAAACCCACGGCCTTATGGACCGGATGAGGCTGTCGTTGTCGGGACTGGGAGCAGCGGCTCAAGATCTTCTGTCACGCATCGCCGAGCACGGAATATCGGCCGCCTTCTGGTATGCGCCATCGCCAGCAGGGATCCCGGTCGTCTGGTGCCAGACGATTGAAGCTGGCGAAGGCGAACCCACGCTCGCGCTGCCGACGGAAGGTTATTGTGCCGGTCTTGATATTCATCAGGCGGCGTTCGGCGCGCTGCTTGAAGCGCTGGCGGCCCGTGCCGGTGCGATATCCGGTGCGCGTGACGATCAGACGCGGAGACATTATCTGAGGCCGAGCAAGGCAATGCTTGCCGACGCGCGCGATCTCATCCTTGGCAAAAACGCTCAATCGACCAATTTTACCGGTGTTTTGCCGCCTGCCGTCGACCTCGTTGATCTTCTGGAGCGGGTCATCGCTGCTGGACTGGGGCCGGTTCTTGCTGTTCCGGTTGCTTTGTTGAACGATCCGAGCATTCGCTGCGTGCGCACGATCCTCGCTGGCATGCGCCCCTTTTCCGTCGAGCGGTGAGGATCCGGAATGGATCAGAGCAAGGACGGCCCAATACTCGTTTTTCTCGGTCCGACCCTGCGTTTGCCAGAGGCGCAGTGCCTTCTCGACGCAATATACCTGCAGCCTGTTTCGCAGGGAGACATCATCCTTGCCGCGCACGCGTTTCGCCCGAAAGCGATGGTTTTGATTGATGGCTTCTTTGAAGACAGACCCGCCGTGCGCCATAAGGAAATTCTCTGGGCGCTGTCGCAAGGCATCGTGATGATCGGCGCGGCAAGCATGGGCGCGCTCCGGGCTGCAGAACTGCACCCGTTCGGAATGATCGGTGTCGGCCTCATCTATCGCTGGTACAGGCGGTGGCCGCTAACGGCGGAAGATGCCGTCGCAGTCCAATGCGGGCCTGCCGAACTCGGCTTCACGCCTCTCACGGAGGCCTTGGTCGACCTTCAGCGCAGTTTTAAGGCGCTCTTTCGTCATGGCCTGATCTCCAAAGCCGAGATGGATGCCGGTACCGCGGCGGCCCAACGGCTTAATTTTCGGGAGCGCTCCCTCAGAAAGGTAGTGATTGCAGCGCAATGGCTGCCGGAGAAGGCAGCCTTGCTCCGCAGCCATCTCATTATGCAGAAGAAAGCCGATGCCAGACTGGCACTGCAACTCGCTCCTGCACTCTCGAAGTTAAAACAGGAGAAGCTGCCCTGTACGATAACCAATACTTTCCTTCGCGATCTGGAAGCCGGATCTATTGACATCAAGTTAATTAGAACTTACTAATTTAATAAATTGCCATACAACTCATCTCACCGAGGAGTTGAGCTATGGAATTATATCCCGACATATCACTTGAAAAGTCCGCGCAGGCTCTTGGAACGCGATGCTGGATATTTCCCCAGCCGCCTTTTATCCTTGGCTATGAGCAACCGGACCGGGTTCTGCTGTCCATATTGCCTGATGAGATTGGCGATGGTCCAAGCGACATCTTGATGTATGTCGCCGATCCGCTGTTCGACAAGGAGCCCTACGGTTTCAGCGGTTTCCCACCCTATCGCGGGCCTCGACGGCGCTCCGTCCGATCCGGCCCTGATGGTCACTTTGACAGCCTTGATCCGAGATCACGCGATTATCTCGGCGTTCATGCCTATGCCTGCGTTCATTTCGTTCTGGACGTCTGGCGCAATTATCTCGCCCGACCGATGCATTGGTTCTTCTCCGATTACTATTCAAGGCTCGAAATCATTCCCTTTGTCCGGTGGAACAATGCGCATGCGGGCTTCGGCTTCATCGAGCTCGGCTGCTCCGAAGCAGGTGGCGAAGAATCGCCCTATGCGTTGAATTTCGACACGATCGCTCATGAGATCGGCCATCTGGTCACGCTCTCGCAGATGGGACTTCCAGACAGCCTTTCCCGTGACGCGGATTTCTTCC
This sequence comes from Sinorhizobium sp. B11, assembly GCA_039725955.1. Classification (NCBI taxonomy): domain Bacteria; kingdom Pseudomonadati; phylum Pseudomonadota; class Alphaproteobacteria; order Hyphomicrobiales; family Rhizobiaceae; genus Sinorhizobium; species Sinorhizobium sp. B11. Next base: position 460,990 of record CP091033.1, read on the forward strand.
CGTTCTCCGAGGCCATCTCGGACAGCATATCGTTGATTTCATTTCTGCATTTCGAATCGGCCATCGACCGGCTGCTGCGCCGGACGAAAGGAAATCTCCTCCTTTACAACGAACTCAATCGCTTTGCCGAAACAAGTCCGGAGACGCAAATTCGCCTTGCGACCAACTTCCGGCGCATGTCTCAAGTCACGACCGAGGCCCATGATCGCTCGTTGCCTTTCCTCGGTGCGATCTTTGATACGATCGTCGAACTTTATCACCGTGAGCTGGTCGCCAGCGGCTGCGCCGATCATCGTCTGCTCTCTGTCAATCTTCGCGATCTGACGCAGGACGAGTTTGACTGGTTCCGGCAAACGACGGCGGAGGCTTTTCGCGACAAACCGCTTTTCTTCAAGCTCGCCTTGATCAAGGCGAGAGATTCAGTGGGAGGGGCAATCGGTGCTGCACTTCATAAGCTGGATCCGGGCGCGATGCGTCTTGGGGATGCCGCGCTGGCTATTGTCTCGGCTGCGGATATACGGGCCGCCGCGCAACTGGAGGAAAACTTTGTATGGCGTGAAATCATCGGCTCGAGGTGAGCCAGAACAGGAGGGGAAAATGAGCTGCTGCTCTGAAAATCCGTTCGTCGGAACAGGCAATCTGCCATTCAATCCAAGCGAGGTTCGTCTCTATGGACGAAACGAATATTGTCCGCCCGACGAAGCCCAGCAGCGATCCGAAGCTGCCCAGGCAAAACCTATCCGGGATGGTGGCGTTGAAGCCGGCAAGGACAAGATCAAGCTCAGGGTGGACAACTGCCACATTCTGATCGATCCCGGGAAGGTCGACATAGTCAGCATCGGCGTGATCTATGGCTATGCCTATGAGGGACACTGCTACAAGCTCCCGAAACCGCGGATCATGTATCTCCCGGTCAAGGCCACGGAAATAGAGGGGGATGACTGCGGATGCGATTGCGGCTACTCGAACGCACTCGGCTATTCCGTCTGGTCGCTGGACAAACTCGAACGCGTGATTGCGCTCGATGTGCGCTCCGACGATATCAAGACGCTGATCCTTGACGAGAACCTTCCCGGTAACCGTTCGCCACTCGCCTATGCGCAGACGCAATCGCTGGCGCCGCAGCGGCTTCGCGATTGAGAACCGGCAAGCGTCCGGATCAAGGCCTGCCTGCTCTCCGTTCGACGCCAGGACGGAGAGCAGGCGTCACCTGCTCGTCCCGGTCCGACACGACGCGACGGTCTGTCTTCGCGAGAGGCGTCCCGCATGTCCTGCAGGTGCTTCTGCATTGATGGTTCTTGCCGGCAAAGTTACTGGACTTTGCGGCATCGGAAGTTTAGTACGTGCCTCCGCTAACCGGTCGCAGCCCACCCGGTTCAACAAAACAAGGGATCCTAAAATGAAAGTACTTGTCGTCTGCTCAGGCGGACTCGACTCCATTTCGCTTGCATACAAGATCGCGGCGAGCCACCAACTGATCGGCCTGATTTCCTTCAACTACGGTCAGCGGCATGTCAAAGAGCTGGAATTCGCGGCACTCTGCGCACAGAAGCTCGACGTTCCGCATGCCATCATCGACGTCTCGAACGTGGGCAAGCACCTGACCGGCTCCGCCCTCACGGACGATATTGAGGTGCCAGACGGCCACTATGCAGAGGAGACGATGAAGGCAACGGTCGTGCCGAACCGGAACGCCATCATGCTGGCGATTGCATTCGGGCTGGCCGCAGCACGTCAGGCAGACGCCGTGGCGATCGCAGTCCATGGCGGAGACCATTTCATCTACCCCGATTGCCGGCCGGGCTTCATTTCGTCGTTCGAAGTCATGCAACAGCATGCGCTCGAGGGCTATGCAAACGTCAGATTGCTCGCTCCCTATGTGAACGCTACGAAGGCCGACATTGTCATCGATGGCGCCAGGCACCGAACGCCATTTGCGGAGACCTGGTCTTGCTACAAGGGCGGTCGCCTGCATTGCGGAAGATGCGGTACTTGCGTCGAGCGTCGCGAAGCTTTCCATCTCGCCGGTGTCGAGGATCCGACCGTCTATGACGATCCGGATTTCTGGATTGCTGCGACGGGTGGGTACAGAGCAGAAGAGGCGAAGTGATGTACCGGATCACCAAGGAGTTCCATTTTTCCGCCTCGCATCAGCTGTCCCATCTTCCTGACGACCACCAGTGCGCGCGTCTCCACGGGCACAATTATATCGTCGAGGTCGAGCTTTCGGCCTCCGACTTGAACGAGGACGGCTTTGTCCGCGACTATCACGAGCTTGCGCCTCTCAAACGGTATATCGACGAATGCTTCGATCACCGGCATCTCAATGATGCGCTAGGCCATGAGCGGGTAACGTCAGAATGGCTCGCCAAGCATTTTTACGACTGGTGCAAGGAAAGGCTGCCGGAAACATCGGCGGTCAGGGTAAGCGAGACGCCGAAGACATGGGCGGAATATCGCCCATGACGGTCAGGGAGCAAAAGATCCGCATCAGCGAAATATTCGGACCGACGATCCAGGGGGAGGGGCCGCTCATAGGCCTTCCCACAGTCTTCGTCAGAACGGGCGGATGCGACTATCGCTGCGAATGGTGCGATACCCTCCATGCCGTCGACAGCGCCTTCCGCGACGAATGGACGCCGATGTCGGTCGACGACATCTGGTCGAAAGTGGAAGCGCTCTCTCAGGGCTGTCCGCTGACGATTTCCTTGTCTGGTGGAAACCCGGCAATTCAGCCACTTGGGCCGCTGATAACCAGGGGAAAGCGCGACGGCTATCAATTCGCTTTGGAAACGCAGGGCTCGATCGCCCAGGACTGGTTTGCAGAATTGGATCATTTGATCCTCAGCCCCAAACCACCTTCTAGCGGCATGGGATTCAAGGCGGGTGAACTAAGGGAGTGCGTGGCAGCTGTACGCAATGGTCCCAGGATCGCTATGAAGATCGTCATCTTCGATGAGCTTGACTACGCTTTTGCAAGGTCGGTCGCCAGGGAGTTCGAAGAGCTTCCGATCTTTCTCCAGCCGGGCAATCACACGCCGCCGGTGGAAGATGAAGTGCTGATCGATCTCGACGGCATTCTCAACCGCATGCGTTGGCTGGTCGATCGGGTCGCCTCGGACCGGTGGTTCGACGCGCGCGTTCTCCCGCAGCTCCACGTTCTGCTCTGGGGAAACATGCGGGGCGTGTGATCGCCTCCAAGGAAATCTCGGACCGCCGGGGATTTGCGACCTTGTCGCCGGTCCCTGCGGCGTCGCCATCTATCCGTTGAGAGGAACGTAAAACTGCCTTGACGGCTTCCCATCTTTCAGAAATGCTAAGATGTCAGACCAATTTAATAGGTCGGCTGCCTTGAAAAAGAACCTGGGGAACCATGAAGGCAAATGCTAGCGACCGGCCGGTAATCCGGCCCCTTCCGGCGATGGATCGCGCGCGTCAGGTGACCGATGCGCTGGCGCATTATGTCGAGGATGCCCGGCTTCAGGCGGGTGACCGGCTGCCGGCGGAGCGCGAGCTGATGGCGGCCCTGGCCGTCGGGCGTTCCACCATTCGTGAAGCGATCCGGCATTTCCAGGCGCTCGGCGTCATCGAGACGCGCAAGGGCAGCGGAACCTATCTACTGAAACCGGTTTTCTCGCGATACCGTTCATATGCCGCTGTCACTCGATACGACGCATCTGCGCGATGTTCTGCTACAGACGCTGGAAGTTCGCCGCGGCATTGAATGCGAAGCCGGCATGGTGGCTGCACGCCGGCGCACCGGGAAGGATCTCTCGCTCATCGAGGAAAAGCTCTGCGAGATGGAGCGGGTGCATATAGCCCAAGGCGCATCGGGTCCGGAAGACCTGGCCTTCCATCTGGCGGTCTATGATGCCACCCATAATCCGCTGTTCCGCCAGCTTCTCGAGCAGATGCGCGAGACCTTCGAACGGTTCTGGACGCATCCTTTCGACCGGCAGGACTTTGCCCGCCGGTCCTTTCCCTTTCACCGCACCCTTTTCAACGCCATCGCCGCCCAGGACACCGAAGCGGCGCGGCGTGAGACACTGAAAATCCTCGACGTGGTCGAGGAAGACATCAAGGAAATGTCCCGATGACTGACGGCCTCGAACCGTTCGACCTTGCCTCGCTGATCACCGCCCATGACGAAGGCAACTTCGCCGAAGCGGTCGTGCCGCCGATCTTCCAGACGTCGCTTTTCACTTTCTCCGACTATGACGACATGATCGCCTCCTATCGCGGCGAAAAGGTGCGGCCGATCTATACGCGTGGCCTGAACCCGACCGTGCGCATGTTCGAGGAGATGCTCGCAAAGCTCGAAGGGGCTGAAGATGCGTTGGGCTTTGCAAGCGGTATGGCGGCGATCTCGTCTGCCGTTCTGAGCTTTGTGGAACCGGGCGACCGCATCGTCGCCGTCAAGCATGTCTATCCGGATGCCTTCCGGCTATTCGGCACGATCCTGAAGCGAATGAAGGTCGAAGTGACCTATGTCGACGGTCGTGATGAAGAGGCGGTCGCCAAGGCGCTGCCGGGTGCCAAGGTCTTCTACATGGAAAGTCCGACGAGCTGGGTCATGGAAGCCCATGATGTCGGCGCGCTGGCGGCACTCGCCAAAAAGCACGGCGTGGTCACAATGATCGACAACAGCTGGGCGAGCCCATTCTTCCAGCGGCCGATAACGCTCGGTGTCGACCTGGTCATTCATTCGGCCTCAAAATATCTCGGCGGCCACAGCGATGTCGTCGCCGGTATCGTCGCCGGCTCGAAGGAGATGATCGCGCGCATCAAGGCCGAATCCTATCCCTATCTCGGTGGCAAGCTGTCTCCCTTCGATGCCTGGCTGCTGATCCGGGGGCTCCGGACTTTGCCCTTGCGCATGCGGGCACATGAGGCAGCGGCCTTGACGATCGCTCAGCGCCTGCAGGCGCTCGATGTAGTCGAGCAGGTCTGTCATCCGGGCCTTGCCAACCGCTTGCCCAACGGCCTCAACGGCACGTCGGGCCTCTTTTCCTTCATATTCCGCGAGGGCATCGATGTCAGAGCCTTCGCAGATCACCTCAAGCTTTTCAAACTGGGCGTAAGCTGGGGTGGACATGAAAGCCTGATCGTACCGGGCGAGGTGGTGCTGCAGCAAAAGGCACAGCCGAATTCCGCACAAACCTTCGGTATCAGCCCGCGATCTGTGCGCCTCCATATCGGCCTCGAAGGAACCGAGGCCCTGTGGAGGGATATCGAGGAGGCGATTGCTGTCGCCTCTTAACTGAAACCTCACAAACAACGACGGAGGGGAACCGAAAATGAAAAAGCTTATTCTTTCAACGCTCTTTGCAACCACGATGATGGCAGGCACGGCCTTTGCGGACACGACGCTGAAGCTCGTCGAAGTCATCACCAGCCCAGAGCGCACCGAAACGCTGAAGTCGATCGTCGGCAAGTTCGAAGCCGCCAATCCCGGCACCAAGGTCGATATCATCTCGCTGCCCTGGAACGAAGCCTTCCAGAAGTTCGCGACCATGGTTTCGGCCGGCGATGTGCCCGACGTGATGGAAATGCCCGATACCTGGCTGTCGCTCTATGCCAACAACGGCATGCTCGAGAGCCTCGAGCCCTATCTTGCGAAGTGGGAGCACACCAAGGAACTGACGCCTCGCGCGCTCGACCTCGGCCGTGACGTCAATAACACCGCCTATATGCTGCCCTACGGCTTCTATCTGCGCGCCATGTTCTACAACAAGAAGCTGCTCGCAGACGCCGGCGTCAAGGAACCACCGAAGACGATGGAAGACTTCACCAAGGCCTCCGAAGCCGTCTCCAAGCTGCCGGGCAAATATGGCTACTGCATGCGCGGCGGTCCGGGCGGCCTGAACGGCTGGATGATCTTTGCCGCCTCCATGGCCGGCAGCAACAAGTACTTCAACGAAGATGGCACCTCGACCATGAACAGCGAAGGCTGGGCAAAGGGCATCGAGTGGATGGTCGATCTCTACAAGAAGGGCTATGCACCGAAGGATAGCGTCAACTGGGGCTTCAACGAAGTCGTCGCCGGCTTCTATTCCGGTACCTGCGCCTTCCTCGACCAGGATCCGGATGCGCTGATCGCCATTGCCGAGCGCATGAAGAAGGAAGACTTCGGCGTCATGCCGTTGCCGAAGGGGCCGGCCGGCAAGTCCTATCCGACTATCGGTTACGGCGGCTGGTCGATGTTCACGACGAGCCAGAACAAGGACCTCTCCTGGAAGCTGATCGCCACGCTCGAAGGGCCTGAAGGCAATATCGAGTGGAACAAGAAGATCGGCGCTCTGCCGGCCTATACGGCTGCCGAGAAGGATCCCTTCTACGCCGGTGACCAGTTCAAGGGCTGGTTCGAGGAACTCGCCGACAAGGACACCGTCCCGACGGTCATGCCGACCTACCTCGAGGAATTCGCCTTCTTCAAGGATTCCGTGGCGATCAAGACCTCGCAGCAGGCGCTGCTCGGTGACATCTCGGCCAAGGATCTCGCCGATCAGTGGGCCGATTACCTCACCAAGGCGCAGCAGAAGTTCCTGGCCAAGAAGTAAGGCCAAAATCGCAAACGGCGGCGGATATCTTCCGCCGCCGCTCATGCAACGACAGACGGCGCGCCGAAGTGCCGCAAGGGGAAGTATCGGGTAAATGACTATCACCGCCGACACGCTCGAGATGCGCCACGACCGCCGGCCATGGCTGCGGCGCCTGGCCGATGCCTCGGAGCCTTATCTCTATAGCGCGCCCTCGTTGATCCTGATCATTGCGGTCATGCTGGTCCCGCTGGTGGTCGGCGTTTCCTATGCCTTCCGCGATATCCAGCTTCTCAATCCTTTTTCAGGTGGCTTCGTCGGGATCGAGCATTTCCGCGAGCTTGCACAGGACAAGGCCTTCTACGGCGCGCTCAAGAATACGCTCTGGTGGACCGGCGCTTCCGTCATCCTGCAATTCATCTTCGGTCTCATCCTCGCCCTCCTGCTCGACAAGCCGTTCTGGGGCAGGGGCGTCATTCAGGCGTTGGTCTTCCTGCCCTGGGCCGTACCGTCATTCCTTGCCGGCCTGAACTGGGCCTGGCTTTTCAATCCGGTCATCGGGCCGATCCCGCATTGGCTGTTTGGGCTCGGGCTGATGAGTGAGCCGGGCAATATTCTCTCCGATCCGCAATATGCGATGTGGGGGCCGATCATCGCCAATGTCTGGTGGGGTATTCCCTTCTTTGCCATCACGCTGCTCGCAGCCCTGCAGGCGATCCCGCGCGATCTTTATGAAGCGGCCTCGATCGACGGTGCCGGCTGGTTCCAGCGGTTCAGGTCGATCACCTTGCCGTTTCTGGCGCCGACGATTGCAATCACTGTCATGCTGCGCACCGTCTGGATTTCGAATTTCGCCGATCTCATCGTCGTCATGACTGGCGGCGGCCCGGCGGACAGGACGCAGATTGTCGCGAGCTACATCTTCACCCAGGCCTTCAAGCGGCTCGATTTCGGCTATGCCTCGGCGATTGCGCTGGTGCTGCTAGTCCTGCTTCTCGCCTATTCCATGCTGATCATCCTGCTGCGGCAGAGCTTGCTGGCCAAGGATTGAGCCATGAGACGATCCATTCTCCCCATCATCGCGCACCGTCTGGCGATCCTCGTCTATGTCATCTTCGCGCTTTTCCCGCTCTTCTGGCTTTTGAAGGTCTCGGTAACGCCGAATGACCTGCTTTATACCGAAGGCGTCCGCATGTGGCCGTCGCGGACCACTTGGGAACACTATAGTTTCGTGCTGCAGCACAGCGCCTTCCCAACCTTCTTCAAGAACAGCGTTATCGTCTCGGCTTCGACGGCGATCACGGTGACGATCTGTGCCTCGCTGTCCGGCTACGCTTTGTCGCGCTTCACCTTCCGGGCGAAATACTGGATCGTGGCACTGATGCTGCTGACACAGATGTTCCCGCTCGTCATGCTGGTGGCGCCGATCTTCAAGATTCTGTCGCCCCTGCACCTGACGAACAGCCTGACCGGTCTCGTCATCGTCTACACCGCCTTCAATGTGCCCTTTGCGACCTTCCTGATGCAGTCCTTCTTCGATGGCATTCCGAAGGACCTCGAAGAGGCGGCGATGATCGATGGGGCCACCCAGTTCATGGCCTTCCGTCAGATCATCCTGCCGCTGACGCTGCCCGGCATTGCGGCAACTCTCGGCTTCGTCTTCACGGCGGCGTGGAGCGAGCTGCTCTTTGCATTGATGCTGATCAACGGCAATGACGCGGCGACCTTCCCGGTTGGCCTTCTTACCTTCGTTTCGAAATTCTCCGTGGATTTCGGGCAGATGATGGCGGCAGGCGTCATGGCGCTTATCCCGGCCGGCCTCTTCTTCCTGCTCATCCAGCGTTATCTCGTCCAGGGCCTGACGGCCGGCGCGGTCAAGGGTTAGTCACATGGCATCGATCGACATCAAGAATATCAAGAAATCCTACGGCCATTTCCCGGTGCTGCATGGCGTCGATCTGGAAATCAAGGATGGGGAATTCGTCGTCCTCGTCGGCCCGTCCGGCTGCGGCAAGTCAACACTGCTGCGCATGATCGCCGGCCTCGAAGAGGTGACTGATGGTGAAATCCGCATTGCCGGCAATCGTGTCAACGAGCTGCACCCAAAAGACCGCGACATCGCCATGGTGTTCCAGTCCTACGCGCTCTATCCGCACATGAATGTTGCCGGCAATATGAGCTATAGCCTGAAGCTCAGGAAGACGGCGAAGGAGAAGATCGCGAGTGCCGTTGCCGGTGCGGCTTCCAAGCTCGGCCTCGACCCGCTGCTCGAACGGCGCCCGAAGGCGCTCTCCGGCGGCCAGCGCCAGCGTGTCGCCATGGGCCGCGCCATCGTGCGCCAGCCGAAGGCTTTTCTCTTCGACGAGCCGCTGTCGAACCTCGATGCGCGCCTGCGCGAACAGATGCGCGCCGAAATCAAGAAATTGCATGGCGACCTCAAGGCAACCTCGATCTACGTGACTCACGACCAGATCGAGGCGATGACGCTGGCGGACCGGATCGTCGCCATGCATGGTGGGGTCGTGCAGCAGGTCGGCAGCCCCTTGGAGCTTTACGACCGCCCCGCCAATCTCTTCGTCGCGGGCTTCATCGGTTCGCCGGGCATGAATTTCCTCGATGCGAGTTATGAGGCAGGCGGAGCGAAGCTGAAGGACGGCACGATCGTACCGCTCAACAAGTCCCTTGGCCTGCCGAACGGCGAAAAGGTGACCATCGGCATTCGGCCGGAACACGTCACCATGACGAATGACGGGTCCGGAATTAGCGCCGACGTCGAGCTCGTCGAGCCGACCGGCTTCGGCATCATCCTGCATCTTTCGCTGCACGGCCTGCCATTCAAGATCTTCACGCTTGATCGTGATGCGCTGAGTGCAGGACCGAAGGTCAATGTCACTTTCCCGGCCAAGCATCTGCATGTGTTCAACGGTGAGGGCAACCGGGTCGATTGAACCGAGGGAGGGCAATTGCCTGTCTTCAGGCAACGGAAGGAGCGGTGATGCGGCCTTGCCGGTAGCGGAAAAGAGCTTTCATCCCAGGCCCTTCGATGGCTATATGACCGGGTGATGATTATGCTGGACTGGATATTATGACAGACACTGTTCTCGACCGTTTTCTTCGCTATGTCGTCATCGACACGCAATCTGATCCCGCCTCGTCCGCGCAGCCGACCACCGAAAAACAGAAGGATCTCGGCCGGGTTCTTGTCGAGGAGCTCCTGGCGATCGGCCTTTCGGATGCACATCTCGATGAGTACGGCTATGTCTATGCGACTATTCCGGCCAATACGGACAAGAGCGTGCCAGTCATCTGCTTCTGCTCGCATATGGACACTGCGCCTGACTTCACCGGAAAGAACGTGAAGCCGCAGATGGTGAAGGGCTATGCCGGTGGGGATATTCAGCTTCCCGGTGATCCAAATCGGGTGATCCGTGTTTCAGAACATCCCGAGCTGAAAAACCAGATCGGCAACGATATCATCACGACCGATGGAACGACTTTGCTCGGCGCAGACGACAAGGCGGGCCTGGCGGAAATCATGGCTGCGGCTCAAGTCCTCGTCGACAATCCGGGGATCAAGCATGGCACGATCAAGATCCTCTTCACGCCGGATGAAGAGGTTGGTCGCGGCGTCAACAAGGTCGATCTGAAGAAGCTCGGCGCGGAATTTGCCTACACGATGGATGGCGAGACCGCCGGCCATATCGAGGATGAAACCTTTTCGGCAGATAGCGTCGATATTGTTATCGCCGGCGTGGCAATCCATCCGGGTTTTGCCAAGGATCGGATGGAAAATGCGATCAAGATCGCAGGCGCGATCATCGACCGGCTGCCGAAAGAGATCGCCCCGGAAACGACCGAGGGAAAGCAGGGCTTCATCCATCCGACAGGGGTGGCAGGCTCGATGGAAAAGGCTGCAATCAGCCTCATCATTCGCGATTTCACCGATGCGGGTCTGGCCGAAAAGGAGACCATGCTCGAAGCGATCGTCAAGGATGTGATGAAGGCTTACCCGGGGTCGACCTATCGTTTCGACGTGAAGGAACAGTATCGCAACATGAAGACGGTGCTCGACCGCCATCCCGAGATCGTCGCGAATGCCGTCGAAGCGGTTCGCCGGGCGGACATGACACCGGTGCGCGGCAGCATCCGCGGCGGCACTGACGGTTCGCGTCTTTCCTTCATGGGCCTGCCGTGCCCCAACATCTTCGCTGGCGGCCACGCCTTCCACTCGCCGCTCGAATGGATCAGCCGCCAGGATATGGAAAAGGCTGTCAGGACGATCGTGGAGCTTGCCAGGGTTTGGGAAGAGCGCGCCTAGCGCTCTTCATCCTTCTGAATTCAGGTGCCGTTCGCCGAAATGCTTGGACGCAGCATCACGCTGTCATAAGCGGGGCGGGGTGTTGGGATGGCGATGGGCGTACCGGGTTGGGGCTCGATCGCAGTCGCTGCTGCAGGCATCGGCAAAGGAGTGACGCTCGCCGTCGCTGCGGGGTCGGGAGACGGGATCGGGACGGGAACGTCCGACGGGATCAGTATCTCGAACTGCGGCGGCAGCATGCTCTCGCCCGGGACGTAGTTCATCGCGACTTCGTAGGAAGGCAGCGGTGGCGGCGTTTCGAGCGTGCCGTCTTCGTCACGCTTCTCGTAGAAGGCATTGCCGCCTGCGACCGTCACATAATGCATGTTGTTGTAGGGGAATTTCAACCCTGCCGTGTGGAAGAACATCGCGTCCTTCACGGCCGGATGGCGTTCGCCGCTCAGGATCGCGTCAGCCGCGGTCGTAAGCTCCGGCTCCGCCTGAGATTTGACCTCGCGAGTCATGACACCGGGCGCAAACTGCTTCTTCTGGGCGACGACGCCGCAGATGGAGCCGGCATAGGCGCCGGAAGTGAGTCGGTTCATGACGACACTGCCGACGGCCATATAGCCATCCTCATCCGAATGCTGCGATTCGAAGTACATCGCGCGCTTCAGGCAGTCGCGATCCTTGGTGGTGTAATTGAAAGTGACTTTTGCCGATTGAGCCTGTTTTGTTTTGGCTTTTGCCGGCGCTGCCGGTTTCGGTGTTGTCGTGCAGCTCGCAGCCGCAAGTCCTACGAATAAAATCCCAACCAGGGATTTTCCAAAGGAAATCTCCGCCCTCAACGCTAGGTGCCTCCTATTGGAATTAGTCCAGCCCTTTTCGATCTTAGCGAAAACGTTTTACCCGGCATGTGACAAAAATACAAACAACCGCAGATAACAAAAATAACAAAGGGTTCCCGCCAAAATACGATTCTGGCGGGAGCCGGTATTGCAACGGTGTCAGCTTCGGAAAAGCTTCCAGCGCGTGGGCTTGAAGGCGACGCGTGACCGGTCGAGCCTGTCGGCCTCGCTCGGCGGAAGCTCGATCTCGATATGCGGGCGGTCCTTGCCGATGTCGAGTTCGATATGGCGGGTACCGGCGACGCGCCGACTTGCAACCGGTTGGCCGGCAATACAGTTTTCGGCCGATTCGCAGAGCCGGACATCGTGCGGGCGGAAATAGAGCTGCGCAGCGCCATCAGCTTCACCATCGGCGTTGAGACCCAGCGAGCGCCCTTCGAAGCGGATATCGCCGCCGGCAACTTCCACCTGCAGGCAGTTCGACTGGCCGACGAAGCCGAAGACGAAGGGCGAATTGGGGCTGTCATAGACCTGGTCCGGCGTACCGACCTGTTCGATCGCACCCTGGCTCATGACGACGACTCGGTCGGCAAGCTCCATCGCTTCGTCCTGGTCGTGGGTGACGAAGACGGTGGTGTGGCCGGTGCGGTCATGGATTTCGCGCAGCCATTTGCGCAGGTCCTTGCGCACCTGCGCATCGAGCGCCCCGAAGGGTTCGTCAAGCAACAGAACGTTCGGTTCGACCGCCATGGCGCGGGCAAGAGCTACGCGCTGGCGCTGGCCGCCGGAAAGCTGTGCCGGGTAGCGCTTTTCAAGACCTGAAAGCTGTACGAGATCGAGCAGTTCCAGCGCCCGCTTGCGAATCTCTGCCTTCGGCGGACGGCGCGATGAATTGCGAACCTTCAGGCCGAAGGAGACGTTGTCGAGCACCGTCATATGGCGGAAAAGCGCATAGTGCTGGAACACGAAGCCGATATTGCGTTGCTGGACCGTCTTTCCCGACGCATCTTCGTCGCCGAAAAATATCAGGCCATCGGTCGGGCTTTCGAGGCCGGCGATGAGGCGTAGCAGCGTGGTCTTGCCGGAACCCGACGGGCCGAGCAGTGCGATCAGTTCTCCTGAGCGGATATCGAGCGAGACATCGTGCAGCGCCGGAAAACGATCGAATTCCTTGCGTAGGTTTTGGACGCGTACTTCCATTCTAATTCCTTCAGTGCCGCCGGCTGGCGGCGATTTCCGCGCTATAGCGCATTTCCAGCAGCGTCTTCAAAACAAGCGTGACGAGGGCAAGCAAGGCCAGAAGCGAAGCGACCGCAAAGGCTCCGGTGAAGTTATATTCGTTGTAGAGGATTTCCACCTGCAACGGCATCGTATTGGTTTGCCCGCGAATATGGCCTGACACGACCGAAACGGCACCGAATTCGCCCATGGCGCGGGCATTGCAGAGAAGGACGCCGTAGAGCAGGCCCCATTTGATGTTCGGCAAGGTGACGTGCCAGAAGGCCTGCCAGCCGCTCGCGCCGAGCGAAAGAGCTGCCTCCTCGTCCTGCGTTCCCTGTTCCTGCATGAGCGGGATAAGCTCGCGCGCAACGAAGGGGAAGGTGACGAACATGGTGGCAAGGATCAGCCCCGGCGCCGCAAACAGGATCTTGATGTCATTGGCGCTCAGCCACTGGCCGAGCCAGGTGTTGGCGCCGAAGAGCAGCACGAAGACGAGACCCGAGATAACAGGCGAGACCGAAAAGGGCAGATCGATCAGTGTCGTCAGGAACGCCTTGCCCTTGAATTCGAATTTGGCGATCGCCCAGGCAGCGGCGATGCCGAAGACGAGGTTGAGCGGCACGCTGACGCCGGCAACGATCAGCGTCAGGCGGATCGCCGAGAACGTTTCGGCATCCTGGAGTGCTGTGAAGAAAGCGCCGGCACCCTTGCGAAAAGCTTCGACGAAGACGGCTGCAAGCGGCAGGAACAGGATCAAGAGCAGAAAGACGAGCGCAATGACGACCAGCGTGATACGGGCGATCTTGCTCTCTGTGATAGCCGAATGAACCTTGTGCGGCTCTGCGGTTGAAACGGTTGAGGTAGCATTAGACGCCATAACCGTACCTCCGCCTGCTCCAGCTCTGGATGAGATTGATGACAAGCAGCATCGTGAAGGAGATGATCAGCATGACCGCCGCGATGCCGGTCGCTGCTGCATAGTTATATTCTTCGAGCTTGATGACGATCAGCAGTGGGGCGATTTCCGATTTGAACGGCAAGTTGCCGGCAATGAAGATGACCGAGCCGTATTCGCCGACCGCGCGGGCGAAGGCGAGGGCGAAACCCGTCAGGACCGCGGGCGCAAGGCCCGGCAGCAGCACGCGTGCGATTGTCTGGAATCGATTGGCGCCGAGCGTGGCGGCAGCCTCTTCCACTTCCTTGTCGATCTCTTCCATGACCGGCTGGACCGTCCGCACAATGAAGGGCAGGCCGACGAAGATGAGGGCGACGACAATGCCGGCCGGCGTGAAGGCGATCTTGATGCCGAGTGGCGTCAGGAACTGCCCGACCCAGCCGTTCGGAGCGTAGAGGGTGGTCAGCGCGATGCCGGCGACGGCCGTCGGCAGGGCAAAGGGCAGGTCTACCATGGCGTCGATAATGCGCTTTCCGGGAAACCGGTAGCGTACCAGCACCCAGGCAAGGATGACGCCGAAGACGACATTGAGGCAGGCGGCAATGAAGGCGCTGCCGAAGCTGATCCGCAGGGCGCTCAGCGTTCGCTGGTCGAATGCAATGCCGAAGAACTTCTCCCAGCCGAGTGCGCTCGACCGCCAGGCGAGGCCAGACAGCGGAATAAGGACGATGAGGGTAAGCCAGATCAAGGTAAGGCCGAGCGCCAGTCCGAAACCCGGAATGACGCTCGGCCGCTTGAACCGCCACCGTGTGGGGTTATGTGCGCTCATAAGACCTATTATTGGGCCGGCTTGTAGATCTGGTCAAATACGCCGCCATCGCCGAAGAATTTCGGCTGTGCATCCTTCCAGCCGCCGAAGTCGTCAATCGTGGCGAGCGTCAGCTTCGGGAAGCGGGCAATATCAGCCGCATCGGCTGCTTCCGGCTTGATCGGCCGGTAATAGTGCTTTGCCGCGATCTTCTGGCCTTCGTCCGAATAAAGGTAGTTCAGGTAAGCTTCCGCGACCTTGCGGGTGCCCTTCTTATCGACGTTGCCGTCAACGATTGCGACCGGCGGGTCGGCGCGGATCGAGAAGGTTGGGGTCACGATCTCGAACTGGTCGGGACCGAGTTCCTCAAGCGAGAGATAGGCTTCGTTTTCCCAGGCAAGCAGAACATCGCCGAGGCCGCGCTGGACGAATGTGGTCGTAGCGCCACGTGCGCCGCTGTCGAGAACCGGAACGTGCTGGAGGAGCTTGGTCACATAATCCTGCGCCTTGGCTTCGTCACCGCCGTTCGCCTGCTTTGCCCATGCCCAGGCGGCAAGGAAATTCCAGCGGGCGCCGCCGGAAGTCTTCGGGTTCGGCGTGATGACCTGCACATCGTCCTTGATCAGATCGCTCCAATCCTTGATGCCCTTCGGGTTGCCCTTGCGGACGAGGAAGACGATCGTCGATGTATAGGGGGTCGAATTGTTCGGGAATTTGGTCTTCCAGTCGGCCGGGATCTTGCCCGTGGCCTTTGCGATCGCGTTGATGTCGCCTTCGAGGGCGAGGGTTACCACGTCAGCATCAAGGCCGTCGATGACCGACCGCGCCTGTGCGCCGGAACCACCATGAGAGGCTTGGATCGTCACGGCTTCACCGGTGTCAGCCTTCCACTTCGCAGCAAAGGCGGCGTTGAAATCCTTATACAATTCGCGTGTCGGGTCATAGGACACGTTCAGAAGCGTCTGGTCGGCGAATGCCGGTGCGACACTGCCGATGGCAAAGCTACCTGCCATGACCGCGGCCGCGACGAGCCGGGTGAACCTTAAAGTCTGCATGGGAACCCTCCGTGGTTATACGCTAAACTCTATCAACTAGGTCGTATAATGAAACGAAGATTGTTCCGGTTCCGGGGACCAACCTTAGAAAGCCATCCCATTTTCAGTGCGAGATTGCGAATGGGACGTGCTGCCAAGTTGGCCGCGGCCAATTAAGGCACCGTGCCACAGTCGTGATTTTTCTGCCACAGTTCGAGCCGGAAAGTGACATTCGTGTGTCGATTTTTAGTCTTGTTTTGCAGCGGTGACGCTTTCGAGTGCCTACATGGCCTTCCGGTCGTTGGGATTCGGCGACCGATGGTGGGGGTGTCCTTGAAACACTGCTTGCCTCTTTCAAACCGTAAAAGGTCTTTCTGATGTCTATTAAAACTATCCTTCTTGGCTCTGTTGCCGCCCTTGCAGCGGTTTCCGGAGCACATGCAGCCGACGCTATCGTCGCCGCCGAGCCGGAGCCCGTAGAATATGTTCGCGTTTGCGACGCCTACGGGACTGGCTACTTCTACATCCCGGGCACCGAAACCTGCCTTCAGATCAGCGGTTACATCCGTACTGAAGTTCGTTTTGGCCAGAACGTCTCGGGTGATTCCGATGTGAACTTCTGGACTCGCGGTCAGGTTACCTTCCAGACCAAAAACGACACCGAGTACGGCACGCTCACGGGCGTTATCACGTTGCGTACCAACGCTGACAACGCCACCGATCAGGAAACCCTGCTCGATGAAGGCTATATCGACATTGCCGGCTTCCGCGCTGGTAAGCTGTACAGCTGGTGGGACGACGATCTGAGCGGCGAGACGGACACGCTCTCGAGCAACGAGACGACCCACAACTCGATCCGTTATCAGTACGAGACCGACAGCTTCGCAGCCGGTGTCTCGGTCGACGAACTTGAAGAAGACTATGTCGAGAAGCCGGGTGAAGGCCCGAACAACTTCGGCGTTGCAGCCCAGGTCTCGTTCAAGAGTGGCGCATTCAGCGGCTACCTGCTTGGTGGTTACGATACGGATAACGAAGAAGGCGCCATCCGCGCTATCGTTTATGCCGATATCGGTCCAGGCACTCTCGGCCTCGCTGGCATCTGGGCCAGTGGCGCCAACTACTACTACGAAGCGTCCGAATGGACGGTCGCAGCCGAGTACAAGATCAAGCTGACCGACAAGTGGGCCGTCACCCCGGCCTTCCAGTACTTCGACAAGATCGATATCGATGCTGACGGCGACTTCAGCGGCGGCAGCGCTTATACGACCGGCGTCACCATCGACTACCGGATTGCTGACAATCTGCGCAGCAAGCTCAGCGTCCAGTATCACGACGAAGAAGACGGCGACGACGAAACCTTCGGTTTCCTCCGTTTCCAGCGCGACTTCTAATAAAAAGGGGCCGGAGCGGCCCCTTGTCCTCGATTTGCCTTCCCCCCGCCATGGCGGGGAGAAGGTCGGAAGCGCGAAGCGAATTTCTCTTCAGACGCGTGAATCCGCGATGAAATCCGAATAGAATTCATCTGTGCTTTTCGCCTTGCGCATGGCCGCCAGGACGCCATCCGACTGAAGCCTGCGGGCGATGGCGGCGAGCACGTTCAGATATTCCCCACGATTGTTTTCCCCGAAGAGCAGCACGAAGGCGATGTCCGTCGCGATATCGTCGATCGCATCGAAGTCCAGCGGCTGGGCGAAGCGGATCAAGAGACCCGCGCGGGCTCGTCATGCCGTCGATGGCTGCATGAGGAACAGCGATGCCGTTGCCGATGCCGGTGGAGCCGAGCTTCTCCCGGGATTCGAGCGCTTTCAGCACGCTCTGGCCGTCAATGCCGAAGGCCTTGCCGGCTTTTTCGGAAATCGTCTGCAGCGCGCGCCACTTGGTGGTCACCGACAGGCCAATGAAGGTGTGCTCCGGCCGGATGATATTGGAGAGGTTCATTACATTCTCGATGCTGTTTTCGGCAGGTATCAGTCAGGCTCACGGAGCCGGTAGCCGACGCCGGTCTCTGTGGTGATATAGTGTGGCTGGTCAGGAATCTGCTCGACCTTTTGCCGCAGCTGGCGCACGTAGACGCGCAGATACTGCACGTCCGCGGCCGGACCCCATACCTGCTTCAGAAGAAATTGATGTGTCAGCACCTTGCCGGCGTGCTGGGCGAGCACGCGCAGGATGTCGTATTCCTTCGGCGACAGCTTGATTTCCCTGCCGTCGACCTTGACGATGCGCTTGACGAGATCGATTGACAGCCCGCCGGTCTGAAAGATCGCCTTTTCGCCCTGCTGCTGCAGCCGGTGGCGGAGCGCCACGCGGATACGGGCACCGAGTTCGTTGACGCCGAAGGGCTTCGTCACATAGTCGTCGGCACCACTTTCCAGCGCCTTGACGATGCCGGCCTCGTCGGTACGGCTCGAGAGAATGACGACAGGCATGGTGAGCCCGTCTTCGCGCCATTCCTGCAAAAGGTCGTGGCCTGATATGTCGGGAAGGCCAAGATCGAGCACGATGAGATCGGGCTGATCATCCTTGACGGACTGGCGGGCGGCACCGGCATTCGGGGCCTCCTGGACTTCGTAGCCTTGTGCGGTGAGGCCGACGCGCAGAAGCTTGCGGATTGGCGGCTCGTCATCGACGACGAGAATCTTGACGGCTGAACCGGTCATTTGAGTTCATCCAATTTTGGAATGTCGTTCGGTTTTGGAAGGCGGATGGTGAAGACGGCGCCGGACCTGTCTGTCCGGTTGCCGGCTGTGATCGTCCCACCCATCGCCTCGATGAAGCCGCGGCATATGGAGAGGCCGAGGCCGGTGCCGGCGCGCACCTGATCGCCCTTGCGCACGCGGTAGAACGTGTCGAAGACACGGTTGAGGTCTGCAGGAGGAATGCCCGGGCCTTGGTCGGAGACCTGTACGACGACATTATCGGCATCCGCCCAACCTTCGATGCGGATGACAGAGCCTTCGGGCGCGTATTTGGCGGCATTGTCGAGAAGGTTGAAGAGGACCTGCTCGAAGAGAACGGGATCGACGCGGACCATGGGCAGGTCGGCAGGGATTGTCATTTCCGTCCTGTGGTGATCGAGAATTTTTGCAGCCCGGCGCAACGCGCTGCCTGCGATATCTCCTGCATAGTGCAGCGCATAGTTCGGCTCCATGGCGCCGGACTCGATCTTCGTCATGTCGAGCAGATTGGCGATGAAGCGGTTGAGACGTTCGGATTCATCGACGACCGTCGACAGAAGATCTGTCCGGTCATCCGCTGACATGGAATCAAAGTAATCGCGCAGTGTGCCGGACGCGCCGAGGATCGCCGCAAGTGGCGTCTTGAGATCGTGGGAGATCGACGTCAGCAGAGCAGAGCGCAGGCGGTCCGCTTCGGCCGCAAGCTTGGCTCGATCGACGTCAGCAACGAGTTGCACGCGTTCGATGGCGAGTGCCGCCTGATCGGCAAGCGCATCGAGAAGCCGCTGCTGTTCCGGCGTCAGCAGCGGTCCGTCCCGGCGGTCACTGTCGAGGCCGATGACGCCAACGGCCGTTCGACCGGTACGCAATGGTACATAGAGGCGCTTGGCCCCGGGCAGGGTATCAGCGCCGCGACCGGCGGCGTGATTATGTTCCCAGGCCCAGCGGGCGGCGGCGATATCGGCATCGTCGAGCGTATCGTCAGGCGGATAGCCGGCCTTGACGGCAATGGAATTATCTTCCGGCAGGAGGAGAACGACGCGCACCTTGAGCATCGAGGCGATCTGGAAGGCCGTCGCCCAGAGGACGTCATCGAGCGTACCGGTGCCGGCAAGCTTCTTGGAAAAGAGATAGAGGTCTTCCGTCGTGCGCGCTCTTTGCCGGGCCGCGGCCGCCTGCCGCTGGACGGTTGCCGTCAGGTTGGAGGCGATGACGGCGACACCAAGGAAGAAGAAGAGCGCGAGCACGCTTTCCGGATCGCTGATCGTCAACGTATAGCGCGGCGGCAGGAAGAAGAAGTTGAAGGAGAGGGCACTGACGATGCAGGTATAGAGCGCCGGTCTGAGGCCATGGATGACGGCTGATGTCAGCACCGCCATCAGGAAGACGAGCGCCAGATTGCGAACGTCGAGCACCTGATCGAGCACCACGCCGGCAACAAGCGCAATGGCGACGTAGAGCGTTGAAAGTGCGTAAGCCCGGAAGTCCAGCGCAGCCGTGCTCGGCGCCGCCTTTACGCCACGCTGCGCGGTCGGATCTTTCTCGTTGCCGGAAATCACATGGACGCTGATATCGCCCGCGCACCGTATCAGCTCGTCGGTGATGGAGGGGTTCCACCACCATTCGCGCCATGTTGGCTTTTTCGGCGCGCCGATGACGATGTGGGTGACGTTATTCGCGGTGGCGTGACGCACCAGCCCCTCAGTCACCTCGCGTCCGGGAATGGTGATCGCTTCGCCGCCAAGCTGCTCGGCAAGCCGGAGCGTGGCGGCAATCGTATCACGCTGCGTTTCCGAGAGATTGATGGAGCGGTTGGTCTCGATATAGACGGCCGCCCAGGGGGCACGCAGACGCGCAGCCATGCGCGAGGCGTAGCGGACCAGAGAAGCAGAGCGTGGATGATCGTCGATCGACACCAGCACACGGTCGCCGGCAGCCCAGGGGCCGGAAATAGCATGCGCCTGCATATGGCTCAGCAACTGGTCATCGACGCGCTGGGCGGTCTTGCGCAGTGCGAGTTCGCGGAGCGCCGTCAGGTTGCCGGGCGTGAAATAATTGGTCAGCGCGCGCTCGGCGGTCTTTGCCACATAGACCTTGCCATCGTGAAGGCGTTTGATGAGGTCGTCGGGTGTCAGGTCGATGATCTCGATGTCGTCAGCCACGTCGATCACGGAGTCCGGCACTGTCTCGCGCACCCGGATGCGCGTGATCTGCGAAACGACGTCGTTCAGGCTCTCCACATGCTGGATGTTCAGCGTCGAATAGACATCGATGCCACGGTCGAGCAATTCCTTGACGTCGAGATAGCGCTTCGGATGGCGACTGCCCTCGGCATTGGTATGGGCAAGTTCGTCGACGAGAACAAGATCGGGCTTGCGCGCGAGAATGGCATCGAGATCCATCTCTTCGAGCGACTGGCCGCGATAGGCGATCTCCACACGCGGAATGATTTCGAAACCGGCGAGCAGCGCCTCGGTCTCTTTGCGGCCATGGGTTTCGACGACGCCGATCACGACGTCGAGGCCATCGGCGATCTTGGCGTGGCCGGAGACCAGCATTTCATAGGTCTTGCCGACGCCGGGTGCCGCGCCCAGGAAGATTTTCAGGCGTCCGCGCGACTCCGCCCGGGCCTTTTCGAGAAGCGCATCGGGCGAGGGCCTGCCGGCCTGGTCGCGGTTGTCGTCTGGCATGCGTTCGGTCTTTCTTCACGAGCAAGCCCCGGCGCGCATTGCAGCGTTCCGGGGCTCTCAACCTTCACTGAGTCATAGAAGCATCAAGGCTCTGGTTCAACGCCAGAACATTGACGGTCGGTTCGCCGAGCAGGCCGAGTTCGCGGCCCGTAACGGCTGCATCGACCAGCGCCTTGACCTTGGCTTCATCGATACCGCGGGCCTTGGCGACGCGCGGTACCTGGAAGTATGCGGCATCGGGCGAAATATGCGGGTCGAGGCCGCTACCCGAAGCGGTGACGAGGTCGACGGGAACATCGGCATTCGGGTTGCTCGCCTTGGCAGCCTCATAGTCACCCTTCACGCGGTCGATCAGCTTCTGGCTGGTCGGGCCGAGGTTGGAGCCCGAGGACGCCGCTGCATTGTAGCCATCGCCAGCAGCGGACGGACGGCCATGGAAATACTTGTCGCTGGTAAAGGCCTGGCCGATCAGCGTGGAGCCAATAACCTGCCCGTTCTTTTCAACGAGGCTCCCATTAGCCTGGTAGGGGAAGATGGCCTGTGCGGCACCTGTCATGGCTAGCGGGTAGAGGAGGCCGGTGATGGCCGTGGTGGCAACGATCATGACGATTGCCGGACGAAGTTCTCTAAGCATTGTTGTAACTCCTTAGGCGAGGCCGAGGGATGCGACGACCATGTCGATCGCCTTGATGCCGATGAAGGGGACGATGATGCCGCCGAGACCGTAGATCAGCAGGTTGCGGGAAAGCAGCGCACCGGCGCCGATCGGGCGGTAGCGCACACCCTTCAGGGACAGCGGGATCAGGGCGATGATGATGAGCGCATTGAAGATGATCGCCGACAGGATGGCGCTCTGCGGCGTGGCGAGACCCATGATATTGAGTACGCCGAGCTGCGGGTAGAAAGTCAGGAACATCGCCGGGATGATGGCGAAGTACTTGGCGATGTCGTTGGCGATCGAGAAAGTCGTCAGCGCGCCGCGGGTCATCAGGAGCTGCTTGCCGATTTCGACGATCTCGATGAGTTTTGTCGGGTCGCTGTCGAGATCGACCATGTTGCCGGCTTCGCGGGCTGCGACCGTGCCGGTGTTCATCGCCACACCAACGTCGGCCTGGGCCAGAGCAGGAGCGTCGTTCGTGCCGTCGCCGCACATGGCGACAAGTTTGCCCTTGGCCTGTTCTTCGCGGATCAGCTGCAGCTTGTTTTCAGGCGTTGCCTGGGCGAGGAAGTCGTCGACACCGGCTTCGGCAGCGATGGCGGCGGCCGTCATCGGGTTGTCACCCGTGATCATGACGGTGCGGATGCCCATGCGGCGCAGCTCATTGAAGCGCTCGCGGATGCCGCCCTTGACGATATCCTTGAGCTGGATAACGCCGAGCAGCTTGCCGTCGCGGGCAACGGCGAGCGGCGTGCCGCCGGCCTTGGCGATCTCGTCCGATATCGACTGCAGTTCACGCACGACTTCGGCTCCGTTCTTCGAGGAAGCATCGCCGTTGACGTAGTTGAGCACAGCATCGACGGCACCCTTGCGGATCGCCGAGCCTTCGAGATCGACACCGCTCATGCGGGTCTGGGCGGTGAAGGGTACGAATGTGGCCTTCAGGCTTGCCATGTCGCGGCCGCGGATCGCGTATTTTTCCTTAGCGAGCACGACAATGGAGCGGCCCTCGGGCGTCTCATCGGCGAGCGAGGCAAGCTGCGCCGCATCGGCGAGATCCTGTTCGGCGACACCGCGGACCGGCCGGAAGCTGGTGGCCTGGCGGTTGCCCAGGGTGATCGTGCCGGTCTTGTCGAGCAGCAGCGTGTCGACGTCACCGGCAGCTTCTACGGCGCGGCCGGACATGGCGAGCACGTTGAAGCGGACGAGACGATCCATGCCGGCAATACCGATCGCCGAAAGCAGGGCGCCGATCGTGGTCGGGATCAGCGTGACGAAGAGGGCAACGAGCACGATGATCGGGATCGAGCCGCCGGCATAGGCCGCAAAGCTCGGGATCGTCGCCGTGGCGAGAACGAAGATCAGCGTCATCCCGGCAAGCAGGATGTTGAGCGCGATTTCGTTCGGCGTCTTCTGACGTTCGGCGCCCTCGACGAGCGAGATCATGCGATCGAGGAACGTCGAACCTGCCGCCGCCGTGATGCGCACGCGGATCCAGTCGGAGAGCACCTGAGTGCCGCCAGTTACGGCCGAGCGGTCGCCGCCGGATTCACGGATGACAGGGGCGGATTCGCCGGTGATGGCTGCTTCATTGACGGAGGCAACACCCTCGACGACTTCGCCGTCGGAGGGAATGATATCGCCGGCTTCGACAAGAACGAGATCGCCGACCTTCAGGCTGGTGCCAGGTACCATGCGGTAGCCGGTGCCGTTGTTGGCGGTCAGGAGCTTCGCCTGGGTCTCGGTGCGCGCCTTGCGCAGCGAGTCTGCTTGCGCCTTGCCGCGGCCTTCGGCGACGGCTTCGGCGAAGTTGGCAAAGAGCACGGTGAACCAGAGCCAGAGGTTGATCTGGAAGGAGAAGGCGAGATTGCCGTTACCTGAAACGAGATCGCGCAGGAACAGGACTGTGGTCAGCGCCGAGACCGTGGCCACGACGAACATGACCGGGTTCTTGGAAAGGGTGCGCGGGTTGAGCTTGGTGAAAGCAGCGCCCACGGCCGGAATGAGGATGCGAGAATCGAGGATGCTCGCGGATTTTGCCTGGCTCATAAGAGACTCCAGCTTTGAAACGAGGATGGCGAACCGGATTGCCGGTCAGCCCTGTAAAATTCTGAGAACGCAGACGACGACGAGCAGGCCTGCCATCATCACTAGGATGATGTCGGAGGCGCGCGGCATCCGCTGGGCTCCACGCCCCGGCAGACCGGGACGTGGATGGAAGGCTTTTCGGAGCCTGTGACGGATAATCATCGGCAAACCTCAGAAGGTCTGGCCGGCGATCATGACCAGGTGCTCGACAACAGGGCCAAGGGCCAATGCCGGGAAGAAGGTAAGACCACCGACGATCAGGATCGTGCCGATGAGCAGGCCGACGAAGAGCGGTCCGTCAGTCGGGAAGGTACCAGCAGAGGCGGGAACCGTCTTCTTCGTCACCAGCGAGCCGGCAATGGCGAGCGCCGGGACGATGACGAGGAAACGGCCCATCAGCATGCCGAGACCAAGCGTGATGTTGTACCAGGGCGTATTGCCCGTCAGGCCGCCGAAAGCCGAGCCGTTGTTGGCCGCAGCCGACGTATAGGCATAGAGGATTTCGGAGAAGCCGTGCGGGCCGGCCGTGCCGACCGAGGCGACTGCCGAAGGCAGGACGCTGGCGATCGCGGTGAAAACCAGCATGGCGAGCGGCAGGCAAAGGATGGCAAGAACGGCCATCTTCATTTCCTTCGCCTCGATCTTCTTGCCGAGATATTCCGGCGTGCGGCCGACCATCAGGCCTGCCACGAAGACAGCGACGATGATGAAGAGAACGATGCCGTAGAAACCCGCACCAACGCCGCCGACGATGACTTCGCCGAGCTGCATGTTGATCAGCGGGATCAGGCCGCCGAGCGCGGTGAAGGAGCCATGCATGGCATTGACCGCACCGCAGGAGGCAGCCGTGGTAACGACCGCAAACAGCGAGGACATGGCGACGCCGAAGCGGACTTCCTTGCCTTCCATGTTGCCGCCAGCCAAGCCGAATGCGTGCATCAGCGGGTTGCCGGCAGCTTCAGCCCAGTAGGTGATGCCGACGCCGACGATGAAGAGGACGCCCATCGCCGTCAGGATCGCCCAGCCCTGGCGCTGGTTGCCGACCATGCGGCCGAAAACGTTGGTGAAGGCTGCGCCAATCGCAAAGATCGAGACCATCTGAATGAGGTTTGAGATTGCGTCCGGGTTCTCGAACGGATGGGCCGAGTTGGCGTTGAAGAAGCCGCCCCCATTCGTCCCGAGCATCTTGATGGCGAGCTGCGAGGCAACGGGGCCGAGGGCGATCGTCTGCTTGGCGCCTTCGAGCGTGGTCGCATCGACATAGGGACCAAGCGTCTGCGGTACGCCGAGCCAGACATAGGCGAGCGTCAGCACGATGCAGATCGGCAGCAGGATATAGAGTGTGGCTCTGACCATATCGACCCAGAAATTGCCGATCGCCTTGCCCGAGGCACGCGAGAAGGCGCGGATCAGGCCGATGGCGATGGCCATGCCGGTCGCAGCCGACACGAAGTTCTGAACCGTCAGGCCCATCATCTGCGTCAGGTACGACATGGTGCTTTCGCCGCCATAGTTCTGCCAGTTGGTATTGGAGACGAAACTGGTGGCGGTGTTGAAGGCGAGTTCCG
Source organism: Sinorhizobium sp. B11 (assembly GCA_039725955.1). Classification (NCBI taxonomy): domain Bacteria; kingdom Pseudomonadati; phylum Pseudomonadota; class Alphaproteobacteria; order Hyphomicrobiales; family Rhizobiaceae; genus Sinorhizobium; species Sinorhizobium sp. B11. Next base: position 486,314 of record CP091033.1, read on the forward strand.
GCCCGACCGCGGCCATGCCGGCCGGGTTATAGGGCAGTACGTTCTGGAACCGCATCAGGAGGTAGAGAACGATGACGCCCATAAGGTTGAACATCAGCATGGCGAAGGCATAGGAGGTCCAGTGCTGGTCTTCGCGCTCGCTGGTGCCGGCGACGGCGTAAAGCCCCCGTTCGATCGGAACGAGGACCGGTGAGAGGAATGTGCGCTCGCCGCTGAAGACACGCGTCATGTAACCGCCGAGCGGTTTGACGAGCACAAGGACGATCCCGCAGTAGAGCAGGATCTGAAGCCATCCGTTGAGGGTCATGGGAGGAAACTTTCAGTACCCGGCTGCTTCTGGATGAGAAGCGCCGGCGCTTTCAGAAACGTTCTGGGCGGATGAGAGCGTAGGTGAGGTAGACGGTGAGAAACACGGTCACGGCACCGCTCAAGATGTAATCGAGGGTCATCTGTTCTCTCCTGTCAAAGCCTGTCGCAGGCGCGTGTATAGGCAAAGCAAAGTCCGAAGAATACGATTGCAGTGCCGAGTAGAATTATATCCATCATCGATCTTGACTCCGGTTGTTATTCTTGGAGTCAGACAAGACAAAGGGCGCCGGCTCGCAAAGGCGGCACCTTTTATGCTTTCTGGCGTGGAGATGATCTTTGCGATCTCTCGGACATTAATATGCGACCGAAGGGCATAAAGGTTCGAGATTGGGCGAAGGGTATCTATATAAAAATCTTATAAATGCCTTTATGCGGTCGGAGGGGCCAGTGAGAACGCTTCAACAGACAAAAACGCCGTGTCCAATGACACGGCGCAATATCGGGTGGCGAAATATCGCAGCGTTCAGGGCTCAACCCTAAACTGGTAATGGCCTTCGGCGCTGTGGCCGTCCATCGAGAGTACGCGCCAGTTGAGTGTATAAACACCGGGCGCCATGGACGGATCGAGCGGAACCTTGAAGACCGAACCTTCCGGTCCTGAAAGAAACGGCTTGCCGGTCGGCAATGTCAGGCCCTGGGCATCGAGAAGGGTGGCGGTCGAACGAGCGAGATCGACAGGGCCAGTGAACGTGAGCTCCAGATTGGCCGGCACCAGCCTTTCTTCCTGCTGCGGTGGCGGAAGGGATGCTTCCTCGATCGCCGCCGACGCCTCGGTTGCGGCAAAGATAAGAGATGCGAACAGGCAGAATGACACAATCGATTTCATGACGGTCTTCCTTGTATTGCCGATCCGCATGGTGCCGGAAGCGTCATGCCCCCGCCACGCCATGCCGGCGCATGCCTAATAACGCTGCGGAGGCCGATTTCGATCCCGCGCCCGTGCAACAACCCTAACCGGCTGAAGCAATGCCTGCGGCTCGCGATCCTGATGGATTGCAGCAACAGCCTCATCCACCAGGATGCGCCAGAATTCGCGGAGCTGCCGCGTGATCTGAGAGTTGGAAACCAAGTTTCGGCCGACATTGTCGTTGTCGTGCTTCATCGCTTTTCTCCTTCCCACTTTGTCGTGGTCGTTGAAGATAAATGTAGTCCTCGCCGGGCTTCTCCGGAATCATACGGACGTCTAGGAAGAGCTTATCTTTCGGGTGATAATTACGTGAGCATTTCGTCACATGGCGAGCAAAAGCCTGACAGAGACGATTGAATTGCTAGGCCTTGCAGTCTTATAGTCACCGCAACGGCGCCCCATGAACCGCGGGAGCCATAGGGAAGGAAACCGATCATGACAAAAGTCCGTGCGCTGGTTCTGGAGCGCCAGCATGAGCTTGCGCTTCGCGATATCGATCTGCCTCTGGAGACAGGTCCGGGGCAGGTCAAGATCAAGATCCATACCGTTGGTGTCTGCGGCTCCGACGTGCATTATTATACGCACGGCAAAATCGGTCCATTTATCGTCAACGAGCCGATGGTGCTCGGCCACGAAGCGGCGGGCACGGTGGTCGAGGTCGGCTCCGGCGTTACTCATCTGAAGGTTGGCGATCGCGTTTGCATGGAGCCTGGCATTCCTGATCCCAATTCCAAGGCAAGCCGGCTTGGCATGTACAATGTCGATCCGGCCGTCACCTTCTGGGCGACGCCGCCGATCCACGGCGTGTTAACCCCCGAGGTCGTGCACCCGGCCAATTATACGTTCAAGCTGCCGGACAATGTCAGCTTCGCCGAAGGCGCAATGGTCGAGCCTTTCGCGGTCGGCATGCAGGCAGCCACCAAGGCGAAGATCGCACCCGGCGATACAGCCGTTGTCCTCGGTGCCGGCCCGATCGGCACCATGGTTGCGATCGCCGCTCTCGCTGGCGGTTGCTCCCGTGCGATCGTTGCTGATCTTGCCCAGCCGAAGCTCGATATAGCTGCGCAGTATCAAGGTGTCATTCCGGTCAACATTCGCGAAAAGAACCTTGCTGAGGAAGTCGGCCGGCTGACTGATGGCTGGGGTGCGGATGTCGTCTTCGAATGCTCAGGTTCACCGAAGGCCTGGGAGACGATCATGTCTCTGCCACGTCCGGGCGGCGCTATCGTCGTCGTCGGCCTGCCGGTCAATCCTGTCGGTTTCGACGTCTCGACGGCTTCGACGAAGGAAATTCGCATCGAGACGGTGTTCCGCTACGCGCATCAGTATGAGCGCTCGATCGCGCTTCTCGGATCGGGGCGTGTCGACCTGAAGCCGCTGATATCAGAGACGTTCACCTTCGAAGATTCGATCAAGGCCTTCGATCGTGCGGTCGAGGCACGTCCTGATGATGTCAAACTGCAGATCGTCATGGACTAGGACCCTTTACGGGTACTTGACCAAATTTCCTCTTGCGAAGCACCAGCGCCGCGCCCGCGATCAGGGCCGCGGCGCCAAGTGCTATCAGCAGATGATGATGCAGTGGCAGGCGGCCGAATATCTGGTGAATTCCGTGGCCGAAGGCATAACCAAGCGCGGTGAAGAGCTGTCCCCAGACGAGCGCCGCCAGGAGGTTGAGCACGAGAAACCTCTGCGTCGAGATGTGTGTCGTGCCAATGACGATCGGGCTGATCGTCCGCAATCCCACCAGAAAGCGGAACGCGAAGATGAAGCCGGTCGGATATTTTTCGAGAAGCCGCGTGACGCGTGCAAGCGCCGGTGTCTCCATCACGCGGCGAACGAAGTTCCATTGGGCGGCATAGCGGCCGGCAAAGAACCACATCTGATCTCCGGCGAATGATCCCGCCGAAGCTGCCATCGAGGCGGCCCAATAGGTTAGAAGCTCGCGATGCGCGATGACGCCGCCGAGAAAGGCAGCGGTTTCGCCCTCGAAGGCGGTGCCGAGAAAGATTGCCGGCAGGCCATAATTTTCGATCAGCAGTTCGATATTCAATGACCGGCCTCCGGCTGATTGCGATCCATCAGATCGCCTTCAAATCACCCAGAAGCGTCGGGATCAATTCCGAAACGGTGGGATGGATCGGTACCGACCACTGCAGTACCGGATAGGTCGTCCCGGCATTCATCGCATCGATGATGCCGTGAATAACCTCGTCGCCCTCGATCCCGAGGATCGCTGCACCCAGGATTTCCTTGCTCTCCGCATCCGCGACCACCTTCATGAAGCCCTTGGTTTCGCCGCGCTCATTGGCGCGGCCGACCTTGCTCATCGGGCGGGTCGACACCATGATCTTGCGGCCCGAGGCGCGTGCCTGCTTTTCCGTCATGCCGACGCGGCCAAGCGGCGGATCGATATAGAGGGCGTAGGCGAGAATGCGGCTCGACAGTTTCCTGTCGCCACCGTCCAGCAGATTAGCTGCGGCGATCTCGAAGTCATTGTAGGACGTATGGGTGAAGGCACCGTGGCCGTTGCAATCTCCGAGTGCCCATATACCTTCGACATTGGTTGCCAGCCGGTCATCGACGGTAATAAAGCCGTGCTTGTCAGTGGCCACGCCAGCGGCATCGAGACCGAGGTCGTCGGTATTCGGCGTCCGACCGGTCGCAACGAGCACATGGCTTGCCTCGATCGTTTCGTTGTCGACCGTGACCGTCGCGCCATTGGTGGTTCTGGCGAAGCTAATATCCTTGACGTCTGTATGGATCTTGATGCCCTCGGATCTGAGGATATCGGCGATCGCATCGGAAATATCCTCGTCCTCGCGGGAAGCGAGTTTCGGGCCGCGCTCGATCACCGTTACCTCGGCGCCGAAACGTCGGTACATCTGTGCAAATTCCAAGCCGATATAGCTTCCGCCGATAATGGCAAGATGCTTCGGCAGGCTGTCGAGATGGATGATACCGGTGCTTGTGAGATACTCGATATCGGCAATGCCCGGCATGTCGGGGACGACAGGGCGAGCACCAACATTGAGGAAGATCTTCGGCGCCGTCAGCGTCTCACCGTTGACGACGACTTCCTTCGGGCTCGTAAAGCGGGCGTGGCCGTAGATGACGGTCATGGTTTTCATGCCGCCGAACCAGCTGCTCAAACCGTTGCGGGCATTCATGATGATTGTTTCTGCTCGACCCCGCACGGTCTTCATGTCGATCGCGATTTCGCCCGGTATCCGCACACCGTATTCGGCGCCGTGCCGCGCCACGTAGGCGGCGCGCGCGCTTGCGACCAACGTCTTTGTTGGCATGCAGCCTGCGTTGACGCAGGTGCCGCCGAGGAACTTGCGTTCGATCAGCGCCACCTTCATACCCTTTTCCGCCATGCGGGCAGCGAGGAATGGGCCGGCCTGGCCGGCGCCGATGAAGATTGCGTCGAAGCTCTTCATCAGACTGCCCACGCGATAATAATGGCGCCGATGACGGCCACGGCATCCTCTATCAGGGCTGCCGGGCGATCCTGGCCGAAAGAGGCCGCGAGCTTGCTGCGCACCGCAGCCCCGCCAAGCGTGCCGATGACAGCGCCGATGACGCCGGCGAGAAGGCCTCCGAAGAGCAGGCTGCTGGCCGCGCCGATGACTGCGCCGGAAAGTGCGCCCATAACAATGCGTGCGCCGAACTGGACGGGCACCTTGCGCGAGGGGGTGGTCGGCAGCTGGTCAGTGATGAGCTCGACGACAGCCAGCACCGTGAAAATCCACGGTGTCCACTGGTAGCCCATGAAGGCGAGCGGTGTCTGGGAGACATCGAACCAGCCGAGCGCCGCGCCCCAGGCGACAGCGGCAGGTGCGGTCATGGCGCGAAGACCGGCAATGACGCCGATCAGAAGTGCGAGCAGCAGAAACATATGCAAATCCCCCTTGCGCCGTCGGCCTGTCTGCCGCGGCAAGGGAGGTTTGCACATTGTTATCCAGCTTGCAATTCGCCTCGTGCGCGGCTGAATCAGTTGGAGAAGGCTGCAATGCCTGTGATCGCGCGACCGAGAATAAGCGCATGAATGTCATGCGTTCCTTCATAGGTATTGACCACCTCGAGATTGACGAGGTGGCGGGCGACGCCGAATTCGTCGGAAATGCCGTTGCCGCCCAGCATGTCGCGGGCTGCTCGCGCAATCTCCAGCGCCTTGCCGCAGGAATTGCGCTTGAGGATCGATGTCAGTTCGACGGGTGGATGGCCCTCTTCCTTCATGCGGCCGAGACGTAGACATCCCTGGAGCCCGAGCGATATTTCGGTTGCCATATCGGCAAGCTTCTTTTGAATGAGCTGGTTGGCGGCGAGCGGCCGGCCGAATTGCTGGCGGTCCAGCGTATATTGCCGAGCCGTTGCATAGCAGGCTTCGGCCGCGCCCAGCGCACCCCAGGCAATGCCGAAGCGAGCGGAGTTGAGGCAGGTGAACGGTCCCTTGAGACCGCTGACATGGGGCAGCAGGTTCTCTTCCGGTACGAAGATATTGTCCATGACGACTTCGCCTGTGATCGAGGCGCGAAGTCCGACCTTGCCCTGAATCTTTGGAGCCGACAGGCCCTTCGAGCCTTTTTCCAGGATGAATCCGCGAATAAGTCCATCCTCGGTCTTTGCCCAGACGACAAAGACATCGGCAATCGGCGCGTTCGAGATCCAGGTCTTGGAGCCCGTCAGGCTATAACCGCCATCGACCTTCTTTGCCCGTGTCGCCATGGAGCCCGGATCAGAGCCGTGATTGGGCTCGGTCAGGCCAAAACAGCCGATCCATTCGCCGGTCGCAAGCTTCGGCAGATATTTCTTCTTCTGCTCTTCGGAACCAAAGGCGTCGATCGGCACCATGACAAGCGAGGACTGTACGCTCATCATCGAACGGTAACCGCTGTCGATCCGCTCTACTTCGCGGGCGATCAGGCCGTAGGCGACGTATCCGAGGCCAGCGCCGCCATATTCCTGATCGATCGTCGGGCCGAGAAGGCCGAGTTCACCCATCTCCCGGAATATTTCCGGATCGGTCTTTTCGTTGCGAAAGGCTTCGAGGACACGGGGGGCGAGCTTTTCCTGCGCGTAGGCATGGGCGGTGTCCTGCACCATGCGCTCCTCGTCGGTCAGCTGCTCCACGAGCCGAAACGGATCAGCCCAGTCGAAAACCTCGCGCGTATGCCGCATGTCCAGTCTCCTCACCTGTAATCACGCATGCCTGACTTAAGGTCGCATAGACCTGCCTGTTTGCGGCGTCAACAAGGCGACCATCCCGACAAAGATCAGGGCACATCTTTTCAAATGCCGGCTGGTGCGCCAGTTTGCGCGCAATGGATTCGGATGTGAGGAGCAGACATGTCATCGAGCGATCTCTTCGTATCGGCGGAAGGTGCCGAATGGGTAAACCCCGAACCGGGCGTGACTCGCCGTATCATGGCCTATCTGCCCGAGATGATGATGGTGGAGGTCGCTTTCGAGGCAGGCGCCGTGGGTGCGGCTCATTTCCACCCGCATATCCAGGCAAGCTATGTCGCCGAAGGTAGCTTCGAGGTGACGATCGATGGTCGCACCGAAGTCTTGAAACAGGGCGGCAGCTTCATTGTGCCACCCAATCTGGTCCATGGTGTCAAGGCATTGGAAAAGGGGCGCCTCATCGACACCTTTACTCCGCATCGCGCCGAATTCCTGAAGTAGTCACATTTCTGCCTTTGCCTTTCGAGCTGCGGCGGAGCCAATGTAGGGCGGTATGAAACAGGCGTCTTCGCTGCGCACGGCTTCGCGCAGGAAGTCGATGACGGCGCGCACGCGCGGCGCCTGCTTCAGATCCCGATGGCAGGTGATCCAGTAATGCCGCTTGAGATCGATCTCGTCAGGCAGCACGCGCACCAGTTCGGGATAACGGCAGGCAAAGAAATAGGGCAGGATGCCGAGGCCTAGACCGTTTCTCGTGGCCGTCAACTGCGCGAAGATGCTGGAACTCTGGAATTGCGGCTTGATGCGCGGATGCACGTCGCCGAGATAATCGAGCCCCGGTGCGAAGATCATTTCCTCGATATAGCTGATGAAGGGATGGTTCAGCAGGTCGTCACGCGTGTTGATGGGTGCTGCGCGGGCGAGATAGTCGCGCGAGGCGTAGACCTGCAGATGATAGTCCGTCAGCCTTTCCGCAAAGTAGGGGCCACCTTTGGGCTCGTCGAGGACGACCGAGATATCCGCCTCCTTACGGGAAAGCGACATGATCTGCTGGATGGTGACGAGTTCCAGTGCCAGATGCGGATGGCGGGCGGCAAATTGCGGCAGGACGGTCGCAAAGAAGAAATTCGCAAAACCTTCCGGTGCGCTGAGGCGCACGAGGCCGCGCTGGCTGAGCGAGCCATCGGCGAGATCGGCGCGCAGCCGTTCCGTTTCCTGTTCCATCTTCTCGGCGGTTTCTACAAAACGTGTGCCCATGGCAGTCAGCACGTAACCGCGCGGATTGCGCTCGAAGAGCTTGACCTTCAATGCGAATTCCAGCCGATCGATGCGTCGTGAGACGGTCGCATGGCTTGAGCGCAACTGCCGGGCCGCCGTCGAAAGCTGGCCGGTGCGGGCGACGGCTAGAAAAAACTGCAGATCGTCCCAAGTAAACTGCGAAGCATGGCTCATCGGCGTCGCCCATCCGTCTACGTCTTTGGTCTAATGCCGCCCGGCAACGAGAGCGCTGCGACTGTTGGCGGAGCACCATTATGACAGTATCTGTTCAAAAACGAACAGATACTGTTTGGAATTAGATGTAAACCGCCAGTTGCCTCGTGGAGGAAATTCCGTGATCGTAAGGGTGGAGCGGCCGCTTTGAGGAGAGCGGGTCGCCAAATTTGAACAGATTCGCGATCTGGCCAATCTCTGGGAGGAGAGAATATGCGAAAGAATTTCATTGCGTCCGTTGCATTTTTGCTTGCAAGCAGCACTGCCGTGTTTGCCCAGAGCGCAGCTATTTCCGATGGTAAGGTCAAGATCGGCATCCTGAACGACCAGTCGGGCGTTTATGCCGACTTTGGCGGCAAATCCTCTGTCGAGGCCGCGAAGATGGCCGTCGAGGACTTTGGCGGCAAGGTACTCGACATGCCGGTCGAGATCGTTGATGCCGACCACCAGAACAAGCCTGATATCGCCTCCAACATTGCCCGCCAGTGGTATGACACCGAACAGGTCGATGCCATCATGGAACTGACGACCTCTTCGGTTGCGCTCGCAGTCCAGGCGGTCGCCAAGGAAAAGAAGAAGATCGATATCGTTACGGGTGCTGCGACGACTGATCTCACCGGCAAGGCCTGCTCGCCTTATGGCTTCCACTGGGCCTATGACACCCATGCACTTGCCGTCGGTACCGGCGGGGCACTGGTCAAGCAGGGCGGCGACAGCTGGTTCTTCCTGACGGCGGATTACGCTTTCGGCTACTCGCTGGAACAGCAGACCACCGACTACGTAAAGGCAAGCGGCGGCACGGTCGTCGGTTCGGTACGCCATCCCTTGTCGACACAGGATTTCTCGTCCTTCCTGCTGCAGGCACAATCATCGGGCGCCAAGGTTATCGGCCTGGCCAATGCCGGCCTCGATACGTCGAATGCCATCAAGCAGGCGGCAGAGTTCGGTATCACCCAAGGTGGCCAGCATCTGGCGGCATTGCTCTTCACGCTCGCCGAAGTTCACGGCCTTGGCCTCGAAGCAGCTCAGGGCCTGACGTTGACGGAAGGCTATTACTGGAACCGCGACGACGACAGCCGCGCATTCGCCAAGAAATTCTTTGCCCGCACCGGCAAGATGCCGAACATGATCCACACCGGCACCTATTCGGCGGTTCTGCAATATCTGAAGGCGATCCAGAAGGCCGGAACGGATGAGACGGAGGCCGTCGCCAAGCAGTTGCACGAAATGCCTGTCGACGACGTCTTCGGCCGTGGCGGCACGGTTGGCCCGAACGGCCGCATGATCCATGACATGTACCTGCTGCAGGTCAAGAAGCCCGCGGAAAGCAAGGAACCGTGGGATTACTTCAACGTTCTCGCCACCATCCCGGGCAAGGAAGCCTATATCGATCCCGCCAAGAGCGGCTGCGATCTGGTGAAGTGAACGATGGCGGTTTCCGCGATTGAAACTGGAGCCAAGCCGCGGGTGGTACTCTCCGCCCGCGGCCTGCGACGCGATTTCGGCGGCTTCACGGCCGTCAAGAATGTCGATCTCGATGTGCATGATGCGAGCGTCCATGCACTGATCGGGCCGAACGGTGCCGGCAAGACGACGGTGTTCAACCTGCTCACCAAGTTCCTGCAGCCGACATCAGGCGCCATCACGCTGATGGGGACCGACATCACCAGGACGCCTCCGGACCGCGTGGCGCGCATGGGCCTCGTCCGTTCGTTCCAGATCTCTGCCGTCTTCCCGCATCTTTCCGTGCTCGATAATGTCCGGGTCGCCCTGCAGCGGCCGAATAATCTTTCCACACAGTTCTGGCGACCGCTTTCGGCGCTCGACAGTCTCAATGATCGGGCCGAGCAATTGCTCGCCAGTGTCGGGCTTTCCAAGGAGCGTGATCATATCGCCGCCGACCTCTCCTATGGGCGCAAGCGTGTGCTGGAGATTGCGACCACTCTCGCGCTCGATCCGAAAGTGCTGCTTCTCGATGAGCCGATGGCCGGTATGGGGCAGGAGGATGTCAGCGTCGTCTCCGCCATCATTCGCGATGTCGCCCGCGACCGCGCGGTTCTGATGGTCGAGCACAATCTGTCCGTCGTTGCCAATATCTGCCAGCATGTCACCGTGTTGCAGCGCGGCGAGATCCTCGCCGAGGGCGACTACGCAACAGTCAGTCAGGATGAGCGCGTGCGCCAGGCCTATATGGGCACGGAGGAGCATCACTGATGGCGCCGCTTCTGGAAGTTCAGGGGCTGAACGCCTGGTATGGCGAAAGCCATATCCTTCACGGCATCGATATGATGGTCGGCGAGGGCGAGATGATTACCATTCTCGGCCGCAACGGCGTCGGCAAGACGACGACTTTGCGCACCATCACCGGTATTGTGCGCTCCCGGAAGGGAAAGATCAGCTTTGCTGGTACGGATATGATGCAGGTGCCGCTGCATAAGACCGCCCATAAGGGCATCGGCTTCGTACCGGAGGAGCGCGGTATTTTTTCGACGCTGACGGTTTCGGAAAATCTGATGCTGCCGCCGGTCGTGGCGCCCGGCGGCATGACTCTCGATGAAATCTACGAGCTTTTTCCAAACCTTTACGAGCGGCGCACGAGTTCCGGCACCAAGCTCTCGGGCGGCGAGCAGCAGATGCTGGCGATCGCCCGCATTCTGCGCACCGGCGTGCGCCTGCTGTTGCTCGATGAGCCAACTGAGGGGCTGGCGCCTGTTATCGTGCAGCGGATCGGCGAGGTTCTCAGGACGCTGAAGGAGCGCGGCATGACGATCGTGCTCGTCGAGCAGAATTTCCGTTTCGCAAGCCGTATTGCCGATCGCTTCTATCTGATGGATCATGGGCAGATGGTCTCGGAATTCCCTGTCGGCGAACTGCCGCAGCGCATGGATATGCTGCACAAGGTTCTGGGAGTGTAACGCGATGACGATGATCTTCGGCATTCCCTTGCAGGCACTGCTCGGCCAGCTGCTGATCGGCCTGATCAACGGGTCCTTCTATGCGCTGCTGAGCCTTGGTCTTGCGATCATTTTCGGTCTTCTGCGTGTCATCAACTTCGCGCACGGCGCCCAGTACATGCTCGGCGCCTTCGTGGCCTACCTGCTCTTGAACTATCTCGGTATCGGCTACTGGCCGTCGCTGATCCTGGCGCCCGTCATCGTCGGGCTAGCCGGCGCAGTCATCGAGCGGCTCTTCCTTCGCCGCCTCTATGATCTCGATCCGCTCTACGGCCTGCTCTTCACCTTCGGTCTGGCGCTCGCAGTCGAAGGCACGTTCCGCTATCTCTACGGCTCATCCGGCCAACCCTATGCGACGCCACCGGCACTGGCCGGGGGCGTGAATCTCGGCTTCATGTTCCTGCCGATCTATCGCGGTTGGGTGGTGGTCGTTTCGCTCGTCGTCTGCATCGGCACCTGGCTGCTGATCGAAAAGACCAAGCTCGGCGCCTATCTGCGCTCGGCGACGGAAAACGCCACGCTCGTGCAGGTCTTCGGCGTCAACGTTCCGGTGCTCCTGACCTTTACCTATGCGCTCGGCGCCGGCCTTGCGGCCTTCGCCGGCGTGCTCGCCGCCCCCATCTACCAGGTCTCGCCGCTGATGGGCTCCAACATGATCATCGTCGTCTTTGCCGTGGTCGTCGTCGGCGGCATGGGGTCGATCATGGGCGCCATCATCACGGGCTATGTGCTTGGCATCGCGGAAGGCCTGACCAAGGTCTTCTATCCGGAGGCCTCCAATATCGTCGTCTTCGTCATCATGGCGATCGTGCTTCTCATCAGGCCCGCGGGCCTCTTCGGCCGGGATGCGTGACATGGCTGACATCACCGAAACCATCCGAACGGAAAAGAGCCGCACTGCTTTATCGGTGCAGACCGCGTTCCTGATCATCGGGCTCCTGCTTCTCTTGCTCGCGCCCTTCTTCTTCTACCCGATCTTCCTGATGAAGCTGCTTTGCTTCGCGCTCTTTGCCTGTGCCTTCAACCTGCTGCTCGGCTACACGGGACTGCTGTCCTTCGGCCATGCCACCTTCTTCGGCGGAGCTGCCTATTTCACCGCCTATACGGTGAAGTCCTGGGGCTTTCCGCCCGAGCTCGGCATCCTCGTCGGCGTCGCCGGGGCCGCATTTCTGGGCCTCGTCATGGGCTTCTTTGCGATCCGCCGCCAGGGTATCTATTTCGCCATGATCACGCTGGCGCTGTCGCAGATGTTCTTCTTCTTCTGCTTGCAGGCAAAATTCACTGAAGGTGAGGATGGCATCCAGTCAGTGCCGCGCGGCCACCTCTTCGGCTTCGTCGATCTCAGCAGCTCCACCAACATGTATTATTTCGTGCTGGCGGTGTTCCTGATCGGACTTCTGATCATCTGGCGCTTCATCAATTCGCCCTTCGGCATGATCCTGAAATCGATCCGCGAGAACGAGCAACGGGCAATCTCGCTCGGCTATTCCGTGGCGCGTTACAAACTCGGAGCCTTCGTAATGTCGGCAGCTCTTGCCGGGCTGGCAGGATCGGTCAAGGCTCTGGTCTTTCAGTTTGCGACGCTGACGGATGTCGCCTGGCAGATGTCGGGTGAGGTGATCCTGATGACCCTGCTCGGCGGTATCGGCACGCTGATCGGCCCGGTCTTCGGCGCTGGCCTCGTCGTGACACTGCAGAATTACCTCGCGACCTCAGAATTTCCGGTGACTATCATCACCGGCGTGGTCTTCATGATCTGCGTGCTGATCTTCCGCCGTGGTATTATCGGCGAATTCTACGCCTCGCGGTTCGGGCGTAAACTGGGCTTTGTCTACCGCCGCTGAACGGGCGGACCTCTTTTCCTGCAATGGGAAAAGATGTGCAGCGGCGCCGCAAAATCCCGCCTCCGCGGCCCCGGGGAGGCGGGAGGGCAGCCATTTCGGAGTGCATGATCCATGGATCGCTACGACTATATCATCATCGGGGCAGGCAGTGCCGGCTGCGTGCTCGCAAACCGGCTATCGGCCGACCGCAATACGAGGGTCTTGCTGCTGGAGGCAGGCGGCAACGACAACTACCACTGGATCCATATTCCCGTCGGCTATCTCTATTGCATCAACAATCCGCGCACCGACTGGTGCTTTACGACCGCGCCCGAGGACGGGCTGAACGGGCGGGCGCTGAATTATCCGCGAGGCAAGGTGCTCGGCGGCTGTTCCTCCATCAACGGCATGATCTATATGCGCGGTCAGGCCCGCGACTACGATCTCTGGCGGCAGATGGGCTGCACCGGCTGGGGTTGGGACGACGTGCTGCCCTATTTCCGCAAGTCGGAAGATCACTATAAGGGCGAGGACGAGATGCATGGCGCCGGTGGCGAATGGCGCGTGGAAAAGGCGCGCGTGCGCTGGGATGTGCTCGATGCCTTCCAGCAGGCGGCCAAGGAGGCCGGCATTCCCGAAACGGCAGATTTCAATCGCGGCAGCAACGAAGGCTCCGGCTATTTCGACGTCAACCAGCGCGCCGGCATCCGCTGGAACGCGACGAAGGCCTTTCTGCGCCCGGCCATGAAACGCGGCAATCTCACTGTCATGACCAAGGCGCAGGTGCGGCGGCTGCTGGTTGAGGAGGGCTCCGTCACCGGCGTCGAGTTCCAGCATGGCGGCAGGGCGAAGCGGGCCTATGCAGCGAAGGAGACGGTGCTTTCGGCCGGCTCCATCGGCTCGCCACACATTCTGGAGCTGTCAGGCGTCGGCCGCGGTGACGTTCTCCATCAGGCCGGCATCGACGTGCTGACCGAGGTGAAGGGCATCGGGGAGAACCTGCAGGATCATCTGCAGCTTCGGCTTGCCTATAAGGTGACAGGTGTGCCGACACTCAACGAAAAAGCGTCGAAGCTGCTCGGCAAGGCGGCAATAGGCCTCGAATATCTCATGCACCGTTCCGGACCCATGGCGATGGCGCCAAGCCAGCTGGGCATCTTCACGCGGTCTGGCCCTGATAAGGAAACACCCGATCTGCAGTATCATGTGCAGCCTGTATCCCTCGACAAGTTCGGCGATCCCGTCCACGCCTTTCCGGCAATCACGGCGAGTGTCTGCAATCTCCGGCCCGAAAGCCGCGGTTCTGTCCATGTCTCCAGCCCCGATTTTGCCGCTCAGCCCGTCATTGCGCCAAAATACCTCTCGACACAGCGCGATCGCGACATAGCTGTTCGCTCGATAAAGCTGACGCGCCGGATCGTCGCGCAGCCATCCTTCGCCCGCTTTCATCCAGAGGAGTTCAAGCCGGGGCCGAGCTACCGAAACGAGGCGGAACTGGAAAAGGCGGCAGGCGATATCGGCACGACGATTTTTCATCCGGTCGGCACCTGCCGCATGGGCATCGACAGGGACAGCGTCGTCGATCCGCGGCTAAGATTGCGGGCGCTCGGCAGGCTCCGGATCGCGGATGCCTCGGTGATGCCGGCCATCACTTCGGGCAATACCAATTCGCCGACGATCATGATTGCCGAAAAGGCGGCGGCCATGATCATCGAGGACAACAGATAGGAGAAGAGCATGGCAAGGATCGGATTTATCGGGCTTGGCAACATGGGCGGGCCAATGGCTGCCAATCTCGTCAAAGCCGGCCACGAGGTTCTTGGCTTCGATCTCGCGGCTCCGGTGCTGAAGGCTGCGGAGGAAAGCGGTGTGAAACCGGCCAGCCATGCCAGCCAGGCGGTCAAGGAGGCCGAGATCATCATCACCATGCTGCCGCAGGGCAAGCACGTGCTGACGGCCTGGGCCGACATATTGCAATCGGCGGCGCGGGGTACGCTCGTCATCGATTGCTCGACCATCGATGTCGAAAGCAGCCGCAAGGCGCACGAAATGGCGAAAGCAGCAAGCTGCCTGTCGCTCGACGCACCCGTTTCCGGCGGCACGGGCGGAGCGAGCGCCGGTACCTTGACCTTCATGGCAGGCGGCTCGGAAGAGGCCTTTGCCAAGGCAAAGCCGATCCTAGAGGCTATGGGCAAGAAGATTGTTCATTGCGGTGAGGCAGGCGCCGGACAGGCGGCGAAGATCTGCAACAACATGATCCTCGGCATTTCCATGGTCGGCGTCTGCGAAGCCTTCGTGCTTGCCGAAAAGCTCGGTCTCTCGCATCAGGCGCTCTTCGATGTCGCCTCCACCTCATCCGGCCAATGCTGGTCGATCAACACCTATTGCCCGGTGCCGGGACCGGTGCCGACCTCGCCGGCCAACAATGACTACAAGCCGGGTTTTGCTGCAGCACTGATGCTGAAGGATCTGAGGCTTTCGCAGGAGGCTGCACTCGCGAGCGGTGCGTCCACGCCGCTTGGTGCGGAAGCCGCGCAGCTCTACGCACTCTTCGAGAAGCTCGGCAACGGCGGCAGGGATTTCTCCGCCATTATCGAGATGTTCCGCGAAAAGGCATAAGGCGCCTCTACCGCTCCCAATAGGCGCCGATGCTCATCTTGTGCCGGTCGTGGCCACGTTCGGTCTTGAGGAAATCGCGGATGCGCTTGGCCTCGGATCGTTCACAGCCGGCCCAGATGAAGGTCTCTGCGCCGACATCCGTCAGTGCGCCTTTGATGGCGCTTTCGATTAGACCCATGGTGCCGGCCGGCGCGCCGTTACGATGCATCCAGGTCAGGTCGACAATGCCAGCGGACGGCAGCGACAATTCCTCCGAGGGACCATCGACTTCGAGGAAGATACGCAACTGCGTTCCCGCGGGAACTTCTGCCGCAATGCGCGAGATCGCGGGCAGCGCCGTCTCGTCTCCGGCAAGGATCATCGACGTGGCATCGGGAACCCCCCCGCCTCCGGGGCCGAGTGCACCGGCGATATCGCCGGGCTGCGCATTCACCGCCCATTCGGCGCCGGGCATGTTTTCGCCTTCATGCAGCACGAAATCAATATCGATCTCGCCGCGTTCCAGATCGATCCTGCGGAACGTGTAGATACGCACGGTCAGCGCATCCTCATCCTTCGCCCATTCAATGCGGCCATCGGAGCGGAGCTTTGGCCAGACGGGCGCACGACCCTTCGGTGGGATCAGCAGGCGGAAGTGCAGCCCGCCGTGCGCGAAATGCCTGGCATCATCACATGCCACAGTCACCCGGCGCATATGCGGGCTTATGTTACGAGCGCCGATCACGCGGATTTCGCGCAGATCCGGTAGCTGGTCGGCTTTCGGTGCGTCCGACCATGTCAGCTCCAGCGTGTCTTCGCCGGCGAACTGAAAGAGATGCTCGGCAAGCACCGAGCGGACATTCTGGAGTGCACGCGCACTTCGGCACGTGAGTTCGATCTCGAGCTTGCGGCCCTCGTGCCGGATATCGGCCTTGCCGGTAATCATTTCCAGCGTGACCAGATCACCGTCGCGCTTCACGGTGCTGTGCTCGACGAAATGCGAGCAAAGCTCGTCGAGCATTCGGCCTGGATCGACGGCGATTGCGACGCCGGATGCGGTAAAGGGTTCGCCCATCATTGTTTGATGTCCTTTCGCGAAAGCAGCCAGATGAGGTAGGGGCCGCCGATCAGCGCGGCGAAAAGGCCGACCGGCACCTGATAGGGGTAGATGACGACACGCGAGAGCCAGTCGGCCGTCATCAGCACCCCGGCGCCCGAAAGCACGCTCGCAGCAAGCTGATGTGCAGGCCGGTCGAAGCCGGCCAGACGCGCCAGATGCGGGGCGATGAGCCCGGTGAGGCTGAGTGGGCCGACCAGGAATGAAGCGATCGCCGTCATCAGTGCGGCGAGCACGGCCAGAACCAGGCGGCTTGCGCCGACCCGGAGGCCAAGAGATCGACTGGAATTGCCGCCGAGCGGCAACATCGTCAGCCAGCGGCCGAGGAAGGGCAGCGGCGTCACCAGCACGATGAGCGAAATCATTGCCGTCCAGGCTTCAAAAGCACCCGCGCGATTGGTCGAGCCCGAAAGCCAGGTGAGCAGGATGTAACCACGCATGTCGCCCTGCGCGAGCACCATCGTGACGATTGCCATTGCGAAGGCGCCGATGCCGACACCGGCGAGCAGCATGCGCTCTGGCGAAAACTGCGCGCGAGCGGAAATGGCGATCATCGCGCCGAAAGCCGCGAGCGCGCCCAGCGCCATAGCGAGCAGCATGATGACGGGCGAGGGGAAGCCGAACAGGAAGAGCGCGACAGTCAGGCCCGCGCCGGCGCCGCTGCTGATGCCGAGCACTTCCGGACTGGCGATCGGATTGCCGGTGACGCGCTGCATGATGAAGCCGGCGGCGGCGAGCATGCCACCGGCACCGGCCGCAACTAACGTGCGCGGCAGGCGGAAAGGCAGGAGGTCAGTGAAGAGCACGCCGGTGGCCATATGCCAGCCATCATCGGCCGGACCGAGCGTGAGGAAGAGTGCGAAGAGCAGCAGGATTGCGGCTGACAGGACGGCAAGGGCGGCGATTGGCTTCGACAGCCTCTTGAGCGCCTGTGTTGACTGTGCTGCCACGGCCGGGACGGAATGCACGCGCGGCAGCAGGAACAGCAGCAGCGGACCGCCGAGCAGCGCGGTGGCAGCGCCGGTAGGGGCGAGATCGGTGAAGCCGGGGCCGAGAATTTGCGTCAGGCAATCGGTAAGGAACAGCAAAGCGGCGCCGGTCAGTGGCGCAGCGATCATCAGGCTTCCGGTACTGCGCGCACCCAGGAGCCTGGCGATGGCTGGTGCTGCGAGGCCGAGGAAGCCGATGACGCCGACTTCAGAGGTGACCGAGGCTGCAAGCCAGACAGCGAGCGCGAGGACGGCAAAACGCGCCATATGCAGCGCGAGGCCGAGGCTTCTGGCGCTGCTGTCGTCGAGCGTCAGGATGCGCAGCGGTCGTATCAGGATCAGGGCCGCGACAAAGCCGAGAACGAGGCGGGGTGCGAGCGTGATGACGCCATCCCAGTCCTGCTGGCTGAGCGAGCCAGCACCCCAGATATAGATCGACATGGCATATTCGCCGCGCGCGAGGATGAGGGTCACGCTCAGCGCTGCAGCGATCATGCTGACGATCATGCCGGAGAGCGCCACGGTGACCGGATCGAGCCCGCGTCGCCAACTGAGCGCCAACACGATCGCGACGGCGCCAAGGCCGCCGCCGAAAGCGACGATCTCTCGCGAAGGGCCGATCAGCAACGGCGAGAAACTGAGCGCTGCCGTCATCGCCAGTTCTGCACCGGAGGCAATGCCGAGTGTGGAGGCATCGGCTATCGGATTGCGCTGCACGCGCTGCAACAACGTTCCGGAAAGTCCGAGCGCTGCACCGGCAACCAGCGCCAGCACAGAGCGGGGGAGGATGCTGTTCCAGAGCAAAACGCTATCGAGGGCGGCCGCCTGAACGGCATCGTCAGGCACCTGCGGGCGTGTCGCGATCAGAAACACGAAGGCAGCGACGCAAAGGGCGGGAAGCACAATCGCCGCAAGCGGAAGTCTGTGACCGCGGGCGGGCTGAGCAAGGCTAGCCATTCCATGCATGACCGAGCCCCTCCTGCAAAAGATCGGCGAAGCGCTTGGCAGCAGGCAGCGCGCCGTAGGGGTTGATCGAACCAAGTACGAGCACGCGTTTCTCGCGTACCGCCGGCAACGCATTCCAGAAGGCACTTGTCGACAGCGTGGCGAGCGCATCAACGGGATGCGGCGGGATCATGACGATCCAGGCATCCGGCATGGAGGCCAGCGTCTCGATGCCGACAGGGGCCGCAGCCGAGTAGCTGGTCGCGCCTTGCCAGGCGTTGATCAGACCGACGCGCTTCAGCACCTCGCCGAACATGCTGTCGGAACCGAAGACGCGAAAATGCCTGGCATCGCCGAGATTTATCGGAAGGACAGGCCGGCCGTCGCCCGCCGCAAATGCGGCCTTGTATCGGTCCAGCCTTCCGGCAAGCTCTTCTGTGAGCTTTCTCGCAGCATCAAGCTCTAGGCGATCGCCGATGGCGATTGTTGCCTGTTCTGCCAGCATGTAAGGGCTCTCGCCGGGCTTGTAGATCGCGTGGCTTTCGACGGGTGCGATCGGCTGCATACGGGCATCCGCCCAGGCGTAGAAGTTCGAATTGAAAATCAGGTCCGGTCGGGCAAACCGCAGTACTTCGAGGTTTGGCGTGCCCCGCAGGCCGAGATCGGCGACATCATCTGGCACCGCGGGTATGACCGCCACCTCGCGGAACTGGCGAAGTTCTGTTCCGGCAACAACATTGGCGCCGATTGCCAGCAGGGTTTCGAGCAAGGCCCAATCGAGGGTCGCGACACGCACACTATCGGCCGCCCGCAGCAAAGCCGGGGCCGACAGCGTGGCCGCCGCACCGGCGAGAAGCTGCCTGCGGGAGAAAAATGCCATGGCCTACAACAGATAACTGACCGGCTCGTTGCGAACCGGATGCGGGAAAACACCCATGCCGACGCCGAAGATCGACTGCAGCATGTCGGCCTGCATGATATCGGCTGGCGTGCCTTCGGCGGTGATGCGGCCACGGTTGAGCGCGATGATCGCATCGCAGTAGCGCGCCGCGAGATTGATATCGTGCAGTACGATGACGACGGTTAGCCCGCGCTCATGGCTGAGTTCCTGCACCAGCGACAGCACGCTGGCTTGGTGCGCGAGATCAAGTGCTGAGGTCGGTTCGTCGAGCAGCAGGCAGCGGGCGTTCTGGGCAAGCATCATGGCGATCCAGGCGCGCTGGCGCTCGCCGCCAGACATGCTCGCGACAAGACGATCAGCAAAGTCCTCAAGTTCCGTGCGGACGATTGCTTCTTCGACCATGTCGCGATCGGTGGCACTGAAGCGGCCGAGCGTGCCATGCCAGGGGAAGCGGCCGAGCGCCACCAGTTCCCGTACGGTCATGCCATCGGTTGCTGGCGTGAATTGCGGCATATAGGCGACATGGCGGGCGAAGGCGCGACTGCCCCAGTCGGCGGCCGCCTTCCCGTCGAAAGAGATGGACCCGCTCTTCGGGGCGATCTGCCGGGCAATGATCTTCAGAAGGGTGCTTTTGCCGGAGCCGTTTGGGCCGACGAGGCCATAGATACGGCCAGCCTCAAGTGTCAGATCGATACCGTCGAGTATCGGCCTGTTGCCTATCGCGTAATCGATCCCGGCAAGGTTCAGGAAGGGCGTGGACACGAGGAAACTCCGGCTTTGCTGCAAGGGTTCGGGAGGACCAGGCCCTCCCTTTCATGCAGCTTCCTGAAAAACTAAACTCGATTTGTCAACTTACCATTTCTTGCTAAGCTTGAAAGTGACCGTGCGTGCGTCACCGTAACCGCAGACCGTCAGGCCCTGGCAGCTCGACACATACTCCTTGTCGAAGAGATTGGCGACGTTGAGCGACGCCGCCCAATTTTCCTTTTCGTAGCGGATGGCCGCGTCGAACACGGTCGCTGCCGGTACCTTCTCGGTGTTGGCTTCGTCAGCCCAGGACCAGCCCTGATGCCGAACGCCGGCGCCGAAGCTCACCCCTTCCAGCGCGCCCGTCGTGACGAGATAGTCGATCCAGAGCGAAGCCTTGACTTTCGGCGTGATGTAAGGGGATTTGCCGACGAGAAGCGGGTTGGCTTCGTTTTCAAGCACTTCCATGTCGGTATAGTCGAGCCCGGCAGTGACCTTCCAGTTGTCGTTGACGTTGACCTTGCTTTCGAGTTCGAAGCCGCGCGAACGCACCTTGCCGAGCTGACTCTGTTCGAAGGTGACCGGGTTCGTCACGGCATTGTTGCGCTTGTCGATCTGGAACGCCGAGGCCGTAATCACGCCGTCGAAGAAAGTCGGCTCATACTTGACACCGCCTTCGATCTGATAGCCTTCCTCAGGCTTGAGCGGGCCGGAAATGCCGGTGCCGATCAACGGGTTGAAGAAGCTTGCGACACTGACATAGGGGGTCAGGCCATTGTCGAACTCGTAGGCGAGGCCGGCACGGCCGCTGGCTGCGCCATCATCGAAGCTGTAGCTCGTCCCGATCGCGGCATCGGAGTCGATATCGACATGGTCATAACGGCCATTCAATGTCAGCAGCCAGCCATCACCGAAATGGATCTGGTCCTGAGCGTAAATACCGATCTGCTTCATGGTGACAATGCCATCGGCGTAAACGAAATTGGCTCCTTGCGGCGTGCCGTACACCGGATCGGTTGCGCTGATCGGGTTAGAGCCGCAGCAAGCCTGCCAATTGTCCAACCGGTAATATTTGTAGTCGATGCCGGCGAGCAGGTTATGCGTTGCGCCGCCGAACTCGGCCTCGCCCTCGATGCGATTGTCGATACCGACGGAATCGACGCCGGAACGGCCTTCGAAGCCGATACGAGCCAGATTGTAATCCGGTGCTGTCGGCACGCCGCCGACATAGCCGTTGAGGTATGGGCCCTGCTCATGCTTGTCGAGCCGGCCATAACGGAAGTTCGAGGTGAATTTCACGCCGCTGTCGAATTCGTGCTCGAATTCATAGCCGATCATTTTCTGGACATAACTGCCGTCGTCGATATCGGGCTCGCCGTAGAAGGCGTCGCGCGGGATCTTGCCGAAGGGCGCGTCTACGACCGTGCCGACATATGGGAAGAAACCGTTGCCGGTATGGACCTGATCGAGGCCTGCGAGATAACCCCAGACGGTGAAGCTCGTCGCATCGTCAGGTGCGATCTTCAGCTGCGGCATGATGAAGCCGCGGAAATCATGAGAGAAATCCGAGTAGTTGTCGCCGCCGGAGACCTTGCCGGTGATACGGTAGGTCATCGTATCGCTGGAACCAACCTTGTCGGATATGTCGAAACCGGTGAAGGCGTTGCCGTTACTGTTGATACCGATGTCGGTGTAATAAAGCGGCTCGTCGAGCGGGCGCTTGCGCACGAGATTGATGATGCCGCCCGGATTGGCGCCACCGTAAAGAACCGAGGCCGGCCCCTTCAGAACCTCGACGCGCTCCAGCATGAACGGATCGATCTGGAAACCGCCGAAGCCGTAGCTGAAGAGGTTCAGGTTGTCGAAGAAGACGCCGGTCTGTGTGGCGTTGAAGCCGCGGATATAGAACCAGTCCGTATCGGGGTCATTGCCGAAGGGCTGGGTCGTGACCCCTGGCGTATAAAGCAGGGCCTCGTCGATCTTGTTGGTGATGCCGTGATCGTCCATTTCCTGCTTGCCGATAACGGAGACCGACTGCGGGATCTCGTTCAGCGGCGTATCGCTCTTGGAGCCTGTGGAAGAGGTTTTTGCGACATAGCCTTTGACGGGGCTGGTGGCGGTTTCATCGCCGGCGCCCTGGATGACGATCGGCGCCAACTGCGTCGGATTGGCATCCTGGGCAACGGCGGAAGAGATCGCCATGATGCCGGTGACAGCCGTTCCTGCCAATAGATATGTCCTGAAGGTGAGCCCTTTGGTCTGCGCTCGCATAGATTACCCCACTCGTGCCGCGGCTTTTCCTACCGCGCAATGGCCTTGAATAAGTCGAGTGTTTAACTCAAATTTAATTGGGCGGATTGTCCTGATCGGGTGGAAATTGAACGTTCTTGGGCAATATTCCGCGCGGCGTGCAAAAGCTCAGGCGTGTTGCACTTACGCAATCTGCGCCTTTTTCCAGTTCGCCGGCGTGGTTCCCAGATTCTTGCGGAAGACACGGGTGAAATGGGCCTGATCGGCAAAGCCCGTTTCGACGGCAATGGTCGTCAGAGGATACTCGCTGCGCACGAGCAGATGTTTTGCGCGATCGAGGCGGAGATTGGTCTGATATTGATGCGGGGCAACACCGGTCGATGCCTTGAAGGCGTGGCTGAAGTGCGATTGCGACAGGCCCGTGACGGATGCCAGTTCCTCAAGCCGGATGTTGCGCAGGCAGTTTTCCTCGATGAAATCGGTGGCGCGGCGCAATTGCCAGCCGGCAAGCTTGCTGCGCTTGCGCGGCTGCACCTTGGTAAGCTTCAGCACATCGATAATGAGGGAGAGCGACAGGCCGTCGCCATAGAGATCATGCAGCGGCTGCGGATTGACGCATTCGGCGGCAATCAGCTGGGCGAGCGACAACAGCCGCTCGTCGGAAAACAGGAGCTGGGCATTGGCGAGGCGCTGCGGATCGAGATCATCGCCGAGCCTTCGGCTGATCGTCTCGACATCGAAATGGATATCGAGATGGCGCAGCGAATGCACATCCACCAGATCTGCCCAGACTTCCATATCGGCCGGCACATAGGAGATCGGCCGCTTTTCAGTGTCCTGGACCGTGCCGTGGGCACGTGGCGAGAGCTTTACCTGCGAATTGCCCGGCCCGCGCTTCTCAAGGAGGATGAAAAGCCGCGGGTCGCGCGATACGTAGTAGCCGCCGGAATGGGGAGCACAGTCCACATCCCAGACATCCGCCACGATGCCGTTCCACACCCGGCGATTGACGCCTTTGGTGACGGAAAAGCCGTGAATCCTGTTTTGCATGCGCGGTTGAAACGTCATTTCCACTTCTGTCTCCGGCCGGACGACCGAAATAAACCTTCGTCATAAACTCAAGTTTAATACAGGAGGCGGAGTGGGATGACAATCACCCAGTTCATGCGGGTGGAAATGCCGATATCAGACGACGGAGAAGGTCAACCTTGCGCTGTCGCCGAAGCGGATGTCGATCTCGCCGGGTTCGGTGAGTTCGACGGCGCCACTGAGCGTGCCGGTGGTGACAAGCGCGCCCGATTTCAGTGAACCTTCAGGGCGCAGAGGGTCGTTGGCGTAGTCGACCAGCCAGGTCACGACGTCGCCCTTCGGATGTTTGGCTAGGCCGTCATAGATTGTCTTGCTGCCTTGGGTGACCTTCAGCGGTGTGCTTGCGGCGGTATCGATGAAACTATTTGCGATGGAGGGGCCGAGCACATAGCCGCTATTGCCGAGGCGATCTGCGAGGAAGAGAAGGAAGGAGACAGCACCGCTTTCCCTGACCGCGCTGACCAGCAGTTCGGCGCCGAGATAGGCGGTGGAGATCGCCTCCAGCACTTCGGCGCGGCTATAGGGGGCACCCTTGCGGTAGGGCAGATCCTTGCCGAAGCGAACGGCAATTTCGGTTTCGAATTTCAGGCCCGGATACCAGGCAATGGTCGCACCGGAGACGGCTTCGGCATAGGGATGGAGAGGCGCTGTAACCGGCTGGCCCTCGGGCGAGACCGTGACCTTCCAGGCGTTGCTCGCGATCCCTTCTTCAGCCTTCACGGCATTCTGGGTTTCCATCGCCTGGTTCAGATCAGCCGGCAGCGAAAAGGCGCTCGTCGGCTCCTGCTTTGCGGCCTGGCGCAAGCCGCGGAGTTTGGTGGCGAGTGCGCGCGGGTCGAATGAATCAATCATGCTGTTTCCTCCATCAAATCGAGAGGTGCCACAGTAGCGGCGCAGCCGACGTGGACAAGGCTAGTCTTGGAAAGACTGTTATTCCATCGCGGCGTACCAGCGCTCCCGGTAGGCGGGCAGGCCTGGAATTGCCTGGGGGGAGAAGTGTTTTTCCACCCCGGATACCGGCTTGATGCCGGCAAGCAGGGCAGCGCCCTGACTGGTGCCGGTAGAGCCCGGCAGCGCCATCGTATCACGGCCGGTGATTGCGGCAATCAGCGACAGATAGGTCTCGTTCAATGCGAAAGGGCCTTCGACGATGATTGGCCCTTTGGCGCCGATCAGCCCGAGGCAGGCCTCCGTCATCAATGCGAGATAGAGGCAGGAAGCGGCATATTGTTCGTCGCGGCTCGCATCTTCCACGTTGATCCAGCGGCTGACCTTGCCCGGAAAGGGGCCCGAGCCGGGTGCCACGTTCGGCAGCAGCATGATGCCCCTTTCGACGACACCTGCGATAGCAGCTTTTGCCTCAGCGTCGCCAACCTTGCCGATCTCGGCCGACAGGATTTCGAATTCGCGACCGCCCATGAAACGGGAGGAGGGCACGGCGCGGCCATAGGCATCGACATTGGCGAGCGCATCGCGCTTGGCGTCGAGATGGGCGAGATCCCCGCCGACGCCGAAATTGATGACCCAGGTCCCGGTCGAAACGACGGTAAAGGGCGCCTCGCGGCCGACGAGATGCGGCAGGAGCGAAGCATTGGAATCATGGATGCCGCAGTAGACCGGCACCGAGAGACCGATTTCTTCGGCAATGTCCGGCAGAACGGGACCGAGTGGATCAAAGGCCGAATGGATCGGCGCCATCCGGTCGCGAATGGCAAGCGCATCGACCAGCGAAGAGTAGGCACCGGTCTTCGGGTTCCAGAGGTCCGTGTGGCAGCCGAGCGAGGTTGCCTCGTTTGCCGCCACGCCGGTCAATCGTGCCGACCAATATTGCGCATAGGTGAGGATGGTTGCGACCTTGGCGAACTCTTCGGCAAAAGCCGTTTTCTGGTAATGGAGTTGTGCGCCGATATTCAGGCCCATTGAAAGACGGGGCGAGAAGGTTTCGGTGAAGGGCGGCCGCAACGCGTCATAGGCGTCGCGGATCTCCTGTGGGTATTCATGTTCATAGTCGATGACGGGCATCACAAGCTTGCCGTCTGCGCCGAGCAGGGCGGCGGCCGCGCCATGCGTGGTGATCGAGATCGCATCGAAACCCGGCTCGCTCGCAAAGGCTTTCAGCGAGGCGAGAGCGAAGCTCCAGAGTGCTTCAATATCATAATGCGGATAAAGGCCGTCGCGGATGACCGTATTCGGCTCCTTGCGGACGGCGATTTCTGCGCCCGTCGTGCTGTCGAGAACGACGACCTTGGCGTTTGTCTTGCCGATATCGAGAACGGCGATGCGGCGGTAATCGCTCATGGCATATGAAAAACAGTAACGAGGTCGCTCTGTACGGGCGAATTGTCGGGATTGGACGCCATGATGTCAGCCATATGCGCCCACCATTTCTTCATGACGGGATGGTCCGGCAGGCTTGCCATCGTGTGATCCTGCGGCCGGGTCAGCACGCCGAAAAGCGTGTTGGTCTCGCGGTCGAGATGGATCGAATAGTCGCTGGCGCCGGACTGATGCAGCAGATCGACCAGTTCCGGCCAGATCTCGTCATGCCGTTTCCTGTATTCGGCCTCCATGCCAGGATTGAGCTTCATCTTGAAGGCGTGTTTTTCCAGGGTCATTTGGCGCTCATGGCTTTGATGCGGCGGGCGATGATCGGGATCGCGATGGTGATGATCAGGAGCAGGCCGATGAAGATCGACATGACGATGCCGGGTACGTTCAGGAGCCCCAGACCGAAAGTGACGAGACCCATGACGAAGGCGGCGATAACGACGCCGCCGATCGTGCCGGAACCGCCGAGGATCGAGATGCCGCCGAGCACGACCATGGTGACGACTTCCAGCTCCCATCCCTGAGCGATCGACGGGCGCGTCGAGCCGAGGCGCGAGGTGAGGCAGACGGCGGCGATGCCGCTCATCACACCGGTCAGCAGAAAGAGGATGAATTTTACACGCTCGACCGGAATGCCGGAGAAGCGGGCGGCAAAGTCATTGTTGCCGATCGTATAGACCTGCCGGCCGAAATTCGTCGCATGCAGCAGGATGGCGAAAAGGATCGCCAGTACGATGAACAGAACGAATTCAAAAGAGAAAACCCAGACGACGTAACCCTGGCCGAAATAGGCGAAATCAGCCGGATATTTTCCATAGGCCTGGTCGCCGAGCACGATGTAGGAAATGCCGCGGAAGAGGCTCATTGTGCCGATGGTGACGACGATCGACGGCAGTTTCAGCACGGAAACGAGCACGCCGTTGAAGATGCCGCAGAGAAGGCCGGTGCCGATGCCGATCAGCACGAGGCCCGGTGTGCCGACGCCGGCCTGTGCCGCAGCACCCATGGCTGTGGAAGCAAGCGCGATGATCGCGGCAACCGACAGGTCGATTTCACCTGCGATGACGAGCAGCGCCATTGCAAAGGCGATCATCGCCTTTTCGGTGAAGTTGAAGGTCGCGTCAGAGAGATTCCAGGCATCGAGAAAATAGGGCGAAGCTACGGAATTGAAGATGAAGATCAGGACGGCCACACCGAAGAGCAGCACTTCCCAGCTTGACATGACACGCTTGAAGGGTGTGCCGAGGCGATCGGGAATGACGCGCTTTTCGGGTGTTGACGAAACGGCGCTCATGCTGCGACCTCCGCTGCTGCGCGATCCCGCAGGATGATGCGGCCGCGATTGCGCTCGCGCCTTGCATTGAAGACGACGGCGAGAATGATGACGGTTCCCGAGATCGCCATCTGCGTGAAAGGCGAAATGCCGATGACGGGCAGGGCGTTCTTGATGACACCGAGGAAGAGCGCGCCGAGCACCGTGCCGGCAACCGAGCCGACACCGCCGGCAATCGAAATGCCGCCGATGACGCAGGCCGCGACGCTGTCGAGTTCGAAACCGTTGGCGATATCAACATAGGCGACCGCATAACGGGAAACCCAGAGATAGCTGGAAAGACCGGCGAGCGCGCCTGAGAGCACGAAGGCCAGGAATTTCGTCTTGCCCGTATCGATACCGGCATAAATGGCGGCGGTCGGATTGCCGCCGGTTGCATAGGCCGAGCGGCCGAACGGGCTGTAGCGCAGGAGCATGTACATCAGCGCGACGATGATGATGGCGACCCAGCTCAGTACAGGCAAGCCGAGGATCGGCGTGCGAGGAACGGCAAGGAAGGTCGGCGTCATCTGATGCGCGTTCACCCAGGCGCCGCCCGAAAGCACGAAGGCCATGCCGCGATAGATGGTGAGGGTGCCGAGGGTAACGACAATCGGCGGTATTTCGAGCCGCCAGACGAGGAAACCGTTGATCGATCCGAGGGCTGCGCCGATCACAACTGCCGCAAGGATGAGAACGATGAGCGGCAGTCCGGGAAAGGCGGCGTTCATCATCGCGATCGCCATGCCGGTAAAGGCGAGGTTGGCTGCGACCGAAAGGTCGATCGATTTCGTCAGGATCACCGTCATCTGGGCAAGCGCCAGGATGATGAGGATTGCCGTATCGTTGAAGATGCCGGCGAGATTATCCGGTGTGGCGAAATCGGCTGCGCGCGTCGAGAACACGGCAATCATCACCACGATGATGGCGAAGAGCAGGGTTTCGCGTTTTCTGATCAGTCTCATCATGCCCGTCACCTCATGCATTTCCGGTCGCCGCGCGCACCAGCGCTTCCGGCGAAAGCTGATCGCGTTCGAAGAATCCCGCCGACAGGCCTTCCTTCATGACGAGCACACGGTCCGACATGCCGATGATCTCGGGCAGTTCGGAAGAGATCATGATGATGGAGAGACCTTCTGCCGCAAGCTCGCTGATGAAGCCATGAACGGCAGCCTTCGAACCGATATCGATGCCCTTGGTCGGCTCATCGAGAATGATGACCTTCGGCATGGTGGCAAGCCATTTGCCGATGACGACCTTCTGCTGGTTGCCGCCCGAAAGTGTGCCGACCGGTACGGAAAGGGCAGCAGCGCGCAGGTCCAGCCGCTCGGCATATTTGCGGGCGAGCGCGAATTCCTCCGCGGCCTGCAGGAAGCCCTTGCGTGAGGTGCGCGTCAACGACGGCAGCGTCATGTTCTGATAGATCGGCATCGGCAGGGCCAGGCCGTGCCGGCCGCGCTCTTCCGGCACGTAGACGATGCCGGCGCGGATGGCGTCATGCGGCGAGTTGATCGAAATTGAACGGCCTTCAAGTGTCAAACTGCCCGAGAGCGGCTTGGTGATGCCGAAGAGCGACTGGGCCAGCTCCGAACGCCCGGCGCCGATCAGCCCGTAGATACCGAGGATTTCGCCCTTGCGCAGCGTCAGGGAAATGTCACGGAATTCGGTGCGATGGCTGTATTTCTCGACTTCGAGGACCGGGCCGCCGATCGCCACATCGATTTTCGGGAACGCGTTCTCGACGTCACGCCCGACCATCATGCGGACGATTTCGTCCTGCGGTGTTTCCTTGAGCTTTCCGTGGCCGACGGCACGGCCGTCGCGGAAGACGACGTAATTGTCGGCGATCTCGTAGAGCTCGTCGAACTTGTGGCTGATGAAAAGGATTGCCTTGCCGCTTGCCTTCAACCCCTCGACGATGCGGAAGAGATCGTCGATTTCCTTGCGCGACAGCGCAGCCGTTGGCTCGTCCATGATGACGATCCGGGCCTCGATCGACAAAGCGCGAGCGATCGCCACGAGATGGCGCTGCGCAATCGAGAGGTCCTTCAAGCGGATCGTTGGATCGATATTGCTTTCAAGCGAGGTCAGCAGCGCCCGTGAGCGGCTGTTCATCTCGCTCCAGTCGATCGTACGCCAGCGGGTGCGCGGCGCGTGGCCGAGGAAGATATTTTCGGCGACCGACAGTTCGTCGAAGAGCACGGTCTCCTGGTGGATGGCGGTTACACCTGCATCGATCGCGGCCTGCGCGGTGGCAAAATGCACCGAGTTGCCGTCGACAATGATCTCGCCCTCATTGGGGCGATAGATACCGGTCAGGATCTTGACGAGCGTCGACTTGCCGGCGCCATTTTCGCCGATCAGTGCCGTCACCTTGCCGGGATAAAGCGCGATGCTGACATTATCGAGCGCCTTCACGCCCGGAAAGATCTGCGAGATGCCGCGCATTTCCAGAATGGCGGATGCGTCATCGGTTTTTTGATCCGCGACAGGGTGTTGAAGGGCAGAGGACATCAGCAAGCTTACCACCATCGAAAGAGAAGCCCGGCGGCAGAGCCGCCGGGTGTCCGTTCATGATCTCTGAAATCAGAAGACCTTGGAGAACTGGTCGATGTTCGAGGCATTGTAGACGAAGGGGTCGGCCATCGCGGCTTCGCCATTGTCGCCGATCTTGATCTTGCCCATGCGGCCGGCCTCGATTTCGCTGCCCGGCTTGCCATCGGCATCACCCTTTGCAAGGTGATAGGCGATCTGCGTTGCAGAGTAGCCGAGATCGATCGGGTTCCAGATGGCGAATTCCTTCGTGGCACCCGACTTGATCGCTCCAGCCATTTCAGAGGGCAGGCCGAGACCGGTCACGTAGACCTTGCCGACCAGACCCTTGTCTTCGACAACCTTGGAGGCAGCGAGAACGCCGACCGTCGTCGGAGCGACGATGACCTTGACGTTCGGGTTGGACTTCAGGAGGCCTTCGGCTTCACGATAGGACTTGTCCGAGAGGTCGTCGCCGTAGACGGTGGTGACGAGGTTCAGGCCCGGGAAGTCCTTGAGCTGCTTCTTCATCTGGTCGATCCAGATGTTCTGGTTGGTCGAGGTCGTCGTTGCAGACAGGATGGCGAAGTCACCCTTGCCGCCATCAAGATGATCCTTGGCGAGCGTCAGGCACATCTTGCCGATCAGCTCGTTCGAAGACGGGTTGAGCTGCAGGATGCGGCCTTCCGGAGCAACGCCGGAGTCCCAGGAAATAACCTTGATACCGCGCTGGGTAGCCTTCTTCAGCGCCGGAACGACGGCGTCGGGGTCATTCGCCGAGATCGCGATGGCATCGACGCCCTGAGCGATTAGCGAGTTGATCACTTCGATCTGGCCTTCGGCCGTCGTGCTCGTCGGGCCGGTGTAGATGACTTCCACGCCGCCGAGTTCCTTGGCTGCTTCCTGGGCACCCTTGTTGGCGGCGTCGAAGAAGCCGTTGCCGAGCGACTTTACGACGAGGCCGATCTTGATGTCCTTGGCGCTTGCGGCGCCAGCCATCATGGCGACGGCAAAAGCCACACCGATTGCAAGTGTCTTTGCAAGTTTCATGTCATGTCCTCCCACTAAGATTTAGACTTCCACACCTCGCCGACGCCTCATGCGACCGACGAGGAATCCTCCTTCACAGCCTGGGCCACCGCGCTTGCCACGACGAGCCGGACGCCGGCATTCTCGATCATGCGAGCCGCTTCTTCCGAGATGCCGTCGTCGGTGATGACCACAGATACGCGGTCGAGCGGGCAAAGAATGAGGCTCGACCGGCGATTGAATTTGCTTGAATCGACCATGACGATGAGTTCATCGGCCTGGTGCATCAGTTTCTGCTCGCTCTGGATGATGAGGGCATCCGCCTCCATGATGCCGAGCGGGCCGACGCCCTGGGCGCCGATGAACATGCGCCGCGCATAAAAATTGCGGATCGCATCATTGTCGAAGGGCGACAGGATCAGGCTCTGCTCGCGATAGATCGCGCCGCCCGGCACTGTCACACTGTTCTTGGAATGCTTCACCAGATGTTCGGCAATGGCGAAGGAATTGGTCATGACCTGCATGCGATGGCCGGCCATGTAATGCACCATCTGGAAGGTCGTGGTGCCGCCATTGATGATGATGGCGTCGCCCGCTTCACAGAGATCGACGGCTGCACGCGCGATTGAGCGCTTTTTATCGATGTTGACCGATTCTGAAACCCTGAACGGGCGTCCTGCAAGATTTCCAAGCTGCGGCGGGTGCACAGCCTCCGCGCCGCCACGAACGCGCCGGATCTTACCCTGCACGTGAAGAGCCGCAATGTCGCGCCTGATCGTCGCTTCAGAAGCGTCCGTCAGCTCGGAAATGTCCTGAATCGTAACGACGGACTTTTCCTGGACGGCGCTTAAGATAATGCGATGGCGTTCGCGTTCGTGCATTGGGCTCCTCCTCTTGTCATATTTATTTCGTATCCGTTAAAGCCTGTCAATCAGAAACGATCATAAATTTTCATATTGCGATGCAACATAATCGAATTTGATCGTTTTCGATTGACAAGCGCCATTTTGATGCGCGATACCGTGAGCGAAAGGGCGTGCTTATCGCGGCGCCCGCAGGCCTATACACAAGCCTATATGGGAGGATGACATGGCGGCAAAGGTTCGACTTCTCGAGAACCGGTGGGATGATGCTTATGCGGCGGGCCTCGATGAGCCCGGCAAGCTTCTCTATCGCTCGAATCTGCTCGGTGCCGACAAGCGCATCACCAATTATGGTGGCGGCAACACGTCGGCCAAGGTCATGGAAACCGACCCGCTAAGCGGCGGCAAGGTTCAGGTTCTCTGGGTCAAGGGCTCGGGCGGTGATGTCGGCACGATCAAGCTCGACGGTTTCGCGACACTTTATCAGGACAAGCTGGAATCGCTGAAAGGCATCTACAAGGGCGTCGAAGACGAAGACCGCATGGTCGGCTTCCTGCCGCATTGCACTTTCAACCTCAATGCCCGCGCCGCTTCGATCGACACGCCGCTGCATGGTTTCGTGCCCTTTACGCATGTCGACCACATGCATCCGGACGCGATCATCGCCATCGCCGCCTCCAAAAACTCCAAGGAACTGACCAAGCAGATCTTCGGTGACGCGATCGGCTGGCTACCGTGGCGCCGCCCGGGCTTCCAACTCGGCCTCGACCTTGAAGCTTTCGTCAAGGCGAACCCCACCGCTAAGGGTGTCGTGCTCGAGAGCCACGGCCTCTTCACCTGGGCAAACGATGCCAAGGCCTGCTACGAACTGACGCTCGATATCATCAACAAGGCGATCGAATGGTTCGCCGGCCAGACCGAAGCCAAGACGATCTTCGGCGGTGCCGTCGTGCAGAGCCTGCCGGTAGCAGAGCGCCGCGCCATTGCCGCCCGCCTGATGCCGGAAATCCGCGGCCGTATCGGCAAGCAGGAGCGCAAGCTCGGACACTTCGATGATCAGGACGCCGTGCTTGAATTCGTCAATTCGAAGGACCTGCGCCCGCTTGGTGCGCTCGGCACCAGCTGCCCTGACCACTTCCTGCGCACCAAGATCCGCCCGCTGATCGTCGATCTCGATCCGGCAAAGCCTGATGTCGATGCCATCATCGCCGGCCTCGACAAGGCGCTTGAAGATTATCGCGCCGATTACGCGCGCTACTACAATGCCTGCAAGCACGCCAATTCGCCTGCCATGCGTGACGCCAATCCGGTCATCTTCCTGGTGCCGGGCGTCGGCATGCTGTCCTTTGCCCGGGACAAGGCGACGGCTCGTATCGCCAGCGAATTCTATGTCAACGCAATCAACGTGATGCGCGGTTCCTCGACGGTGTCAGAATATCAGGGCCTGCCGGAGCAGGAAGCCTTCGATATCGAATACTGGCTGCTTGAAGAAGCCAAGCTGCAGCGCATGCCGAAGCCGAAGAGCCTGGCAGGCAAGGTCGCCTTCGTGACCGGCGGCGCCGGCGGTATCGGCCGCGCCACGGCTGCGCGCCTCGTCGGCGAGGGCGCCTGCGTGGTACTTGCCGATATCGATCAGGCCGCACTTGAATCGACCGAAGCCGAATTCGTGAAGAAGTACGGCGCGGATGCGGTGCGCACTCTGAAGCTCGACGTTACCAAGGAAGACGGAGTCATCTCTTCCTTCGCCGAATCCTGCGTCGAGTTCGGCGGCATCGATATCCTCGTTTCGAATGCCGGCATCGCGTCTTCGGCGCCGATCGAGACGACAGAGCTTTCGACGTGGAATCGCAATATCGACATTCTGGCGACCGGCTATTTCCTCGTTTCGCGCGAGGCTTTCCGTCTCTTCCGCCGTCAGGCGCTTGGCGGCAACGTCGTCTTCATTGCATCGAAGAATGGTCTTGCCGCTTCACCGAATGCGGCCGCCTATTGCACGGCAAAGGCTGCCGAAATCCACCTTGCCCGTTGCCTGGCGCTCGAAGGCGCAGAGGCCGGCATCCGCGTCAACACCGTCAATCCGGATGCTGTGCTCCGCGGCTCGAAGATTTGGAGCGGCGAATGGCGTGAACAGCGCGCGGCTTCTTCAAAGATCGAAGTGGACGATCTCGAGGAACATTACCGCAAGCGTTCCATGCTGAAGCTCAACGTCTTCCCGGAAGACATCGCCGAAGCCGTCTACTTCCTGGCATCCGATCTTTCGGCCAAGTCGACCGGCAATATCATCAATGTCGATGCCGGCAATGTTCAAAGCTTCACGCGCTGATAGCGAGCGGCGGGT
This sequence comes from Sinorhizobium sp. B11, assembly GCA_039725955.1. Taxonomy (NCBI): domain Bacteria; kingdom Pseudomonadati; phylum Pseudomonadota; class Alphaproteobacteria; order Hyphomicrobiales; family Rhizobiaceae; genus Sinorhizobium; species Sinorhizobium sp. B11. The sequence continues at coordinate 520,086 of CP091033.1, forward strand.
ATTGCCCGCCGCAACAAAATCTCTGGGAGGAAGACATGGCTGAATTCAGGATTGCGCCGGATCTGGTCGCAGCGGAAAACGACAAGCGTGCTGGCGCGCTGAAGGCTGACTACGAAGCGCTTGGCGCCACACTCGCCCGTCGCGGCGTCGATATCGAGGCGATCACCCGCAAGGTCTCGGAATTCACCGTGGCCGTGCCCTCCTGGGGCGTGGGCACCGGGGGCACGCGCTTTGCACGATTCCCGGGCACCGGCGAGCCGCGCGGTATCTTCGACAAGCTCGACGATTGCGCCGTCATCAACCAGCTGACGCAGGCAACGCCGACCGTTTCCCTGCATATCCCCTGGGACAAGACCGATGTTAAGGATCTGAAGGCGAAGGGCGATGCGCTCGGCCTCGGTTTCGACGCGATGAACTCCAACACCTTCTCCGATGCGCCCGGCCAGAAGCTGACCTATAAATATGGTTCGCTCAGCCACACAGATGCGGCGACCCGGCAACAGGCGATCGAACATAACATCGAATGCATCGAGATCGGCAAGGCGATCGGCTCCAAGGCGCTCACCGTCTGGATCGGCGACGGTTCCAACTTTCCCGGCCAGAGCAACTTCACCAAGGCGTTTGAGCGTTATCTCGCCTCGATGGCTGATATTTACAAGGCGCTGCCGGACGATTGGCGGCTCTTTTCCGAACACAAGATGTACGAGCCAGCCTTCTACTCGACGATCGTGCAGGATTGGGGCACCAACTATCTGATCGCCCAGACGCTCGGTCCCAAGGCCTATTGCCTTGTCGACCTCGGTCATCACGCACCGAATACCAATATCGAAATGATCGTCGCCCGTCTTATCCAGTTCGGCAAGCTCGGCGGCTTCCATTTCAACGACTCGAAATATGGTGACGACGATCTCGATGCTGGTTCGATCGAGCCCTATCGCCTGTTCCTCGTTTTCAACGAGCTCGTCGATGCCGAACAGCGCGGCGTCAACGATTTCCATCCGGCCCATATGATCGACCAGTCGCATAATGTGACGGATCCGATCGAAAGCCTGATCAACAGCGCCAACGAAATCCGCCGTGCCTATGCGCAGGCCCTGATCGTCGACCGTAAGGCGCTCGACGGTTATCAGCAGGACAATGACGCGCTGATGGCGTCGGAAACGCTGAAGCGCGCCTACCGCGCCGATGTCGAGCCGATTCTGGCCGAAGCGCGCCGCCGCGCGGGCGGTGCGATCGACCCGATCGCTGCCTACCGCACCAGCGGCTACCGCAAAAAGGTAGCCGCTGAGCGTCCCGCCTCCGTCTCCGGCGGCGGTGGTATCATCTGATCGGTTGGAAGCCGTCGATCACGGCTTCCACTGTCCCGCGACCTGCCGGGTGGCGACGTTCAGCCGGTTCCAGACATTGATATTGGCAATTGCGATGACGAGGGCCGCAAGGCTCTTGCCATCGTAATGGCGCGTGCATTCCTCCCAGACCTCATCCGGCACCGGATCGGCTCGGTCGCTGAGGCGGGTGACGGCTTCGGCCAGTGCCAGCGCGGCGCGTTCGGCGTCGCTGTAGTAGGGGGCTTCGCGCCAGCCGGCCACGGCAAACAGCCGCTCATCAGTCTCGCCGTGCTTGCGGGCAATGCGCCAATGTCCATCGATGCAGACGCTGCAGCCGTTGATCTGGCTGGCGCGCAGATAGATGATCTCCAGAAATCCCGGCGCAAGGCCGACCGTAACCGGCAGTTTGCCGAGGGCATTCAGTGCCTGCATGGCGTCGGGGATGACGAGGGCTGGATTTCCCATTCTCTCTTGCATGTTCAGTCTCCTGATGACGTGTTCCGTTTGACGCAAAGCCGGGCAGTTGCCGGTTTCGTTCGTCATGGACTTGACGGACCAGGGGCAGAGAGTGTGACGAGGGCAGCGTAAAAAGATGAGACACCTGAGCATCTGCTACGTCAGGAATGAACGGCCATCGTCAAGGCCGTTTCGCCAGCAGCCCACAGGCTCTCAAACGCCTTGAAGTTCCAATCCCGGGCTCCTGCGCCGGCGACAACGATATCAGGCTCAGAGGTGGTTGGGGGCGGGGATCTATCGGCCTCGTACCTGTGGCTGTCCGCAATCGCTATCGGGTGCGGACTTTGTATCGCAAGGCGACGGCGCCGTTGTCTTTCGTCTCGGCCGAAATCAGCGAGAGTTGTGTCTTGCCCGCCAATCCGCCTTCGAAGGTGACGATAGGCTGGCCGCCGCTACCGTCGAGAGCCGGCGCGACAAGCAGATAGAGTTCGTCGATAAGATCAGCGGCAAAGAAGGCTCCGTTGATCGCGGCTCCGCCTTCGAGCAGAAGTTTGCGGATGCCGAGTTCCTTCTCCAGCACATCGAGCGCTGCGGGCAGGTCGATATCCACTGATGGCGAAACGATGTAGGAGATGCCGTCGGCAGCGAGTTCTGCGAGATGGTTGTCCGGCACGGTATTGCCGAGGATGACGACGATATGGTCGCCTTCAATATCTGCTCGCGTGAAATGCAGCTTGCCCGACGTGTCGAGTGCGATCGCGTAATTGTTTGACTTGCGATCGGCAAAATGGTTCGGCCGTTCGACAGAGCCGGCAGATTGTGGCGGATGCGGCCCTCCCTTCGCCATTTCGGCCATTGTCACGCGCCCGACAATCCAGGCGTCGCCCTGCAGTTCTTCATGGATCTGCTGATAGAGCGCCGACCATTCCTTGCGTCCGCCATCGGGGCTTTCGGTCCATTTGCTCGGATGCAGGCCGCCGTCGAGCGACGACATCATCAGGCAGACAATTTCCGGCTTCATGGGAATTCCTTTCGGCTGTGCGGCAGGCACTCAGAACTTGATCGAAAGGTGGCCGCTGTCAGCAATGACAACGGTCGCATCGGCATAATGTTCGATCTCTGGATAACCTTTCAGCGAATGCTTGTGACCGGCGGCCGTGATGACCATGACATCGGCGCCGGCTGCCGCTCCTGCCTTTACGCCGGCTTCGACGTCTTCAAAGACCAGGCATTCATGCGTTGCAAAACCGAGCTTCTCCGCGCCGAGGATATAGCATTGCGGGTCGGGCTTGCCGACGGTCACATCTTCCGCCGTCACGATCGCCTGCGGCATCGGAAGGCCGGCTGCCTCGAGCCGTCGCTCAGCAAGGCGACGCGGTGAAGAGGTGACGATCGTCCACCGGTTTGGCGGCAGCGAAGCCAAAAAATCGGCGGCACCCGGCAGCGCGATGACGCCTTCGACATCCTGGATTTCCTCTTCGGTGATCTGCGCAGCTTCTGCTTCTGCATCAACGCCGGGAAGGTTCAGCCGCCGGATCGTGTCGATACCTCGTGATCCGTGCATAATCGGCAGGAATTTTTCTACATCCAGCCCGTGCCGCTCCGCCCAGCGTCCCCAGACGCGCTCTGCTGACGCCGTCGAGCTCAGGATCGTGCCATCCATGTCGAACAGGAAGGCGGCATATTGTCTGGAACTATCAAATCGGGAGGACATCGGGAAACACCATTGGGAGGGATATACGCGCCATCAGCCAATGAAAAATGCGGCAGGTCAAGTCGCCAGTAGAATTTCATGGGCTTGATGTGATTCCGCTCCTGTCACATCGTCCCGCTTCCGTTCGTCATGGTCTTTGATGCAACAGGATAAGGAATGGATCGATGGACGAGAAAAGATGGCTGGCCGAGGAATTCGAGGCGAACCGTGGGCATCTGCGGGCCGTCGCCTTCCGCATGCTCGGCTCCCGGGCGGAGGCGGAGGATGCAGTGCAAGAGGCATGGTTGCGCCTGACAAGATCGGACAGAGGCAGTGTCGATAATCTCGGCGGCTGGTTGACGACAGTCGTGGCGCGCATTTGTCTCGACATGCTGCGCTCGCGCAAGACGCGCCATGAAGAGCCGCTCGACCTGCCGGCGCATGGCGCGATTGTCGATATTGCCAGCAATCCGGAACGGGAGGCAGCCTTCGCCGATTCCGTCGGCATCGCCTTGCTCGTGGTCCTGCAAACGCTTTCGCCGGCTGAACGCGTTGCCTTCGTGCTGCACGACATGTTCGATCTCCCGTTCGAGGAAATTGCCGCAGTCATCGGGCGAAGTGCTGCCGCCACCCGGCAGCTTGCCAGCCGCGCCCGGCGCCGGGTGCTGGGGCAACCGGAAACGCCTGATGTCGACCTTACGCGGAAGCGGAGCATTGCCGAGGCTTTCCTCCTCGCCTCGCGCAACGGCGATCTGGCGGGGCTGATTGCAGTGCTCACGCCGGATGCGGTCTTCCGGCCGGATGCGACCGCGATCCAGCTCGGGGACGTCACTCCGCTTCACGGCGCTCAAGCCGTCGCCGAAAACTTCAAGGGACGGGCGACGTCGGCGAAAGCTGCACTTGTCGATGGCGAAATCGGTCTTGTTGTTTTCATCCACGGGCAGTTGCGCGTTGTGCTGGCGCTGGGCTTCGAGGGCGACAGGATCTCGACGGTCGATGCGATTGCCGATCCGGATCATCTGCGCGATATCGGCTATTCGATCTTCGAAGGCTGACGATCACATCGCTAAGTCTTTCCCACAAGGGGGCGAAGGCCGGTCGCCGGTCCCGAAAGCAGATCGAAAGAGGGCGATTTCGTCCATATAAAAAATCGCCAATATCAAGCGGTTCGCGTACTTTCTTGATTTCTGTCAAGGCGAGGATTGTCGAATGCGGCTACTTATTCGGCGCGGACCGGATCGAATCTGCCCCGTCGCTATCATGCCTTTCCGGGTTTTCGCCCATCAAGATTTTTCACCTGTGGTTTGTGCTCCGGAGGAAACGTAGTGCTCATACGAGAGACCTTCCTGGCATGCTGTCTTTTCTTCCTGGGAGCAAGCATGGCCCCTGCCCAGGAAGCCAAGGCCTATCCGGATGACATGGCGGAGCGCGTTCAAGCCTGTACCCCGTGCCACGGTGTGGAAGGGAAGGGCACGAACGACCCCTATTTCCCGCGACTTGCGGGTAAGCCTGCAGGATATCTCCATAACCAGCTGGAAGCCTTCAAATCGGGCAGGCGCAAGTACCCGCCGATGAACTATCTGCTCGCCTATTTGACAGACGACTACCTGCGGCAGTTTGCCGAGTATTTCGCCGACCAGCGGCCGGCTCTGCCCGAAAAGTCTCCACCTGACGTCAGTCAGGCGGTGCTCGATCACGGGCATGCGCTCGTCACGCAGGGCGACCTCGACCGCTCGATTCCGGCCTGCGTCAGCTGTCATGGCGGTGCCCTGACGGGGCAGTCACCCGGAATCCCCGGACTTCTCGGATTGCGGGCAAGCTATATCAGCGCACAGCTCGGCGGATGGCGCTATGGTACGCGAACGGCAATCGCGCCTGACTGCATGCAGCTTGTGGCCGGGCACCTTACGGAAGACGATGTGCGTGCCGTCGCCGCCTATCTCGCCAATCAGCCTCAGCCCGCAGATCCCGCGCCGTCTCCTGCCGGATCCTATTCTCTGCCTTTTGCATGTGGCAGCCAGCCGGAGGGCAATAAGCCATGAGCGCGCATCTGAGAATTTTGCCCGCCCTTGCCCTGGTGGCGTTTGTTGCGGCTCTTTCCCCGGTCGCAGCGCAGTCCCCGCAGGACGCTTCCTCCGATGTGGTCAAAAAGGGAGAATATCTCGCGCGCGCCGGAGACTGCGTTGCTTGCCATACGGCGCCCGACGGAAAGCTCTTTTCAGGCGGGCGAGCCATGCCGACGCCTTTCGGCACGCTTTATACATCGAACATCACGCCGGATGAGACGGGTATCGGCCGATGGTCTGCCGACGACTTCTACAACACGATGCATCATGGCCGTTATCCGGACGGGGGCCTGCTTTATCCCGCGATGCCGTTTGCCTCCTATACCAAGGTCACCCGCGAAGACAGTGACGCGATCTTTGCCTATCTGAAGACGATCACGCCGGTGCATCAACCGAACCGTCCGCATGAGCTCGACTTTCCCTATAACAACCGCTCTCTCATTCTCGGGTGGCGGACGTTGTTCTTCAAGGAAGGCGAGTTCACGCCGGATGCCAAACAGTCAGAGGAATGGAACCGGGGGGCCTATCTGGTCGAAGGGCTCGGACATTGCGGCATGTGCCATACGCCGATCAACGCGCTTGGCGGAAGCCGTGAATCGGAAGCCTTCCAGGGCGGACTGATTCCGATGCAGGACTGGTATGCGCCATCGCTGACCTCCAACAAGGAGGCCGGGCTTGGCGACTGGTCGATCGAGGAGATCTCCGATCTCCTGCAGAAAGGTATCTCGACGCGGGGCGCTGTCTATGGCCCGATGGCGGAGGTGGTCTTCAATAGTCTCCAGTACATGACGGACGAAGACATCCGCGCCATGGCCGTCTACCTGAAGAGCATCGCGCAGGACCAACCCACACCGCCTCGCTCCTCCGTCAGGACGGAAGAGGCGAGTCTTCTGATCAGTCTCGGCAAATCAGTCTATGACAAGCAGTGCGCCAGCTGTCATGGCGCCCAGGGCGAAGGCCGACCGCCGCATTATCCGCTGCTCGCCGGCAATCAGTCGATCCAGATGGAATCGGCAGTCAACGGCATCCGCATGGTGCTCAATGGCGGCTATCCGCCTGCGACCGAAAAGAACCCCATGCCGCACGGCATGCCGCCCTTTGCGGTAACACTTTCGGACGACGAGGTGGCGGCCGTCGTCTCCTACATCCGGACCGCATGGGGTAATCGCGGCACGCCGGTCACTGCCGCCGAGGCGAACAAACTTCGTTCTGCTCCACTTCAATGAGGACGCCATGATCAATTCGGAAGATCCAGCAGACGCTCCTGACAACGCCTTGGTCGAACAGATCGTCGCCGAGGGACCACACGGCGCCCTTGCCGTAGCGGGGATAGCGACCGCGATCGTCGTCCTCATGTGGATACTTTTCTATCTGCTCGTGTTCGTGCCCAGGAGCGGCTGATGACCGATATGCATAATCAGGCAGCGGCAGTCTCGGAGCGTGTCGAACGGCGCTGGGCGACAGTTGCAGTCCTCATCATCGTCTTTCTCGCGGGAATGGCAGCTTTCGCAGGCATTCACAATGCAACGATGCCGCAAGCCACCGTCGAGACCATCGATCCCACGACGATCCATCTCGCAGGCGAATTCATCGAGTCCAATCTCGGGAGCGCGGTCGAGCCTGACGGCTCGGTGACGGTTCGGGCGATCGGCCAGCAATATTCCTTCTCGCCGCCCTGTATCGTCGTACCGGCCGCGACGCCGATCACCTTCCGCGCCACCAGCGCCGACGTCGTGCACGGCTTCCTCATTCAGGGCACCAACATCAATACGATGCTCGTACCGGGTTACGTGTCGATCCAGAAGGCAAGCTTTGCAGCCCCCGGCGACCACCTGATGCCCTGCCAGGAGTTCTGCAGCGTCGGTCATGAAGGCATGTGGGCAAGGGTGAAGGTCGTGGACAAGCAACAGTTCCTCTCGGAAATGGCGGACAAGAGGAGGCTTTCCTGTGCTCCATAATCGCAGATTGATCCTTGCGCATTTCTGGCTCGCCTTTGCGGTTTTCGGATTGGCTCTGTTGCTCGGCGCCTGGCAGATGTATGTCCGCAGCCCGTTGTCTCCGTGGGTCAACAATCCGGAATGGTATTATCGCTCGCTGACGGCGCATGGCACCGTCATGGGTTATGTATTCCCGACTCTTGTGGCGATGGCCTTCGGTTATGCGATCAGCGAGTCTTCCCTGAAGCAGAACCTGGTTGGTGTGCGCTGGGCATGGGCAGGGTTCTGGCTGATTGCCGTCGGCTCCGTCATCGCGATGATTCCGGTAGCCCTGGGCATGGCTTCCGTTCTTTATACATTCTATCCGCCGCTGATCGGCAATCCATTCTACTATATCGGCGTCGTGATGGTCGTCGTCGGTTCCTGGATCTGGGTGGCGTTGATGTCCGTCAATCTGGGCATCTGGAAAAAGGCCAACCCGGGCGCTCCCGTCCCGCTGGCGATGTTTGCCAATGTCGCAGGCTCCTATCTTTGGGGCTGGACTGCGGTCGGTGCGGCGCTCGAACTTCTGCTGCAGATCATTCCCGTAGCATTGGGCTTCAAGTCGACGATCGATGCAGGTCTTGCCCGCGTGTTCTTCTCGTGGACATTGCACGCCATCGTCTACTTCTGGCTGATGCCGACCTATATCGCCTATTACACGATCGTGCCGCGGTCGATCGGCGGGCGGATCTACAGCGATACGATGGCGCGGATTTCCTTCATCCTGTTCCTGGTCGTCGCGATGCCGATCGGCATCCACCACGCGTTTGCCGATCCGCAGGTCGGCGCAGGCTTCAAGTTCATCCACTCCGCTTTCACCGCGCTCGTTGCGCTTCCGACACTCTTGACCGTCTTTACCATCTGCGCGTCGATAGAGATCGCCGCCCGCGCGCGCGGCGGCCGTGGCATGTTCGGTTGGCTGAAGGTCCTGCCGTGGCGCAACCCCATGATGCTGGCCGTGACATTCTCCTTCATCATGCTCGGTTTCGGCGGGGCGGGCGGGCTCATCAACATGAGCTACCAGCTCGACGCGTCGATCCACAATACGCAGTGGATAACAGGGCACTTCCATCTCATCTTCGGCGGCGCCATCGTCATCATGTATTTTGCGATCGCCTATGATCTCTGGCCCCATTTGACCGGTCGACAGATCGTCAGCCTCGGGCTCGTCAGGCTGCAGCTCTGGCTCTGGTTCATCGGGATGATCGTGACGACATTTCCCTGGCACTATGTCGGCATTCTCGGCATGCCACGCCGAATGTCGTTCTTCGACTATACCGATCCGGCGCTCGCCAACGAGGCCCTATCGGTCGTGTTCTCCGTCTTCGGCGGGTTCATTCTCGTCGCGGCGGGAATTCTCTTCATTGCCATTCTGGTCCGCACGCAGTTTTCGGTGCGGCAAGAGCCCGAGGAATATCGCTTCGCGATCGCCGTCCATCCGCCGACCAGGGTGCCTGCTGCGCTTAACAGCTACGGTCTCTGGATCGCTCTGATGATCGGGCTGACCATTACGAATTACGGATATCCAATCCTTCAGCTCGCCGTGCGTGACGATACATCTGTGCCCGCAGTCTATGTGGGAGAACGATGATGCCTCGCGAAAAGATGATCAGCTTCCGCAATCGCTGGACGGTCACGAGCGTGACCGTCACCGCGGGCATCTTTGTCGTAGCAGCAGGTTTGGGCTTTGTGCTGCTGCCGCGCCTGGAGGCAGGAGGTCAGGTAGCGGGCATCTGGGATTCCATCTGTCGGGCCGCGGGATTGCCGCGGCCGGGAACGCCTTCCGAAACGATCACGCCGGATTATAAGACATCCCTGGTCAAGATCGCGACGGCGGTGCCGAGAAAGCGGGACGAGGAGGCGATCGGGCGGGGCGCTACACTGGCCCAGCAATGCGCGATCTGTCACGGCCCCACGGGCGTCAGTCGTGCCGACTCTCCCAACCTTGCGGGACAATACGCAAGCGTCGTCTACAAGCAGCTTCGTGACTTCAAGGACGGTGTGCGTGTCAACGCCGTCATGAGCCCGTTTGCCGTGAAGCTGACCGAGCAGGACATGCAGGATCTGGCGGCCTATTATTCCTACCTGCCGCGCCTTCCAGGCTTTCATCCGTCAGGCAGCAATCCTGTGCCGCGGATCGTCGCGAGCGGCGCGCCGACGCGCGGCATTGCGCCTTGCGGTTCTTGCCATGGCAGCATCGAGAACAAGCTCGGCAGCCCCTGGCTCGAGGGTCAGTCGGAACTGTATCTGAAGACCCAGCTTCTGGCCTTTATATCCGGCTCACGGCAGAACGACATCAGCAGCCAGATGCGCAATGTCGCTCGCGCGATGACGCCCGAGGAAATCGACCAGGCAGCCCAATACTATGCCAATAAGGAGCCACTGGCGGCCGAATGACCCGTCCGAATAGTGCTTAATGGCTGCGCCAGCCCATCAACTTTTCGATGCGCTCGGCGGAACTGCGTACCTGTGCGGTATAGTGGCTTTCGTCAGAAAAGGCTTTCTGCTCCGGCAGCACGATGGAAATGGTGGCGACGCATTGACCTTCACGATCGCAGATCGGCGAGGCGATGCAGGCAACCGCATAATCGGATTCGCCTGCCTGGATCGAGAGGCGCGATTCAAAGGCTTTTCCGGCGGATTCCGATAGTGTTGCGGGATCGATCTCTGCGCGGCCCGTCGGCGAGGAGCGGGCACAGCGCTTGAAGAGCTCGACCCGCTCGTCTTCCTGCAGATGCCCGACCAACAGACGGCCAGATGCAGTCCAGTTGAGCGGTACACGAGTACCGACGCGGGAGGCGACCTGGAAATGACTGGGGCCATCGGCCATGGCCAGGACCAGCATGAAATCGCCGTCACGGCCGCAGACCTGAACGGTTTCGCCGGCCTGGCGGCAAAGGTCATGCATCTCATGCGTCGCGACACTCATGAAATCGAGCGACCGCGCATAGGCGAGGCCGTAATGGTAGAGCCGCGAGCCGAGCCAGATCGACCCGTCGGACTGCCGCGTCAGCATATTCTTTTCGACCAGATCGTCGACGATGACATAGACGGTAGAAAGCGGTGCCTTTACTGCCTTGGCGATGGCGTAGACGCCGGCCGGCGATCCCGTCTCGTAGAGATGGTCGATCACCTGCAGCGCGCGATCGATGCCGCTGACGCGTGCGCGGCGCGCGCCCTTGGCGCCGGTCCCTTCGGCCGGGTCTTCATCTTCGGAGTGGATTGCGGGGGATGTCTTTCCGTCCAATTCAACATACCTCTGATATCATGCGAACCTGTTACATTACTATGGCATAGCCGTCCGCGAAGCAAATCGCAAAATTTCTGGATATGAAATCTTCGGTGGCTGCCGCAGACGGGCATCGGGTGCCGTCATGGGACGTGCTGTAATTGCAGGCGACAGATCCATCTGCGGGCGCCCCGTCACGCATCGGCGGTGCCGCAGACGGAACAACAAGCCGCAGTTTGAGTTTTCGTCCCATCAGCGATACCGGCTGATCGGATGTCGGCCAAGTCTCCTGCCAGACATCGCGGTCAGCAGTGGCAAGCCGACGCCCCTTTTGCGGCTTGCCGAGCCACCGCCGGTGGGCGTTGTCAGAGGATGGCGCCCCCGGCGGCGAGCGTCTCAAGGTCGCGGGATGAATTATTGGGAATCGATATAGATGTGAGCAATCACGACATCGCAAGGGCTGCCGCCTGATAGCGGCAGCCCGTCTGGGAACAGGGCTTATCCCCAGTGCCGATCGGGCCTTGTGGGGCCAGTGGTCAGGTCAGCCGAAGCAGGGCATCGCCGGCAGATTGGCGCGGCTGGCAAAGGACCCGATCATTTCGCTCACCGTGGAGGGACGCGGCTCGCGTTTGTGTGCGGCCGTCTCAAGGAGTTGCTTGAAATCTTCAAGCTTCACGCCGTCGGCGCGGAGCACCATGGCGATCAGCGGGTCGCGAAGGGCTTCGGAAATGGTCAAATCTTCTCTGGTCTTTCTCATGGTACGGTCCTCCTTTCGTGGGCGGTCGCCCGTGTTCCACTCCCGCTGCCAAGTGCTCCTGGCATTGACTTCTGCGAAGAGTGGTGTTACCGGTAAGTAACAATGCATTTGTTACCGATCGGTCACATCGATGTCAAGGACTTCGTCCGCGAAAAAATCAGAATCATTGAATGAAATCTCCGTAGCTGCTTCAGATGATCGAATCCCTCCCAGGGAACGTATCGTCTCGACAGCGTCGGAGCTTTTCCGTGAGCGCGGCATTCGCGGCATTGGCGTCGATGCCATTGCGGATGCGGCTGCCACCAACAAGATGACGCTCTACAGGCATTTCGGCTCCAAGGATGAGCTGGTCTGCGAGACACTGCGCCGCGCCTCCGAAAAAGCCGAGAAGATCTGGCGCGATCTCGAAGCCGCACACCCGGGCGACGCACGCGGCCAGTTGCTTGCCTGGGTCGAGGACAGAGCTCACTGTCTGAACGGCGAGCCCGCCGGTTGCGATCTCGCCAACGCTGCCATCGAATTGAAGGGCGAAGGCCATCCGGCGCACGAGTTGATCGAGCGTCACAAGGCGATGCAGCGCAACCGTCTTGCGGCCCTTTGTGTGGCTGCCGGTTCGCGCGAGCCGGAACTGCTCGCCGATACGCTGACACTGCTGCTTGAGGGTGCGCGTGTTACCCGTCAGGCCATGGCGGATGGTGGCTGCTCCTGCCATTTTGAAAAAGCCTGCAATGTGGCGATCTCCGCTTTCGGCTGATATTGTCGCAGCCAGGGAACCTTAGGGGTTGGATGGTCGTTCTGCTGATCTGGGGGCAATCTGGAGGCAGAGATGAATTACACCTATCTCCGGCACCTATATGCCAGACGCGCCGAGCTTGAAGCCAAACTCGAACTGCACGATGCACGCTATTGCTTTGGCGAAGAGGAAGTGGACGACGGTACGCAAATCGATCTGAGGCAGCGTATCGAGGAAATCTCTGAGGAGATCGCGGCGCTGGAGCATACTCCAGGTTAGCCGTTGCCGGCACTTAGGACGGAAATTGTCCGTTCGTCGAATTTTCCGTCGTAGAAATGATCGATCGCCTTGTGAAAGGGCGAGCCGTGATCGCTGACCGCGGCAAACAGTGTCATGGAGGAGCGAAGCTTCAGATCATCCGGGGAGCCCATGATATCGTGCGCGCTGCGATCCTTGACGGAGAGGATTGCCTCGACGCAGCGCAAAAGGCGGCTGCCGAGGATGGGGTCAGCGAGATAGGCCGAGGCTTCTTCTGCCGAGCGAATGGCATATTTCTCCGCCATTGAAGACGTTCCAAGACCGGCGATCTGCGGGAAGATGAACCACATCCAGTGGGAGCGCTTGCGACCGGCTTCCAGCTCCGCAAGAGCCTGCTTGTATATGCCGTTCTGCGCTTCGATGAAGCGGTGAAGGTCGTAATCCAAGTCGCCGGCCATGGTTCTTTCCTTTCCTATGCTTGAAATGCACGTCAGACGAAAGATTCCATGCCCGGCGAAAATCGCTTGCCCTTAGCAGACCTTGTCTGCGTAGGGGCTCGTTTCACGGCAATGGCCGTAGCGCTGGTGGTGTGGCACCAGACTATCACCCGGAGGCGCTTGCTCTTCAATAGCCGAAGTCGTCATCGGATCGGTCGCTGATGTCTGTGCCGACGGTGCTGTGAAGCCTACAAAGCTCAGCAGTACGAGGGCGCCCACGACCACGATCCGCTCCAGGACCGACAGCTTCTGTGCGCTGACGTGGTCGGCGTAATCGCGTTCAGCTTCGCCGTAACTCACGTCCTCCTTCACATGCTGGTGCACCATATCCTGGTGACCGGAGGTCCAAGTTTCAGATTGTGTCATTTCAAGTCTCCTGCAATGCACCGGGATACGGCTTGGGAAGGCAAGCTAATGGCATGCCGATCCGGCTCCCGCGTGCAGCACCGCATGTGTGTCTTAACTGCAGTAAATTGAAGAGCGCTAAATCAAACTCAGTGTTCACAAAATCGTACTAATCATCGTGAAAAGCCGTGCAAGGGCTGGTCCTGCCAAATGATAGGAGGTAAATCCTGTTCGATATCCACAGGACTTTCCCAATGACCCCTGCTTTCGGTGCGATGTCTATCGCTCAGCTTTCCCTACTCATCCAGAGCGGCGAGGTCGATCCTGTGGATGTCGCGGACGCGATTTTCGACGGGATCGAGCAATATGCCGACAAGGCGGTCTTTACGGTATTGTTGCGCGAGCGGGCGATGCGGGAGGCTCATGCTTCCTCCAGGCGTATACGTGACGGCCGCTCGTTCGGTGCACTCGACGGGATTCCGATTGCCTGGAAAGATCTTTTCGATATCGAGGGCATGCCGACCACGGCCGGTTCGGTGGTCCTGACGGACGACGCACCCGCGAAGCACGACGCGGCCATCGTCACGCTACTCAAGAATGCCGGCATGCTGGCGGTCGGTCGCACCAATATGAGTGAATTCGCTTTCTCCGGACTCGGCATCAATCCGCACTACGGTACGCCGGAAAATCCCCATAGCAAGGATGAACCGCGCATTCCCGGCGGGTCGTCCTCCGGTGCGGGCGTGGCGGTGGCCGCAGGCCTTGTACCGGTTGCGATGGGCACGGATACGGGCGGCTCGGTGCGTATTCCCGCCGCCCTGAACGGCATCGTCGGTTACAAGGCAACGCGCGGGCGCTATGCCATGGAAGGCGTCTATCCGCTGGCGACGAGCCTCGATTCGCTCGGCCCGCTCTGCCGGTCCGTCCAGGACGCGATATGGATCGATGCCGCCATGCGTGGTCTGACCGCCCCGATCATTACCCGGCAGTCGCTGAAAGGCATCGATATCGTCATACCCAGGAATGTCGTGCTCGATGGTCTGGGGCCTGGTGTCGCCGAAGCCTTCGAAGGCGGTGTCGAGCGACTGCGTTCTGCCGGCGCGCTTATCAGTTCGATCGAAATCCCGGCTTTCGACGAAATCATCTCGCTAATGGCAAAACATGGCGCGCTCGTGACTGCGGAAGCCTTCGCTCTCCATCGCGAAAGGCTTGCAGGGCCGGAGGCCGCGCGCATGGATCATCGCGTCGTCATGCGCACCCGTCTCGGCGAAAAGACCAGCATGCCCGACTATATCGCCATTCTTGCTGCACGCGCCCGGTTGATCGCCGATACCGAGCGACTGATCGGCAATCGCCTGATCGCCTTCCCTGCGGTTGCCCATGTCGCGCCGCCGATTGCCGCACTGGAGCGTGACGACGAGCTTTTCGTTGCCACCAATGGCAAGACGCTGCGCAATACGGCGCTCGGTAATTTCCTGGATTGGTGCGGCGTTTCCATCCCCTGCGGCAAGGGCGAGGCGGATATGCCGGCCGGCTTCCTTCTCTCGGCTCCGGCTAATCGCGACGATGCACTTCTCGCGGTCTCGCTGGCGGCGGAAGCTGTCATTCGCGGTGACCGGATCTAGGTGATTGCGGGCTTGAAGCCGCGCATCATTCTTGCCAATGTCGTCCCGAGGAAATGGGAGGAGTTGAAAGATGCAGGCTTTGCAGAACGGCCGGTTTGCGGTTTCCACGTGGTCGCTTCATCGGATGCTGGGTGCAACCTACCCTTACGGTCCCGATCCGCAGAAAAGTGCAGCACGCCAGGAACCCTATGGGCAGGGCACTGTCAGCCTGCTCGAAGTACCCGGCATGCTCGCCGAGCGCGGACTTGGTCGGCTGGAGGTCTGCTCGTTCCATCTGCCGAGCCTTGATGCTGGCTACCTCTCGGAATTCCGTGACGCGCTGAAGGCCTCCAACATTCTTTTCCAGACACTGCTCGTGGAAGACGGCGACCCCAGCAATCCCGAGACGGCGGAGCGCGACATAGGCTGGATTGCCGGCTGGATCGAAATCGCCAGGTCTCTCGGCGCCGAGCGCATTCGCGTTATCGCCGGCAAGCAGGCGCCGAACGAGGAGAATCTGGCGCGGTCCGCGCGGCACCTGAAATGGCTGGCCGGGCAGGCGACGGGAAGCGGCGTGCGTGTTGTCACCGAAAACTGGTTCGCGCTTCTGCCCTCGCCGAAGGAAATGAACCGGCTGCTCGACGAACTCGACGGCAAGGTCGGCCTCAATGGTGATCTCGGAAACTGGGCGGCACCCGCCAAATACGAAGGGCTGGCCAATATCATGCGCCGCGCCGAAATCTGCCATGCCAAGGCCGACTACAACGCTTCCGGGCTTGATGCTGCAGACTACCGCCAATGCCTGGAAATGTGCGAAAAGGCCGGCTATGCCGGGCCCTACACGCTGATCTACGATTCACCGTTCTTTGCGGATGAGTGGGACGGCATCCTGCTGCAGAAGAAGTTCATCGAGGAATTCCTTGCCGACGCTCCCGCGCGTCGAACGGCCTAGGTTCGCTCCAGCCTGTTCTTCTCCCGCTTGCGCCAATCCTTGGGCGTCTCGCCCGCATGCTTGAGGAAGAAGCGGGAGAAATAGGCCGGGTCTGCAAAGCCAAGTCGATAGCCGACCTCCCGGACGTTTGCGAGCGTGAAGACGAGTTCACGCTTGGCCTCGTCGATGAGCTTGTTGGCGATCAGGTCGTGAGCCGTCTTTCCGGTCACCGAGCGAACGATGCGATTGAGATGGGTCGGCGAGACGCCGATTTCCCTGGCATAGAATGAAGCGGGTCTGTGTGAGCGGAAATGCTGCTGGATGAGGCCTGTCAACTGCTCCATCCGCCGTTCGTTTTCATCAGCGGGAAACCGGCTGACATTCTCCTGATGGGAAATCCTGGCCGTTAGCCGTAGCGCGACCGCGACGTAGGAGGCGAGAAGTTCGCTACGGCCGCTGCGGTCGTGTCGATATTCTTCGCCGAGCCGCTTCAAGCTCTGCATGAGATAAGCTGCGTCGGGATCTTGAGGATCGAGCGCCGTGAGATGAGGGACGGCGAGCCACTCGCCGAGCAGGCTGCGGTCGCCGGGAGGGTGGCTGAGGTTGGCGCTCAGCATGGTGACGACAAGACCGTCGATATCACGCGAAAAACGAAAGCCATGGTCGAGACCGGGAGGAACCGTGACAACCGCAGGCGGCTGGATGGCGTGGCTCTGCTCGCCGAAAATAGCATCGCCTTCGCCAGCGTCGATGTACAATATCTGAAAGAAGCTCGCGTGCCGGTGCAATTTGATCTCCCAACGGTGCAGGCTGCTGCGCGAGGGAATTGTTTCGCAGTGAAGCCAGAAGTCGGGTTCGTTGCCCGATATCTCGCCGTAGAGCTCATAGGTCGGCACATGTCTCGTCATGGGTTTCCTTCCGTTCCCATGTTCGTTTTGTGCAATTTTTCGGTGGGAAAGTCCATTGCTGCGGGAAGGGCTAAAGGTCACAATTTGCCATAAGCCAGTTGCGTGGAGGAAACAATTGCGCACCCAAATTGCCATCATTGGTTCAGGCCCCTCCGGCCTGCTGCTCGGTCAGTTGCTGACGGAAGCCGGCATCGACAACATCATTCTCGATCGGGTCGGCAAGGACTACATTCTTGGCCGCGTTCGGGCAGGCGTCCTGGAAGAGGGCACCGTCCGTCTTCTTGATGAGGCACGGTCGGCCGCCCGGCTGCATGCTGAAGGTCTGCCGCATGACGGCTTTTCACTGGCTTTCGACGGACGCGATCACCGCATCGATCTCTATGGCCTGACCGGTGGCAAGCGCGTCACGGTCTACGGCCAGACCGAGGTGACGCGTGACCTGATGGAGCGGCGCGAGGCAAGCGGTGCTGCGACGATCTATGAGGCCGCCAATGTCGTGCCGCAGGATTTCGCTGGTGGTTCTTCCTTCGTGAGCTATGAGAAGGATGGTGTCACTCACCGTATCGACTGTGATTTCATCGCCGGCTGCGACGGCTTCCACGGCCCAAGCCGCAAGGCGGTTCCGGAGAAAGCGATCACCAGCTTCGAAAAGATCTACCCCTTCGGCTGGCTCGGTCTGCTCGCCGATATCTCCCCGGTCAATCACGAACTGATCTACGCCAATCATCCGCGCGGTTTCGCGCTCTGTTCCATGCGCTCTGCGACGCGCAGCCGCTATTACATCCAGTGTTCCCTAGACGAGAAGGTCGAAGACTGGAGCGACGAGCGCTTCTGGGACGAGTTGCGCCGCCGCCTGCCGGCCCATCACGCCGAGGCCCTCAAGACCGCTCCATCCTTCGAAAAGTCGATAGCGCCGCTGCGATCCTTCGTGGCCGAGCCTATGCGCTTCGGCCACCTCTTCCTTGTCGGCGATGCCGCCCATATCGTGCCGCCGACCGGCGCCAAGGGGCTGAACCTTGCTGCAAGCGACGTGCATTACCTGTTCGAGGGCCTGAGGGAATTCTACGATGATCGTTCGGGAGCCGGTCTCGAAGCATATTCGCAGAGAGCGCTTGCCCGCATCTGGAAGGCGGTACGCTTTTCCTGGTGGATGACGACGATGATGCATCGTTTTCCCGATACTGGCGATTTCGATCAGAAGATTCAGGAAGCGGAACTCGACTATCTGACCCATTCGCGCGCCGCCTCGACAGCGCTTGCGGAAAACTATGTCGGATTGCCGTTCTGACGGGCAGGTGAAGGCCCATTGCCTGCCGCATCGCGCTCTAAGTGAAGCGTCATTCCGCGCCAGACGCGCGTAGAAAATACCGCAAAATATCGTCGAGAATCCTGGTTATCTGTGCAAGAAATCAACAGCCATGAAAAGCAGGATCGCCAACAGGCTGAAGGTGCAACCGGATAATTGCCAAGCAGATGCTGCTGGCACGATTTGATGATTAGTGGGGATCGCATGAACGCCGATACCAATACGCAGCTACGACGCTACCGCATCGCCTCCGTTCCCGGCGACGGTATCGGCCCCGAAGTCATCGCTGCCGGCCTTGAAGTGCTTGAAGTGCTGGCCGCCCGCAGCGGTGCCTTTGCGCTCGACGTCGATCACTATGACTGGGGCAGCGAACGCTATCGCAGGACCGGCGCGTTCATGCCGGACAATGCTTTGTCTCTGTTGAAAGAGGCTGACGCGATTTATTTCGGCGCCGTCGGCGCACCCGACGTGCCGGATCACATCACGCTCTGGGGTTTGCGCCTGCCAATCTGCCAGCGTCTGGACCAATATGCCAATATCCGCCCGACGCGCATCTTTCCGGGCGTGAGAAGCCCGCTGAGGGGCGTGGAGGAAGGCGATCTCGACTGGCTGATCGTGCGCGAAAATTCCGAGGGGGAATATTCCGGCCATGGCGGCCGTGCGCATATCGGCCTGCCGGAGGAAGTGGCGACCGAAACCTCGATCTTCACGCGCCGGGGCGTCGAGCGCATCATGCGTTTTGCCTTCGGCGAGGCGCAGAAGCGTCCGCGCAAGCTTCTGACCGTCGTCACAAAATCAAACGCCCAGCGTCACGGTCTGGTGCTGTGGGATGAGATCGCCGCCGAAGTAGCCAGGGACTTTCCCGACGTGACCTGGGATAAGGAACTGGTCGATGCCATGACCTTCCGCATGGTCGCAAAACCAAAGAGCATCGACACAGTCGTTGCAACCAACCTGCATGCCGACATCTTATCCGACCTTGCGGCCGCACTTGCCGGCTCGCTTGGTATCGCACCGACCGGCAATGTCGATCCCGAGCGCCGCTTTCCGTCGATGTTCGAGCCGATTCACGGTTCGGCTTTCGATATTACCGGCAAAGGCATCGCCAACCCGGTCGGAAGTTTCTGGACGGCATCGCTGATGCTGGAACATCTCGGCGAAACGGCCGCGGCAAAGATACTGATCTCGGCAGTGGAACAGGTCTGTGCCGCCGGCATTCTCACTCCGGATCTCGGTGGCAAGGCCACGACGGCGGATGTGACGCGCGCCGTTTGCGAGGCTCTGCGAGGATCGAATTTCGCCCCTGGTGACGAGACTATTTCGACTGTCTGATCCGCGCCGGCCGCATCTTCCGGGTTGCCGTGGCTCTCGAATTCGGCATTCATCGGTATCGATGAGGGACTCATTTCGATGGCGGTCGCTCCTTTCGGCGACGTGAAGCAGTCCGGCATCCGCCGGGAAAGTTCGAAATGCGGCGTCGAAGAGTTCCTCGAAGTCAAATATACGGCTATTGGTGGTCTGGCGAATTGAGGAGAATGCCATGAGTGCAGCTGACATCGAAGGCTTTGCAGCCCGGATCCGGAACAATGAAAGCCGGATGATCTCCGCCTGGGTGGGCATTCCCGATCCGCTGCTGGTCAATCACCTGGCACAGGAAGCCTTCGATGCCGTCGTCCTCGACATGCAGCACGGCATGTGGGACCTGCCGTCTGCAGCGGCTGCCGTCAGCCATGTGCGTATTGCCGGCAAGCCGGCGCTCGCCCGTATTCCGGTCGGCGATTTCGCCTCTGCCTCGCGCCTGCTCGATGCCGGCGCGTCCGGCATCATCGCGCCGATGATTAATTCGGCCGAGGATGCGAAGGCCTTCGTTAAGACCACAAAATACCCGCCGGCCGGCGAGCGCAGCTGGGGTCCCTCTTTGGCGCTCAATCATACCGGTCTCTCGGCGGACGACTATCTCAAGAACGCCAATGACCTGACGGTCGCAATCGCCATGATCGAGACGCGCGCGGCGCTGGATGCAATCGATGATATCCTCGGCGTCGCCGGCGTCGACGGCATCTTCATCGGTCCCTCGGACCTTTCCATCGCGCTCTCCCATGGCGATCAGGTCGCACCGAATGCGGCTGAGATCGACAGCGCCATGCAGCACGCAGTTGCGCGTTGCCGCGCGCATGGAAAATTCGCCTGCGCTTTTGCCGGTGACGGCGAGCGTGCAGGCGAGCTTCTGAAGTTCGGTTTCGCCTTCGTCATCGCCGGAGCGGAAACCGCTCAATTGCGATCAGGTGCGCGCAGGGCGATCAACGCGGCCAGGAAGATTGCTTCCGCCGGTTGACCCGCCGAAACCCCAACGAAGTTGCATGTTGAGTATCGTCAGATGTTGGCGGTTTTCTTGGCCGGTCCGCGCTCGGCCAGGGAACATAGGGCGCTACGCGATCATGTAACCGCCATCGATAGGCATCGAGATGCCGTTGACCATCGCGGCTTCGTCCGACAGTAGGAACAGGATCACCTCCGCCACATCCTCGGGCTCCGCGAACCGGCCGACTGGGATGCGCTGTTGCATTCCCGCCGCCTTTTCGGGATCGCTCCAGGCCTTGATCGCCATTGGCGTCAAGGTCACCGTGGGATGAACGCCATTTACACGAATCCCTTGCGGCGCCAATTCCTTGGCCATGACACGCGTCAGGCCGTCCAGGCCGCCCTTCGAAGCGCAATAGGCCGCATGATCGGGGATGCCGACGAAGGCCGCGACGGAGGACACGTTGACGATGGCGCCGTGGCGACCGTCTTCGATCAAGGATCGTGCATATTCCTGTGCCACGATCATCGGAGCGCGCGTGTTGACTGCAATCAGGTGGTCAAACGCCTCGACCGTGGTTTCGAGGAAGGACTGCAGTTCGGTCGTTCCCGCGCAACTGATGAGGAAGTCCGCTGGAAGTGCGGCGCGCGCCGCCTCCCGAGTGGCGTTTGCGTCGGCAAGATCAACCTGAATGGCCTGGCAGCCTAAGTCCTCACGCAGCGAAACGACGTCATCAGCACTTCTGGTCAGTGCCGCGACCTTGGCGCCCCGTTTGACCAATATCTCTGCGACAACGCGGCCGATACCCTTGCCGGCGCCGGTGACGATTACTTTTTTACCTTCGAAATTCATATGCTCCTCGCCTTACAATCGCTGTCCCGTTGCCTGATCAAAGATGTGAACGCGGCGGGGATCAATATGAAAATGCAGCACCTTGCCGGGTGTGACTTCGATACGCTCGCGGATGAGGGCATCGATCGGTACTCCGCCGACGCGGCCGAAGATCAGCGTTTCGGAACCTGTTGGCTCGTAGACCGACACCTCAACCGGGATACCGTCTTCGGCGATGGTGATGTGCTCGGGACGGATGCCATAGGTTACGGCTTTCCCATCTTCGGCATTTAGGCCTCCGACGGGAAGGACGACGCCCTGATCGGTGACGACGACCTGTTTGCCTTCCCGGGTTGCGACCTTGCCTTGAAGGAAGTTCATCGACGGGCTGCCGATGAAACCAGCCACGAAGAGATTGGCCGGAAAGTCATAGAGATCGAGTGGTTTACCGACCTGCTCCACCCTTCCGTCGCGCATGACGACGATCTTGTTCGCCATGGTCATCGCTTCGATCTGGTCATGCGTCACATAGACAGTCGTCGTCTTCAGGCGCTGGTGCAGCTCCTTGATTTCGACGCGCATGGTGACGCGAAGCTTGGCATCGAGGTTGGACAGCGGTTCATCGAACAGAAAGACCTGAGGGTCGCGGACGATCGCCCGGCCCATGGCGACGCGCTGTCGCTGACCGCCCGACAGCTGCTTCGGATAACGGTCCAGATAACGCGTCAGATCAAGGATCTCGGCCGCCTTGCCGACCTTCTCGGCGATTTCCGATTTCGGACGCTTCGCCATTTTCAGCGGAAAGCCCATGTTCTCGGCGACTGTCTTGTGAGGATAGAGCGCGTAGCTCTGGAAGACCATGGCAATGTCGCGTTCCTTCGGCGGAGCATTGGTGACCACCCGCCCTCCGATCCTGATGTCGCCGCTACTGACGGTCTCCAGACCGGCGATCATGCGCAGCAGCGTAGATTTACCACAACCGGAGGGGCCGACCAGAACGACGAATTCGCCATCCTCGATATCGACGCTGACGCCGTGCATGACCTGAAGCGCGCCATATCTCTTGGTGACGTCGCTGACCTGTACGTTTGCCAAAGTCGTTTCTCCCTAATCCAGCTCGGCTTGCGTCTTGGTAATGTGCAAATAATTCATCGGCTCACCCCTTCCAGATGATGTAGGCGCCGAGCACGGCCGAGATTGCCGCCGCAAACCACACCGAAAGCCCGAACGGTTCGATGAACCGCATCCAGAGCAGGGAGAGAGCGACCCAGATTACGACCGAAATGAACAGCCTGTCGAACCAGTTCGTCTCGATCGGCAGGAAGCCTGGCTGTCTTTCATTGTTCCGAGAATTCGAGGCCATCCCGCTATCCTTTCACTGCGCCGAAGGTCAGCCCGGCAACGATGTGACGCTGCACCACCGAAAAGACGATGAGGGCCGGGATCAAGGTCAGCATCGAGATCGCTGCCATGATGCCCCAGGCCGTCCCGGTCGTCGTCACGTATTCCGACAGTCCCGTTGTCAACGTGCGGGCGTTGAAGTTGGTGAGTGTCGCGGCGAGCAGATATTCGTTCCACGCGAACACCCAGGTGAGGATGAGCGTCACTGCAAGGCCCGGTCGCGCTAAGGGAAAGACGATGTCGTAGAGCACCATCCACGGGCTTGCGCCATCCATATAGGCGGCCTCGTCCAGTTCCTTCGGAATGCTCTCTACGGTCGGACGCAGGGTCCAGATGGCGAAGGGGAGGTTGAAGGAGCAGTAGACCAGGATCATGCCGAGCCTGGTATCAGCCAGCGAAAAGTCGCCGATCCTGTAGACCTGTGTCAGCAACAGGAAGAGCGGCAACAGGAAGACCGCCGGTGGCGCCATGCGGTTGGTGATCGTCCAGAAGAAGATGCTTTCCTTGCCTGCGAGATCGAAACGCGTCAGTGCGTAGCAGGCAAGAAAGCCGAGGGTCGTGACCAGGATCGCGTTCCCCGACGAAATGACCAGCGAGTTGATCATGTATCGCCGCAAGGTCTCGTTCGTCAGTACGTCCTGGTAGTTCTTCCAGAAGAAGCTCCGAAGGACGACGTCTGGCGTGGAAAACAGGTCAAAGGGCTGCTTCAGCGAGATGACGAAGAGCCAGTAGATCGGGAAGAGAGTTGCAAAGCTTATCAGCGTCCACAAGAGAACTGAAAGCCAGGGGTTCTGTCTTCTCATCGCATCAGCCTTTCTTCGCGCGGGGAGCAATCAGGCCAACATAGAGCAGCCAGCAGACGACGATGGTGAGATAAAGCACGACGACCGAGATCGCTGAGCCGTAGCCGTAGTTCGTTTTCGGAAAAACCTCTCTGAAGATGTGAACGCCGATATAGCGCGTCGACGACCCCGGACCGCCTCCGGTCAGCATCAGAACTTCGTCGACCGTGCGCAGCGCGTCCATGAGCCTGATGAACACCGTGGCCAGCAGGGCAGGGCGGATCAGAGGGAGCGTGATATGCCAGAAGATTTGGCTCTTGCCGGCGCCATCGATCTGCGCCTGCTCGAAGGGATCTGGCGGAAGCGAGACCAAGGCAGCGATCAGGGACAGGGTGACCAGCGGCGTCCAGTGCCAGACGTCCATGATGACAGTGATAGTGAATGCCGCGAGCGCACTCTGGCCGATGTTCAGATCGTAACCGAACCAGCTTCGCAGCAGATATGGGATGATGCCGATCGACGGTGTCGTCATCAGCTTCCAGACCGATCCGACAATGATGGGCGCCATTATCAGAGGAAGGGTGTGGATGGTGCGGAAGAACGCTTTTCCCGGAAAGTCCTTCATCAGCGCCTGCGCGAGTATGTATCCGAGGATCAGTTCGGAAACGACTGCGAAGAACACGAAGGCGATGGTGATGCCGAGCGAAGCAAGGAACTGCTTGTCGAAAACGAGGGTCCGGTAGTTCGAAGCCCAGTTGAAGACCATCAGCGGATTTGCGGCGAAAGGGTTCCACTGGTGAAACGAAACCCAGACAACGTAGATGAAAGGAAAGATGCCGAAGAGCCCGAGGATCAGGATCGTCGGTGACAGCAGCAGCCATCCAAGTTTTTGTGAATGCATCGCCTCATCCTCTTCGGCACCCAACGGGGGCGGCCTCTCAAGTCAAGAAAGGAGCGGGTCGCCAAGCGAAGACGACCCGCCAAGTTGGGGAGGATGACCTATTTGCGATAGCCGAGCGACGTGAGCTCTTCTTCCGTCTTGGCCGCCATCTGGTCGAGCCCTTCGTCGGGCGCGATCTTGCCGGTCAGGATGTCGAAGAAGATCGGCAGGGTTGCTTCACGCAGCTGGGCATGGAACGGATACGGAGGGGCGCCGGCGAAGAGTTTGCCCTCATCCTTCAGCATCGTGTAGAAACCGCCGAGCTTGACATCCATCGCCTTGACCTTCGGATCGTCGAAGGTCGCCTTGTTGGTAATGCGCGGTGCCGCGATCGCCCAATCAGGCTGCACGTCGTTCTGACCCATGAATTGGAGGAAGAGCAGGGCTGCTTCCTTGTTCTTGGATGTAACCGGCAGGCCGAAGGCGCCGCCGTCATAATAACCGATATAGCCCTTTCCGGATTTCGCGTCTTCCAGAACGCCCGGTTCCAGCGGCGGCAAGGCAAAGCCCACTTTGTCGACCACCTTCGACTGTGCAGGATCACTCGCGATCCATGCGGCGTTCTCACCGTAGATCAATCCTTGAGCGACACGGCCGGCAGCGAAGGTCGTGGCGGTTTCCGTCCAGGTCGATTGGGTCGATTCCGGCGGGGCAATGTCGCGCAGATGCAGCCAGTATTTCAGCGCGGCTTTCGCCTTGTCGCTGTTCATTGCACCGCCATGTTCGACGGTTGCAGCATAGTTGTTGCTGGCGTCGATGCCCCAGTTGTAGACACCGAAGGTCGGAGCGATGGATTCGAAATATTCATACCAGGACGCGGCGTGGCCTGTATGGGCCTGCGCAGTGGTGCCCCAGAGCTCAATGCCGTTATCCTTGCCGTATTTGGTGAAGAATTCGGCGATCTGCGTGTAGTCTTCATGCGTGGTCGCCGGCTTCAGGTCCTTGCCAGTCTCCTTCTTGAAGGCTTCCTTGATCTTCGGATCGTCGAAAAGGTCCTTGCGATAGAGGTAGGTCTTCAGGAAGGCTTCCATCGGAACGCCAAAGAGATCACCCTTCTTGTCCTTGAAGTAGTCGGCAAAGCTGGTGAAGTTTGCGTCGTCGTAGGTCGGCGCCTTCAGGTCCGCCTGATCCTTCAGCGTCTGCGTAATGTCGACGAGGAAATCCCGAGACAGATACGAATAGATGATGTCCTGTTCGATATAGACCATGTCATAGATGCCGGTCTTGGCCTCCATGTCCTTGATGGCCTTGTCGTACATCTGATCCCAGGACGTCGTCTCGATTTCGACCTTGATGCCCGTCTTCTTCTCGAATTCCGGCGCCAGCACATCCTTGATGTAGTTGGACGGCGGCGTGCTTTCGGTCACTCCGTGCAGCGTCACGCCCTTGAATTTGGCGCCGGCGTCGGACCAGAAATCTGCCCAGGCCGGCGAGGCAGCGGTGGCGAGACTGAGCGTCAGCGCGAGCGCGCTGGCCTTCAAAGCGTAGTTCATTTCAATCCTCCCAGATAGCAGCGAGATCATGTCGCCGGACCTTTGTGTAGAGGAAAAATGCCGTCTACGCAATATTTGTTGTCTAAACCTGCAAATATGCAAGCTATGTTATTGTTTTCGGTAGAAAGTAATTTACGAAAGAGAGACGGAGATAGGATGCAGGAATAACATTGCTGCATCGCAATGATTTACCTCGCAAAGGCAAAATTACGATCCTCGAATTTATTTGTTGCTTTGCCATACTAAATAACATAGCTGTTGCGCGAAGGCAGGCATCCAGCGGAGGAAAATGGCCATGCGTCGATTGGGTATCCATTCATTTGTATGGACAGGCGGCCAAACCCAGGAGGGCCTCGAAATGGCCCTCAACAAGTCGGCCGAGCACGGATATCGCACGATCGAATTCGCCTATCTGCGCCCGGAGAAATTCAATCTCGATCGTCTGGCGAAGCTCGCGCAATCTCTCGGCCTCGAGATCGGCGTGACGATGGGCCTGCCCGTCGACAAGGATATCTCAAGCGAGGATGCGGCGGCCATCGCCGCCGGTAGGCAGATGCTGGCCGATGCAGTGCATGCGGTGCGCGACATCGGCGGCAACAAGCTCGGTGGCATCCTCTATTCTGCCCATACCAAATATAATCGACAGCCCACGAAGAAGGGCTGGGACAACAGCGTCGCCGCGATCGCTGCGACTGCGGATATTGCAAGGGATGCGGGCGTCGACCTCGTCCTTGAGGTCGTGAACCGCTTCGAAACGAACCTTTTGAATACGACGGCCCAGGGACTTAAGTTCATTTCCGAGACCGGATCGGACCATGTCCGCCTGCATCTCGATACCTTCCACATGAATATCGAAGAAGCAAATCCGGCGGCTGCGATCCGGCTCGCCGGCGACAAGATCGGCTACTTCCACATCGGCGAAAGCAACCGCGGCTATCTCGGTGACGGCGTGATCAACTTCGACCTGATCTTCGATGCATTGCTCGATATCGACTACAAGCGCGACATCGTGTTCGAGAGCTTTTCAACCGCCGTCGTCGACGAAGGCCTTTCGCTCGCCTGCGCAATCTGGCGTGACACCTGGACCGACAATGACCCGCTGGCGGCACATGCCAAGCGCTATATCGAGCTGAAATATGAAGAAGCGAAACGCCGCCGCGTCACGAACGCGCGCCCTTGATAATCCTTCTGCCGATCTGCTTCGAAAGTGTAGGCTGGAGCAGTCGATTTGAAGAGAAATGAAGATGAACGACACCGTCTCCATCGGAAGCTCGCCGCGCAGGATCAGGCAGAACAACATCGTCGCTGCCCTGCAGACGATCTACGGCCATCGCCGCCTAAGTCGGGCCGATCTGGCGCGGAAGCTTGGAATGAACCGCTCGTCGTCGGGCGAGATCGTTGCCGAGTTGACGGAAAGCGGCTTGGTCCAGGAGTCGGAGGAGAGCAGCAAGCAGCGTTCGGAGCAATCGCGCGCCGGCCGGCCGGGGATCATGCTCGAACTGGTGCCGGATGCAGCATTCTTCGCCGGGCTCGAGCTTGGCGTCGAGCACATATCTGCTGTCGTCGTGGATCTTTCGGCAGACGTCCGTGCCTGTCGCAGGCTGGCCTTCCAGGCGGAGTCCTCGACCGTGGAGGAAGCTGTGGCGCGGGGCGTCGAGCTCCTCATGAACGCCATGTCGACAGAAATGGTCGAGCGCTGCAGGGGGCTGGGCATATCCGCGCCGGCGCATATCCGGCCGGAAGGAATTGTCACGCTTGCGCCGATCATCGGCTGGCGAGAGGTGCCATTGAAGGAGATCGGCCGCAGCGCCTTTCCGGCCGAGGTGCCGATTGCGGTGGAGAACGATGCCAACGCCTTCGCCATCGGTGACAGCTATCGTCGCGGCATTTCCGGGGTGACGCTCTTCCTGCTCATGGAGACCGGCGTCGGTGGAGGGATCATGATCGACGGGAAGCTGTTTCGTGGCGGTCATGGCCTTGCTGGCGAAATCGGCCATACCCTCGTACCGGGAAGCGGCGGACAGAAATTCGAGCAGCTGATCGGCCGCGAGGTGCTGATCCGGCAGTACCGGGAAGCGACCGGCCGTACCGACGTCGATCTACAGGATTTCCTCACCGACGTTCGCGACCGTGTCCCGGACGCGGTGAACATAGCGGAGATGTGGTCGCGGCATCTTGCCTATGCGTTGCTGCAGGCCTGCCGTCTGCTCGATCCGGTCCGGATTGTCCTCGGCGGCTCCGTGGCCTCGCTCTATCCGATGGTGGCTGCCCGTGTGGCGGTCCACATGGCGGAGGGCCAGAACATTCCTTTTCCGACACCCGAGATCGTCGTTGATGACGATGCGGAATTCGGGTCCGCCTTCGGCGCGGCGTGCATGCTGCACCAGCGCTTCCTCTCTCTCGAAAACGAGGAATTCGGCGGTGAAGACGGCGCCTTACAACGATCAACAGCGACTTAGCGACACCTATCGAAAGCAGGATTGCAATGACTTCAGTGCTGGCTCCGGACAGTCTCGGTCCCACGGTTTGCGTCGGTGAGATCCTCGTGGAGATCGTTGCTACGACCGTCGGAGACGGATTCCTTGAGGCTCAGCCTCTTTTTGGCCCGTTCGCCAGCGGGGCGCCGGCGATCTTCATCTCGCAATGCGGCCGACTCGGCGGCTCGGCGGCCATGGTCGGAGCGGTCGGCAATGACGATTTCGGTCGTGTCAATGTCGACCGCCTCAGGCGTGACGGCGTCGATGTCTCTACCATTGCCGTCGATCCTGACTATCCGACGGGAAGCGCCTTCGTCCGCTACCGCAACGACGGTTCCCGCGACTTCGTCTATAATATCGCAAGGTCCGCGGCCGCACGTTTCGGCTGGTCTCCGGACGTCAGCGATCTCATCAGCCGCAGCGGGCACCTTCACGTGATGGGTTCGGCACTTTCCGTCCAGAGTGCTCGGGAGGTGATCGACAAGGCAGTCGACATCGTGAAGGCGCGGGGCGGTACGCTGTCGGTCGATCCGAACATCCGCAAGGAATTGCAGCTCGATGAGGACACCGAACGCCGATTTTCCCGGCTCGTCGCTGCCGCCGATCTTCTCTTGCCGTCGGGTGAGGAGCTCGAGAGGGCGGCAGGTGTGCCAGGCGAAGCCGAAGCGATCCGCCGCCTTTTCGAAATCGGCGTGAAGGAGATCGTGCTGAAGCGCGGTGCCGAAGGCGCGACCTATTTCGGCAAGGATGGAGGCCGTATCGATGCTCCTGCATTCCTCGTCGACGAGGTCGATCCGACCGGTGCCGGCGATTGCTTCGGCGGCGCTTACCTCACCTGCCGGCGGCTCGGAATGCCTCCAGGTGAGGCTCTCACCTATGGTTCGGCTGCAGGTGCGCGTAATGTTGCGATCCGTGGCCCGATGGAGGGTGCCGGCACACGTCAGGAGCTCGACGCGTTCATCGCCTCAACGGAAAGGCGCTCCTGATGCAGATTGCGCTCAATCAACTGGCCACGCTCAGGGCTCAGGGTCGTCCTCTTGGTATTACCTCTGTCTGCTCGGCCCATCCGATCGTCTTGAGAGCGGCGTTGCGTCATGGGCGGGCTCATTCGAGCACGATTCTGATCGAGGCCACCTGCAACCAGGTCAACCACCTGGGCGGCTATACGGGCATGACCCCTGAGGACTTTGCGGCCCTCGTCCTGCGCGTCGCCAAAGAGGAGGGGTGCCCAGAAAATCTCATCGTGCTGGGAGGCGATCATCTCGGGCCAAATCCCTGGCGGGATCGTGCGGCCGAAGAGGCCATGGTGGAAGCCGAGAGGATGGTCGCGGCCTATATCGATGCCGGCTTCCGCAAGATCCACTTGGACGCGTCGATGGGCTGCCTGGGCGAACCCGCCGCATTGGACGACGAGACGACCGCCTATCGCGCTGCACGGCTTGCCGCCGTCGCGGAGACCGCGGCAAGGCGGGCAGGAGGCGCCATGCCGGTCTATGTAATCGGCACGGAGGTTCCTCCTCCCGGTGGTGCCGATCACGCGCTGACCACGATCGAGCCGACCGAGGCTTCGGCCGCCAGACGGACGATCGATATCCATCGTCGTATCTTCGCACAGGCCGGCCTTGCTGAGGCGTTTGCGCGTGCCATCGGCCTCGTGGTGCAGCCGGGCGTCGAGTTCGGCAACCATAATGTCATCAGCTATGATCGCGGCAGGATCGACGCGTTGAAGCAGGTGCTCGAGGACGAGCCACAAT
Organism: Sinorhizobium sp. B11; assembly: GCA_039725955.1. Classification (NCBI taxonomy): domain Bacteria; kingdom Pseudomonadati; phylum Pseudomonadota; class Alphaproteobacteria; order Hyphomicrobiales; family Rhizobiaceae; genus Sinorhizobium; species Sinorhizobium sp. B11. The sequence continues at coordinate 550,156 of CP091033.1, forward strand.
TCGTGTTCGAAGCGCATTCCACCGATTATCAGGGCACTCGTCCGCTGAGCGCACTCGTCGAAGACGGTTTTCCGATCCTCAAGGTTGGGCCGGAACTGACCTTTGTCCTGCGCGAGGCCCTCTACGGGCTGGATCTGATCGCATCCGACCTCGTGTCTGATTATGGCGAACGTCCGCTATACGCTGCGATGGAGGCTTTGATGCTGACGCATCCGGAAAACTGGAGCCGTCACTATCATGGTACGGAGGACGAGCAGCGCTGGCTTCGTCATTACTCGCTGTCTGATCGCATCCGATACTATTGGACGTCTGAGCCGGCTCAATCCGCGGTCGCGCGCCTTTACGGTGCGCTTGCAGGGAAAGCCGTGCCACTTCCGCTTTTCTGGCAGCACATGCCGGCAGCCGCACTGTTTTCCGATGCGCCACTCGATCCGGAAGAGGTTTTGGTCTGGCGGGTGACGAAAAGCCTTGCCGAATATCATGCAGCATGCGGCGGAGCGAGATGAGGCCGCCCAACAGAGGAGGAAGGAATGAACGAGTTGAAAGGGAAGGTTGCTGCGATCACGGGCGCGGCCTCCGGTATCGGTATGGCGTCGACGGAGGCGATGATCGCGGCGGGTGCCACGGTCGTTCTTGTTGACCGTGACGAGAAAGCGTTGAAGTCTGCCTGCGAGCGCCTCGGTGCACAGGCGATACCTCTCGCTTTGGATCTCCTGGATCCCGAGGCATGCGCCGGGCTTCTCGATCGCGTGCTGTCCAAGGTAAGCCAGCTCGATATCTTTCATGCCAATGCTGGCACCTATATCGGCGGTGACCTCGCGGACGCCAATCTCGATGCCATCGACCGGATGCTGAACCTGAACGTCAATGTCGTCATCAAGAACGTCCGGACCGTCATTCCGCACATGATCGAACGTGGCACCGGCGACATCGTCGTCACAAGCTCCGTCGCGGGCCATGCGCCCGTTCCCTGGGAGCCGGTCTATTCGCCGTCGAAATGGGCGATGCATTGCTTCGTCCAGACCATGCGCCGCCAGCTTCTGAAAAGCGGTATTCGTGTCGGCTCCGTCTCGCCCGGTCCTGTCATCAGCGCGCTGCTTGCCGACTGGCCGGAGGAAAACCTCCGCAAGGCGAAGGAAGCTGGGGCCCTGATCGAACCCAAGGAGGTGGCTGACGCCATCATGTTCATGCTGACGCGTCCGCGTAACGTCACGATCCGCGACATCGTCGTTCTACCAAGCGCATTCGACATTTGAGGAGCCGAGCTATGAGCTATCAGGAAAAATTCCGCCTCGACGGCGAACGGGCTGTCGTTACCGGCGGCGGACGCGCCATTGGACTTTGCTGCGCCCATGCGCTCGCCGAGGCTGGTGCCGCCGTCATCGTGATCGAGCGTAACGAAGCCGACGCAGAGGAAGCGCTGGCGCTTCGGGGCAAGGGATATGACATCGAGTTACGGTTGGGTGACGTCACTGATTCCGCGCGCATGGAGGCCATTGCCAATGAGCTTGCCGATGGTGGCCGGCCGGCATCGATCCTGGTGAACAATGCAGGGATCGGCAAGAACGGCATCCCGTCGGAGGACGTCACCGACGCCGACTGGCTGCGGATGATGGACGTCAATGTCAATGGCGTCTTCTGGTGCTCGCGTTCCTTCGGCCGTCACATGGTTGCGATGAAACGCGGTGCGATCGTCAATCTCGGTTCGATGTCGGGCATCATCTGCAACCGGCCGCAGGCGCAGACACCTTATAATGTTTCGAAGGCGGCTGTGCACCACATAACGCGCTCGATGGCCGCCGAGTGGGCCCAGCACGGCGTCAGGGTCAATGCCGTCGCGCCGACTTATATCGAAACGCCGATGGTTGCGGCAGTCGAAGCCAATCGTGAACGGATTCCGATCTGGCTCAACGATACGCCGATGGGACGAATGGGCACGCCGGAGGAGGTTGCCAGCGCTGTTCTCTTCCTTGCATCGGGTGCTGCAAGCCTGATGACGGGTGCAATCGTCAGCGTCGACGCAGGTTTCACCTGCTGGTAGATGCGCTATAGTTCGCAGGCGCCGTGTCCACAGGCGCCTGCATTCCATCAGGTTCAACTCCGAGCCGGGTCGTCCCTCACGGCATCGGCGAACTTGCGCATCAGGCGGACCAGATTGTCGAGATCATCGGGATCCCAGGTCTTGAATATCTCGATCCCCATGCGCTCGCGCGCGGCATCGACACGATCCGTCATCGATTTGCCTTGCGGGGTCACGATTGCTTCGCTGACGCGCCGGTCCGTCGCGCTGGCCTGACGCTGGATCAGGCCGAGGCTCTCCAGCTTGGCGACCTGACGGCTGACTGTCGTGTAGTCGCGGCCGGCACGGTCGGCCAGCTCGACTACGCCGATTGGCCCCAGTCTCTCGATACCCACCAGCAGGGGAAAGAGCGCACGGTCGAGCGAAATCCCAGCCTCCCTGACCATTGCTTCGTCGCGTTGCGGACGGTTCATGACGCTGACGATTTCAAGCAGTGATCCATGAAGGTCACGGATACAGTTTGAGATATGTGTATTTTGCACATTTTTTGTTGACGGCATTCCTGTTCTCCTATTATGTGCATAATACACATAAATGAGGAGCTACGGCAATGACAGATGAAGATGCAATCGATGTTTTGATTTGTGGCGCCGGCGCTGCCGGCCTGACACTGGCGATCGATCTGGCGCGGCGCGGCATATCCTTCCGGCTGATCGAGAAAATGGATGATCCGTTTCGCGGCTCACGCGGCAAGGGCCTCCAGCCGCGAACCCTGGAAGTCTTTGAGGATCTCGGTATCGTCGACAGGATTGCCGGTTCCAGCAGCCTCTATCCGCACCAGCGCGAATATCATGGCGACGGTAGCGTGAAGGATGTTGCGCTTTTCGAGGTCGGTGAACCGATCCCGGCCGAGCCCTACGGCACGCCGCTTCTCGTCCCCCAATTTCTGACGGAGGCAGCAATGCGCGAACGCCTCGCAGAACTCGGTCACTACCCGGAATTTGGTTGCGCTTTGATTGCCTTCGAGCAGGACGGGCAAGGGGTTACCGCGAGGATTTCCAAGGGCGGAGAAGAGCAAATCATGCGGGCGCGTTACCTCGTTGGTACTGACGGCGGCCGAAGCTTTGTCCGCCATGCACTTTCCATCGATTTTCCGGGAAAGACGCTCGGCGTTCGCGCGATCGTCGCCGATGTGACGTTGACAGGTTTGAGCAGAGACGTCTGGCATCGATTCAACGAGGGATCGATGGAAACGCAGATCTCCTTTTGCCCCTTGGCCGAGACGGGCCTCTTCCAGATGCAGGGGCCGATACCCCTGGAGGGTGAAGTCGATCTCTCCGCCGAGGGGCTTTCGGCCCTCACGGCTGAGCGCACAGGCCGCACCGATATCAATATTCAATCGGTTTCCTGGGCTTCGGCATTCAATATGAACGCCCGGCTTGCCGATAGTTATCGCATTGGCCGTGTCTTTCTCGCCGGCGACGCAGCCCATACCCACCCGCCGACAGGTGGCCAGGGCCTGAACACCAGCGTTCAGGACGCCTATAATCTTGGCTGGAAACTGGCAGCCGTCCTGTCGGGTGCTCCAGAGGGGCTGCTCGACACCTATGAGGAAGAGCGCCGTCTGATCGCAGCGGACATGCTGGGGCTCGCCACCAGGCTGCTCGACGACGCGAAGCGTGGAGAGATGCGGCGTGGCCGCGAGGTTCACCAGCTTGACATCGGCTATGGCGGTTCCAGCCTGTCGCTTGACGATCCGCTGCGTCGGGCTCGTATCCTCGCCGGGGACCGCGCTCCCGATGCGCTGCTGAAGGGTGCCGCAGGTCAGGCTACCCGGCTGTTTGAGCTCTTCAAAGGCCCGCATTGGACACTTCTTGGATTTGAGGCGGCAGCCATTTCCATTCAGCCGCGCAAGGGCCTGCATATTCATAGGATTGGACAAGGCGGCGATCTCACCGACAGCGAAAACCGGTTCCGCGAAACCTATGATATCGCGTCGGGCGAGTGGATCCTTGTCCGTCCCGATGGTTATATCGGCGCGATCGTATCGCAGCCCGAAGTGGCAGCATTGGAAACCTATCTTCGGTCTGTCGGATTGCAGGCAGGTGCAACGGTAACGCATTGAAACATGCTTCCGCGATATGTCCGGCAGCGAATCCGCAAATATTTATGGCGCGGAATCTTCAAGGATTTTCAGCAACGTGCCGCTATAATTGTGATGACAACGGCGTTGGCAACGGTTGCGCATCGGGCATTTGGCCGCCTTGTGCTTCCGTCGCCTGCGACCGGTATGACACAATAACGGATCACTCATGCCGAAATTCCTGTTCGCTTCGATATTCGCACGCACCAGCCGAGCTATCGGTCTTCGCCTGCTTGCCCTTTCACTTGGACTGCTGATTTTCGTTGTTACGGGTCATGCTGAAGATGTCCTGCGCATTCCCTATTCGTCCGACATAGGCAGTCTCGACCCCGACAACGGTTTTGAGGTTGCCGGATTGACGACGCTCGACAGCGTCTACGAGGGTCTCGTCAAATATGAAGCCGGCTCAACGAAGATCGCCGGCTTGCTGGCAAAGAGCTGGGAGGTATCGGGGGACGGTCTGGCCTATACGTTTCACCTTGTCGACGGCGTCAAGTTTCATGATGGTACGGCCCTGAACGCGGATGCGGTTGTCACCTCATTCAAGCGCCGTCGCGACGGCGGTCTTGTCCAGAACTATACGCTCGCCAACATGGCAGATATCGCAGCACCGGATGCTTCCACCGTCGTCATCACGCTGCGCCATACACAGCCTTCCTTCATGGATAGTCTCGCAAGCCCGTGGGGGCCGAAAGTCATCAGCCCGGGAGCCCTTTCCGATCATGCCAAGGGCGACCTTGCCACGGGATGGCTGACCGATCATGCGGTTGGAACCGGGCCCTTCAAGCTCGCCGAATTCAAGCGAGGTGAGCGATATGTGCTCGAGCGGAACGAAAACTATTGGGGGGCCAAACCTTTTTTCGGCAAGGTGGAATTTATGGTCATTCCCGATATCGGCCAGCAGATTCTCAAATTGAAAGCCGGTGAGATCGATGCCGTACCTGCCAATTTCCCGTTCGCGCAGGTCAGTAGCCTGCCAGCCGATCTGCAAATAACCTCGGCTCCCAGCATGACACAATACGAGGCCTTCATTAAGCCGGGATCGCCGCTCGACGATGCCGAGGTTCGCAAGGCGGTTCTGACCGCGATCAACCCGAATTTGTGGGCGAGCGATGCTTTCGGGCAATATGCGCATGTCTCGAAATCGCTCTATCCGAACATCATGCTGGATCCAGGTCAGCCAGTGCAGTTTCCGACGGATATCGAGGCAGCGAAATCTGCCATCGCCAGGCACGGAGCGGTCACCCTCAGCATCGGACTCTACAGCGCCAATCCGAGCTACGGGCGTATTGCCGACCTGATGATCGCCGGGCTATCTCTCATCGGTGTCCAGGCCACCTCCCATATCATGCCGCCGGGGGCGGCCTATGCCATGAAGGGCGACCCTGCAGCTCCGGACATGCTGCTGATCATCGCTTCACCGGACGCGGCTCATCCCGACAATCAGGCGAAGGCCTTCTTCACCAAGGATGCGCCGCTCAATCTTTACGGCAGGGCGCTTCCGGATGCGGATGCGCTTGTCGCGGAAGGCGCGTCCAAAGCGGATATCGCCGCGCGCAACGCGCTTTATGAAAAAGCCGGCCAGATGTATTTCGATGCAGGCCATTTCATCCCGCTCGTCGATGTCGACGACGTTGTAGTTCATCGCACGGGGCTGAAGGATCTGGGTCTGCGGCCGGTCTTTCCAAGAGGCAGCATCGATTTTTCGAGCGTGAGACGCTGATGGCCGGGGTGACGGCCTCAGACGGAGTTCGTGGCTCTAACTCAGCCTGTGAGGCATGATGGCTGTGAGCAAGGCAGTCCTCTCCATCGCCAATCTCAGTGTCGTCCTGCGGCGAAGCGATCGTGACCACCTTGTGCTCGATGGGATCAATTTTGAGGCGCTTCCGGGTGAGATCATTGCGGTCGTCGGAGAGAGCGGCTCGGGCAAATCTACGCTTGGAGCAACAATTCAGGGTCTTCTGCCGGCCTCTAGCGAGCCGAAGATCAGCGGCTCGATCGATCTTGCCGGTTTGGAGATAGTGGGGGCAGAGCCGCGGGTTCTTCGTGCGGCACGTCACTCGCTTGTGCGTGCCATTCCCCAGGATCCAATGGGTGCCCTCAACCCGACGATGACGATCCGCCATCAACTCCGGGAATCGGCCGCTGGAGACGACAGCTTCATCGGGGATTGGCTTGGCAGGGTCGGACTCGAGAACACGAAAGCCATACTCGACACATTTCCGCATCGGCTGTCTGGTGGGCAGCGCCAGCGCGTACTGATCGCGATGGCATTGATGGCACAGCCAAAAGTTCTGATTGCCGATGAGTCAATTACCTCACTCGACCTACCCTTGCGAAGTAAGGTTCTCGAACTGCTACGCAAGATCGCTCGGGAGCAGCAGACTGCAATTCTTTTCATCACCCATAATCTTGTCGCAGCTGCATCGCTCGCGGATCGCGTGCTTGTAATCTATGGCGGGCGGATTCTGGAATTGGGTAGAACGGCAGATGTTTTGACAAATCCCGGCCATCCTTATCTCGCCGGTCTGCTTGCCACTCGATTCGATTTTGACACGGATCGCACGCACCTTCTGCCTACTCTGCCGGCCGAGCGGATGAGGCTCGCCGATCCGGAAAACGTTTGTTGTTATGCCTCCCGTTGCCTCATCGTCCGGGACAAGTGCTTAAATAGCCGGCCCCAACCAACGCAGCTTTCTGTCAGCGGCCACACCGCGGCGTGCTTCTTCACCGACCTGGTCAAATCCAGCGCAGATCAACTTCTTTCTACGGAAGTCTGGCCGATGGTCACAGCGGCGAAGCCCGTGGAAGCGCTGCGGTTGTCCAGTGTCAGGAAGAGCTTTACGTCCACCGGCCCCTTTGGTCGCCGCAGATCTCAGCAGGTGCTGGAATCGGTCAATCTTTCGGTCGCGCTTGGTGAGTGCTTGGCCCTGCTTGGGAAAAGCGGCGCCGGCAAATCGACGATTATCAGGCTCGCGGCCGGACTTCTGCTGCCTGATGGTGGAGAGATTTTCCGTATCGACAATGCGCCACAAATTGTCTTTCAGGATGCTGCAGCATCCCTCACGCCTTGGCTTTCCATCGGCGAACAGATCGGCGATCGGTTACGGTATCTCGGTCTTAGCAAGGCAGAGCGCCTTCAAAAGGTTGGCAGGGCGCTTGAAATGGTCGGTCTCGATGAGAGCCTCATGTCTTCACTGCCGGCCGGTCTGTCCATTGGTCAATGCCAGCGTGCCGTCATCGCCCGCGCGATCATCGTGCCGCCGAAACTCCTGCTCTGCGACGAGCCGATCAGCGCGCTCGATGTATCGCTTGCTGCCACCACGTTGAACCTTCTCGGCGAGATCAGACGCCGCCTAGACATGGCGGTGCTTTTCGTTACCCATGATCTCGCCGCCGCAAGAATAATCGCCGATCGTATCGCTGTGCTGGATGAAGGTCGGGTAGTGCAGCAGGGTGATCCAGATAAGATCACTGACGGTTTTAATGTACCATCGATGGGCTCCGTTCTCGCAGCGATGCCGAGAACCCAAGCGAGCACAAGCGGACCGGACCTATGAACGTTCCCGAGTTCCTTCCCGAGGAACGCTTCGTGCGCTGGCCCGTTGTTCTCGGCCGCACCAGCTGGATCGACCGGATTGGGCTTTTTGGCGTAGTTGCCGTAACGATCATCGCTTTGTTCGCCGCATGGCTCACGCCATTCGACCCGCAGCTCCGTGTCGCGGCGGCCTATCTGCCGCCTTCCGCCGAGCACTGGTTCGGGACAGACGAGATTGGGCGTGATCTCTTCTCGCGTATCGTCATCGGTATCCAATATACATGGCTGCCCGCGCTTGCCCTTGTCCTCATCAGCCTCGTCGTCGGCACATGCGTCGGCATGATACCCCGTCTCATCAGCCGCAGGCTCGACATGCTGGCGCAATGGGTAGCCGAGTTCTTCCTGATCATGCCATCGACGCTGGTGGCGCTGGCGATAATCGCCACCCTGGGTGGAGGACTTACTAATACGATGATTGCGATGGGTATCGCGTGGTGGCCCTGGTATGCGCGCATATCCCGCGACGAGCTTCGGCGGTTGAACGGTCGTCCGCATGTCGAGGCTGCAAGAATCGCCGGTATCAGCGGCCCGCGCCTGCTGCTGCGCTACCTTCTTCCGGGCGCACTTCCGGCCCTGCTCGTGGCGGCGACACTGGACGTCGCAACGGCCATTATGACGATGTCGCTCATGTCCTTCATCGGGCTCGGCCAACCTGCCCCGGCGCCTGAGCTCGGGGCGATGACATCGAGGGCGCTTGATAGTCTGTCCATTTATTGGTGGCTGCCAATATTGCCGGCGGCGGCCATTTTTCTCATCTGTCTTCTCGCCAATCTTGCGGGAGACGGCCTTCGCACGGCGTTGCGAGGAACCTAGGATATGCTGGTCTACTTTATAAGGCGCCTATCGGGTCTCGTGGTCGTTCTCTTGGCAATGAGCTTTGCCGTGTTCTGCCTGCAAAGCATCATTCCGGCAGATCCCGCGCGCGCTATCGCCGGACCGCTCACGCCGCTTTCGAGTGTGAACGCTCTTCGCCAGCAACTCGGCCTCGATGATCCAATTATCGTCCAGTATGGCCGGTTTCTCTCGCGGCTCGCTGAAGGTGATCTCGGGACGTCGACCAGAACCCGTCAGCCCGTGGCCGCTGATATAAGAGAATATCTGCCCGCTTCACTCGAACTGTCACTAGCGGCTCTCTGCATCGGCCTTGTACTGGCAGCTGTCATTGCGGTGATGCCCCGTATCCTGGGCGGCTCTGGAGGGTTGAGATTCCTCTTAATCGCGGCCGGCTCGGTTCCGACGTTCATGTCGGCCTTGCTTTTGGTCTATTTTCTCTGGTTCCGTCTTGGCTGGTTGCCGGGTTCGGGCCGGATGAGCAAGGACGATATAGGCGGCCCGACTGGCTTCAACATGATCGACGCGCTTATCGGCGGCCGGGGCGACCTCAGCCTGGATGCCGCCAGACATCTGCTCCTGCCGGCCCTGGCTCTGGCGCTGCCGATTGCCGTGGCGGTGGGACGAAGCCTCGACAGTGCGCTGCGCGAAGTGATGCAGCAGCCCTACATCGGAACTGCACGGGGAAAGGGTCTTCGGGAGGCGGTGGTCGTCTTGCGCCATGGTCTTCGCAACGCTGCATCTCCGGCATTAGCGATGGTTGGTCTGCAGATCCGGCTTCTGTTCGGCAACCTGCTGATCGTCGAACTCGTGTTCGGGTGGCCGGGCCTTGGGCTTTATATGGTTCAGTCCCTGAGCAGTGCCGATCTTCCAGCAGTCCTCGGAGTCACGGTTGTTCTCGGAACTTTCTACATCCTCGTAAACATTGTCGTCGAAATTTTGCAGACGCTCGCCGATCCGCGGATCGAGCTGTAGCATTCTTGAAACCTATCCCTCCGGCCTAGTTCGCTAGTCCTCAACCCTATGGATTTCCGGGGCGATCAGAGTTCATCTGGATATGGCGATCCCGCTGTTGCATGGGGCGGTCTGATGGATGACGAGATCAGGTTGAAGGAAGGCGTTTTGGCGGTGCCGCGTTGCGGCGGTTCCTCCGAGCCCCGTGATCGGTCGCAGGTCTCAGAGACAAATGTCCGCCGCAGGACCGGGCTCAGCAACTGGCAGGTCAAACGCGTCACTGACTATGTCGATGCGAGACTGGAAGGGCCGGTTCGTGTCGAAGATCTGGCGGCTGCGGCAAAGCTCAGCCCTGGCCATTTCCGCCGCGCCTTTTCGATCAGCTTCGGCATGTCACCTTATGCTTTTGTCATGCAGCAGCGGATCGAACGTGCCCGGACGTTGCTGCTCGCCTCCGAGCATGAAATGGGTGATATCGCCTTTGCTTGCGGCTTGTCGGATCATGCGCATTTCAGCCGGTTGTTCCGGCGTTTCGTCGGAACGACACCCAGCCAATGGCGCCAAGATCTGGCGGCGCAAAGCGCCGCTCAAGATGGTGCCAGTTAAGCCGGATTACTCCCCCGCCACGATCAACTGATGGCGAGAGCCAGCGGGGTGCGTTTGTCGCCGCTAGTCATGCCGACAGGGCCTCGAGTTCTTTGACTGACGGCCTGATGTGGATTTCGCGCGGCGCCGGCTTGGCGAGAAGGTCGCGCACCGGCAGGCTGAATGTGATCGATGCACCGCCGCGAAGCCCATTCTCGGCCCACAGTCGTCCGCCATGGGATTCGATGATGGATCGGCAAATCGCAAGGCCCATGCCCATCCCATCCTGCTTCGTCGTGTAGAACGCCTCGAAAATCTTCTCGGTGTCGCTGATCCCGGTGCCCAGGTCGCTCACTTCCACTTCGACGGTGTCGCCGTCCCGCAATCTGGACTCGATCTTTAGTGTACGGGCTCTGGGCTCGATATCGTGCATCGCTTCGATGCCGTTGCGGATGAGGTTGAGGATCACCTGTTCCATTTGCACATGGTCCGCGCTGGTGGAAGGCAGATAAGGATCGAGATTGACATCGAGCTTCACCTTGTTGGAGGCGAGCCTGTCGGCGATCAGTTCGCAGGCATCGTTGATCAGATTGTTCAGATCGACTGCGGTTCTGGGGTAGGCGGTCTTACCGAACAGTGCCCTGATGCGGCTGACCACTTCGGCGGCCGCATCGGCATCGCGCACAATCCAGTCGGCGGACCGCAGGGCGCGTTCGAGATTCGGCGGTTCCGCGCTCAGCCAACGGCGGAATGCATTCGCATTGGCCACCACCGCCTGCAGCGGTTGATTGAGTTCATGTGCAATCGAGACGGAAAGTTCCGACATGCTGGCGGCGCGCAACGCCCTTGCCAATCTCTCGTCGGATTGGCGCAGTGCCTCCTGCGCACGGACCTCGTCGTCGATGTCGAGATTGACGCCGTACCAGCGAATGATCTTGCCATTCTCGTCGCGCAGGGGTTCGACGCGTGAATCCATCCATCGATACTGCCCGTCCTTATGGCGAAGCCGGCCCTTGTGATTGATGGGCTGACCCGTTGCAATGGCATGTCTGAACGCCTCCGTCACTGCGGCGCGATCCTCGGGATGGACAAGTTCTGCTTCGGCAGCGACCTCTTCCGTCGTCCTCGAATGAATATCGCCTTCGTTGAGCCCGGCCCATTCGGAGAAGCGCTTGTTGAGATAGCAGGGAAGTCCTTCGGGGGTCATGAGCCAGATCAGAGACGGTACCGTATCGACGATGAGGCGCAGTTCCGCCTCCCGCTGGCGCGCTGCTTCATGCGCTTCCATCTCGTCATGGATGTCGAGGCAGACGCCGTACCACTGAATGATCTGGCCATCGGCATCGCGAAGCGGCTCGGCTTTCCCGTCGATCCAGCGATAGACGCCATCGCAGCGCCGCTGCCGATATTTCAGGGCGAAGCGTTCGCCGGTTTTGAAAGCCCGTGAAAGGCTCTCCTGAAACAGCGTCTGGTCTTCGGGGTGGATAGTGTCGATGATCGCTGTCGCGAACCTCCTTGTATCCACGGGATCATTGCCCTGCAGCGAAATCCCGGTCCAGTGCATAAGGGGCTTGTTGATATAGGAGGTTTCGCCGGCCGGGCTGGCGCACCAGATGAGAGCCGGGACTGTGTCGATCATCTGCTGCAGCTGCTCCCGGCTTTCCCGCAGAGCAGCTTCCGCCTTTCGCTGATCGTCGATATCGACCGATGTCGCGAACCACGCCGTAATGTGGCCGTGTTCGTCACGCGAGGCGATGGCGGAATCGCGAAGCCATCGGTAGGTCCCGTCGGCGCGTCGCACACGCTGCTCTTCGAAGATCGGCTCGCCTGTCCTGAGGCTGTGTTCCCATCGCTGCTTGCATCCCTCGACATCGTCGGGATGCACGAAGAGGCTCCACCATGAATGATTGTCTAGCTTGGCGATCCTGCTCATCTCCTCCGCAGTCACGCCGACAAAGTCGAGCGCCTTCGGATTCAGGAAGCGCAGGCGGCCGTCAGGATAGGCCGACCAGCCAAAGCCCGGAATGTCTTCGATATTGGGCTGGATATTCTTGTAAACGCGGTCGAACAGGCTCTGCGGCTTGAAGACGTTGATGAAAAACCAGAGCGCAGTGGCCGAGCAGGCGAACATGACGACCCGCACGGGTTCATCATCGCCGAAATTGGCGGGGGAGAGAATGATGGTCGCCGTCAACAAACAGCCGATGAGCAGCACGGCCAGACCTGTGCGCCAGCTTGTATAGAGCCAGATGGCGACCATTGCGACGAGAATGCCGGAGGTGTCTGCGAAAAGCCCTGCCAGCAGGATGCCGCTGCCGCCAATAGCCATGGCCGTGACGATCCGTTCTTTTGACGATGTCAACTGCATGGGAGTCCTCTTTGCTTTGCTGTCGGTGTCTTTTCCCCGACCTGACGCTGGTGGATAATTTCAGCCATCGTTCATCCGGACATGCGACGGCAGCGCCTGCCAGACATTGAAAAGCTGCGCCACCGAACTGACCTGCATCTTTTTCATCATATTGCTGCGGTGAAGCTTCACCGTAAATTCGCTGATCCCGAGGGAGAAGGCTATCTGTTTGTTGACTTCGCCGGATACGACCAGCTTCAGAACCTGGCGTTCGCGTACAGTGAGGGTTTCAAAAAGGGAAACGTATCGATCGGCTGCAGACAAGGCGTTCCTGCGGCTGATATCTGTTGCGATGGCGCTGGACACGGCATCGAGAAAGGTCTGGTCCCGTACGGGTTTGGTCAGGAAATCCTGCGCGCCGGCCTTCATTGCCTGCACGCTCATTGCAATGTCCCCGTGTGCCGTCAGAAAAAGCACGGGTGTGGTGACGCCATTGCGGGTCAAATGATGCTGCAGGTCCAGACCGCTAATGCCGGGCATACGAACATCCAGGACGACGCAACTCGGGCGGTCGGGCAGCTTCGCTTCGAGAAATTCTCGGCCCGATAAAAATGTCATTGCGTCGATGCCGACCGAATTCAGCAGGTTCTCCAGAGCCGCGCAAACGGTCTCATCGTCATCAACCAAAATCGCGACCGGACTTTTCGACCCCTTGGAGGTGGCCACCCCCATGCATGATCCTCCAACTGCCAGCAGACATGCCGCTTCCCCGAACTGCGTGAGAATACCGTCATCGACGAGAAAATTGAAGGAGGGGGCAACTAAACCAAGTATATATTGCGGAGCACATTTTTATATGTCTGGGTTCTTGCGGCCCAGCATGATGCTATGCAGAGATACGCCCGGCTTCGGCTAGCGGGACGCAACCTTGAACGCCGTCGGCCGATGCTCGATTGGCATGGCGAGCGTTTCGCCATTCACGATAAAATATGCGACGTTCGGTTCGGCTTGCGACGACGAGGATGTCGCGAGCGGCACATAGATTTTTGCGGACGCCTTGGGCGCCGATGTGGCCCCATAGCCGAGGTATGCAAGTATTGCGATTATCAGACCGCCGATGATCAGGAGCGGAAGCCTGGGCGTCTCGAGAGGCCTGTATCGAGAGCTTGGGTCATATCTCATCACAACCGCCTTTGATCGATCTTGGTCGTGATCAGCTTACAGGCGGCTAGCGGGCTAAGCAGTTATACGAAGGTGTGCGACGGGGGCAACGAAGGTGTGCCTTGCGATGGTTCTGCGCGGGTGCATCCGCGCGGCTTACCTGACGCAATGAGCGGACTACCTGTTTGCAATAATGAGGGAATTTGACCGACTTGCCGATCGATCTCGCGGCCGAACCTAGACCCTTGGCGTATTTTGGCAAAGGGGGCCGCATGGTAGTATTGTTGCCACATGACCACGTCGCCAGTTGCAATTTCGGCGTGGCCCTCAGCTGACGGGAACCCCTTCATGAACGCGGCAGAATGGAGCAGTGTCATGCTTCATCGCTGTACGGCGGTAGCGGGGCTCTGCAAAGCAGTCGTTTGGAGGCGCGGAAAGCCATGATGATCGATCAAGTCAGCACGAGCGACGAGCCGGTTGTCTGTATCGTCGACGACGAAGGCCCTGTCAGGGCTTCTCTCGTGGACCTTTTCGAGTCGGTGGCGATGAAGGCTATCGCATTCGAGAGCGCTTCGGATTTTCTGGAGCGCTGCGATATGAGGCAGGCAGGCTGCATTCTCCTCGACGTGCGGATGCCCGGCATCAGTGGCCTGGACTTTCAGGACCAGCTCGCCGCTGCCGGCAACACCATGCCCATTATCTTCATGTCAGGTCACGGAAGTGTTCCGCTGACCGTAAAGGCAATGAAGGCAGGAGCAACGGATTTCCTGATCAAGCCGTTTGCAGGCAGCGCCGTGATCGCCGCCGTCGGCGAAGCAATCAGGCGAGATGCCGAGAACCGGAAAGAGGCTGCTATTCGCGCCCAGTTGCAAATTTGCGAGGCCAGGCTTACTCCGCGCGAGCGGGAAGTCTTGCATTATGTCGCAGCCGGATTGATGAACAAGCAGATTGCACATGAAATGCAGATCAGCGAAATCATGGTGAAACTGCACCGGGGACGAATGATGAAAAAGATGCAGGCCGGCTCCCTCGCGGAGCTCGTTCGCAAATTTGACATGTTGAAACCGGATCTCAAACTGTATCAGTAACCTGCGTGGCGCCTGGCTCATTGCCCGAAAAAGAAGAATTGTACTTACGCAATGGCAAGTTCCCCCAACAAGACAGTCGCCGTCATTGATGACCATCGCTATCTCAGGGAATCCCTCAAGGATTTGCTCGAGGCGGCCGGTTATGAATGCGAGCTCTATGAGTCAGCCGAGACATTCCTGAGCGAAAAAGGCTATTCGCTTGCTGATTGCATTCTTGCCGATGTCAGAATGCCGGGAATGTCAGGCGTAGAGATGCTCCAGGCATTAGGCAGACTGCCATCCCATCCGCCTGTCATCATCATGACGGCACACGGGGACAAGGAGGTCGAAGCCGCCGTCTCTCAGGCAGGTGCTGTTGCCTTTCTCAAGAAACCCGTCAATGCCGATTTGCTGATGTCGTGGCTGGAGCGCGCGATCAGGGATTATCGCGGAGGCTAAAATACCCTGCAGAAGTGCGCAGGTCCTGCATTCGGAATTGCGTTGTCACGCGTGAGCGGCCTGTTCCATCTCAAACGGCAGGGTAAAAACGAACTTCGCTCCGTGTGGATCGGCCTGCTCCACGCTCAACCGTCCACCGTGAGATTCGATGATGGAGCGGCTGATCGCCAGCCCCATTCCCATCCCCTGTCCTTTCGTCGTGAAAAAGGGTTCGAATATTCTATCGGGGAATTCGACGCCCGGGCCGCGATCGCTGATCTCGATCTGCACTGCATCCATGGCGCGGCAGGCGCGAATGCGCAGGACGCGGTCGTTGCCGGCAGAATCCATGGCCTCCAGGCCGTTGCGGATCAGATTGATCAGGACCTGTTGAACCTGAACCCGATCGAAGGCGATCGGCGGAAGGTCTCGCTCGAACTCGAGATCCATGCGCACGCGCCGCCGCATCGCCTCCTCGGCCATGAGGTCGCGCGCTTCTCTGACCACGCTATCGAGTGCGGTATAATCTCTCGATGTTTCCGAGCGTTTGAATAAAGCACGGATGCGGCCGACGACTTCGACGGCGGAATGAGCGCTTGCCGAGATACGTTCGACCGCTTTCTGCGCCCGTTCTATATTGGGTGGTTCCGCTGAGAGCCAGCGCTGGCCGACATCCGAGCTTGATATGACGGCCGCGAGAGGCTGGCTGATCTCATGAGCGATCGAAGCGGAAAGCTCGGCCAGGCTTGCTGCCTGGCTTGCACGCGCAAGGTTCAGCTGGGCAAGGCTCAAGGCCTCCTGCACGCGAACCTGATCCTCGACATCGATCGACAGGCCGTACCATTCCACGACTGCGCCGTTCTTATCGCGAAGGGGCTCGAAGCGGCCTTCCGTCCAATGGAACGTACCGTCCGGCCCGCGCCGTCTGTATCGCATCATGAAAGCCTCGCCAGCCTGGATGCAATGCCTGATCCTGCGCTTCACTTCCGGCCCATCCTCGGGATGGAGAAGCTCCTGCGCTGCCCGTGCAAACTCCTCGAAATTTGCTTTGAAAAGTCCGAGTTCCTGCATGTAGCGTCTGCTGACATAGGAGAGCTCTCCCGCAGGCGTCCAACTGCAGATGTGTACCGGCAAGGCATCGATGAGCCGTTGAAGATGCCGTTCACTTCGCTGCAGCGCCTCTTCGGCGTGGACCTGATCGTCGATATCATGGCAAAGGCCATACCACTGGCTGATGCGCCCATGCCGGTCATGTATCGAATCCGCGCGGCTCGACATCCAGTGATAGACGCCATCATGGCGGCGCAGGCGGTATCGCGTGGAAAAGCTTTTGCCGGTGGCGAAGCAATATCGGAGCGCATCCCTGAAGCCCGCGGCATCATCGGGATGGATCGCCATCTCGATCATTGCTTCGAGCCGGCTCATGCCTGGCTTTTGGATATCGGCGATATCCCGGCCGAGGTAATCGATCATCTGCTTGTTAAAAAAGATTGGCTCGCCGTCTGCCGTTAGCCGCCAGATGTGAGATGGCACCCTATCGACGAGTTCGGCAAGCGCCCGTTCTCGTTTGCGCAATGCCCTGGCGCTCCGGCTGACGATCATCCCCCGCTCCCGGCGACACATTCGCGTCTCAACAGGCTGAAATGCCCTGCACAGGATTTATCCCACGATACAGTGGAAGACGGAAGCAATTCATACGCGAACGTATCTTGGCATCAGATCGCTTCGATCCGCCCAATGGTTGTCCCGTCGATGACGAGTGGGCGCTCTCATCTGCAGCCGGGTTTCAAGACAGATGACCGCCCGCGCTGTTCATTTGTCTATTCTGGGCACAGTTCCTTGTCCTTGCGCACGGCTAATGGAGACCGATGCGACAGCTTATTTCCTGGGTCTCAACAAGGAGAATTAGGATGCTAGATCTAAAGGATAAAGTGGCTGTCATCACCGGCGGCAATAGCGGGATTGGCAAGGCGACGGCGCTCCTTTTCGCCAAGGAGGGAGCGAAAGTCGTCATCACCGGACGTCGTCAGGATGTTATTGACGACGCGGTTCGCGAGATTGGCCATGGAGCGATCGGAATTTGTGGCGATGTTGCCAGCATCGATTTCCATCGCCGGCTCGCGACTGAGGTTACGGAGCGCTTTGGCGTAGTCGATATCTATATGGCCAATGCCGGCATTATCAATCTCGCGGCGTCAGAGGCGGTCAGTGAGGCCGAATACGACCAGCACTTTGCGGTCAATACGCGCGGCGTCTTCTTCGGTGTTCAGACCATCGCTCCGCATATGCGCGATGGCGGAAATATTATCGTCACGAGTTCTCTGGCCGGGACAAAGGTTCTGCCGAACCACACTGTCTATGCCGGCACCAAGGCTGCGCTCGCCGCATTTGCCCGCAATTGGGCGATTGAATTCAAATCGCGCCGGATCCGTGTCAACATTCTTAGCCCCGGTCCGGTCGAAACCGAGATCCTGGGAAAACTCGGCGTCAGTGAAAGCAACCGTCCGCAATTCGAGCAGCAGATGGCTGACCTGATACCGGCAGGACGTCTCGGGCGCCCCGAAGAACTGGCTCAGGCCGCGCTCTTCCTCGCTTCGGCTGGTACCTTCGTGAACGGAATCGAACTTCACGTCGATGGAGGCATGTGCGTGGCCTGACACTGGCGCGTGAGATTTCGTGTGGCCGGATCGCGTGCCGGCCGCGCGAGCGTTCGCTCGGATTAGTGCCATTACGCCTGCGGCCCGCGGTGGAGGACAACGTGCGCTCCGACGCAAAATCAGACATTGGTTGGATTTATCGAACGAGGGCTGTATGGCCGACGCGGTCAGGATCGGGCCTCACAACGCCGGTAGCCCCCAGGCAAACCGGTTTTGAGGGCGACCCGTGGGCGACTCTTCAGTCGTTACCGCACGAAAAGCCCTAGAACGGAGGTTTGGATTGCTGCGGAGCGCGGCCAATACAATGATAGCGCCGCTCACGTCGGCTATCGCAGCGCCCGGTGGCATCCGAAACATTCTCCCATCCATTTGCTCGCGATTAGTTGAACAAAAAAGACTCGACACCTGAATAATTGCGCCATATTAAATTGTGCACAATCAAAAAGAGGAAGCCACTTATGCATAAAATCCTGAAATCCGTATTCGCACTCGGCGCACTGGCAGCTCTTGCCGTCCCTGCTGCCGCTGAATCTGCAAAGCCGACCGTGGTACTCGTGCACGGCGCATTTGCCGATGCTTCGAGCTGGAACGATGTTATCGCTCGCCTCGAAAAGGACGGTTATCCGGTTGTCGCGGTCGCCAATCCGCTGCGTAGTGTGAAGTCGGATGGTGATTATGTCGGTCGTGTCGTCGCAGGGATAAAGACGCCGGTGGTTCTCGTCGGTCATTCCTATGGCGGTTCGGTCATCAGCGAGGCCGCAACAGAGGCGAAAAATGTCGAGGCACTGGTCTATGTCGCTGCCTTCGCCCCCGAGAAGGGCGAGTCTGCTGCCGACCTCTCGGGCAAGTTCCCAGGCAGCACCCTGGCACCGACGCTTGCCGAGCCCGTTGCATTGGAAAATGGCGGAAAGGATCTGTATATCCAGCAGGACAAGTTTCATGAGCAGTTCGCTGCTGATGTGCAGGCAAAGACCGCAAAGCTGATGGCAGCAACCCAGCGTCCGATCACCGAGGCGGCCTTGACCGAGGCAGCCCCCGGCGCGGCGTGGCAGACCATTCCGTCCTGGTTCATCTACGGCGACGCGGACAAGAACATTCCCGCCAAGGCTCTTGGCTGGATGGCTGAGCGTGCCCATTCCAAGGAAACCGTCGTCGTGAAGGGTGCATCCCACGTCGTAATGGTTTCTCATCCTGACAAGGTTGCGAAGATCATCGAAGACGCGGCTTCCGCCAAGTAAGGCTCAATCTTCGAGTTGTTCCCGAATGGGCTCCGTCCTCGTTGGCGGAGCCCAAATGCTATTGCGGTAGGGGCGCAGCTCTAAACAATCTGAAATTGTGCATCGCCGGCAGATGATGATGAATGGCCTTTTTCTGCAAGCTGATTGCCAGCAGGTAGTTTCTCGCCTGTCTCAAGAGGTCGTCGGCTGCGTTCCAGTCGCTTTCGCGTTCGGCTCCCCAACCTTGGTTTGGGAGGTAAGCCTCAGGTTTGGATGGTAATTTTGAGGCCCGCTTATCCAAGGAGGTTGCGATGCAGGTCACGAAATTCATTGTCTACGCGATGGTCGGCTTCAACATATTGCTTGCCGGCTGGCTGGCGCTGTACATGCTCTACGATCCCGAAAGCTGGTATTACTTTATCCCCGGCGTCACCGATACAGGGATGTACAACCAGCATTTCATTCGCGATATCGGCATCATCCAGGGCTTCATAGCGCTTGCATTTGCCTTTGGGGCCTGGAAGCCTGGCCGGCGGGTCGAGATGTGGGCCGGGGCGACCCTCTGGCTCATCGCCCATGCAACGTTTCATCTTTGGGAAGTCGCTGTCGGCATCTGCTCTTCGTCGGTGATCCTGCGCGACTTCCCGGCGGTGAGCCTGCCCGCGATCTTCGGGATCATTGCAACACTTTGGGCAATTCAGCAGGCCACAGCCTCCGCGAGCCGGCAAGGCGTTGCAGGCATTCGGGCGTAGTGCGATTGCTCAAGCCATAAAAGAGGAGGCGCTTTGCGGCGCCTCCTCTTTCGTCTGCGACGGTAGCATCTGCGTAAGCACTAAGCCGCCATCATCGATCGGGAAAGCCAGTCGTGGAACGTCACGGTTCCGGCAAGCGCATCGGCTCTTGGAAGGAGTGTCGTTTCGGCAAGTTCGACACCGAAGAACGGCGCTGTCGGATCGATCGCAATCGAGCGTGGATCTTCCGTCGCCGTCAGGATCTCGCGCGCCAGTTGGTCCAGTTGTACAGGGTCCGGGCCGGCGATCTCGATGATGTCATTGCGGGGCGTGCCTATCATGATCCTTGATATCAAGGTCGAAGCCTCGTCCGCCGCAATCGGTCTGACCAGAGAGGGTGGCAGCCGGAAACCATTCCCATCGGCTGCCAAATCGATGATGCCGTTGAAGAATTCGAAGAACTGGGCGGACCTGACAATGGTATGAGGTAGCCCAGAGGCCCTTATGAGATTCTCCTGCACCATCTTTGCGCGGAAATAGTCGTTTTCCACCAGCCGGTCCGTGGCGACCACGGACAGGGCAAGATAGTGCCCGATGCCAGCATCCTTCGCTGCCGCCAGCAGATTTTTGCCTGCCTGCTTGAAGAAGCCGAGCGCGTTTGAATCACCGAATGATCCATAATTGGTGACATCGATCAGCACGTCCGCGTCGGCAAGCGCCGCCCTCAGCCCTTGGCCGGTATAGGCGTCGACGCCGGTACTGGTCGACACCCCACTGACGGTTTGACCCGCTCGTTCCAATTCGCGAACGATCTTGGATCCCATCATCCCGCTCGCACCAACAACCAAAATCTTCATCTCACGCCCTCGGGATAGTGACCGACATGCTGAAAGGATAGCCGTTTCCGGGGGCGGATCGATAAAACGAAGTTTTGGGTTGACCGGAAGCAGGGGCGACGGGTGTTCGCTCGAACCTCATGTTCCAGCGATTAATGTCATTTACCCAGCGTAAGATCCGAACCCGAACCAAGGTTTGGCAAACCAATGTTAGGGATGCCTGGCATGGCATCGGCCAGTATCTGAGTATCTGTGAGCCGTGTTAACCGGGCACGATGGGGATGATGAACGCAGGGCTTTTTCCGGTTTCTTCCTGCGGCCAACGAAATGGCAGCCGAGCGTCCAACCCATCCGGCTTATGTCGTCGAGCAGGCAAGACCGGCAGCGTTTACTGCCGGTTTTGTTCCACTTTGATGACGACGCATGCCCGTAGCGGGCGATGGTAAACCAAGGTGTATCGTCCGCCGGCGCATATCCTATGCTATCGATTGGCGTCTCATTGAGCAGGCTCGCATCATGCCGGCCGGCTGTAGCCTGTTTTGATCTGGCGGCTGGCATGTTTGGTGACTGAGAGCCGACAAAGGGTAAAGCAGAGGGATACGGGCGCATTCAAGGGTCGGAATCTCTCAGATGCCAGAGAGGTAATTCGATGCAAAACGCTCAGGTGAAAACGGACAAGAGCGCCGAGCCGGTCGTTTACGTCATCGACGATGACGCGGAGATGCGCAGTGCCCTCGTGGATCTTTTTACGGTCACGAACAAGCGCACATCAGCTTTCCCAAACGGTCTGGAATTTCTCAAATGGGCCGATGTCAATGCGCCAGGCTGCATCGTCGTCGACATGCGAATGCCAGGGGGCTCGGGGCTTGATCTTCAAAGCCAGCTTCTGGCGCTCGGCAGCAAACTGCCGCTCATATTCCTCACGGCCCACGCGGATGTTCCGACCAGTGTAAGGGCAATGAAGGCGGGCGCGACCGATTTCATCACGAAACCCTTCATCAACCAGGTTCTTCTCGACGCCGTGGATCACGCCATTAGGATAGATGACGAACGCCGCAAGTCGAATGAAGAGTTGAAACGCGTCCAGGCGCTTGCCGACAGCCTGACACCCAGGGAGCAGGAGGTCATGCATGCGGTGGCGAGCGGTTTGATGAACAAGCAGGTCGCCTATCAGCTTGGTATCAGCGAAATGACGGTCAAGCTTCACCGCATGAGCCTCATGCGCAAGATGCAGTGCCGCTCTCTGGCGGACCTCGTGCGCAAGGTCGAACAGCTTCAGCGGGGTTAATGCCTGAGCCGTTCCGCGCCCGAAGCAATCGAACTCCGGAAAGACTGGCTTGCCTCGATCTCTGTGTAAACTGGCGATGGCCGCTTGGCCGCTGCCCGTCTGGCCGGGTATTCCCGGCTGAGTTTCTGGTCGGTTACATGGGTTGCAGTCCGATCCCCAACGTATGTTTGGGTATGCGTCCAACCACAATCGCTTAGGCTTAGGTCCTGGCAGCCGGCTCAAGGCTGCCGTCTCTTCCACAGGAATCCAGGACCGAACCGATGACGCAACCCATTCATTCTACGGAGAGATCGTCAGAGCCTCTCACCATGCTCGCGGGGTTGTGGCTGCTGGCGCAGCGCCCGGTCCGGACAAAGTCGGTCTGACCTGACTACCGCCCCGCCTCGCTTGCGCAGCGGGAGGTTCATTCAACTCTTTGGTACAGCAAAAAGGAGCAGATTATGAAAATCGTCGTTATCGGCGGAACCGGCTTGATCGGTTCGAAGCTCGTCAAGCGCCTCCAGGCCAAGGGCCACGAGACTATTGCCGCCTCTCCCGCATCCGGCGTCAATACGATTACCGGCGAGGGGCTTGCCGACGTTCTCAAGGGAGCACAGGTCGTGGTCGACCTCTCCAACTCCCCGTCCTTCGAAGACAAGGCCGTGATGGAATTCTTCCAGACCGCGGGTCGCAACATTGCGTCCGCCGAAGCGGCTGCAGGCGTGAAGCATCATGTTGCACTGTCCGTCGTCGGCACGGAACGCCTTCCGGAGAGCGGATACATGCGCGCCAAGCTTGCCCAGGAGAAGATCATCAAGGAATCCGGGATTCCTTATTCCCTGGTTCACTCGACGCAGTTTTTCGAATTCATGTTCGGCATCGCTCAATCCGGCGTGCAGGGCGACAAGGTTCACCTTTCACCGGCGATGATGCAGCCGATCTTCTCGGACGATGTTGCCGACGCGCTCGTCGATGTCGTTCTCGGTAATCCGCTGAATGCCACCGTCGAAATCGCTGGTCCGGAACCGATCAAGATTGCGGATGCCGTCACCCGCTATATGCGGCAGATCGGCGACAAGCGCGAAGTGGTTGCCGATGATCAGACCCGTTATTTCGGTGCTCTGCTGAATGAAGGCTCCCTTATGCCCGGCAATCAGGTACGGATCGGCAAGACGCGGTACTCCGAATGGGTCAAGACGGCTACCCCACCTCCGGGTCACTGACCGGGCATCAAAATCTGCGTTGAAATAATCAAAGCCCCGGAAGGGGCTTTGATCGTTTTGGGTGGTGCATTGCGATCGACAGTTCCCGAAGCTCATCGCAATGCTATTCGAAAAAGGGGCGCCTCAGCAGCGCCCCAAATCATCAGGCCTTGAAGAAGCTGAGCAGATCGGCATTGACGATGTCTGCATGCGTCGTCGCCATGCCATGGGGCAGGCCCTTGTAAATCTTCAGGGTCGCGTTCTTCAGCAACTTTGCGGAGAGCGGTGCGGAATCGGCGACAGGGACGATCTGGTCATCGTCGCCGTGCATGACGAGGACGGGCACCTCGATCGATTTCAGGTCTTCGGTAAAGTCCGTTTCCGAGAACGCCTTGATGCCGTCGTAATGGGCCTTTGCTCCACCGGCCATGCCCTGCCGCCACCAATTCTGGACGATTGGCTGCGAGACTTGAGCACCTGGGCGATTGAAGCCGTAGAACGGGCCGCTGGCCAGGTCGATGTAAAACTGCGACCTGTTGGCTGCCAGTGCTGTGCGAAGGCCGTCAAAGACCTCGATCGGCAGGCCGCCCGGATTGGCCGCCGTCTTGACCATAATCGGCGGGACGGCCCCGATGAGAACGAGCTTGGCGACGCGCCCCTTGCCGTGACGTGCAACATAGTGGGTTGCTTCGCCGCCGCCCGTCGAATGGCCGACGTGGATTGCGTTGCGGAGGTCGAGATGCTGAACAACGGCCGCAGCGTCGGCGGCATAATGGTCCATGTCGTGACCGTCGCTGACCTGGGTCGAGCGGCCGTGTCCGCGGCGGTCATGCGCAATGACGCGATAACCCTTGCCGAGGAAGAAAAGCATCTGGTTGTCCCAGTCATCAGCGCTCAGCGGCCAGCCGTGGTGGAAGACGATCGGCTGAGCGTCCTTCGGACCCCAGTCCTTATAGAAGATCTGGACGCCGTCTTTGGTCGTGACGTATTCGGTGCTCATGGTGTGTTCTTCCTTTGCGTTCTTTGGCTCATCAGCCATTGCGGATGCAGAAAATCTCAAGGTTGCGGCAGCGACTGCAAATGTAATCGCCCCCGCCATCGTATCTCGGCGCGTTGGCCGAAAGTGTTGCGGATCCATATAGTTCTCCTTGTTTTGAGATGCTTGGTAGGTGCCGCGAACTGGTTGCTTTGGGAGGAGTAGTGTCGCCGAACCAAGCTTGGAGAAGCTATATTTTATGGGGATTGTGAGAAGCTATACTTCCGTTTCATCAATGGCCATTCGGACGCCCGAATGTCAGCCTTGGGCATCAAGGGATCTGAAGAGCGGCGATTCAGGAACACCGTAAACCCGCAGATTTTCGGGCGAAACCCAAACGGACGTTTGATCGTCCGACAGGCGCGCTTCGACTATGAGCGGAGAGGGGCGCCATTGAAGACAACTCATCGCAAGTCATTGTCATATTCGGCTGGGCTGTGCTCCATTCCCGTGCCGGACGGAGAAGCCCATGCAGCATGTTCTCGTTGCCGATAGCGATCACTCTGCGCGCAGTCTCATCCGTGATTTTCTCATGCAACAGTCGTTTCGCGTTACTGCCGTCAGCGCTGGCGATGAATTGCAAAGTGCGCTTTCCAGGGACGTGATCGATGCGTTCGTCATCGATCTCAACCTTAAGGGAGAGGACGCCCTCGAGATCGTGCAGCAATTGGCAACACTCTCGGCGGCGCCTGTCATCATCACCAGTGCCGACCGCACCGAGGAAGCCGACAAGGTCTTGGGATTTGAGCTTGGCGCAAGCGATTACATCACCAAACCATTCGGTCTGCGAGAGTTCCTGGCACGACTGAAGGCGGCGATGAGGGTGAGGTCCGCACCCGATGCCGGGCGGGAGCGACGTACTTACATGTTTGGCGACTGGATGCTCTCCATGCGTCAGCGAATACTTACGCGGCCGGGCGTTGGCGAGACGCAACTGACCGCCGCCGAATTCAATCTTTTGGTCGCGTTCCTGAACGCACCGAAACAAGTCCTGTCCCGTGAGCGGCTGCTTGCGGCAAGTCGCGTCCATTCGGAAGAGGTCTTCGATCGAAGTATCGACGCGCTGGTTCTGCGCCTGCGACGCAAACTGGAAACGGAGCCGTCAAAACCAAGCCTGATCAAGACGGCGCGTGGAACCGGCTATATTCTGGATTGCAATGTGATGGTGGATGAGGGGCTGCGCCTCAAACGATAGGTCCTGATCTTTACCGACGGGCGTCAGCCTCCGACCGGGGGAAGGCGAAGAGCGTGAACCTCGACCGGTTCTTCGAAACCTCTGAGGTTGTAGAAACCCAGGCATTCCGTCTGGTCCGAACATCCTGCCATTCGAACGAAATCGGCCGACATCAGGGCCGGGCGCTGTAGTTCTTTCGTCAAGGCTTCAAGGCGGGAGGCGATATTCACGGCGGGGCCGATCACGGTGAAATCCAGCCTCTTTTTCGAGCCGATATTGCCGTACATCACCTCTCCGAGATGAATGCCCGTGCCGTAGCGGACTTCGTATCCGAATGCCGCTCCCTGGAAGCGTTTGATCGCCTCTTGCGCCTCGATGACAGCCCGAAGGAGACCGGTGCAGGCATCGGCCTTCTCCAGGGGAAAGACGGCCAGCAATCCATCCCCCATGAACTTGAGGATTTCTCCGCCGTGTCTTTCGATCGGATCGGCGATGGCATCGAAATACTGATTCAGAATGGAAATAACCTCATCGCGTGGCCGGCGATTGGAGAGTTTGGTGAAATTTCTGAGATCGCAGATCATGATGGCGGCATTCACCGACGTCCCGCTACCGCGCGTCGTCGCTCCATCCAGGATCTGTTCCCCGGCATGCGGGCCGACATAGGTCTGCAGAAGTGTCAGCGCCAGTTGGTTCTTGAGGCGAATTTCGCTGACCAGTGAAAACAGCGGAAGGATCTCGCGGAAGAGTGCCATTTCCTCATCGGTAAATCCGCCCGGTTCGCTCGTCGAAAACGTCGCAAGGTGTCGTTTGCCCTGGGTATGGTCGATCGGCCAGGCGATGTAATCGGTGTGGCCCTCCTGCTTCAGCTCTTCGAAGACGGAAAATTGATGCGGCCCGTGGATCTGGAGCCGCTGGTGGATCTCGACGCCGCTTCTGATGACGGCACGAAACGGACTTCTGAGGAAAGCGTCGGTCGCCTCGACATCGTAACCGATCGTCGTGATATCCGCTTCGCGGTGATTCTTGACCCAAACGACTCGCGTTCCGAGCCACTGGGGATGATGAACGCGAAGATGGAGGCTGGCGCGGCTGAGAGCAACGCCGCAGGAAGCAAGACGGTCGCAGAGTTGCAGAAATATGGGCTCGATCTGCAACTCGTCTCTAACGCCTGAAATCAGCCAGTTCGCGAGGGAATGACGGTTGGCACTGTCGAGATTATGCATTTTTCGTCTCGTTAACCGCGGACTCTATGTTTGGCCAGAAGCACGGCGCTCCGACCCGGCATTGTGCTCAACGCGATGGCTCTTTTTGCGGTGCAAGCGGCCAGCATATCAGGTTTGGTGTCAAGCCCACTCTTGTTTTAATAGTCAGATGGGCTGACGGGCGACTATGCTATGCGCCGAGGACTTATTGCCAAAGGCCCGATCATGCTTCGCCTTTATGACAGCGGATTTTACGAAAGCGCGTTGAAAGTCCGGATTCTGCTAAACGGCGGGAATGACCGCCCGAACTCAGAGGCGTCGATCTTGAGGCGGGTTCCAAGATGCCTTTAGCCGTTTTTCTGAGAACCTGCCGTCGGCCATAGACCGACAGGAGCGAGTTCAAAACCTATCTTTCCCGATCAGCCTGTCTCTGCCCGCAAGCGACGGCTGGTGCTGTATTCCCTTGTGATTTTTGCCGATGAGAAAACCGGATGCCGCAGGAAATCGCTTCGTTCGTCGTCTTGCTGAATGTCCTGGGCATAGCAGGCATAGTCGTATGGCATCTGCAGGGACGGTCCCGGCCATACGCGCGCCTGATCGTGCAGATCGCCTTCTTTACCGCGATGACGATTGTTCTTCTGCTGGCAGGGATTGTCCCGTTTCGCTTCGACCCACCGCATCTGGAAAGCATGAGTGCGCTCTTTGTCTCTGCGAAGATATTCTGGTGGGTGCATCTCTCATGGGCCGTCATCGGCTTTCTGCGCATCTACATCGTACTGGATGGGAGGCCACGGGAGGCGAGGCTCATTCAGGACCTTTTGATCGCGGTCGTTTATCTCGGTGTCGCCTTGTCGGTCATGGCTTTCGTCTTTGGCGTTCCGATCGGGACGTTGCTGGCGACATCAGGCGTCATTGCCGTCATCCTTGGTCTTGCCTTGCAGAATACGCTGGGGGACGTGTTCTCCGGGATCGCGCTGACCCTGGGGCGCCCCTATGTCATCGGCGATTGGATCTTGCTCAGCGACGGCACGGAAGGACGGATCGTTGCCAGCAACTGGCGCTCGACGCATCTGCTGACAGCCGCTCACAATATCGTCGTCTTGCCGAACAGCGTGCTTGCCAAGCTTGGGCTGACCAATATCAGCAGGCCAGATGAAAATCATCAGATTACGCTGTCGATCCGGATTGTGCCGACACGCATGCCGCACGTCATCCGCGGCGTCATGCAAACGGTGCTGGATAGCTGCAACTCCATCATCAAGGATCCGCCGCCGGCCGTTTCACTTGTCGGCATCGACGCCAGTGCGGTTGATGTGGAACTGTATTTTCAAGTCACCAGTCCACTGAAGCGAGGTGTCGCCCGCAGTGAGGTCATCGACCTCGTATACCGACACTGCAAGTCCAGCGGACTTCAGCTTGCGATGCCGCTCAGCAAGGTCATCACGGCGACTGAGGTCATTGCACAGAATGCATCGGCCTCCAGCACGGGCCCGGCGCAAAGCCTCATCGAAGCGATCCCCATTTTCTCGGTGCTTACAGAGGAGGAGACAACAGCGCTCGCGGCATCCGCGACCAGGCGCATTTTTTCTCCCGGTGATGAGATCGCAAAAGAAGGCGATTCTCTTGCCAGCCTGATGATCATCCGGGCCGGGATCGTTTCGATGAGAAGAGACGGCGAGGAGGCGGCGCGCCTGGCGCCCGGCGATTTTTTTGGCGAAGGTGGCTTCCTTGCCGGAATTGGCGAGAGCCATGCGCTTCAGGCGGTAACACGGGTGACCGTTTATGAAATCAGCAAGGAAGCTTTTGCACCACTTCTGGGCGGTCGCCCCGAGCTCGCGGAGGATCTTGCAGCAAATCTCGCCTATCGGGAGGCGTTGAGCGGGAACATGGGCAATCATGCCATGCAGCATGATCGCCGGCGGTCCTACCTGCTGCAAGCCATTCGATCGGTATTCCGCAATCATGCACATGGGTGACCATCGCGCCGTGGGCAGTTTGCTAGGTGAGGCAGCGGGATTGGTAGCGTTTGTCCGAACCGTCGAAACCGGATCCTTCAGTGCGGCGGCGCGCAGCCTGCGGACAACGCCGTCGGGCGTATCGAAAAGCGTTTCCCGGCTGGAAAGCCTGCTCGGGCTCAAGCTCTTTCGTCGCTCGACACGTCTCCTTACGCTGACACCGGATGGAGAAACATTCTTCGGAAACATTGCGCCACTTCTCCGGCAGATCGAGGAATCTTCGGATGTCTTTCAAGCGGATCGCGGCGCGACCGGTCATTTGCGTGTGAGCCTGCCAAGCGAGCTTGCGAGGCTTCTCATGCCGCCCATCTTCACACGCTTCCTGCCGCGGCATCCCGGCATAACGCTCGATCTCGGGACGACGGATCGGCATGTGGACCTGATCCGCGAAAACTACGACATCGCGTTTCGCGTCGGTAAGGTCACGGGAAGCGACTTGATGATGCGCACGCTGGTGCATCTGGAGATGGTACTGGTCGCATCGCCTGCGTTTATCGAGACTTGGGGACAGGTGAGTTCGGTGGAGAGGTTGCGTGAAATACCCTTCGCGCGCTACGCGATCGACGGCCGTACATATCCCGTTCGCTTTGGCGATGGCTCGACGATGATGCCCACAGGAGAGGTGGACCTCGACACAGCGACAGCGATCCGGATCGCGGCCTTGAGCGGTGTGGGCGTCGCTTATCTGATGAAATGCATCGTTCAGGAGGAGCTGGATAGAGGGGAATTGATCCAGCTTCTGCCCGAGCTCGAACTGGAGATGATGCCGTTCCAGGCTGTCCACGCTTTTGGCAGGATGCCGACTTACCGCCTGCGGCTCTTTTCGGATTTCATCGAGACCGAAATGCGTAAGCACGCACCCCAATAAGCACGGTCGTGCGATCAATGCAGATCCGGCAGCCAGGCCCGAAATCTCGGACAGGGTTGGGTTGCCCAACAAGGCCGCTCATACCGTTGGGTCTATCCCCAACCGATGGTTAGCTACCGTTTTTCCTCGCGCTTGGTACTCATTCCGTGACCGCCTGCCTCGGCGGTCTGTTCCCCAAATGAACGATTTTGAAGGACGAGGATGACATGACGCAAAGACTGAATTACGCCCAGCTTTCACCAGAGCTCGTCAAAAAGCTCTCCGCCTTCAGCATGGAATTGAAGGAGAGCTCCATCGAGCAGACGACCAGGGATCTGGTCGAAATCCGCGCGTCCCAGATCAATGGCTGCAGCTTCTGCGTGGACATGCATTCCAAGGAAGCAAAGATCCATGGCGAACGTGAACTCCGTCTCTATCACGTCGCCGCCTGGCGTGAATCGACGCTGTTCAGCCCGCGCGAGCGCGCCGCCCTTGCGTGGACGGAAGCGGTCACCAAGCTTTCCGACACCGGCGTTCCGGACGAGCTTTATGAGAAGGTCCGCGGCCAGCTTTCCGAGAAGGAAGTATCCGACCTGACCTTCCAGATCATGGCCATCAACGCATGGAACCGGATCAGCATCGCGGTCAAGGCTGTTCCGGGCACCGCGGACAAGCTTTACGGCCTGGACAAGGCCGGTTTGCAATAAAAACGACGACCGATATTGCGGCCGCATGGGAATGCGGCTGCGACGACTCTATTTCGGCTTCTTTAGTCACAAAGAGCCGACAATATTGCGGCATAGTGCGTTGCGTGGAGGCCATGCCGGTGCTGCCTAAAGCTGGTTCTTCATGTCGCTGTCGTGCGATACTCGAACCGGGTCACACGGAAGCTTTTTTCCAATGATGCAGCAACTTGATCCGCGCTTGGAACACCGCCGACGGACTTCCACCGGATCTCGTAAATCAGTTGGCGATGCCCGCCCTCGATATCCCTCAGCCCCGTGAAGATCGCCTCGGAAAGTTCAGGAGTTGCCGCCTTCACGTCGGGAAATCCTGAAACGTTTTCCAGTCTGATCGATACGGTGCCCTTCTGGTTGCCTGATATCCATCGGTCCACATGCTTCAGCGGGGAAAGGATGAGGACGGCAAGGATGGTGACGACGGCGCCCACGGCGATCTGACCGCCGCCGAAACACAGGCCAATTGCCGTTATCAGCCACAAGGTCGCCGCGGTGGTGACACCGGTTGCGATGTCGCCGCGTCGAAGGATTGCGCCTCCGCCGATGAAGCCCACGCCGGTGAGGACGCCGAGTGGGAATCGCAGGATATCCATCGATCCGTTTGCGCTTTGGCTCGTTGCAAGGAGGATATTTGCCTGGATCATCGAAAGGCAGGCGGCAAGACCAACGAGAATGGTGGTGCGCAATCCGGCGGCATGTCCGCCTCGCTCCCTGTCGAGGCCGATAAATGCGCCAGCGACGGTGGTTGCTGCCGACGAAGTGCGATATCCGTCCAGTTCGGCGTTATGGGCATCAGGTCGATGAGATCCAATTCAGCCGCTCCCGTGCTCTATTTCCGAAGGTTTCAAGCGTGGGAAGCTAGAGCGCGGCCGGGGGCGGGCCAGTGGAGCAGCGGAAATCAGCCTTTGACACCGGCTCGTGCCGGATCGACACGCTGATGTAGGCTCGCGGCCGAGTGACGAATGACCTCTGAAATCTGCAGCAGTTGTTTGACCAGGGGCGTCGAATTGCGCCAGATGATGCCGATCGTTCTCAACGGCTGAGGCGTGCGAAATCGGGAAATGGAGACATCCGCCGAGCGTGTCTCCACGGGCACGGCCATTTCTGGGATCAGGGTGACGCCGATGCCGGCGCTGACCATCTGTACGAGCGTCGAGAGCGAGCTGCCCTCCATAATCTCCCGGGGGCGGGTCGATTCGATGCCGCAAAAGGACAAGGCCTGATCCCGGAAGCAATGTCCCTCTTCCAGGAGAAGCAGGCGCATTTCGCGCAAGGCCTCGGGTTCCGGCACCGGCTTGCCCTCGTCTTCGCGGTGGCGAACCAGCACGAACTCTTCCTCGAATAGTTTGATCTCGGTAAGCGACGGCTGGGACACCGGCAATGCGACGACAGCCAAGTCCAGCTCGCCTTGCGCCACTTCGTGAACTAGCCTGGTCGTCAAGGTTTCGCGCACCTGTATTTCGATATTGTCGAAGGTCCTGTTCAGATCGCTGATGATCGCCGGCAGCAAATAGGGGGCGATGGTCGGGATGATGCCGATTCTCAGCCGCGTCAGCAGTCTGTCCTGCGAGGCGCGGGCAAGATCTCCGAGCTCGTCGACAGCTCTCAGAATGTCGCGCACACGCATCGCAAAGAGCTGTCCGAAGGCGGTCAGCCTGACTTCACGCGCGCCGCGCTCGAAGAGATCTCCGCCGAGTTCTTCCTCCAGCTCCTTGATCTGCATCGACAAAGCGGGTTGCGAAATGGCGCAGGCATCGGCCGCATGCCGGAAGCGGCCATGGCGTGCCAGCGCTTCAAAATAACGAAGCTGTTTGAGCGTAAGGTTGGTCATAAGATGAACTTATCGCAGCTATCAGTAAATCCAACTTAAAATTATCACACGCTTCCGATAAAAGGGAGGGGAGGGAGGATGCATGCTAGCACGCTCAACCAGCAGCAAGGCGTCAAGCATGCAATCAGGCCCAATAGTTTAACGGACAGGCTGTCTCTGGATGGCTGCCTGGAGCAACAGGAGAAAACTATGGACCAGAAACCTGACAGCGCGGGCAAATGTCCCGTCGATCATTCGGGAGCAAGCGCCAGACGCAATCGCGACTGGTGGCCGAGCCAGCTCGACCTGCAGATGCTTCACCATCACTCCGGTCTTTCGGATCCGATGGGCAAGGATTTTGATTATGCCGAGGAGTTCAAGAAGCTCGATCTCGATGCGGTGAAGAAGGATCTTCACGCGCTGATGACCGACTCACAGGACTGGTGGCCGGCAGACTTCGGCCACTACGGCGGTCTCTTCATCCGCATGGCCTGGCACAGCGCCGGCACCTATCGCATCACCGACGGCCGCGGTGGCGCCGGTCAGGGTCAGCAGCGCTTTGCGCCGCTCAACTCCTGGCCTGATAACGTCAATCTCGACAAGGCCCGCCGCCTGCTCTGGCCGATCAAGCAGAAGTACGGCAACAGCATTTCCTGGGCCGACCTCTTGATCCTCACCGGCAACGTCGCGCTCGAATCCATGGGCTTCAAGACCTTTGGTTTTGCTGGCGGCCGTGCCGACGTCTGGGAGCCGGAAGAGCTCTACTGGGGTCCGGAAGGCACCTGGCTTGGCGACGAGCGCTACAGCGGCGAACGCGAGCTCGCGGAGCCACTCGGCGCCGTGCAGATGGGCCTGATCTACGTCAACCCGGAAGGGCCGAACGGCACGCCTGATCCACTCGCATCGGCTCGCGACATCCGCGAGACCTTCGCCCGCATGGCGATGAATGACGAAGAGACCGTGGCACTGATCGCCGGCGGTCATACCTTCGGCAAGACCCACGGCGCGGGTGACCCGTCGTTTGTCGGCGTCGATCCTGAAGGTGGCGAGCTCGAGGCGCAGGGCCTCGGCTGGGCGAGCAAGTTCAACAGCGGTGTCGGCCGCGATGCCATCGGCAGCGGGCTGGAAGTCACCTGGACGACGACCCCGACCAGGTGGAGCAATAATTTCTTCTGGAACCTGTTCGGTTATGAATGGGAATTGGAAAAAAGCCCGGGCGGCGCCCATCAGTGGGTCGCAAAGGGCGCCGGCGCCACCATTCCGGATGCCTTCGATTCTTCGAAGAAGCACCTGCCGCGAATGCTCACCTCCGACCTCGCGCTGCGCGTCGACCCGATCTACGAGGCGATCTCGCGCCGCTTCCTCGAAAACCCGGATCAGTTCGCAGACGCCTTTGCCCGCGCCTGGTTCAAGCTTACCCACCGCGATATGGGCCCGAAGGTTCGTTATCTCGGCAAGGAAGTTCCTGCAGAAAACCTGATCTGGCAGGACATCATCCCGGCCGTCGATCACGCGCTCATCGACGACAAGGACATTGCTGATCTGAAGGCCAAGGTCGTTGCGTCCGGCCTCTCCGTTCAGGAACTCGTCTCGACCGCATGGGCATCCGCTTCGAGCTTCCGCGGTTCCGACAAGCGTGGCGGCGCCAATGGCGCGCGCATCCGTCTTGCCCCGCAGAAGGACTGGGAAGTCAACGAGCCGGCACAGCTCGCCAAGGTTCTCGGCACCCTCGAAGGCATCCAGAAGGACTTCAATGCAGCTCAGACCAGCGGCAAGAAGGTCTCTTTCGCCGACCTGATCGTGCTCGCCGGTGCGGCCGGTGTCGAAAAGGCTGCCAAGGCAGGTGGCCAGGACATCGTCGTGCCGTTTACGCCCGGTCGCATGGATGCATCGCAGGAGCAGACCGATGCCGCTTCCTTCGCGGCTCTCGAACCGCGTGCCGACGGTTTCCGCAACTATGTGAACAGCAAGCGTCTGCAGTTCATGAAGCCGGAAGAAGCCCTTGTCGACCGCGCCCAGCTGCTGACGCTGACCGCGCCTGAAATGACGGTTCTCGTCGGCGGGCTGCGTGTGCTGACGGCCGGCAAGCCGGAACATGGTGTCTTCACCGCGCATCCGGAAGCGCTGACGAACGACTTCTTCGTCAACCTGCTCGATATGGGCACCGTTTGGGCACCGCTCGCCGGCAAGGACGGCGTTTATGAAGGCCGCGACCGCAAGACCAACGTGGTCAAGTGGACCGGTACCCGCATCGACCTGATCTTCGGCTCGCACTCGCAGCTGCGCGCGCTCGCTGAAGTCTATGGCCAGTCCGATGCCAAGGCGAAGTTCGTCAAGGACTTCGTTGCCGCATGGAACAAGGTCATGAACGCTGATCGCTTCGATCTCGTCTGATCATGAATCTACCCCGGACGCGGCGGTCGCCGCGTCCGGGGTAATGTGTGGGCAGTCTTCGCCCGCCGCGCGCTGCCTATTAGCCAGGTTTCCTTTCGACATTTCTTTGCCTTGACGGACCGCGCTGTGATTTCGCAGCCGCGTGCTCTCGGATCATGCTGTACGAACCAAACCCGTCATTGAAGCGTTCCTGCAAGGCAACTTGTTTCGCTGAAGGGAAAGACGATGAGTGAGAAGCTCAGGAAGGGCGACAAGGTATCCTGGAATACGAGCCAGGGCGAAACGGTCGGCAGCGTGGTCAAGAAGCAGACGGCGCCAACGAAAATCAAAGGGCACGAGGTAAAAGCCTCGAAGTCGGATCCGCAATATATTGTCGAGAGCGAAAAGTCCGGCAAAAGAGCGGCTCACAAACCCGAGCAATTGCGCAGAAAGTGATTGAACCTGCCGTTCTGCTTTTGGCACGATGCGTTTGCGGCCGCGAAGTCGAAACCAATGAAAGAGGCCCGAGCGGAAACGCTGCGGGCCTATTAATTTTTTCTGAACTCGATCTGTGAAATAATAGGCTTCTCACTTTTTTGTAACATTGAGATTTTCGGACGCGGTAAGTCTCTGTAAATAAAGTGGAAGTTATGCGCATCAGCACCATCACCAACTGGGCCTATGGCATTACCGTGATCCTCACGGCGCTTTCGGCTGCCGCCTTTATCATGTCGTCGCGTAGTGCAGAGGATGAGCGGCGTGCGGTTGAGGAGCATCTTGTTCTCGATACGCTGACCGAACAGCTCGAGATGGGTGCCGAACTCTCCAGTGATGAGGCAAGGCTCTATGTCATGCGCGGTGAACAGCGCCACCTCGATGCCTTCAAGGCGGACGCGGAAACCGAACGGCGGCGCGAGACGGCGGCCGAGCAGATCGCGGCGAGAGACATATCCGCCGTGGAGCGGAATATTATCGAGGGCATGAACAAGCAGGCTGAGGCGCTTGACGCCGTGGAAGCCGCCGCGATCGATTCTTTCCAGAAGGGCGACAGACAGGCAGCGCAGCAAACGCTTTTCGGTTCCGAGCATGAGCGGTTGCAAACGGCTCTCATGGAGTCGGCCGGGCATCTGCGCGACGTCACGGCGACACGCACGGGAGCGGCGCTCGATGACGCGCGCCGGCGCAGCGACCAATGGAACCTTGTCGCCAAGATCATGCTGGCGATGACCGGCCTGCTTTTCCTTGCCGTGCTCTACTTTATCCTTCGCCGTCGCGTGGCTATGCCTCTGGTGCGTATGACCGGCATCGTCAGCCGACTTGCCAAGCAGGATTATGCGGTCGAGGTCCCTGACGATCATCGCCGCGATGAGATCGGCGAAATGAACGAGGCGATCCAGATCTTTCGTGAAAACGGACTTGAGCGTGAGCGCCTGGACGCGGAGCGACGCGCTGACCAGCATACCAAGGATCTCATCCTGCAGATGATGCACCGCCTTCAGGCCTGTGAAAATCAATATGAACTGGCCGATGTCGTCGCGCGCTTCGCGCCGCAAATCTTTCCGGGTATTGCCGGAAGTCTTTATATCCTCGACGAGGACAAATCCGTTCTTGCGCAAACCGGCACATGGCTGGAGCCTGTGAATGCGCAGGCGGCTTTTCCCGCCAGTGCGTGCTGGGGCCTGCGGCGCGGCCGCCCGCACATGAGCGGCACCGGCGATGGAGATGTGCCCTGCCAGCATGTGGAAGGAAGCGGTGTTGCCTCCTCCTGTTTCCCGTTGACGGCGCAGGGTGACATGATTGGTCTTCTCTATCTGGAGGAGCGCCACGGGCAAATACCGGCGCTGGACAGTGTTCGCCTCTATCTGGAACTGATCGCCGAAAATGTGGGCTTGGCGGTCGCCAACCTGCAGTTTCGTGAAAAGCTGACCGATCTCGCCATCCGCGACCCGCTAACGGCGCTTTTCAACCGCCGTTTCCTGGACGAAACGTTGCACCGACATGGGCGCGACAAGGGCCAGGAGCCGCTCGCATGCCTGATGATCGACATCGATCACTTCAAGCGTTTCAACGACCAGTTCGGCCACGATGCGGGCGACATGGTCATGCAGTATGTCGGGCAGGTTCTGCGCAGCGCTGTGGCCGATATCGGCAACGCATTCCGCTTCGGTGGCGAAGAATTCACAATTCTGCTGCCGGACTGTAGCGAGGAGGATGGTTTCGAATTAGCTGAAAAGCTGCGCGCGCAGATCGGTGGAGCGGCACTTTCACATTCAGGTCAGATCATCGGTGCGGTGTCGGTATCCATCGGAGTGGCGGCATCACCTGCAGAAGGCGTGGTCGATACGCTGGTCAGCCGCGCCGACGCGGCCCTTCTCGACGCCAAGGCCAAGGGCCGCAACAAAACTGTTCTTGCAAGCAGTTTGCGCAGGCCAACGCAGGAAACGTTGCGCGCCTGATATCAACAAAGAAGCGAGAGGCGATCAGCCGCCGACGACGCCGTGTGGCGCCAATTCGACGATCTCGCGGGCTGCGCCGTAATCGCGCTCATGGGCCGAGCGGTAGCGGTGTTCGGTGCGGCCGGTCAGATCACGATAGTAACGGTCGGTCATGCCGTCGGCATAGGTGCCGGTGTCAGCATCGAAGTCTTCGGTCGACGGCTTCATCGAGAAAAATTTGAACATCTTCACGGTCCTCCACAGCGTGCTATCAACATCCGGACGTATCGTTCGGTTCCTTCTCCAAGATCATTATAACGAAAAAATTAACCATGTTTAAACAAACGGCATGTGTTTGAGCCCATGCCGCATGATTGCTTAAGATTTTCATGCCTGGTGAAGGAGCAGCGCCAGCAGTTCCTGCAATGAAACGCCGCCGAGCAATTGACCTTCCTGTGATATGACTGTGGCGGACGAGACGCCGGCGCGGGACATTTCGCGCAATGCCCCTTCGATATCCATGTCTTCGCAAAGCTGCAGCTGGCTTTCGACCGGAATTTGCTTCGCGACGGCACCGATCTTGATGACCCGGCCCCGATTGACCTCCTTTACGAAGGCGGCGATGTAGTCGTTGGCGGGATTGAGGACGATTTCGGCCGCCGAACCCTGCTGGATCACCTCGCCGTCACGCAGGATGGCGATTTTCTCCCCGAGCCGGAGCGCCTCATCGAGATCGTGGGTGATGAAGACGACCGTTTTCTTCAGGTCCTTCTGCAGATCGAGAAGGACGGTCTGCATATCGACGCGGATCAGCGGGTCGAGCGCCGAATAGGCCTCGTCCATCAGGAGAATTTCGGCATCGTTGGTTAGGGCTCGCGCCAGGCCGACGCGCTGCTGCATGCCGCCGGAGAGCTGGTTCGGATAGTGGCCGCCGAAGCCCTCCAGGCCGACGCGCTTGATCCAGGCATTGGCCCGCTCCTCGCGTTCCGCCTTGGCGACGCCCTGGATCTCCAGGCCGTAGACAGTGTTCTGCAGCACGTTGCGATGCGGTAGCAGACCGAAACGCTGGAAGACCATGGCCGTCCTACGGCGGCGGAATTCGCGAAGCTGCAAGGCGTCCATACGGCAGACGTCCTCGCCGCCATAGAGGACTTCGCCCGAAGTCGGGTCGATCAGTCGGTTGATGTGACGGATCAGCGTCGATTTGCCGGAGCCGGAAAGGCCCATGATCACGGTGATCTTGCCGCCGGGAATGGTGATGTTGATGTCTTTCAGCCCGAGCACATGACCGTGCTCCCTGTTGAGCTCGGTCTTCGACATGCCCTTGCTGACGGCATCCACATAATCACGGCCGCGCGGACCGAAGATCTTGAAGAGGCTTCGGATCTCGATCGAATTACTACCCATGCACGATCTCCCGGTGCTTCTGGAGCCGCAGGCCATAGGCCTGGCTGATCCGGTCGAAAATGATGGCAATGCCGACGATTGCGAGACCGTTGAAGACGCCGAGGGTGAAGTACTGGTTGGAGATGGCTTTGAGAACCGGCTGGCCAAGCCCTTGAACACCGATCATGGAAGCAATGACCACCATGGCAAGCGCCATCATGATCGTCTGGTTGATGCCGGCCATGATGGTTGGCAGCGCCAGCGGCAGCTGGACGTTGCGAAGTTTCTGCCAGCTCGACGAACCGAAGGCGTCAGCTGCCTCCAGCACATTCTCGTCCACCATTCGGATGCCGAGATTGGTGAGGCGGATCATCGGCGGCAGCGCGTAGATGACAACGGCGATGACGCCAGGTACGCGACCGATGCCGAGAAGCATGACGACGGGAATCAGGTAGACGAAGCTCGGCATGGTCTGCATGACGTCGAGGATCGGATTGACGATTTTCTGCATCGCATTCGAGCGCGCCATCATGATGCCAAGCGGCAGGCCGATGACGATCGAAAGCACGGTACAGACGAAGATCATCGACACGGTCTTCATCGTATCCTGCCACATGTCGAAATAACCGATGACAAGAAGCGTCAGAACACAGCCAATGACGACCTTCCAGCTGCGGCTGGCAAACCAGGCAATGGCGGCAAAAGCGATGAGAATGATTGGCCAGGGTGTGCCGGTCAGCAGCCGTTCTGCCCAGATGAGAAAGCTTTGCAGAGGGCTGAACGCAGCCTCGATGCTGTCGCCATAGGCGCGGGTGAAGGCACGAAATCCTTCGTCGACGCTCTTCTTCAGCTCGCGCAGCATGTCGTCATTCATTGTCGGAAATTTCCAGAGCCAATCCATACCGGTCCCCAAATAGATAGTGGCGGCGGCCGATTGTTGTTTTGGCCGTCGCGCCGAAGGATTGTGTGGGCAGCGCCGAGGCTGCCCATGTCATGTCTGAGTGCTTAGAGCGAAGCCTTGATCTTTTCGGCGGCTTCCGGCGAGACCCAGTCTTTCCAGAGGGGCTCGTTGTTCTTCAGGAAGTATTTGGCGCCGTCTTCACCTGTCGCCTGGTTATCGGTCATCCAGGCGATCAGCTTGTTGACAGTATCATTGGTCCAGGCGCGCTTCTTCAGGTAATCGATGGCAGGGCCGCCGCGATCGGCAAAACTCTTGCTGATCAGCGTCTGCACATCATCGGACGGCCAGGCATTCGGCTTGGGATCGGCGCAATCGGCAATAGAAGTGCAACGCTTCCATTCGGCCGCATCATATTCCGTTCCGTATCCGAGCTTGACCATCTCGTATTTGCCGAGCAGCGAGGTCGGTGCCCAGTAATAGCCGACCCAGGCCTGCTTGCCTTCGTAGGCCTTGGCGATAGAGCCATCGAGACCTGCGGCAGAACCGGTGTCAACGAGCGTAAAGCCTGCCTTCTCCGCATCATAGGCCTTGAAGAGCTGCGCGGTAACGACAGTGCCGCCCCAGCCCTGCGGGCCGTTGAAGACGGCGCCCTTGCTCTTGTCTTCCGGCGCCGGGAAGAGTTCGGGATGTTTCAGGAGATCAGGAATGGTCTTGATGTCCGGATGGGCGTCGGCGATGTATTTGGGAATCCACCAACCCTGTATCGCGCCGTCAGAGAGGATCTTGGCGCCCTGGACGACCTTGCCGCCTTCGAGGCCACGCTTGACCAGCTCCGGCTGCAGGCTGACCCAGGCTTCCGGCGCAACGTCCGGCTCTCCCTTTTCCGCCATGGAGGTGAGCGTCGGGACGGTGTCGCCGCTGACGATTTCTGCCGAACAGCCATAACCTTCCTCGAGGATCAACTTATCGAGGCTTGCAGCCACTTCTGCCGACTGCCAATTCATGCTTGCGATTGTGATATTGCCGCAATCGGCGGCAAAAGCGCTGCCGCCCGTGAGCATGGCGCCAGCTGCGAGGATGGTGGATGCCAAAAGTACTTTCATTTTTTTGTTCCCTCTGGTCGCGGTGCATCCTGAACCCGGGCGCCGGCGGCACCGCACGCCGACCCCTGCATTGAGCCTGCTTTAGGGCTGCAACAGCCATTCTGGTTACGTCAAAAAATGGCGCATTAGAGCCGTCTTTCAATGCTGTCTTAAATACGGCGTCGCTTACGGAATGTCGGGTTGACGCGATCGCGCTATGGTTGTTGCCGTAGCAGCGGCATACCATCGGGCTGCATAATGAGTTGTGGCTTTCGAGCATCCAAGATGGGCAGCATTGGTGGCTGTCCTC
Source organism: Sinorhizobium sp. B11 (assembly GCA_039725955.1). Classification (NCBI taxonomy): domain Bacteria; kingdom Pseudomonadati; phylum Pseudomonadota; class Alphaproteobacteria; order Hyphomicrobiales; family Rhizobiaceae; genus Sinorhizobium; species Sinorhizobium sp. B11. The sequence continues at coordinate 590,524 of CP091033.1, forward strand.
ATCCCGCGCCGACCCTTCCACGACGCAATTTTCGAAAACGAAGGATGCGCTTGTCAGAAGTTGGATACTAATATATTACTTCCCTCATCAGGCCGAAGGGAGGCGGTTATCGATGGCTTTAGATGCCCAATTTTCAGATCTTGCCGGTGAAGGAACGCGATGAATTCGCCCACCGGAATCACGCGCAAGAAACGCTCCCTTCAAGGAGTGACGGTGCTTTCGCATCAGCGCGCAGCCGCACCGCGAGCGGCAACGCTGGTCTACAATGCGCTTCTCGATGACATCGTGTCGTTGCGCCGCAAGCCCATGGAACTGTTGAACGAGAAGGAGCTCGAGGCGCAGTTCGGCGTCAGCCGCACGCCGATCCGCGAGGCGATCATCCGTCTTGCCGATGACGGTCTGGTGGACGTCTTCCCGCAGTCGGGCACGTTCGTTTCCCGTATTCCGCGGCGGGCGCTTTACGAGGCGATGCTCGTGCGCAAGGCGCTGGAGGATACAACGGTTTCGATCGCGGTCGAAAAGATGACGCCGGCGGGTCTAAGGGCGCTGGAACGCAATCTTGCTGATCTCGATGCCTGTCACCGTGAAGGTGATGTCGCAGGCTTCCATATCATCGACAATGATTTCCACCAGCTCATCAGCACTATCGCCGGCTTCCCCGGCATCTGGGCAATCATCCAGCAGGTCAAGGTTCACAGCGATCGTTACCGCCTGCTGACGCTGCCGCAGCAAGGCCGCCTGACGCGCGTCATCGACGAACATGCAGCCGTCATCGATTGCATGCGTACGGGTGACAAGGATGGCGCAAAGGCCGCCATGGAGTTCCATCTAGGCAAGCTGCTGCACGAGGTCGAACAGGCCGAGATGCTCGACCCAGCCTATTTCATTGAGGATGCCCCGCAGATGGCGGCCTCCGGAGGAGAGAAGGATAATTCCAATGCAGATTGACGTGCGACACGCCTCCCATCCCGAAGCTGTCAAGGGTTTCGATACGGAAACCCTGCGGCATCACTTCCTGGTCGAGACGGTGTTTGTGCCTGGCGACATCCGGCTCACCTATTCCCACTATGATCGCATGGTGATCGGCGGTGCTGCGCCGCTCGGGGCGGCTCTCGCGCTGACCGCGCCGAAGGCGATTGGCCAGGAAACGTTTCTGGCCGAGCGCGAGCTCGGTGTGTTGAATGTCGGCGGCGCCGGTCGCGTGATCGTCGATGGCACCAGCTACGCTCTGGCGAAGTACGATTGCCTCTATGTTGGCAGGGGTGCGGTCGATGTCAGCTTCGAAAGCGCCGATGCCGGCAATCCGGCGAAATTCTACCTCGTTTCGACGCCTGCTCATGCCGGCCATCCGACGGTGCTTTTGACGCGTGACAAGGCGCGGCACCTTACGCCGGGCGAGGCGGCAACCGCCAACAAGCGTTCGATCTATCAATATATCCACCCGGAGGTCTGCCAGTCCTGCCAACTGACCATGGGCTTCACCAGCCTCGATACCGGTAGCATCTGGAATACCATGCCGAGCCACACGCATGACCGGCGCATGGAAGCCTATCTCTATTTCGATCTCGATGCCGACCAGCGCGTCTTCCACTTCATGGGCGAGCCGCAGCAGACGCGTCACATGCTCGTCGCCAACGAGCAGGCGATCATCTCACCGCCCTGGTCGATCCATTCCGGTGCCGGAACGAAGAACTACAGCTTCATCTGGGCAATGGCCGGCGACAACAAGAGCTTTACCGATATGGACCATATCGCAATCGGCGATCTGAGGTGACGGCGATGCAGGCCCTTTTCGATCTCTCGGGAAAAACGGCCGTCGTTACCGGTGCCAATACCGGCATCGGGCAGGGCATTGCCGTAGCGCTTGCCGAGGCGGGTGCCTCGATCGTCGCCGTCGGCCGCTCGTCTATGGACGAGACGGAAGCACTGGTCGCCAAGGCGGGCGCAAAATTCCACGTCATCAAAGCCGATCTCGGCACGATCGAGCCGGTCAAGCCGATCGTTGCGGAAGCGCTGGAGCGCTTTGGAGCCCTCGATATCCTCGTCAACAATGCCGGCATCATCCGCCGCGCCGACGCGATCGATTTCACCGAGGAAGACTGGGACGCGGTGATGAATGTCAACCTGAAGACAGCCTTCTTTCTGTCTCAGGCTGCTGCCCGCCACATGCTCGAAAAAGGGCGCGGCAAGATCATTAACATCGCTTCGCTGCTCTCCTTTCAGGGCGGCATCCGCATCCCGTCCTACACCGCCTCAAAAAGCGGACTTGCAGGTCTGACCCGGCTGCTTGCCTGCGAATGGGCGGGCAGGGGCGTCAACGTCAACGCCATCGCTCCTGGCTATTTCGTGACCAACAACACGACGGCGCTGCGCGAGGATGCCGATCGCAATGCCAGCATCCTGGCCCGAATCCCGGCGGGCCGCTGGGGAGAGCCCGGCGATATCGGCGGTGCGGCCGTGTTCCTGGCGTCGTCAGCATCCGACTATGTACACGGCACGGTTCTGCCCGTCGATGGAGGCTGGCTGGCGCGCTGAGGCGACAGCCGGGAAGAGACATGACGCCTTCCTGCGGGGAGGCGAGGTCGCGTCTGTGGAGTTGGCGTGGCCGGAATGGAGGAGGACATGCAGTACCAGTTCGATTTTTCGGCCTTGCTGCCCTACTGGAGCGACTTCCTGTCGGGCGCGCTTGTCACGATCGAGATCACCGTCTTTTCGGTGATCATCGGTCTGGTGATCGGCGTTGCCTGCGCCATAGCCCGCCGCTCGGATATCGCGCCGCTGCGTGCTCTCGTCAGTATCTATGTCGAGACCGTGCGCAACACGCCGTTCATCGTGCAAATCTTCTTCATCTTCTTCGGCCTGTCCTCCGTCGGCATACGCCTCCCAATCATCGCGGCTGCCGTCTTCGCCATGGTCATCAATGTCGGCGCCTACACGGCCGAAATTGTGCGCGCCGGCATGGATTCCATCCATCCGAGCCAGATCGAGGCGGCTGAAGCGCTCGGCCTGTCGAAGCTGCAGATCTATCGCGACATCATTCTCCTGCCGGCGATCGAACGCGTCTATCCGGCACTCTCCAGCCAGTTCATCCTGATGATGCTATCGACCTCGATTGCCTCGCAGATCTCCGCCGAGGAACTGACGGGCGTTGCCAACAACATCCAGTCGAACACATTCCGTTCGCTGGAGACCTACATGGTGGTCGCCGTTCTCTACATCGCCATCACCTATCTGATGCGGGCTGGCTTTTACGGTCTTGGTCTCATCGCCTTCCCGCGCCGTCGCCGGCTCGGCACGTCGCTCTAGAGGTTGCCATGCTCGGTGGATTTTCCTTCAATCACCTGATCTATCTGCTGGGCGGCCTTGTCTGGACAGTGGTGCTGTCGGCACTCGCCTTCCTGCTCGGCGGCGTTGCCGGCTTCTTCGTCATGCTCTGCCGCATCTCGCGCTTCCTGTGGCTACGGCGTGCGGCCCTCGTCTACATCCAAATCGTCCAGGGCACGCCGCTCCTGATCCAGATGTTCATCCTCTATTTCGGCCTTGGGGTGATCAACATCTCCGTGCCGCCATTGGTCGCGGCCGGCCTCGGCATGATGATCTATTCGAGCTCCTATCTGGGCGAGATTTGGCGCGGCTCGGTCGAATCCATCTCGCGCACTCAGTTCGAAGCGGCCGAGTGCCTGGGCCTGACGCGCTGGCAGGCGCTGAGAGACGTGATCCTGCCGCAGGCGCTGCGGATCGCCACGCCGCCGACGGTCGGCTTCCTCGTCCAACTCGTCAAGAATACCTCGCTCGCCTCGGTCGTCGGCTTCCTGGAGCTGACACGTGCGGCGCAGGTCATCAACAACTCCCTGTTCCAGCCCTTCCTGGTGTTCGGCATCGCAGCGCTTCTCTATTTCGCTGTGTGCTACCCGCTGTCGGTCTGGAGCCGCTCTCTCGAGAGGAAGCTCAATGTCGGTCGCCGTTAAACTCACCAATGTCGTCAAGCGCTTCGGCGCGCTGGAAGTGCTGAAGGGCGTTTCCTTCGAAATCAATGCCGGCGAAGTGGTGGCGCTGATCGGCCAGTCCGGCTCCGGCAAAAGCACCGCACTTCGCTGCATCAACCGGCTGGAGACGATCCAGGACGGCTCGATCGAAGTGTGCGGCCACCGCGTGGAAGATCCGAAGCTCGATCTCCGGACACTGCGCCGGGATATCGGCATGGTGTTCCAGAGCTACAACCTCTTCCCGCATATGACGGTTGCCGAAAACATCATGCTGGCGCTGCGCCGCGTGAAGGGCATGCGCAAGGACCAGGCCTTCGAGATCGCCAGGCAGGTGCTCGCCAAGGTCGGTCTCTCGGAAAAGATCGATGCCTATCCGGAGCAATTGTCGGGCGGCCAGCAGCAGCGCGTGGCAATCGCCCGTTCGCTCGCCATGCAGCCGAAGGTGATGCTGTTCGACGAGGTGACGTCTGCTCTCGACCCGAAGCTGACGGGCGAGGTGCTGCGCGTGATGGAAGATCTCGCTCGCGGCGGCATGACGATGATCGTCGTCACCCACGAAATGGGCTTTGCCAAGCGCGCCGCCAACCGCGTCATCTACATGCATACCGGCAAGGTCTGGGAGACGGGTGGCGCCGATATCCTGAGCAATCCGCAGACACCGGAACTCAAGGAATTCATGGCTGCAGAGCTTTAGACCCCGGTACTTGCGGGAGGGAATTGCCTGCGCCGGATGAACCGGTGCGGGTTTTACAGGAGGCCCGACAAAGAGCGGGCAGAGGCAATCAGGTAGAGGAGACTTGGAGTATGCCGAAGACAATGATTTCGAAACTGGCACTTTTGGCGGGCGCAGGCTTGCTGGCGCTGGCAAGTGTTGCCCATGCCGACGTGCTCGACAATATCAAGAAGGCGGGCAAGGTGCGCATCGCGGTCGCGATGGGCATTCCGGAATATTCCTTCGTCGATGAAAACCTCAAGCCGACCGGTTCGGACGTCGAAACCGCGAAGCTGATCGCCAAGGATCTCGGCGTCGAACTGGAACTGGTGGAAATCACCAACGCTGCGCGCGTTCCCTCGGTCCAGACAGGCAAGGCCGATATGGTCGTCTCTTCGCTTGGCATTACCGAGGAACGCAAGAAGGCGATCGATTATTCCGTTCCTTATGCGACGCTGGCACTCGTCGTCGCAGCTCAGCCGAGCGTCGAGATCAAGAACTATGCCGATCTCGACGGCAAGCGCATCGGCGTTACCCGCGCGACGACCAACGACCAGGACATCACCGCCAATGCGAAGGGCGCCGATGTCGTTCGCTTCGAGGATGATGCCACGCTGATCACGTCTGTTGTCTCCGGCCAGGTCGATATCCTCTCCAGCCAGTCGGCTGTCATCAACGGCATCAACAAGAAGATGGCCGATCATCCGCTGCAGGTGAAGTTCACGCAGAAGGAAACCAATCTCGGCATCGGTATTCCGAAGGGTGAAGCTGGTCTCAAGACCTGGCTCGACCAGTGGGTCAAGACCAATTTCGACAACAAGGTGCTGCGCGACATCTATCGCAAGTACCACAATGCCGAACTGCCCGACGATCTGACCTCGCGTTGATCGAATAGCGGCGCCGATACCTTCATGGCGCCGGTCTTCGACGATCCTTAATTTCTGCCGATTTCGTCGCCGCGGCCCTTGGGCCGCGGCGTTCGATTTTATGCGCCTGAATATCCGGCTTCTGCTACGCCGTCCTTCCATCGATACCTGTGGCGACTTTGTTCTCTGTAAAACGTTGACGATTTATCGATGATTTCTTAGTGATATTGGAAGCGAATGGCGGAGGCGATTTTGTCGGGCATTGCGGCTGGTAGCTGGGACTTCTGGATCGATCGTGGGGGCACCTTCACAGATATTGTCGGGCGCGACCCCTCCGGTGCCCTGCATGCCCGCAAAGTGTTGTCTGAAAATCCGGACGCCTATCGCGATGCCGCCGTCCACGGCATTCGCCTGCATCTCGGCCTGACCGCTGGTGAAGCGATCCCGGCCGGGCTGATCGGCGAGGTGCGCATGGGCACCACCGTCGCCACCAATGCGCTTCTGGAGCGCAAGGGCGAACCTCTGGCGCTTGTGACGACGAAGGGTTTTCGCGATGCATTGCGCATCGGCTATCAGGAGCGCAAGAAGATCTTTGCGACGGAGATCGTCAAGCCGGAAGCGCTCTATCAGGATGTGGTCGAGCTCGAAGAGCGTGTTCTCGCCGACGGTACCGTCGAGACAAAACTCGACGAAGCCGCGACCGAAGCAGCACTCCGCGATCTGCGAGGCAAGGGTTACCGCGCCGTCGCCATCGTCTTCATGCACGCCTACAAATATCCCGCACACGAGGCAGCGGCCGCGCGCATCGCGCGCGCCATCGGCTTCGAGCAGGTTTCCGTCAGCCATGAAGTCTCGCCGCTGATCAAACTGGTCGGTCGTGGCGATACGACTGTTGTCGATGCCTATCTTTCGCCGGTGCTCGGCCGCTATGTGCGTCAGGTTTCCGATGAGCTCGACGTCGCGAGAACCGGTGCGCGCGTCATGTTCATGATGTCTTCGGGCGGGCTTACGGCAGCCGATATGTTTCAGGGCAAGGACGCGATCCTGTCCGGCCCGGCCGGCGGTGTGGTCGGTCTTGCCAAGACCGGCGAGCAGGCAGGTTTCGGCCACGTGATCGGCTTTGATATGGGCGGCACCTCGACTGACGTCGCGCATTTCGACGGCGAATATGAGCGTGCTTTCGAAACGGAAGTGGCGGGTGTGCGCGTTCGTGCACCGATGATGCTGATCCATACCGTGGCGGCCGGTGGCGGCTCTATCCTGCATTTCGAAAGCGGCCGTTTCCGCGTCGGGCCTGATTCCGCAGGCGCTTTCCCAGGCCCCGCCTGCTACCGTAATGGCGGGCCGCTTGCGGTGACCGATGCCAACGTCATGGCCGGCAAGCTGCTGCCCGATTTCTTCCCGACGATCTTCGGCCCGAACCAGGACCAGCCGCTCGATATCGAGACGGTGCGGCAGAAATTCGCCACGCTTGCAGCGGAGATCGGTGACGGACGCAGCCCGGAAGAGGTAGCCGACGGTTTCATCCGCATTGCCGTTGCCAATATGGTCGAGGCGATCAAGAAGATTTCCGTCCAGCGCGGTTATGACGTGACGCGTTACGCTTTGAATTGCTTTGGCGGTGCCGGCGGCCAGCATGCCTGCCTGGTGGCCGATGCGCTCGGCATGAAGAGCATACTTCTTCATCCGATGTCCGGCCTGCTCTCGGCCTATGGCATGGGCCTTGCCGATATCCGCTCCACCCGCCAGAAGGCGCTCGGCGTGCCGCTCGATGCGGCCGCACCGGCAGCGATGACAGCGCTTGGCAGAGAATTGCAGGGCGAGTGCCTGCCGGAGCTGGTGGCACAGGGCGTCGAGGCCGGCAAGATCAAGACGGTGTTGCGTGCACATATCCGCTATGCCGGCACCGATACGCTGCTCGCCGTCGAGGCATTATTCCCGCAGGATGACGACGCGGCGCGCCTGCGCAGGGAATTCGAGATCCTGCATAAGCGCCGCTTCGGCTTCGTCGCCGAAGACAAGCCATTGGTCGTGGAAGCCGTCGAGGTGGAATGCATCGGTGGTGCGGCCGCCGAAATCGACGTTGATCGTGGCGAAGCGGCTGAGGGCGAGGCATTGCCCATCCGACGCACCCTGTTCCATTCGCAGGGCGAAAGCCATGACGCGGCGGTCGTCATGCGCGATGGCATTCAGCCCGGCCAGACCGTGACCGGACCGGCCATCATCATTGAGCCGAACCAGACCATCGTCGTGGAAGGCGGCTGGCAGGCGAAGCTGACGGCGCGCGATCATATCGTACTCACCCGCATCAAGGCGCTGCCGGAGCGCACGGCGATCGGAACCAAGGCTGATCCGGTCATGCTGGAGATCTTCAACAATCTTTTCATGTCGATTGCCGAGCAGATGGGCGTCACGCTGCAGAACACCGCCTATTCCGTCAACATCAAGGAACGGCTGGACTTCTCCTGCGCGGTCTTCGATACGGACGGCAATCTCGTCGCCAATGCGCCTCATATGCCGGTTCATCTCGGTTCCATGGACGCGTCTGTCGCCACTGCCATCCGCGAAAATCCGGTCATTCATCCGGGCGACGTCTTCCTGATCAATGCGCCCTACAATGGCGGCACGCATCTGCCCGATCTCACGGTCTGTACGCCCGTCTTCGACGATGCCGGCACACGCATCCGTTTCTGGGTGGCGAGCCGCGGGCACCATGCCGATATCGGCGGTATCTCCCCGGGCTCGATGTCGCCTCTCGGGACGCATATCGAGGAGGAAGGCGTCTACATCGACAATTTCAAGCTGCTCGATCGTGGCAAATTCCGCGAAGACGCTCTTGCGGATTTGCTTACTGGTGCGCGTTATCCAGTGCGCACGCTGGCACAGAACGTCAACGACCTGAAGGCGCAGGTTGCCGCCAATGAGAAGGGCGTGGCGGAACTGAAGAAGATGATCGCGCTCTTCGGCGAGGACGTGGTCGATGCCTATATGGGCCATGTGCAGGATAACGCCGCCGAAAGCGTGCGCCGTGTGCTCGACCGCCTGCCGGATGGCGAATTTTCTTATGAGATGGATCAGGGCTGCAAGATCGTCGTCAGGATTTCCATCGATCGGGAAAAACGCGAAGCAACCGTCGATTTTGCCGGCACCTCAGCGCAGCGCTCCGACAATTTCAACGCGCCGGCGCCGGTGACGCGCGCTGCCGTGCTCTATGTTTTCCGGGTGCTGGTCGAAGCCGATATTCCGATGAATGCCGGCTGCCTGCGGCCGATCCATATCGTCATTCCCGATGGCACCATGCTGACTCCCGCTTATCCGGCAGCCGTCGTTGCCGGCAATGTCGAAGTCAGCCAGGCCGTTACCAATTGCCTGATCGGTGCCGTCGGCGCCATGGCCGCGGCCCAGGGCACGATGAACAACCTGACCTTCGGCAACGACAAGTACCAATATTACGAAACCATCTGCTCCGGTGCGCCGGCAGGCCCGGGCTTCAACGGTGCGGATGCCGTGCACACGCATATGACCAATTCGCGCCTCACCGATCCGGAAATCCTGGAGAGCCGTTTCCCCGTTGTGCTCGAGGATTTCCATATCCGGCCAAATTCCGGTGGCCGCGGTCAGTGGCATGCCGGCAACGGCACGCAGCGAACGATCCGCACGCTCGAGAAGCTGGAATTTGCCGTTCTCTCCGGTCATCGCCGCGTGGCACCGTTCGGGCTGAAAGGTGGCGAAGATGGACAGACCGGCCGCAATTACGTTCGCCGAAACGACGGTACGATTGATGAACTGATCGGTGCTGCCCACACGGTGTTGGAAGCGGGTGAAGCCTTTACTGTCGTGACGCCAACAGGCGGCGGGTACGGACCGAGAGATGCCTGAGCAATTGGGATGGAAGTGCGTTCAATGGAAAAATCGAAAGAACAAAAGGCGCCCCGCGATCTGATCGTCTCGTCGGCCCATCTGGCACTCGGCAGCTCGCCGGCTCTTTCGGAGCTCGAATACGGATCGGTCCTCTTTTCTCACGCGTTTAATCGCTGGATGGTGCGCTGCATGGCTGCCGCCGGGGTGCCCAGTCTGTCGCCCGTCGAGATCCTCATCATTCACTCGGTTCGCCATCGCGGCCGGCCGAAGACATTGTCCGACCTCTGCCTCGTGCTCGATATCGAAGACACTCATGTCGCCAACTACGCGGTAAAAAAGCTTGATGCGGCCGGCCTCGTCAAAACCGGAAAATCCGGCAAGGAAAAAGTCATCCAGGTCACCGACAAAGGCCTGGAGGCGCTGACGCGATATTCGGAAATCCGCGAGCGGCTTCTGGTCGAGGCGACGAAAGTGTCGGGACTATCGCAGGAGGATTTGTCCGGTATCGCCTCCCACCTGAGAGCGCTCTCGGGCTATTACGAGCAGGCGGCGAGATCAGCGGCGACCTTATGATCGAAACGGCCGAAAGCAGAGACGCCGCCATTCTCCCGGCTCTCTAACGGGCCCGGATATCCGTTCCCTTGTCAAAAGCGTGCTCCGCCTTGAAAGGCGGAGCACGCTAGCAAGGTCAGGGCTCAGTTCTTGACCGTGTCTTCCAGGAAGAAGCGGCCGAGCGGGTTCTGGTAGAAGTTGTCGATGTTCTTGCGTGCGACGTTGATGTAGGGGCTGTAGTAGAGATCGATCCAGTTGACGTCGTCCTTGGCGGTCTTCTGCAGATCGATATACATCTGCTCGCGCTTTTTCGGATCGAGTTCCAGGCGGGCCTTGGCGACCAGCTCCTTCACGGCATCGTTCTTGTAGTTCGTCATGTAGTTGTTGTTGGAATCGTGGCCGAGCACGAAGGTCGTCTTCTGGTCCGGGTCGAGAATGTCGTTGGTCCAGTAGTTGACCGAGATATCGTAATCGCCGGCAACCGTCATGTCCCATTCCTGGCTCGGGTCGACCTTCTGGAGGTTGGCAGTGATGCCGGCCTTGGCGAGCTGCTGTTGCACCAGTACGGCGGTCTGCTCGTCCACCTCGTCACCGGCGCGGATCAGGTAGTTCAGTGTCAGGTTGGTGACGCCGGCATCGGCCAGCATCTTCTTGGCCTTTTCTGGGTCATAGGGGCGCTGCAGATTGTCGGCGTAATGATAGAGCGCGCCCTTCGGAACGTAGGAATTGGCGACTGTGCCCTGGCCGAAGGTGACGGCATCGACGATTGCCTTCTTGTCGATTGCGATGTCGAGCGCCTGGCGTACTTCCTTCTTGGCGAGATCGCCATGGGCATGGTTGATCAGCAGATGGTCCTCACGGGTCGAAGGATCGGCCAATACGTTCAGGTTGGCGTCCTTCTTCAACTCCTCGACGCGCGAAAAGGGCACGAAGATCGCCGCGTCGAGCTGGCCTGCCTGCACGTTCAGCATGCGGGTATTGTCGTCAGGCACCGAGATCCACTCGACGCCGTCGAGCTTTACCCGGTCTGCCTGCCAGAAATTTGGGTTCTTCTTGAGGATGATGCGGTCGCCGCGGCGCCATTCCTCTACGGTGAAGGCGCCTGACGAAATGGGCTTTTCAGCGTAAGCGTCGGCCCCCATGGATTCGATGCCGGCCTTGGAAATGACGGATGCATTCGGCAGTGCCAGCGTCGACAGGAAGGGCGCGGAAGGGTTCTTGAGCTTGATCGTCAGCGTATGCGGATCGGTTGCGACGGCCGTGTCGATGACCTTATAGGAATCGCTCCAGAGCGAGCCTGCGTCATCGCGGATACGCAGCAGGCTGAAGGCCGCGTCTTCCGCCGTCAGCGGCGAGCCGTCGGAGAATTTCGCATCGCGGATCTTGAAGACATAGGTCAGTCCGTCGTCGGACGCCGTCCAGCTCTCGGCCAGGCCGGGCTCCAGCTTTGTGCCGGTCTTGTCGACGCGGATCAGAACGTCATAGACGTTGGAGAAGACCCAGTTGTCGATATTCTGCGCCGTTTTGATCGGGTCGAATGTCGTAGAATCCTCGCGACGGCCGATGGTGAGCACACCTGCGGCTTCGGCATAGGATGCACTGAGCGTCAGGCCCGCAAGAAGTGCTGCAAGCCCGATTGATTTCCATCTGGTGATCATGCGTTCGTTCCCTTCGTTGTTATGGCATGCGTTTGACGGGTAGTGCCGGCATCGATTGCAGCTCGTCTTCCAAGCTGGCGCTGCTCAGAAGCGGCTTGTCCGGATCGATATCGGGAATGGCGGCGATCAGCGCCGCGGTATAGGGATGTTTCGGCCGCGCAAAGACCTCTTCCGAGAGGCCTTCTTCGACGATCTCGCCACGATACATGACGACCACGCGTTCGCAGAGATTGCGCACGATCGCGAGATCATGGGCGATAAACATCAGCGTCAGGTTCATCTTTGCGGTGAGCTCACGGAAAAGCGCGATGATCTGTGCCTGGATCGTGACGTCGAGGGCCGCAACACATTCGTCGGCGATGATGAGCTTCGGATCGACAGCGAGCGCCCGGGCAATCCCGGCGCGCTGGCACTGACCACCGCTCATGCTGCGGGGTTTGCGATTTGCAAACTCCGGCTCCAGCCCGACAAGATCGAGTAATTCGCCGATCCTCTCCGGAATGGCCGACGCCGGCACCTTGCCCTGCACCTTCAGCACCTCGGCAAGCATCTGTCCGATCGTGAGGCGCGGATTGAGTGCGTTATAAGGGTCCTGAAAGACCATGGCCGTCTCACGCCGCAGCTTTGCGAGTCCGGCAGCCCGCTGCTGAGCGAGATCGATCCCTCCGAAGGACACATGGCCTGAGGAGATCGGCGTCAGCCCCAGTACGGCACGTGCGAGTGTGCTCTTGCCGCTGCCGGATTCGCCCACGATGCCGATGGTTTCGCCCGGCATGACCTGCAGGCTGACACCGGAAACGGCGCTTACCGTCTTGGCACTGCTCTTGAACAGGCTGCCGCCAACCTTGAAACGCACATGCAGGTCGTCGATCTCGAGAAGCGGCTTGGTCGATGCTGCGGAAGACGCGAGCAGCGGCTCCGGCATTGGCGCCTCGTCCGGCATGGAGGGATGGCTGTTGATCAGATTGATCGTGTAGGCGTCCTGCGGCCGGGAGAGGATCGTCCGTTTCGGCCCCTGTTCAAGCAGCTTGCCATTGCGCATGACGGCGATGCGGTCGCAGGTCTGGGCGACGATGCCGAGATCGTGGGTGATGAGGATGATCGACAGGCCGCGCTTTTCTCGGATCTCCAGCAAGAGTTTCAGGATCTGCGCCTGGATCGTCACGTCGAGTGCCGTCGTCGGCTCGTCGGCGATCAGGATCTTCGGGTCGCAGGAGAGCGCCACGCCGATCATGGCGCGCTGGCGCATGCCGCCGGAAAACTCGTGCGGATAACTGTCATATTGGCGAACGGGATCGGGAAAGCCAACCTGCGTCAGGATCTCGATCGCCGCTGCCCGTGTTTCCTTGGCGCCGAGCCCTTGATGATAGCGGATGCCCTCGGAAATCTGGTCGCCAATGCGCATGACCGGATCGAGGTGGCTCGTCGGGTTCTGGAAGATCATGCCGATCTCGCCGCCCCGAACTTCCAGCATCTCGGCCTCGCTTGCCGTCGTCAGATCACGCCCTTCGAGCAGGACGGCGCCGCCCTCGATCTTGATCAGAGAGGAGGGCAGCAGCCGGACGAGCGAACGGCAGAGCAGGCTCTTTCCCGAGCCGCTCTCACCGACCAGACCCAGGATTTCGCCCTTGGCGAGATCAAGAGAAACATGGTCGATCAGCGTTCGCGCGCCGCCATCGAGATGAACCCTGACCGTCAGGTCACGGACGGAAAGGACCGAAGCGCTCATTCGTGAACTCCGAGAAGTTCGCCGAGCGCATCACCCAGCATGCTGAAGCCGAAGGCGAGGCAGACGATGGATAGGCCTGGGAAAAGCGTGATCCACCATGCCGTTGTGATGAAGCTCTGCCCTTCAGCGACCATGACGCCCCACTCGGCGAGCGGAGGCTGCACGCCGAGGCCGAGATAGCTGACGGCCGCGCCGCTGAGCAGCACCAGTGTGGCATCCGACATGGAAAAGACGATGGAGCCGGCAATGGCGTTCGGCAGAAGGTGGCGGAACATGATCCTGAAACGGCTGAAGCCGAGGCTGACGGCTGCGACCGCGTAGTCACTGCTTTTCAGGACCAGCATCTGGGCGCGGATGAGGCGTGCATAGGAGACCCAGCCGACCAGCGCCATGGCAATGTAGAAACTGCTGAGGCCCGGGCCGAGAATGGCGATGATCGACAGCATCAAGACAAGAAACGGGAAGGCGAGAATGATATCGACGAGGCGCATGAAAACCGCATCGACGATACCGCCGAAGAAGCCGGCTATGGTGCCGACCGTCGTGCCGATCAGGAACGGGAAGATCACGCCGATGACGGCGATCTGCAGGTCGATGCGGGCGCCCCATATGACGCGCGAAAGTATGTCGCGGCCGAAATTGTCTGTGCCGAAGAGATGGGCGAAGGAGGGCGGCTGTAGCCGCACATCGGCATTCTGCAGGATCGGATCAAAGGGTGCGATCAGCGGAGCGGCGATCGCCAGAAGCAGGAAGAACAAGAGAATGCCGGCGCCGATGACGAGTGTCAGCCGGCGGCCGAGGAAACGGCGCCAGGCGACCGGTGAGGGAGTAAAGGCCTCGACGCTCATAGCTTCACCCTCGGATCGACAGCGACGGTGACGATATCGGCAATGAAATTGACGAGCACGGTGGCGCAGGCAAATGTCATCGCTACACCCTGAACGACCATATAGTCGCGCGAGAAAATGGCGCGCACCAGCAATTGCCCCATGCCCGGCAGGGCAAAGACGCTTTCCACGACGACGGTGCCGCCGATCAGCCAGCCAATGTTGACGGCCAGAAGATTGATTGTCGGTACCAGCGAATTCGGCAGGACGTGGCGCCAGAAGACAATGCTCTCAGGCATGCCGCGGGCGCGAGCGGCTGTCGCTACATCCGATTTCAGGGATTCGATCATCGCGGAGCGCAGGCTGCGGGTCAGCACCGTCGAGAGCGACAACGCAACGGTCAACGCCGGCAGGATGAGATGAGAGAGCTTGTCGGTAAATGTCGTGCCGTAGCCGGAGACGGGCAGGACGCCGAGTTCGACGCTGAAAAAAATGATCAGCATCAGGCCGAGCCAGAAAGGCGGAAAGCCGATCCCGAATGTGGAGATGACGCGTACTGCATGATCAGGCGCGCGGCCAGCATTGCGAGCTGCAATCGCCGACATCGGCACGGCGATCAGGATCGACAGGATGACGCTTGTCAGTACCAGCGCGATCGTCGGCTCGATGCGCGTGGCGATCAGCGGAAATACGTCGATCTTGTAGAGGATCGACTTGCCCATCTCGCCATTCGCGAGGTTCTTGAGGAAGTAAAAGTATTGCAGCCACATGGGCTGATCGAGGCCGTATTGGGCGCGGATATTGGCAAGAGCCGTCGGTGTTGCGCGCGTGCCGAGAATGTTGCGGGCGGGATCGCCGGGGATCAATCGCACCAGGATGAAGGTGATGACGCTGATGCCGAAGATAACGGGCAGAAACTGGACCGGCCGGGTCAGTATGAATTTATAGCGATGCATGGCGGCGCTCGCCCCCTTGTCTTCGGCGGGTTCCGATCACCTGATCTTGCATCAGCTTGCCCTGTGCCGCGATAGAAAATCGACCAGTGCGGGATAATAGTCGTGCGGGTTTTCGTAAAACGGCATGTGGCTGGCGTTTGCGAAAACCTTGAGTTCGGCATTTGGCAACGCAAGCTTCATGCGCAGCGCGCAGGCCGGCGTCAACTCGTCATGTTCGCCCGTCGTAATCAATACCGGCGCCTTCACCCGCGGTAGGTCGGGAACACGGTTCCAGTCCTTCAGATTGCCGATATAGAGAAATTCGTTCGGCCCCTGCATGGTCTCATAGGGACCCATGTTCCAGTCATCCAATGAGCGGCGCACCGGCGCCGGCCAATCCGGCAGGCGGCAGACGTGGCGATAGTTCAGGATGGTCACGGCCGCGAGATATTCGGGATGATTGTAGGTTCCCTGCGCCTCATGCTTCTGCATCATCGCCACCGTCTCAGGCCCGAGGGCGGCCCGGAGTCGCTCCAGCTCCAAGATCAGATGCGGCATGTCGGCGACGGTGTCTTCGAGGATCAGCGTCTGCAGGTTTTCCGGATAGGTCAGTGCATAGTCGATCGCGAGCCAGCCGCCCCAGGAGTGGCCGAGCATATGGACTTTACCGAGACCCAGCGCCTTTCGCACCGTCTCGGTTTCTTCGACATAGCGGCCGATGGTCCAGAGCGATGCGTCGGTCGGCCGGTCGGAGGCGCCGGTGCCGAGCTGGTCGAAGGCGACAACGCGGTAACCCTTGTCGATGAGACAGGAATGAGCCTCGCGCAGATAGTCGCAGGGCAGACCCGGGCCGCCGTTCAGGCAGAAAACAGTCTCGCTGCCGGTTCCGAAGCTGTAGGCAATCACCTTGTAGCCGTCGACTTCAATCTCATGTCGCGCCTCAGGCTCGATTTCACGCCACATTCACCGCTCCGGCAGAAGATTTCGCTTGCTCAATAATTGGGCATGGCTAAATTTTTATCCGAAACGACGCTCTTCGCCAGCTATAAGAAGTGATAGGGTGGGGAACCACCGGGAGTCCGCGATGCTTGACGAAATCGGAACGATCAGACGGCAGTTCTCAGCCCATCAGACGCTGGACGGGCGTATCGATCAGGTTTTCGCGGCAATGAAAGAGATCGGTTTCGAGGCCCTGATCTACGACTACACGCCGGTGCCTTATGACATCGACGGAGGGATCATGATTCCGTCGATGTTAAAGCTGCGCAATATCTCCGAAGATATGCGCGAATACTGGTTCGACCGCGGCTATTTCCGCATCGATCCGGTGCAACAGGTGGCCTTGCGCACCTCGGCGCCCTTCTTCTGGAACTATGACAGGGACGCCGACACTCTGATCAACCGCTTCATGAGTGACGACACGGCGCCGGTGACGCGTTTCCTCAACGAGCGCGACATGTCGACGGGCGTGACGGTTCCCGTCCATATGCCGCGTGGCGATTATGCGACTGTGACCGGCATCCGTTTCGGCGTTGACAGCGATTTCGAGCACCACGCACTACGTTATATCGCCGATTTCAATCTGCTGGCCCATGTCTTCCATGAGGCCGCCTATTCGCTTTTCGACGCTGAGGCGCTGCGGGTCGGCAAGGTCCGTTTGACAGAGCGGGAGCGGGAATGCCTGCGCCATTCGGCAGAGGGACTTTCGGCCAAGGAAATTTCGCGCATCATCAATCGTTCCGTGCCGACGGTCGTCATGCATCTCAATGCGGCGGCCAAGAAGCTCGGCGCCCGCAACCGCACGCAGGCAGTGGTGCGCGCCACTCATTACCGGCTGCTGGAAGACCGCCCATCCTATAACTTCTAATAGCTGCCTTCGGCTTTTCGGCCACGTTATGCTTTTCCATCATTGCCCTAGAGGATGGAGATATAAGTGGCCGCAGTTTCGACGAAGGAAGGTTTTCTGCCGTTTCGCGAATATCAGACCTGGTATCGCATCACCGGTTCGCTCGATTCCGGCATGTTGCCGCTTGTCGTTGCCCATGGCGGCCCCGGCTGCACGCATGATTATGTCGATTCCTTCAAGGGTGTTGCGGAGCTCGATGGCCGCGCTGTCATCCACTACGATCAGCTTGGCAACGGCAATTCCACGCGACTACCCGACAAGGGACCGGATTTCTGGACGCCGGCGCTCTTCCTCGAAGAGCTCGATGCGCTCCTGAAACATCTCGGCATTCAGGAGCGGTATGCCTTTCTCGGCCAGTCCTGGGGCGGCATGCTTGGCGCCGAACATGCGGTGCGCCGGCCAAAGGGCCTGAAGGCGCTCGTCATCGCCAATTCGCCGGCCAACATGCATACCTGGGTGGCCGAGGCGAACCGGTTGCGCGAAGAGCTGCCGCAGGCGGTGCAGGACACGCTTCTGAAACACGAGGAAGCCGGAACCATCACCGATCCGGACTATATTGCCGCGTCACGCGTCTTTTATGACCTGCATGTCTGCCGGGTTTCTCCCTGGCCGCCGGAAGTCGCGCGCACTTTTGCGATCATGGACGAGGACAATACCGTCTACCGCAACATGAACGGTCCGACTGAATTCCACGTCATCGGCACGATGAAGGACTGGACGATCGAAGGTCGGTTGCCGCTTATCGAGGCGCCCACGCTTCTGATCTCTGGCAAATATGACGAGGCGACTCCGCTCGTCGTCAAACCCTATGTCGATCATGTGCAGGGTTGCGAATGGGTGCTCTTCGAGAATTCCAGCCACATGCCGCATGTCGAGGAACGCGAGCTTTGCCTGGACGTTGTTTCTGCCTTCCTTACAAGGCACGATTGATCGCGCCCTGCGGCCGGCGCCGACGGCCGCACCTCCTCTACCGTTCGAACGGCTCGCCGAGCGAAGCGACGCCGTTTAGCTTCAACAGGCGGCGGTCCGCGGAGATGATGCCGAGGACGACGATCGTTACCAGATAGGGCAGGCACGCCAGCAACTGCGAGGGCACGTCGAGCCCAGTCGCCTGCGCGGCTAGCCCCATCAGCGATACGGCACCGAAGAGACACGCGCCGAGGAATATCCGGCCTGTCAGCCAGGTTCCGAAGACGACGAGCGCAATGGCGATCCAGCCGCGGCCGGCAATCATTCCATCCGCCCAGAGCGGCGTATAGATCGTTGACGCATAGGCGCCGGCAAAGCCCGCCATCATTCCGCCGAATGCCACGGCGGCGAAGCGGACGGCGATGACAGGGTAGCCGATCGCATGGGCTGCTTTCGGGTTTTCACCGACGGCGCGAATGACCAGTCCAACCTTCGCATAGGCGAAAGCCGCCCAGATCGCGACCGTCACCAGAAGCGAGAGCCAGACAACGATATCCTGTGTGAAGAGGCCGCCGACGACCGGGATATCGGAAAGGCCCAGAATTGTGATTTTCGGCAGCGCCTTGACTGTCAGGCTTTCATAGCTCTTGCCGAAGAGTGCCGACAGGCCCTGGCCGAGAATGCCGATCGCAAGCCCGGTCGCGACCTGGTTCGCGTTGAAGCCGAGGATGATGCCGGCAAAGATCAGTGACAGCAGACTGCCGCCGAGCCCGGCCGCGACAAATGCGAGGATGTGGCCGCCACCATGATAGACGATGATGAAGGCAATGACGGCGCCGAATGCCATCAATCCTTCGACGCCGAGATTGAGAACCCCGGCGCGTTCAACGACCAGTTCGCCGAGAGCCGCCAGCAGAAAGGGTGTCGCAGCCGCCAGCATGCCGGCCAGGATGAACTCGATCGCATTCATGATGGGCTCCGGATGGCGGCGGGGGGCCAGGCAAGGCGATAGCGGACGAAGGCAACAGCAATCAGATAGATGAGCAGCAGGCTGCCCTGGAAGACACGGACGGCAGCAATCGGCAGGTTGGCCGAGACCATGGCATTATCGCCGCCGATGTAGAGTGCGGCCATGACGATGGAGGATATGACGATGCCGATCGGATGCAGGCCGCCGAGATAGGCGACGATGATTGCCGCATAGCCGTAGCCGGTCGAGATCGAGCGCTGCAACTGGCCGAGCGGGCCGGCGACTTCGGCTGAACCCGCCAGCCCAGCGGCCGCGCCACCGATCAGCAGCGACAGCCAGATTGCCCAGCTCTCTTTGAAACCGGCATAGCTTGCAGCGCGTGGCGCCAGCCCCCCGACTTGCAACCTGTAGCCGATGAAGCTCTTCTGCATGAAGATCCATGCAGCAACCGACAGGATACCGGCGAGGATCAGCGAGACGTTGACGCGTGTTCCTTCAAACAGGATCGGGACCATGGCGTCATACTGGAACATCACCGACTGCGGGAAGTTGAAGCCATTCGGATCCTTCCAGGGGCCGAGCAGCAGATAATTGAGAAGCTGCGCGGCGACGAAACTCAGCATCAGCGAGACCAGGATTTCGTTGGCATTGAGCCGCACTCGCCAGAAGGCAGTTAGCGATGCCCAGAGCGCGCCGCCGATCATGCCGAGCAGCAGCATTGCCGGCCAGATCCACTGGCCGGTGGCGTCCGGCCACCAGATCGGAATGGCAGAGGCAAAGATCGCTCCCAGCACGAATTGCCCCTCGGCGCCGATATTGAAGACCTTGGCGCGAAAGCCGATCGCAAGCCCCTGCGCGATGAGCAGCAGCGGCCCGGTCTTCAGGAGCACCTCCGAAAACGACGCCCAGGAATAGAAGGGCTCGATCAGCATCGCATAGATGACTGCGGCCGGGTCACGCCCCATGACGACATAAAGGCCGAGATTGAGGATGATCGTGACGGCGAGCGCGATCGGCGGGGCGAGCAGCGTAGCGGCAAGCGAGGCGCGTTCCCGGCGGACAAGGGTTGGCAAGGCGGCAAACACGGGTCTGCTCATGCAATCGCTTTCTCGCGCTGTGACTGGGCGCCGATCATGTATCGGCCGATGTCCTCGGGCTTCGTATCGCGTGTGACGAGCGTCGGGCTCAGTGTGCCGTGGTGAAGGACCTGGATGAAGTCGCTGAGCTCGAACAATTCTTCGAGCTCCTCGGAAATGACGAGGATTGCCATGCCTTCGTTGCGCAGCGTGATGAGCCGCTTGCGGATTGCCGAGGCAGCACCGATATCGACGCCCCAGGTAGGTTGGGCGAGGAAGAGCAGCTTCGGCGCCAGCATGATTTCGCGCCCGACGATGAACTTCTGCAAATTGCCGCCGGAGAGCGAGCCGGCCTCGGCCTCGGGACCGCGCGTGCGTACGTCGTAGTCACGGATGCATTCTTTGGTGAAGGCGGTCGCCTGTGCCTTGTCGAGCAGGCCGCGTTTGACGAGATTGAGGGGATGGGCGGTCAGCAGGCTATTGAGGGTGAGCGACATTTCGGGGACCGCGCCACGGCCGAGCCGATCCTCCGGCACGAAGGCAAATCCGAGCTGCCGGCGGGCTGCCGGCTCGAGCATGCCGACATCCTTGCCCATCATGAAGATCTGGTCGCGTTGGTCGCGCGGCAGGATCGTTTCGCCGGAGATCAGCGCGGCAAGCTCGCTTTGGCCGTTGCCGGAAATCCCGGCAATGCCGAGGATTTCTCCGGCGCGGACGACAAGGCTGACCTGGGAGAGCGGCACGGCAAAAGGATCACCCGGCCTGTAATCGAGCCCTATCAGTTCCAGCCGCTTCTCGCCTTCGTCAAGCGGCAGCGCCGGCATGGGTTCCGGCATGTCACGGCCGATCATCATACGGGCAAGGTCATGGGCATCATGCTCGCGCGGATCGACATGACCGGTCACGCGTCCGCCGCGCAGGATCGTCGCGCGGTCGCAGAGCGACTGGATCTCTTCCAGCTTATGGGAAATGAAAAGGATGGAAACGCCGCCGTCGCGCAGCCGGCGCAGGGTCTCGAAAAGCTTCTCCACGGCCTGCGGCGGCAGGACGGATGTTGGTTCGTCCAGGATCAGCAGCTTCGGATTGGTCATCAGGCAGCGGATGATTTCCACGCGTTGTCGCTCGCCGACCGAAAGCGAGTGCACATGGGCGAGCGGATCGACCTCCAGGCCGAATTCGTGTCCGAGCTTGCGGATACGCTCCGCAAGTTCGGCTTTGTTGCCGGCGACGATCAGGCGGATATTCTCGACGACCGTCAGGCTCTCGAACAGGGAGAAATGCTGAAAGACCATGCCGATGCCGGCACGCCTTGCCTCTGCGGGAGAGGCAAGGCTGAGGTTCTGCCCGTTCCAGGCAACAGTTCCGCTGTCCGGCTGCTCGACGCCATAGATCAGCTTCATCAGAGTCGATTTGCCGGCCCCGTTTTCTCCGAGGATGGCATGGATCGAGCGGGGAGCGACGTCAAGGTCGATCTGCTGGTTGGCATGGACCTGGCCGTAGCTCTTGGAAATGCCGCGTAGCGACAGGAGCGGGCTTTCCATGGCTTATTTCGGCAACGGCGTCTTGACACCCTTGACGTGCCAATCCATCGCGACGATCTGGGCATCCGTCAGCGTGGTGCCGGAGGCGACACCTTCACTGCCATCCGCCTTGGCGATTGGGCCTGTAAACGGCGAGAAGCTGCCGCTGGCGATCTTGGCCTCGATTTCCTTGATCTTGCTCATCGTGTCGGCTGGGATGGCCGGGTTCCAGTCGACAACCTCAACCACCTTGTCGGCAACGCCGAGGAAGGCGTTGGCGCCCTTGAAGGTGCCGGCGAGGTGGGCATCGACCGAAGCCTTGAAGAAGGGCGACCAGTCGGTGGCCACGCAGCCGAGATAGGTCTTCTCGGCATATTTCTTCATCGAGGAGTTCAGGTTGAAGGCATAGATACCGGCTTCCTCGCAGGCGGAGATGACCGAAGGCGTATCCTGCGCATTCGAGAAGATGACGTCGCAACCCTGCGAGATCAAAGCCTTGGCGGCTTCCTGTTCCTTGGCCGGATCGAACCAGGAGTTGACCCAGACGACGGAGACTTCGATGTCGGGTTTGACGGCCTGCGCGCCGAGCGTGAAGGCATTGATCGAGGTGATCAGTTCGGGAATGGCAAAGGCCGAAACCGAGCCGAGCTTGCCGGTCTTGGAGACAGCGGCGGCCGCCATTCCGAGCAGATAGGTGCCCTGGAAATATTTGGCAGCGAAGGGCGAGAAGTTCGGCGCGACCTGGAAGCCCGAGGCATGCAGCACGGTGACTTTGGGATTGCGGCGAGCGATCTGCAGTGCACCGTTCTGATAGCCGAAGGAGCCGGCGATCAGGAAATGGTTTCCGTCTGCGACCGTCTTGTTCATGATGCGATCGGCATCCGGGCCCTCGGCGATGTTTTCGATGATCGTGACCTTCACCTTGTCGCCATAGGCGGCCTTGATCGGATCGATGCCGGCGGCAAGCGCGTGACCCCAGCCGACATCGCCGATCGGCGAGGGTACGACGAGAGCGATGCCGAGCGGTTCGTCGGCAGCAAATGCAGAGCGGCCGGCAAAGGCCGTGGCAAGGCCAGCAGCCGCGGCGCTCTTCATCAGCGTTCTGCGGGTCAGATTGTTGGACATGTCAGTTCCCCTCTTTTGGTTGTTCAGAATTCCACAGTCGCGAGCGCCGCTTCGGCGTCCGCGAAAAGCTTGAATTCGTCGAGGCCGGTGAATTCACCTGCCTGCCAGACGATGCGCCCGTTGATCATGGTGAGGTCAGTCGGCATGCCGATCCCGACCTTGGCAATCAGGCTCAGCGGGTCGTGTCGCGTGCCGACATAATCCATCCGCCGCGTATCGATCGCAAAAAGGTCTGCTGCCATGCCCGGGGCAAGACGGCCGATGTCGCCGCGGCCGAGCAGGCTTGCGCCGCCCGTCGTTGCGTAATCAAGGAAATCGACCGGCGGCGGAACAGGGTGAGCGCGTGTCGATGCCGACAGGCATTGCAGCATATAGGCGGAGTGGATGCAGTGCATGAGGTTGGAATTGTCGTTCGAGGCAGCGCCGTCGCAGCCAAGCCCGACGCGCAGGTCGAAGGCCGACATGGCCGGAATATCCGTCACCTCTGCGCCGACAAGGTAGACCGGTTCCGGGCAATGGGAGACGCCGGTGCCGCTTGCCGCCATCTTTCGGAGTTCGTCATGCGTCAGTTCCCAGCAGTGAGCATAGAAGGTGTCGGGACCTGCAAAGCCGAGTTCAGTGCAGTAATCGACCGTACGCATGCCGTGCCGTGCCTCGATGACAGGGCTTTCGCCTTCGCCGACATGGGTGTGCAAAAACACGCCGCGGTCACGGGCAAGTGCAACGGATTCAACGAAGGTCTCGCGATAGCAATTGACCGGCTGGCAGGGCGCAACGACCACCTGCCGCATGCTGAAGGGACCGGCATCGTGGTAGCTGTCGATCAGCCGGGCGCAATCGGCTATGAATTCATCCGTCGTTTCCAGCATGGCATCCGGGATCGTCGATCCCTCGGATTTCGGCAGCGTATTGCCGCCGCGGCCTGCATGGAAACGCATGCCGAGAAGCTCGGCCGCCTCGAACTGCCGGTCGATCAGGCGCTTTCCGGCGTGCCGGGGAAAGCAATATTGGTGGTCGAAAGCCGTCGTGCAGCCATGCTTGATCATCTCGGCCATGGCGGTGACCGAGGAATGGTAGAAGCAATCCTCGTTCAGCCGCGAGAAGATCGGGTAGATGCGGTCCAGCCACTCGATGACCGACAGTTTCGTCCAGTCGAGATCGGCCCGGTTGCGCACGAAGCACTGAAAGAAATGGTGATGCGTGTTGACGAGGCCGGGATAAACGAACCAGCCGGCGGCATCCTGGATGATCGTGCCTGATGGCAGGGGCTCCTGTGACAGGTTCGTGCCAATTGCCTGGATCGCCGGACCATTGGTCAGCACGTCCACGTTCCGGCGCACGCTTGGTCCGTTGCCCTCATTGACGATGACGGCTGCGCAATTTTTCAGGAGGTAGCCGGCCATCTCAGCTTTCCTCCTTCGCAGGATGAGGATCGGGCTTCAGCTCGTGCAGGCGGTGAATGCCGGGCATCTCGATGAAGCCGCCGAGGCTGCGGACGGCCCTCAACCAGAGCCGGATGTTTGGATAGGGATCGAGCGAGATGCCGCCATCGGGCGCGAGCGCCACATAGGGGAAACAGGCGATATCGGCGATCGTGGCGCGGTTCGACGCCAGGAAGCGCATACCGCGAAGCTGCTGTTCGAAGAGACCAGCCTCCAGCTCGCGCAGCGCGGCGATGCCCTGCGCCTGAAGGCTTTCGATATTGCCGGGGCGCAGAAGCATTTCATGCAGCCGCGCGCCGCCGAGACTGGCGGTCAGCCGATGCGAGAAGGACAGCCACTGCTGCACTCGCGCCGTCTCTTCAGGCGTGCTTGTACCCAACCATTCCGGCGCGCCTTGGGCGGCGAGATAGGCGAGAATGGCGGAGGATTCCGTCAGAACGAGATCGCCATCTTCCAGGATCGGAATCGACCCTGCCGGATTGAGCGCCAGAGGTTCCGGACCGCGATGTTCAGCGCCAGGATGAAAATCCACCGCCCGGATATCCAGTTTGATACCGAGGATCGCCGCCATCAGGCGGATCTTGTAGCAACTCGGCGAGAGAATGTAGTCGTAGAGCTTCATTGCGCGACCAACTGTGCACCGTAGGTATAGTTGTGGCGCTTGAGCCAGCGTCTGTAGGCGACCGAAGTCAGGTCCGCGCGGGTCGGTATTTCCATGCCGGGATCGAGCGGCAGAAGGGCTGGGATCTGGTTCTCGAGGATCGAGCGGTCCTGCAGGAAGATCATCTGCTGGAAATGAATGAGATCTGTCATCGGTGTGTCGTCATCAAAGAGTGCCATCCATGGCCACACGTCGCAAAGGTCTTCCGCAAGCGGTTGGACGAAGAGGGTAATGACGTCCCATTCGCTGGGGCGGGGAGGGCAGGTCTTGTAGAGTACCGAGCAGGTAGGTGCCGGCACGCGATACATATATTCGGTGGTGATGCCGCCGGTCGCCGATTTGGCGGCCTGCGGCTGATAGAATTTCACCTGCGTTGCCCAGACCTCGTCCTCGTCTTCGCGGATCTCGACCTTGTAGTTCTGGACTTCCGTATGAGGCTCGGCGCCCAGAATATCGGTATGGACGAAGGGGAAATGGGCAATGTCGAGGAAGTTCTCGACCGCCCGCAGCGGTGAGCAGCGCACCCGCACGACGCCCACATCGACGAAGCGGCGGCCGGGCTGGTCCGCCTCGGGAATGGCAAAAAGCTCCTTGCCGGGATTGCCGAGCGACGACCAGACATGGCCGTAGCGGATGCGGACCGGAAGGCTGCGCCCATCGGCTGATGTCACCTGCGCATTGTCATCGGAGGTGCGCGCGACTTCTATGGGCTCGCCCATCAGAGCGGTCTTTGTGCCGGTTTCGCTGAGGCGGGAAAAAAGGCCGACCGGATACCATTCGTCGATCATTGCGCCAGCCTTCGTCATGCCACCTCCTTCTGCCGCGCTTCCGCCTGCCGACGCACGGCCTCGGCGACGCGGGACGCCGTGACACGGTCCGCCGGGCTGCGATCCTTTTCGATCATGACGTGAATGAGCGTGCGCCCTGCTTGCTCAGTCGATAGCAGCCGGACCCATGGACAGTTCGCAATTGGAATGAGCCCGTCCATACCAATTTTCGCGCCCGCAGCGGCTTCGAGCGCCGGAATGCCGGCCTCGGCAGTCAACGAGCGCAACGGCAAGAGATCATCAAGCGATGGCTGTGACGCCGAGGGTTCTCCAACGGCAACCCAGATGACACCACCCGATTCCTCGACCTCATGAATTGCGACACGGATCGTTTCCGGCGGCACGAGGTCGGGGTGGGCAGGGATGCGGATGCATCCTCCCGCCGGAGAATAGCTCCAGCCGTGATAGATGCAGGAGAGTGCCTCGCCGCGCACGAAGCCGTGGGACAATCGCATCCCGCGATGCGGACAGCGATCCGACGATGCCGATACGCGCCCCGACTGAGTGCGCCAGAGAGCGATCGATCCTGCTGGCGTCCAGGCCGGTATGACGGTTGCCGGCGGCAGATCAGCAGAAAGGGCGACTGGCGTCCAAGAGCCGGCCGTATCAGATGGCATAACGTATAAGTCCTCAATTTTCCCAAGGCTTTAGCGCCGTTGGCCGCGCACGGTTGCCGAGCTAGCGGCCTCAGTTGTCAGAGGCTTGCATAAAAAAACCGCATTGGCAACAATGATTAAATAAAGGGCAGGGCTCAAATGTGGTCAGGGCTACGGTGTGTCGGCAGGGTCTACAATCCTGCGATGAATCTCGTCCACCCAGACGTCGATCGGACCGAGCGAACACCCCATTTCCAGCATGTCGATCAGCTCAACGGGGCCCGCGACCTCAAGTTCGATTCGGTCGGTGCCTGTGTAAAAGAAATCCTGGGACAGTCCCAGCTTATCGGCATGGCGACGGATCCACGGGATGAACGAGGCCGCATCGACATCGCCGAGGATCGTCATTCGCTCGCGCAATTCCCCCTGCCGTGTCTGCGTCATCGAATTATCCATCATCTGATCCGTGCGGATCAGCATAGCGGCTTGGTGCCGTTGTGAAAGGGGGATGATGGAACGAACGGTCTTATGCCTTTCATGTGCCATGAATAATTAGGCAGGAAACAGCCATATCATCAGCGACGGAGGCTGCTCCGGCGATTATGCTGACCGGTAACATCGATCCGCAGGACAAAAGGACATGAACATGACAACGACTTCATGGCACGCAGACCCGCTCGCTTGGGGTTTCGGACCGCGCATTTTCGAGGCCTTTCTGGAGCCGACCTGCCCCTATTCCGTCAGGACGTTCAACAAGCTGGATGCGTTGCTCGAACAGGCCGGAGCGGACAGGATCACAATCAAGATCCGCCTGCAGTCGCAGCCCTGGCATCTCTATTCCGGCGTGATCGTGCGTTCTGTTCTTGCAGCCTCGACACTGAATGGTGGCAAGGAAACCGCAAAGAAGGTCATGGCGGCCGTCGCCGCCCATCGTGAGGAATTCGAGTTCGAGCGTCACGCCGGCGGTCCTAATATGGATGCCACCCCGAATGAGATCATCGAGCGCCTCGAGCACTACAGCGGCGTGGCGCTGAAAGAGGCCTTCGCTATCCCCGATCTCGACAAGGAGATCAAATGGCACTGCAAATATGCCCGCCAGAACGGCATCCATGTCTCGCCGACCTTTATGATCGACGGATTGGTGCGGCCGGACCTGAGCAGCGGCGATGATGTCGAGGCCTGGGTTAAGCTGCTGATCGGCTAGCCGTTCAACAATGTGGAGGAAGCGATCTCAGGACTGGATGTTCCTGTCGATCGCTTCTCGGCGACGAACACTCCGTTCGCGCCGCGTCCTCATCGTTTCGAGATGAAAACCGCCGAAATGCTCGATACCGGTGGCACGCACGCGCTCAGCGGAGATCTTTACGAGGGCGTGCTGTTTCTTCCACAGGCGTATCTTCCGGCGGCTGTTCCCAGCCAAAGACGCTTCGGCCGCCGAAGGTCGAGGACTGCCGGAATTCGCCTGCGACAATTTCCTTGAGGTCGGGGCCCGTGACGTACCGCTCCATGTTGCGCGACTGGTCATCGAGACGACGCAAGGCCTGCAGTTCCTCATCGCGCCCGAGTTTGCCCTTCACGATCGCGGATTTCATCACATTGATGGTCTCGTCGTAGACTTTGAGCGGTACAGGGAAGGGGTGCCTGTCCTTGCCGCCGTGAGCGATCGAAAAGCGGGCAGGATCGGAGAAACGGCAGGGCGCGCCGTGCACGACTTCGGCGACGAGCGCCAGCGCCTTGACTGTGCGCGCGCCGACGCCGGGCACAAGAAGCAGATTCTCGAAATCGACCGGTCCACGATCAGCAGCGGCAGCAAGGTTGCCGTGCAGCCGCCGCATATTGACGTCGCTCTCGCGCACATCATGGTGCGCGGGCATGATGAGGTGCGGCAGCATCGGCTGTTCTGCCGGCTCAGGAGCGGGTGCGGGACCGGCCGCCAGGGCAAGGGCTGCCGCCTCGCGGATGATGCGATCCGGTCCAAGTGTTGCAAGGAGATCGAGCTGGTCGTGACGGGATTTTTCAGCGCGGCGGTCGGCAAGATTGATGATCTCACCCTGCGAGCGGCCTTCTATCGCCGCATGCGGGGAATTGACGAAGCTCTCCAGTCCTTCGGAAAACCAGTGATAGCGCCGCGCCTGGCGCTTGTCGCCGTTCATGCCTTGCTGGACGATCACCCAATGGCCGTCATCGGCGACGATGAAGCCGTGCAGATAGAGATCGAAACCATCCTGCACCGCTGCGCTATCTACCTTGGCGACCAGGCGACTTGTCTTTGCAAGGCCGGCACCGTCAAGGCCGGTGCGATCACCGATCGCCATCAGTTCGTCCGGCGTCTTGCGCGATTGCGCACCGCGCCCGCCGCAGACATGAAGGCCGAGTTCCTTGGAGAGTGGTTTCAGTCCACGTTTCAACGCCCCGAGTACACTGGTCGTAATGCCGGAGGAATGCCAATCCATGCCCATGACGGCGCCGAAGGACTGGAACCAGAAGGGATGGGCAAGCCGACGCAGGAATTCATCGCGCCCGTAATGGTGCACGATTGCCTCGGCGATCAGCGCGCCGAGTGTCGTCATACGGTTACCCAGCCATGGCGGCACGCGCCCTCCGTGAAGGGGGAGGTCGGCGCTGCCCGCTCTCTGCGACATGCTTACTCTTTCTGCCCGTAATCTGCTGCGGTCGACGGGATCAACCGATAGAACAGCTATCCGTCAAAATCGGGGCGATGGCAATAAATTCCTATTTACAGGAGGCGGCTCACCATCCCGGCCAAATAAGCATCAAAAGATGCGATTTCCCATCCGGCTGCGGAACCGAAACCTCACTTCCTAATTTCTATGTCAACTGGGAATGAGAGACTGAGTCATGAAGTCGCTTGCTACACCATCCATGTTTCTGCCGGTGATCCCGATCGTTCTGGTTGGCGGTCTCGGCTTTGCCTCCTATGGGGTTCGCGAACCGGCGCCGCATCATTTCGCCAACCTCGATGCGCCGCTCTGGACGACGATACCGACACACGTTGATCCAAAAACCCAAAATTACGAGCGGCTTCCGCCCCTTCAAGCTGCGGCTAACGATTTGTCCTCAACGCCGGCCAAGCTGGTTGGCGTAACGGCCATTGCGCCGCCTGATGCAACGATGACAGGGGCGATCGAGCAGCCGAAGCAGGAATGGACGGCTGACGGTCGTCATCTCAGCCGGTGCCAGCAACGTTATCGGTCTTATAATGTGGCCGACAACACATATCAGCCTTTTGACGGGGGACCCCGCAAACCGTGCGTGATCGAAGAAAGAGAGCCCTCCGTCGGGCTACCCGCGGCGGACGCAGCCCAGAGCCCGCATATATCATGGTGCGCCGCCCGCTATAATTCCTATCGCGCTGTGGACAACAGCTATCAGCCATTCGACGGGCCAAGACGTCAGTGTGTAGCTCCCGTAATCTAGGCAAGATCATTTTAGTCTTCCCGTGAGAAGATCGCGTCCTTGGTGATGACGCTTGCTTTTTGCCCCGGACCAAAGTCCGAGGTCATCTGGCACCTATGTCCGACCGTCTTGCAATTTCGGAACAAGCGGTCAATCTCATGCTTCCTGCTTTGAGCAGACACTTGAGGAAAAAGGACAAGGCAAGCGACGATGGTGATCTCCAAGCGCAATTTTCTGATGGGCTGCGGCGCGAGTTTTCTTGCCGCTGCGCCGCTGAAGGTTGATGTGGCGGGTTCGTTTCCCTCGCTCGCCAGCCAAGCAGCCTTTGCAAAGAACGATAACGGCAATGGCGGGGGAAATGGGAACGGCAACGGCGGTAATGGCGGAGGTGGTGGAAACGGCAACGGCGGCGGAAACGGAAATGGTAATGGCGGGGGAAATGGAAATGGTAACGGCGGGGGAAACGGCAACGGCAATGGCGGCGGGAGCGGCAACGGCGGGGGGAGCGGAAACGGTAATTCGGGTGGCAGCGGCAACAGCAGCGGGAGCGGACGATCCAGCTCGACCGGAGGCGGCAGCACGGGCAATGCGTCATCGACATCGGGAGCACGCGCAACCGAAGATACGGACGGCTCGATCGATGTCCGGCATACGAATGGAATAACCGAAACCCTACGTGCAGGACGCTACATCATGAAGGATTCGAAAGGCCGTACGATCATCAACCGGCGGGCGACGTCGGCTGACAGCACGCGGCTCACGCGCCTCCTGCGCTAGCGTTTTTCGCGCCACCGCAAGGCAGCTTCCGTCCTGTTCGTTACGCCGAGTTTTGTCAGGATCTGGGTCATATGATGCTTTACCGTTTTCTCCTGCAGGTCGAGACGCAGGCCGATGTGCTTGTTTGAAAGGCCTTGCGCCACGAGATCCATCACCTCGCGTTCCCGAGGAGTAAGCGCGTCCCTGTCCGATGCCTGCCCGCTCAACGAATATTCCATGACTTTGGCTGACATCGCCGGGGAGACGTAGCGGGCTCCCTTGAAAACGGTGCGGATGGCGTCCGCCAGCCCGCGGGAGCCGACACCCTTGAGAATGTAACCTTTTGCGCCGCGTTGCAGCGCCTCGACCAGCGTATCGACTTCCTCTGAAGCTGTGAGCATGAGAATTTTGGTCTCCGGGCTTATGGAAAGGATTTCGTCGATCACCGAAAGGCCGTCCCCGGGCATCGACACATCGAGAAGCAGCACGTCCGGACGGGTATCGGCGGCGATCATTGCTGCATCAGATGTGTTGGCACCTTCTCCGACGACGACAAAATCGCTGACCTCGGAGAGGCTGCGGGTCACCCCTTCGCGGAACAGGGGATGGTCGTCTACCACGCCGATTTTGATGGACGTCATCCTAATCCTCCACTTCCATAGGCGCGAAGGTCATGATGACAGTCGTTCCGCCTTCGCCGGTTATTATGTCGAATTCCCCGCCAAGGCTATCGATCCGTTCTTTGAGCCCGGCAAGACCGAGGCTCGCCGGCCTTACCTGCGTCGGATCAAAACCCTCGCCTCGGTCGCTGACTTCGACGCGGACGGCGCCGCCGTGTGATGTTGCTCTGACTGCCTGCTCCACGCCGCCTCCGTGGCGATAGGCATTGTTGAGCGCCTCCTGAACGAAGCGGTAGATGCAAATTTTGAGAGCGGTGGCAAGTTCCGGATCGTCCTCGTCAATTTTTGTATCGACAGTAGTGCCGGTCTTTTCTTGGTGGGCTTCGACAACGCGTTTCACGATTTCCGTAATCGAAGCCTTCTCGATTTGCGGCAGTACCAGTCCCTTGCAGATGTCGCGGATCTCCTTCATCGCCTCGGCGAGACTCGAACGGATCCAGGTGAGCTCCTTTTCGCGTGCCTCCGGCTGGACAGCGGCGTCGACAAGCAGGTTGCTGTCGAGCCGCAGCGAGGCATAGGCGATGTGCTGCGCCGGGCCGTCATGCAGATCGGCACCGATGCCGCGCAAATAGGTTTCGTTCAGGGCCGCGGCGCGCTGGGAAGACAATTGAAGTCGGCGTTGCAGGCCGCGATTTTCAACCAGAAGTGCGGAGAGTTCGTCTACCCTGGCCTTTAGCGCTTCGCGTTGCACTTCGATCGTATGGCTGCCGCGAAAGACAAGAATGGAGAGGGTGAGGAAGAAAATCGCGGTCAGGCCGGCCACGGCCAGCCAACTCCAGAGCCGTGCCTGTGCAAGGCTGTCCTCCAGCCCTTCGGAAGTCTCATAGAATTCAAGCACAGCCACGGCCTCTCCCGACCAAGGCTGCAAGACAGGGTTGTATATTTCCATGAGCGCCCTGCCCAGATTGCGCTCTTCGGCGCTTTCAGGGTCGCTTGCGACTTCGTAACGCGCGACCAGCGAGCCGGCAAACGCCTGGGCGAGTTTGCCATTGACCGGAAATGTCTTCCCCACCAGCTCCTTTTCATTGGAGTAGAGGATCGTGCCGTCACGGCGCCACAGCTTGAACGACACGAGCCGGCGGCCAAGTGCGCCCTGTCCGAGTGTTTCATCGAGCGCCTGGGCACTTGCGTCGTCGAGAAGCGATTCCGTCTGCATGTCGGGAAGCAGGGGTGCAACCACGCTGTCGACGTAAAGAGCTGTTGCGGCCCCGGAATTGTGGATGACGGCATTCTCGATAAGTCGGGTGACGATGAGCCCGATCCCGAACATTGCGGCAAGTGAGACGAGTCCTCCCATGATGAAGAATTGGGAGGCGAGGGAGCGGGCGTTCCACCGTATGAGCCAGTTCATTTCCAACCTGATTTGCGACGATCCATGCAAACTATCGCATCGGCCGGACTTTTCCACCTCACCTGGACTGGACGACATCGGCGCCGCGAATGCTGGCGGTCAACTCGTCGGTATCACCCGACATGGCCGTGCCGAAGACGTAGAGCATGACGGCAAGAAAGATGACAAGCGCAAGCAGGGATGCGTTCCATGCGCTGGAAATTTCCGGGATTTCGTTCCTGTCGTCCATCACTAACTCCTCTTTCGATGGAGGGCCGAACGGGCGAGCAGGCAGTGCGTTCCGGAGCAGGGACTTCAGTCCGCGCGGCATCGGACCAAAGTCTGAAGCCAGTCCGACTGAGGTCCGGGATCCGGAACAGCAAGGAATACCGGTCGTTGGTTTGGCAGCGGTCAAGAAGGCCGCCTCGAAACCAGAGGAGGAGAAAATGCTCTCCAAGCTAGTTGTGGGCACGGCCGTTGCCGCGTCTCTCATGTCAGGCATCGCACTCGCCCAGTCTTCGACGGTCAATGGTGCCGCTGGTGGCGCCGTAACCGGGGCGATCGTCGGTGGCCCGGTTGGTGCGGCAGTCGGCGGCGTAGCCGGTGCAATTGTCGGCACGGCCATCGATCCGCCGCCGCAGAAGGTCGTCACCTATGTTCGCGAAGCTCCGGCTCCTTCGGCCCGCGTGGTCGTCAAGGAAAAGGTCGTTGTCGGCCACGCCTTGCCGGAGACTGTTGTCGTAACGCCCATTCCGGACAATCCGAAATATGCCTATGCGATCGTGAACGATGAACGTGTCATCGTCGAGCCTTCTTCCCGCAAGGTGATCCAGGTCATCAACTAACCTCAACATCGACGCGGCATCTGCCGCGTCTCCTTCCATCACGAAGAAAGATCCAGTGGCTTGACCATGCCTGTCATCGCGATCCTGCTTGCGATGGCACGCATTCTCTCTGCACTCCTCTTTGCCATAGGGGATCACGATGACCGTCGCGGCGGCCGTGTATGGATCCGCGTGCAGCAAGTGCTGACCGGCCGCGATGAAGCTCATCACGACCTCCTGTCAAACGGCCCGGGAACTAGATCCAACCCAGTCGGTAGTCGTGCCACGAAAACGATTTGAAAGACTACCGCTTACACGGATCTCAACTGAGAATGCTGTCGATCGTCAACGCGACAAGGCCTGCCAGGGTGAAAGTCTCCCAAAGAGCTTTGTGATAGCTGAGAGCGAGGCGGCCCGCATGCGCAACAGTCTCTGCCGGCGAAGGGCATCTACGCGTGTTCCCGGTGCCTTCGCGAGTGCTGCCCTGGCTGCCCTCACGGGCTCCACCAGACTGGCCGCGACATCCGGCAAGGTATCCACTTCCGCTTCGAGGCGCGTGAGATAGGCGTTCAGCCCGTCGGCGGCGGCTTGCCGCAGGCGGGCGGTTGGAGCGTTGCGAAGTCTGCGCGTCGCCCAGCGCAGATGTTCCTCAGCGTGCCGGTGCAGCGCCTGCGGATGCTTGTATGCCCTGTGGTCGCCAAGCATGTCGGCGACAAAAGCCACTTCTCCGAGCTCGCCGCAGCGCCACCAGAGCTCCATATCCTGCAGATATTGCCAGGCCGGATCCCAGCGGCCGGCCTTGAAGAAGACATCCGTCCGGATCGTCGCACCCGGCATCGCGACCATATTGTTGAGCAGCAGCAATTCCCGGAAGGCCTCACCGCTGTTGCTGTAACTCCACGCGAAGCGGTGGCCAGGGATCGGGTCTCCTTCATAGGTGATCTGCCTGAAACGGCCGTGGATCAGGGCGGGGTTGCGCATTGCCGCGCGCCCGATGGCGCGCAACGCGCCCGGAGCGAGGCGATCGTCGGCGTGCAGTGTGACGAGGTAATCAGCATTCGCGCCGGCGGTATAGGCGCGGTTCCAATTGTCCGTGCGCGGTACGGTGTCGCGGTGCAGAGCCGGCTTCAGCAAGGGAGACGAGTAGGATTCGATTATTTCCCGGCTGCCGTCGGTGGAGCCGTTGTCGCAGATATGAACCTCGAAGTCCGGATAATCCTGTGCCAGAGCGCTGTCGAGCGCCTCGGCAAGCGTTTCAGCATTGTTGTAGCAGGGTATGATAATGGCGAGAGAGGGTAATCTGCTTGATGTTCCGGCCGTCATGATGATCTCCCGTTTACTCGTCCTCTGATCCCGCGAAGCGCGTCAAGGGATCGTCAGCAAGGCTCCGCTTGTCCCGGTCGAAGCGGGACGGCACAAGTATTTCCTCCGTCGTCGACGCTAGCCGGCAAGGGCCGCGTCTGCGATCTTCACATCGAACACATTGCGCGCCGGTAGCGTCCGGACATCGAAGCCGTGAGCGACCACGCCGTTCAGCATCGGGCAGACAAAGAGCAGGCCGTTGTGCGAAAGGCGCGCTCGGTTCTCCAGGCTGTGGGCCAGAGCCAGATGAAAAACGGCGGCGTTGCGGAAAGCATAAACGCCTGCCGATGCATGATCGGAAATGACGACCTTTTCCCTTGCCTCCTGCATCCGGCCATCCTTTCCAAGGCTGAGATAGCTGTATTGCGGATGGCGGGAAGCGAATGTGAGCGCGAGACCGCCGAGATTGGCGTCGGCAGCGAAGATGTCGGCAATATCAGCATCGCAATCGAACATGATATCGCAGAGATCGATGACGACAGGCGCGTCCGGAAACGCGACGAGTGCCATACCGGCCGCAGCGCTCCAGGCGGCGCCACCGCTCATTTCGGACAGCCAAACGATGCGCGCTGTTGGATAGCGCGCCAGCAATGTTTCGCGGGCGTAGCGCTGTGATGCTGGCCTGTCCCGCAGCACGAAAACAGGCACAGCCGCACCGCTCCACCAGGAGCGCGCCTCCAGCGTGGCGCCGAGCAATGTCGTCTTTCCAACCGGCGTTTCCGCCTTCACCGAGCCGTCAGGTCGCTCAAAATCATTCCCGGCCATGGGAATGATGATGTTCAGCGGCGCCATCGCGCTCGGGCTGGTTGCGACGTCACGCATAGGCAGGCTCGCGACCCTGCAGATATTCGGCCAGATCCTCGGGCGTGCCGAGCCCGTGCATGTTCCTGACGTCGATCTCGTAAACGCCAATGCGCGCACCGTTGCGAATGGCGTAATTATAGGCCGGGCAGACATAGAACTCGTTGTTGGTGCGGTCGTTGTGCACCATCATGTCGAGCGCGCCCTTCATGAAATCGCCGGCGCGGCGGAAGAAGTAGATGCCCACCGTCGCCAGTTCGGAGATCGGCTGCTTTTCGGCAACCCTGAGCACGAAACCTGCGGCATCGGTTTCGGCGAAAGACCATTTCGGGTCGCGCTTCGGATCGCGAAACACGAGGATCGATCCGTCGAGATCGCGCGACATGCAGTCATCGATGAAATCGACGATACGCATGTCCACAACCTGGTCGGAATTGGCGATGAGAAGCGGAGCTTCCTCGTCGAGGTGCTGGCGCGCCAGCAGAACAGTGCAGGCGGTGCCTTCGGTAAGTTGATCGACCGAAACGATCCCGACGCCCTGGGAGCGCAGTTCGGCCACCGCATCCGCCTGGCTGTCCAGATGTTCTCGCAGCAGCAGGACCGTCGGCTGTCCGCCGGGCGGCAGCGTGTTTTCCAGCACATGCTGGATCATCGGCCGGCCAAGCACGTCGATGAAGGGCTTTGGGCGGGTGAACCCGACTTTGGCGAAGCGGCTGCCCCGGCCGGCGGCCGGAACTACCAGCTGCACGGGTCGCTGGGCCTGTGCGGAGGACAGGCGGCGGACCCCATTGAGCTCGAAGTTCTCGATCATCTTCGGATTGTAGAAGCTGTGGTAGCGGTCTGCCGGAACGCTTGCGGAAACGACACGGCCGCCATCCAGGATGACCTCGTTCAGCGAGGAGCTGACATAGTAGCGATCATCCACCGTGACCCCGTGCCTCAAGGCAGCGGTCGCGGCCTTGAAGAAAATCTGGGCCTCGCGGAAATAATAGAATCCGGCGATCGCCTTGTTGCTGATCACATCCTTCTCGGATGTACGGTTGACCAGGCCGTCATCGCCAAGCGTCACATAGGACCAGCGCGGGTGGATCGTCTCGAAGGTGATGACGCCGGCATCCGCTTTGGCTGCCTCGAATTCGGCAATCACGGATGCAAGGCGGGTGTCGATAATCTGGTCGCTGTTGGCAATCACCAGCGGCTCGGTCGGGTCGATCCTGTCGATCGCCATCAGGCAGGTGCAGAGCGCACCGGCGGTCGCGCCTTTCAGCATGACGACTTCGGAGCGACCATTGGTGCTGAGGTCGAAGATCCGCTCATAGGAATATTTGACGGCATCCTGCTGATCGACGAGGAAGAGGAAATGCGTATCGCCGCCAAGCGACTTCATGTTTTCGATGGCCCACAGGATCATCGGCTTTCCGGCCACTTCGATGAGCGGGCGCGGATAGGCGTAGTCTTCCGGGCTGAAATGCGGGCTTGTGCCCGTGGTGGGGAACAGGACGATCATGCCATCACCTCCGATACACGCTTGATTTCGGATACGATCCGGCCGTAGACAACGTCGGCCGGTGTTCCGATCTGCATGACGTAAGCGCCGCTGTCTCGCGCGGCCTTCAGGCCATATTCATTGTCTTCGAGAATAAGGCACTCATCCGGCCTGAGACCGAAGCGCTCCATCGTCGTCACATACATTTCCGGATCCGGCTTGGCCCGGGTGACATCCTCATTCGATACGATGAGGTCGATATAGTCCGCCAGTCCGGCGCGCCGCATCATGGACTCGATGGTGACGCGGATCGAGTTCGAGCAGACAGCGATCTTGTAGCCGTCGTGCTTGAGACGGCTGAGCGCATATTGATGGGCAAACACCGGCTTGCAGCGGGTGTAGATCAGCTCCATCGTATAGTCCTGCTTCAGCTCATGGATCAGCTCGTTCAGTCCCTTCGGCAAACCGTTGGTACGGGAGAGGATCTCCAGCTTGCGGCGGGTCGGCAGGCCATCGAACGTGGTGAGATGCGCCTGGCGATCGATCGGCATGCCGAAAAGATCGAGCGCCCGGTTCAGCGCCTCATAATGCCATTCCTTGGCATCGATCAGCACGCCATCCATGTCGAACAAAACAGCACGGATCATGTGACTTCCTCCTCAACCATCCAGGCAAAGCTCTGCTCGGCTGCATCGGGCAGATCGGTACAGATCATCAGCCGCTCGAGTGGAAGCCCACTCTTCGCAGCCTGTCGCAATGCGCCGGACCAGGCAGCCCAGACTGCCTCATGCGGGCGCTTGTGCAGTTCCGGCGAGACCATCGCGACGTATTTTCCGCGTCGGAGATCATCAATCGCGCGTTCGATGGATGCCGGCTTTTCGGTGAAGGAATCTACCCAGACACCCTCGCAACGTTCGTAGAAGGATGGGTAGAGCTCGACTTCGCTATAGCGGGTGAAAACCGGGATGCCGCTGTCGAGATAGGGCCTGAGATCGGGAACTGAGGCATCGAAAACGAACGAACGTTTCGTCACCCCATACTGTTCCAGCATCGGCACCAGGGCAGGGCAGAGGCCGTCCGCCTTGATATTGATGGCGAGCCGGCCCGGGGCGCCATTTGCTGCATAGCACTCAAGAACGCGCGCAAAGGACAATGCGCCGGTTGTGGCGGGATCGTGTGAAATAACCAGTTCGCCATCCAGGTCGCGAACATCCAGTTCGACGCCATGCCCGGCGGCAAAAGCCTTGTCGAATGCCCCTAAAGTGTTCCGCTCATGGGGGGCAAGCCACCAGCCACGATGTGCAAGTATGATCATTATTATGTACCTCCGGCCAAATTGGCCAATAAACGATTTGTGTCGTCACAAAGGGCCGGATGAAATCCATGCATGTGCCGACCAATCTTCATATGCAGGATTGTAATTCCATCTTGACTATGCAGAAGTGAGTATAGATCGTCAACATAGAATATACACCAAAGTTGTTACTTTGGTAACACGTGCGGTACGCGTAATAATGCAAATATAAATTCCAGATAAACTCAATAGAACATGTGACCATGGGCACATCTAGTACGGCATCACTACTCGGCGCAGATCAGGACCAGGAGCCGCGTAGTGTCTCTACATCGCGGGATGCGCTATGGGTTTCGGGCGCTCGTCTGGTCAGTCAGCTCTGCGGTATCGGTACGTTGCTCGTCGCGGCCCGCGTCCTCTCACCGGCCGACGTTGGCGTCTTTGCCATGGTCTCCTCGACCGTGTTGCTGCAATCGAAGATTGCCGAAGCCGGATGGAGCGAATACCTGATTGCTGCGCCGCACGATCGAGAGCTGCCCGGTACGGTCCTTTTTTGCGCGCTTGCAAGCGGTTTCGCCTTCACCATCCTTGGCCTGATCGGGCTTGTCGTTTCGCTCGTCTGGCTGGCACCCACCGGATCGATCTTTGTCACTCTCTTGCTGCTGATGGCGACCATCGTGCCCGGAACGTTCATTATCTGCCAGAGCGGCGTACTGGTCAGGGGACGACGCCTGCGTGAACTTGCCTGTTATCAGGCGGCATCGGAGTTTGCGGGCCTTCTGGTGACGACCGGCGGACTGTTGCTCGGCTGGGGCATTGTCGCGCTCGCGGCAGGACGCTGTTGCGTCGTCATCGTCGCTCTCCTGATGTCGACGGGCTTTGCGCGCTGGCTTCCGCGCTTCGAATTCCAACTAACAACCGCCCGCGAGGCGCTTGCCTATTCTACACGGCTCCTGGCGTCACGCCTGATGCAGTTCGCGCAAAGTTACGGTGCGGAATTCCTGATCGTGTTCTTCATCGGCGCGACGGAGGTCGGCCTTTACAGAATGGCAAGCCGCATCGTCGGCGCGGTCACAGAGCTCATTTCCGAACCCGTGCGAATGCTGGCATGGAGTTATTTCTCCCGCCAGCAGAGCGCGGCGGGCGGCGGGGCGGAAGGCCTCAGCCGGCTCACGTCATTGATCATGGCGGCTACCGCATTTGCCGCTCTTCCCGTCTTCATGGGGCTTGCCGTCGTATCCGAGCAGCTCGTCAGCGTGCTGCTTGGGGTCCAGTGGCTCGCGGCCGCCCCAGTGCTTATTCTTCTGGCAGCTGCGCGCGGTATTGCCGTCATCCAGATGCTCAACGAACCCGTACTCAGCATTATCGGCCGGGTCTCCCTGTTGCCACGGCTGAATATGGTGTTCACAGCAACAAGCCTCGCCTGTCTTGCGATTGCCGGCTGGGTCCGCCCGGACCTCGTCAATATCGCGATCGCGCAGGTCGTGGCTGCGGCATTGACCACCTCAATCTCTCTCTACTTCCTGCAGCGCGGCACGGGTTTCCGTTGGCCCTCCCTGTTGCGCAGGGTTCTTCCCGCCGGGCTGGGCGCCTGCGTCATGGTCGGCGCCGTCGGTCTGGCCCTGCATATGACAGGCGGCAGCCTGCATTTGCCCTTGGTGGACTTGTTGATGGGGGTTGTGGTTGGCTTGCTTGCCTATGTCGTCATCGCGTGGTCCAGCGGTCGCGCCCTGATGGCGGAGCTGAACCATGTGACAGGTGCGCGCTAGCGGCCCGGATGCTGATGCCCTCTAAAACCGAGCTTTGGTCGAGCGCCTCGACCGTGCAGTGGGGAACGAGATGCCCACTCGATTGTCTGTCGCGTGAGATTTCGGGCACAAGGCGGGATGTATCCGCGAGCTTCGAACTTATCACCGCTGAGCGCGTTCTCATCTTGCGATAATCGACCCGCCGGATGGAGGTGCCCATGACGGATATACGAACGCGCGGATTCAAAACGAAAGCCGAGGTTGATGAACATCTTGCCGATATCGAAAAGGCGGCCGAAGCGGAGGAGGCTATGTTGCCGCGGGTCGATCAATCGGCGGAGGAGCAGGAGACTGCCGAGCTCGCAAGATTGCAGGCGGACCTGACGTCGTTGCGCCGACGCGTCGCTCTCCTCCGCGAGCAGGCAAAGACCGCCATTTCGACACGCGCCCAATCGGCGGATGGGAGAGCCAATCAGCGGCTTGCGAACTATCCCTGGCTGAAACTCGCCGGCATCATTGCCGTGACGCTCCTGGTGGCGGCACGGTCCAGATCACTGCCTTCTTCCGGCATGACAGTGATGCCTCTCGCCTTTTTGCGTTCTCGCTAAGGGTGATCAGCCCGAAGCGAATAATTGACGGGGAGTTCGGCGATAACAGGGATCGATCGCCTGTGGGCCATTGCCAAACTCTCCACGTCGATCAGATACGATCTTCCATGAACTGTTCTGCTCCCTCCACCGGCTGTAGCCAGGGTTCGCGCCGCTTGATCCAAAGCTCGTAGGTGGGCTTGAGGCCGGTTGGCGCGTCCTCAAGCGTTCCGAGTTTGATCTCGGCCTCGTCTTCGTCGTAGGCAAAGACCCGCGAACCGCAGGTCGGGCAGAAATGGCGGCCGTGATGCACTGCGGTTTCCCCCGTGGTCATGAACGCGCCCTTCCGCCAGATGGCGTAGTAGGTAAAGGCTGCGCCGCTTTCCTGCCGGCAGTCGGTGCAATGGCAAAGCCCGATCCGTTTCGGCTCACCCTCGACCTGGTAGCGTATCTTGCCGCAACCGCAGCTCCCCTGTCGTATGGTCATCCAACTCCCTCCCTTAATGCTTCACTCCGACGAGCGTTTGATCGTCGTCGAAATTGCCGTTGCTCAAACTGTCGTAGCGATTGAGGCTTGGCTTGCCGCCGCGAGTGCCGAAGGGCGTCAACTGCACCATCATTTCCCTGGCGCGATCGAGTGCGGCTTCTTCGCTCGCCGCCGCCGCTTCGGGAAGGCGTACAGTCAACTGCTCACCGGCATCGCCGAAGAAATCGACATGCCAGGCCTTGTGCCGGTGCGTTACCTTTGCGTCGCTCACATACATTGAAACCTCCCTTCGGCTTTTCCGCGGGTTACGCTTCTCTCGTGGCTTGGAATTCACTGTATCAACCGATATGCTCGCGGTTGGTTCCGGGGTCTTCGTTTCTGCGCTCTGCGCGGGTGTGGTTCACTCAAGGTTTCACTCCGCGCTGCCAAGAGACGGGCGTTCATCGAGGAGCCTTGCTTGATACAAGCTGGCTTGCGTCGCACGTCGAGATGATCGACGCATCCAATTGCAATCCTCTGCGTTCACTTCAAACACCACATCTGTTCGAACGCTCGAAAGGAACGCATATGAGTTTTCCAGTTCCGACAACGAATGATCCTACGCATCGGTATCAGGA
Source organism: Sinorhizobium sp. B11 (assembly GCA_039725955.1). Classification (NCBI taxonomy): domain Bacteria; kingdom Pseudomonadati; phylum Pseudomonadota; class Alphaproteobacteria; order Hyphomicrobiales; family Rhizobiaceae; genus Sinorhizobium; species Sinorhizobium sp. B11. The sequence goes on from CP091033.1 coordinate 632,071, forward strand.
GGCGACAGACGCTGCCCGTATGGCCTTGGAGGCGCTTGTCGCTGATGCCAACGCGGCGGGCTGGAGCACGGATGAAATAACAGTGGCACTGGTCGAGGCGGCCCGCTCGCTCAAGGAAGCAAACACAAGGGATCCGGATCCCGCCGAGGATCCGTCGATCAGCGATATCGATGCGAAGCAAGGACAGATTGGACGTGGTGAGTTATTCGACTGAGTGACGACCCGGCGACCGCTCACGAACATGAGAAGCCCCGGACTTGAGCTCGCATCTGGCGCAGGATCGTCTCGTCAGATCCTGATCTGCAGCAGACCGCCCCTGGCAACCTGTCTGCCGTGGCACCAGAACGGGTGGATCATGTCACTTATGGTCAGGATATCGGCGCATGGAACAAGCGGCGACCATCCTTCATCGGCATCGAGGCCAACGAAGGCCAGCCGTGTCAGTGATCTTGTACCTGAAAGCAAATCTTCGTCATCGACGGTGATGTCTACCAGCAGTACTTCCGGAGCCCGCACGGAGCAATCGACCGCTTCCCGAGCGATCGTCGTCACCGATATGCTCGGCCCGATATAGAAGGCCATGATTGTGTTGTTGTCGAAATCGGAGATGGCGGGAACGAGCAGATTTGGTGGTAGGGCTGTCAGCGTGTCGCGTGTACCGTCGAACCGATGCCCGGTAACGTCCTCACCTGCGAGACTGCAATTTCCCGAAAACTGATAGAAGATTTCGCGTCGGGTCAGATATTCAACCGTCCACTGACCGATATGATCGGCTGCATTTGAAATCGTGAGCGCGGCGATCTCCGAGACGACTTCGTGGAAAGTGGTGCGAGCGTTGGCCATGGCAATTTCTCCTTGAGAGAACAAAGGCGGTGGACGGATGAATGTTCCACCAAAAGAGAATAACGCCCATGCAGGTGATGACCCACGGCTTCGATCGCGGCCGTGCTTTCAGGGCCGTGCTTTCAGGAAGCTACCGCCGAGCCACGCAATGAGCGCCATCATATTGACGCAGTGCGCGTTAACCTTTGAGAGCGAAGGAGATGAGCATGGCCGGCTACGATAGCTATTATATCGAGATCACCACGCGTCTTCGATCCGTGCGATCTTTCTGCGACTTCCTGTCGAGCGGCGGGACGGTCGGTGTTGCTTCGGCGGATGGCAAACGCTACGGCGATGTTACCCCCGATCTGCTTGCAAGAACGCGCAAGGAAGCAGAGGCACTGGATCGCATACGCCGGCAACTTTTTCCGGAGCGTGCGGATGAGGAGGTTTCGCCGGCGCTCTATACTTGTGAACTCAACGGCTCTCGCCCGCCACGTAAGGCAGGTCGAGCTCAATCATGACGGGTGCATGATCGCTCGTGTGGTTCCACCGGCGCGGATTGCGCCGGACGCTCACAGAGCGAAGATGTGGGGCGATGTCTGGACTGAGAAGAACATGGTCGATCCGCAGTCCGGCATCCCGTTCGAATGAGTTTCTCCAGTATTTCCAGAAGGTGTAGATTCGCTCGTCCGGATGAAGGTGGCGAAGCGCATCCGTCCATCCCTGTTGAACCAGCCTGGCATAGGCCTTCCTGACCTCTGGTCTGAACAGGGCATCATCGCGCCAACGTTCCGGCGAATAGACATCCATGTCTGTCGGTATGACGTTGAAGTCGCCGATGAGGAGGGTCGGGACTTCGATGTCCAGGAGCTCTCCGGCATAGTGATGCAGGCGTTGAAACCAGCGCAGCTTGTAGTCGAACTTGGGGCCGGGCACAGGGTTGCCGTTTGGAAGATAGACGCAGCAGATCAGCAGACCGCTTACGGCAGCCTCGATGTAGCGGCTGTGGCTGTCGTCCGGGTCTCCCGGCAAGCCTCGGCGCGTAAGCACCGGCAGAACGTCTCTCGCAAGGATTGCCACGCCATTCCAGCTCTTTTGGCCGTGCCAGACGGCGCGATAGCCTAAGCGTTCGATCTCCCGTTGGGGGAATTTATCATCGGGAGTCTTCAGCTCCTGAAGGCAGACGATGTCTGGCGCATCTTCTTGCAGCCATCGCACGAGTATTGGGAGGCGGCCGACAATTCCGTTGATATTGTAGGTGGCTATTTTCAATCGACCTCCAGACGGCGAGGCGGGCCGGACAGGTTGGGTGCTCGTCTGCCATTTCGTTGGCCATGGTGGGAAACCGGAAAAATCGCCATGTTCACCATCCCCGTCGCGTCCGGTTGACACGGTCCGCACTCGGCGAGGGGAATGTACATGGCTTCAGAAAGTTCCTTTGCCCGGACGCCGAGGTGGAATCAGGCCTGCTTGCAATAACGTCACCCCGCTCTTACTTACCTCCTATCACCCGTATCGGATGGGTAAGCTCCCATCGGACCGCAGGATCTCCTCTTGAGGAAGCGCGGTCCAGACAAGACTTTGGCAAACATCGACTATTGGCTGGTCCAGTACCTATCGCAGCCGCAACCACGCAGCGGCAAAGCCAGATCCTCTGATCGTTTGATCCAAGCCTGCTTGGATTTGCGCCCACCCGTGCAGGACGAATGCCGCGAGATCGCCAGGCGAGCGGGTTCGGTTCCATCATTCGCAAGGAGAAAACATGCAGGTCATCGTTAGAGACAACAATGTTGAACAGGCTCTGCGCGCGCTGAAAAAGAAGATGCAGCGCGAAGGACTGTTTCGAGAAATGAAGGAGCGTCGGGCCTATGAAAAGCCCTCCGAACGCCGCGTCCGCGAAAAAGCCCAGGCGATAGCCCGGCAGCGCAAGGCTGCCCGCAAGAAGATGCAGCGTGAAGGGCTTCTACCGGCAGCAAGACGCCGCGCGTCTGCGCGCTGATAACAGCAGCGCCGCCGCAATAAGCCGGTGGCGCTCTATTCTGGCCCCTCTGTTCTGGAAAGGGACATCATGGAAGAGTTGCGTAGTTTGACGGTTTCCGATGATCGGCTTGACGATTGCCGCGAGGCTATCGGACCTGATCTGCAGGATCTGATCGAGGCGACTGTGGCTTCTGGTTTTACGATCGAGGAAACACTGATTGCGATCAGCGAACTGGTGGCAGAAGATTTCGCCTCCGCGGTAAGGCTCCCGAGCGTTCACTGAGGAGGGCACTCAAGCGCGCGATACGCGGTCTCGAGGTGGTGCGTCATGACTGTCGACCACTTTTTCTTCTCCATCGAGCGCGTTTTGCATTTCCTCGAGAACGCGAATGAGCTGCGAAGTCGTCGGCGTTGCGTGGTTAGAGATAACCGGGTCGGCAGCAATATCGACGGGCATTCTCTGGCCTGTCCGCGACAGCGCTGGCAGCAGGCTCACGATGAGCCGGGCGAAGAACTTCTTTCGGCGTTCGGCGACCTCTGCCAGCAGGAAACAAAGGACGAAGCAGGCAACCAGCAGGGCTGCCGCCGTCGGAACATGCTCCTCCACCGGATGCAGGAAGGATGCAAACATGAGAATGAGCGGCTGGTGGACAAGATAGAGCGTAAAGCTGCCGCCAGCCAGCCATCTAATCGCCGGACCTGTCTTTTCGAACAGTGGCCGAGCCTGGCGAAGCAGCGATGCCGCACCGATAAGATGCAAGACCACGGCAACGCCGATGAGATTGAAGTAGACGAAGTTGATCGCTTCTTGAGGTGGTGACCAGGTCTCGTACATGTTGGTTGCGGCGCGATCGGCGAAAAATTTCAAGCTGAAGAACAGCACGACCGATGCGGCAATCATTGCGATCGCGATGGGACGCCGAAAGGGTGGGCGCTCGATGACGCACTTCATCGTCAACCAGCCCATGAGCCACAACGGCATAGACATCAGGATTTTCGGGCCGGCGAAAGCGGCCCAGAGGCACAGCAACGGTATTTTCGCGCGGTTCGGCGAAAAGGCCAGCAGGCCGAAGAACAGGTAGTATTGAACTTCAAAGCCCAGCGACCAGTAAGGTTCGCCGCTGCCGAAAACGGCATGCGCAAACCATAGTTGATTGGTGAAGGTCACATAGGCGAGCGCGGCTTCGATCGAAACTGGCGTGAAAAAGCCGGTGTTGATGAAATCGTAGTAAAAGCCGTTGGCATGCGTCCCGATACTGTCGGCCACGAAGATCACGGCAATCGCCAGCAGGGCAACAGGCATAATTCGGGCGAGACGGGCGACAACGTATACGCGCCACTCCTTTTCGCTCACCTGCCTGACGTAGCTGATAACAAATCCTGAAAGAACAAAGAAAACGGCGACCGCTTCCCGCCCCCAACCAAGAGGTCCGATCTTGATGGAGGGGAGAAGGAAGACATGCGCGTGGGAGAGAAATACGACAACGGCTGCGCCGAACCGCAGCAGGTCGAGATAGATGGAAAGATTGCCGTGGATCTTCCTGCTGTCAGTCGTGCCCATGCCTTATTTCCCGCCGGATGACAAAGCGCATGTTCAGTTGAGAGCCGCTTCGTTCAGGACCTGATTTCCGCGCGGATGCGCGAGGGCGCCATTCGATCAAGCAAACCCTTTAAAAATGTTTAGTGAATAGTCTTAAATGCGGAGAAGTGGCCGCTTTCGACAGAAAAATCGCGTTATGCGCGTATTTCCCCGACTACTATAACCGTTTTGCCCAGGCCGCTGCATATGCGGATAGTTTTTGCATGTGGTCGCCAACGGAATAGCCCGAGATCTTCTTCCGGGGCTTGAGGTCGTGGTCGCCATCTTCCAGCCAGAGCAGATCGATCTGATCGGAGAGCGAATAGGTTGCGACCTCGTCTCTTGATCCAAAGGGGTCACGCGTTCCTTGGCAGATCAGTGTGGGCGTTTGCAGGCTTTCCAGATGCGCGGTGCGAAGCTGGTCTGGCTTTCCCGGCGGGTGAAACGGATATCCGAGGCAAAGCAGGCCCCGGATTTTCTTCGCCGCCAAAGTCTCGTCTGCAATCATGCTTGCGACACGACCGCCCATCGACTTGCCCCCGATGATCAGGTTGCCGGCATTGAGTTCATCGATCGCCGCACGATATTCGCCGAGCAGATGGTCTGCACGAGGAGGCGGCTTTACCGCTCCGGTCTGGCGACGCTGGGCCATATAGGCAAACTCGAATCGAGCTACTTTGAAGCCGCCGTCTGCCAGCGCTTTCGCTAGACCGGTCATCGACGCAGAATCCATCGCTCCGCCTGCACCATGGGCAAGGAGGATGGTGAAACTTGCCGTTTCCGGTCCCGTAATCAAAAAGCTGGTCATTTCTTCTCCGCGTGCCCTTGATCTGAGTCTGTCATACAGGCGGCGATACTCTGCGAGCGAACATGCGATCTTAGCAAGAGCATGGCTCTCAATCGACCGAAGGCTTTCCGGCTTCTATTGCCCCTCAAATCAAGCAAGGCCCTGATTCTTCAGGCAAAAGGCCGAAATATAACCCGTATGAGGTGCGCCGTTGAGTGGATTGTTCGCCAGCGTTTCAGGGAGCCATTTTTTGGCTCCATCAGCACTGCGTTAACGATTTGTTAACCATGAAGCAGCTAAAGCTTTTAAACCGAAATTAACCAAGTTTACTAACGTGTTAACCGAAGCGCGCTCCATTCGCATCAAAGGCAGATCGTTTCTTGCGGTCGTGCTGACACCTGATTTGCCGTTCGAGGATTGGCTCGTACGTCTCGACGACCTCGCTGCGCGATCAGCTGGTTTCTTCCTCGGCAGGCCGGTTGTTCTGGATGTCAGTGAACTCGCGCTGGATCGTGCCGCCCTCAAGGGAATGGTTGCGGCTCTCGGCGAGCGCGGCGTCAGAGTGATGGGTATTGAAGGCGCGCGACCATCGCAGCTCGACGCCAGCATGCCGCCGGGCATGGTTGGTGGGCGACCGGCCGCTGATGTGGAGATGCCTACCGCTAGCGCGGAGACCGAGGCGCGGAAACCGAACAAGGCGCAGCCGGCCGAAGTGCGAGAAGTCGTTGCACCGGTTGTTCGTGCAGCTCCGTCTTCGCTTGTACTGCATGAGCCGGTGCGCTCCGGTCAGTCGATTGTTTTTCCCGAGGGGGATGTAACGGTCATCGGATCCATCGCTTCGGGCGCTGAAGTTATCGCCGGTGGTTCGATCCACGTTTATGGCGCGCTTCGCGGACGCGCACTCGCCGGGTCGATCGGCAATTCAGCGGCGCGAATCTTCTGCCGCAAGCTGGAGGCCGAGCTTCTGGCAATCGACGGGATCTACAAGACCGCCGACGATCTGCCGGCGGATCTGCGTGGCCAGGCTGCGCAATTATGGCTTGAGAATGATGCGATCATGGCGTCGCGACTGATTTAACGGGTGAATGGTTCAAACAGGAGAGGGATATGGGAAAGGTCATTGTTGTAACCTCGGGTAAGGGTGGCGTTGGCAAGACAACCTCGACTGCAGCGTTGGGGGCCGCGCTGGCGCAAAGAAACGAGAAGGTCGTGGTCGTCGATTTCGACGTTGGCCTCCGCAACCTCGATCTCGTCATGGGCGCCGAGCGCCGGGTCGTCTATGACATGATCAATGTCATTCAGGGCGACGCCAAGCTGACCCAGGCGCTGATCCGTGACAAGCGCCTCGAAACGCTGTTCCTGCTGCCGGCGTCCCAGACCCGCGACAAGGACTGCCTCACCGAAGAAGGCGTCGAGCGCGTCATCACCGAGCTTAAGAAGCATTTCGACTGGGTCATCTGCGACAGCCCGGCCGGTATCGAACGTGGTGCAACGCTTGCGATGCGGCACGCCGATATCGCTGTGATCGTCACCAATCCGGAAGTTTCCTCGGTACGCGATTCCGATCGCATCATCGGTCTTCTGGATGCCAAGACGGAAAAGGCGGAGCGCGGCGAGCGCATCGAAAAGCATCTGCTTCTCACCCGCTACGATGTCACCCGTGCCGAACGCGGCGACATGCTGAAAGTGGATGACGTGCTCGAGATCCTGTCGATCCCGCTGCTCGGTATCATCCCGGAAAGCATGGATGTGTTGCGTGCGTCCAACCTTGGCGCTCCGGTGACGCTTGCAGATCAGAGCAGTGCGCCGGCCAAGGCCTATTTCGAAGCGGTCCGTCGCCTTAACGGCGAAGTTCTTCCGGTTTCGATCCCCGGCGAGAAGCGTGGTCTGTTTGGCAAGATCTTCGGACGGAGGGCAGCATGAGCGTATTCGATTTCTTTCAGAAGAGGAAAACCGCGCCGGTTGCGCGCGAACGCCTGCAACTGCTTTTGGCACATGAACGAATCTCTCCCGGATCGGATCTCGTTTCGATCCTTCGAGAAGAGATCCTTGCTGTGATCGCCAAGCATGTCGAAATCGAAGGCGATCGCCTGCAGATCAGGATCGATCGCGGCGAGAACGTCTCAATCCTCGAAATCGACGTCGAAATCCCCGCCAAGGCCGCCCGGGCGGCTTGAGCTACGAGCTGATTTATCCGGGAGGCTGAAATGTCTCCCGGGAAAATCTCATGTTCCTCACGGTGGCGGATTTCTGGCCTTACAGGATCACCGGTGAGAGACCGCAGTCGGCGCGGAAAGCCTTGAAGGCCCCAAGCGCCCGCAGCGAGCGGCCGTCATCGATCGCGGCCAGGTCGAGAATGATCGCGTTGGCGATTGTCATGGGAACGACAAGAGATTGGGATTCGCCGGCGTCGCCGCGGGAAACCGAAATCTGCCTGTCGGGTGCCGGATCGATGCGGATACTGAGCAGATCGGTCAGCGCCAGCACCCTGGCACCTCTTTCGGCTGCGATCATTCGGATCTGATGGATGAGGGGCGAGGCTTTGCGGAAGGCAAGCAGCCAGACGACATCGCCGGTTTTCAACGTAGCCAGCACTTCGGCGATCAGATGCATCTGGCTGGCGAGATCGACTGACGGATAGCCCGAGCGATTGAGCCTCAGGGCGATGAGCGAGGCGAGGGCGGCAGAATGCCCACGCCCGAAGACGAAGACGCGCCGGCAATCGCGCAGCACTTCGGAAAAACCTCTGATATCGGCGTCGGCAACAGCGTTGCGCACCTGCTGGAGCGCAGTGATCTCGCTGTCGAGAACGGAGGAAAGCACGCCGCCGTCCTCCGCCCGGACGAGACGGGCGGCCATGCGGGCGGCCGGGCTTTCAAAATCGCCGCCGCCTTCGATGAGATTCGCCTGCAGAAAGGTCCGGAATTCCGGATAGCCTTTAAAGCCAAGGCGGCGTGCCAGCCGCACCGCCGAGGCCGGATGTACACCGGCGCGGAAGGAGACCGTTTTGCCGTTTTCCATCGCCGCGCGGATAGGATCCTGCATCATCACGTCGAGAAGGCGCGTATCGGCCTCGGTGAGCTTCGTCGAGTTGCGGCTGATAAGATCGCCGAGAAGCTGCGGAATCTCGCTTTGTCTTTCCATTGCATCACTTCTTGCGCTTTTCCAAACCGGAACGATCAGCGGCGCCTAAATTCGACGATCTCCGGCTGAAAGATCGACGCGGCTCCCGCTCTGGTTATCGAAAAACACGGCCTGGTCAAGGTCGCACATGACCCAGAAGTTGTCGGAATGGCGCGGTACATCCTTGCGCGGACTGGTAAGCGTGATGCGTCCGGCCGGGCTCTCACAATGCAGGATGATATCAGACCCTGTCATTTCCGACAGCATGAGCCGGACGGGCAAGGCAGGCTCCGCAGGTTCCTCGGCGCGGATTGTCATGGATTCGGGCCTTAGTCCGGCGGTCAGGCCCGGTCGGCCCCGCCAGCCCGGAAGATGCTCGACAGGCATGAAATTCATCGCGGGAACACCCAGGAAGCCCGCAACAAAGCGGTTCTGCGGCTGGTCATAGATTGCCTCCGGCGTGTCGAACTGCAGGAGATTTCCGTCCTTCATCACCGCGATCCTGTCGGCCAGTGAAAGCGCCTCGGTCTGGTCATGCGTGACATAAACGATTGTCGCGCCGAGCTGGCGATGCAACTCTTTGATTTCGGTGCGCATGGCGACCCGCAGCGCGTTGTCGAGGTTCGACAGCGGCTCGTCCATCAGGAAGATGGAACTGTTGCGCGCCATGGCCCGGCCCATCGCCACACGTTGACGCTGACCGCCGGAAAGGGCACCCGGCTTGCGATCGAGATAGGCTTCGAGCTGCAACATCTTTGCCACATCTTGAGCCCGCGCATTGCGCTCGGCTTTCGGCATGCCGCGCAGTTCCAGGCCGAAGGCAATATTCTCGCGCACCGTCATATGGGGATAGAGCGCGTAGTTCTGGAAGATCATGGCAATGTCGCGATCTTGCGGAGCGAGATCGTTGGCCCGCCGGCCGCCGATTTCGATATCACCCTCATCGCACCGCTCAAGCCCTGCGATGAGGCGCAGTAGGGTAGACTTGCCGCAACCGGAAGGGCCGACGATAACGATGAATTCGCCGGACTTGATATCCATGGAGACGCCGTGCAGGACTTGCGGGCCGCCGACGTAGGACTTTCTGATATCGCGCACGACGATCCCGCTCATTGCGCAGTCTCCGCCTCGATGCGATTGCGTATGGCGATGGCAAGGCTTGGGCGGTCTGTCGTGAAGACTTTCACGCCAAGTGCCAGCACCTTTTCGATCTGCCTGGCCGAATGGGCCGCCCAGCAACCAAAATCGAGCCCTGCGGCTTCAATTTCAGCCATCAGTGCCGTATCGGCGGTGTCCACGTGGACGCCGATTTCCGGGATATTATGAGACTTCGCGACTTCGATAACAGCCGCGGCCCCGAGCTGACGCAGCACTGGCGGGCTGACGAGCCAGAGTTTCGGCCGGCTGGTTGCCGCTGAAAGCGCATCCTGCGATTCCACCAGAAAGGAGGAGAAGATCGTCCTCTCGAGCATACCGTGGCGGGCGAGGGTCTCTACGACATGCGGTACGAAACTCTCATAGGGGCGACCGTCGACCCCCGGCTTGATCTCGCAGCGGAAGTCAACCGTGCTGTCGGCATAGAGGGCGCAGAGTTCGGCAAGCGAGATCGGATGTCCGCCGGCACCGTAATTGATGACGGCGGCGCGAACCTCCGCCTCGCTCATCGCCGCGATCACGCCGCTGCGGTCCGTCGTTCCGTCAAGAGTAGCGTCGTGATGAACCATGATTGCGCCATCGGCTGTCGGATGGACGTCGAACTCGACTTCTTCCAGCGCCATTCTTGCCGTCGCGGCAAAACCGTGCGGCGTGCTGTCGCCGAATTCCAGAGTGCCGCCGCGATGCGAAGCGATGCGTGTCATTCTATGCTTGTCCTTGTTCATGATTATTTGACCGCGCCGAGCGTAATGCCGCGCACGAGATGTCGCTCGACCAGCAGGAAGCCGAGCAGTACGGGCAGCATGCTGAGGGTGCAGGCCGCCATGACGAGTGGCCAATCGACCAGACCTTCACCGGGATTGATGCGATAAAGGCGAGCAAGACCGATCTGCAGCGTGTAGAGGTCTTCCTTGCCAACGGCGACGAGCGGCCAGATGTAGTTGTTCCACTCACTAATGAATATGTAGAGCCCCATGGAAAAGATGGCGGGCTTCGCGATCGGCACGATCACGCGCCACAGCACCTGCAGCGGTGTTGCGCCGTCCATATAGGCGGCCTCGTCCAGCGCTTTCGGGATGCCCTTGATGTATTGGCGCAGGAAGAAGGCGGCAAAGCCATTCGAGATCGCGGGCAGGATGAGACCGGCATAGGTATCGAGCAGACCGGCCTTGGCGAGTGTCAGGTAGTTCGGGATCAGGCTGATATGGCTCGGGATCATCAGCGTGGCGACGGTCGCGCCAAAGAGCAGGTTGCCGCCGCGGAACTGGTAGCGCGCGAAGGCAAAGGCTGCCATGGTTGCGACCGTAATGCCGAGCAGCGTCACCAGGCCCGACACGATGATGCTGTTCAGCAGGTAGCGCGCGAAATTGTATTCGGCGACGGCCCGGACGTAGTTGTCTAGCGTGAACTCGTACTGGCCCGTGTAATAGGACTGCGCTGTCTCGAAGGACATCCAGATCGAATAGAGTACGGGCGACAGGAAGATCAGGCCGGCAGCAAGCGCGAGCCCGGTCACAAGACGGTTCTTAAGCCTCATAGTGAACCCTCCGGCCGATGACGAAGGATTTGATCAGCGCGAGCACGATCAGGAAGATGAAGAGCAGGACGGCGAGCGCCGATCCCCTGCCGATATCGAAAAGGGTAAAACCGACGCGGTAGAGCAGATTGACCAGCATATCGGTCGCACCCGCCGGGCCGCCGCGGGTCATGATGTTGACGATGGTGAAGACCTGAAAGGCTTCAATCACCGAAATCACCAGCAGGAAATAGGTGGTCGGCATGACCAGGGGCACGGTCACGCGCCGGAAGACATGAAAGCGGCGGCCGCCATCCACGGCGGCAGCATCATAAAGTTCCTGCGGCACCGCCTGCAGGCCGGCGATATAGATCACGATATCGTAGCCGAGCTGCTTCCATGTGTTGACTACTATCAGCACCCAGAGCGCGAGTTGCGGATCCTGGAGCCATTGCACCTTGCCGAGGCCGAGCGAAGTCAGCGCCGCATTGACCATGCCGTAATCGGTGGCGAAGACCCAGGAGAAAACAACGGCGATCGAGACTGTCGAGGTTACGGAGGGCAGAAACAGCGCACCGCGCAGGAGCCTTGAGGGCAAGGTTTCGCGCACGAGATAGCTTGCAACGGCAAGCGCGAGCGCCAGCCGGATCGGCACCGAGAACAGCGCAAAGATCGCGGTTACCTGCAAGGAATTCCAGAAGTCGCGGGAGTTCAAAAGCAGGCGGTAATTCTCAAAGCCGACGAAAGGCATAGTCGGCGACAGGAAGTCCCAGTGCCGGAAACTGAGGTTCACGCTGGTGATGACGGGAATGTAGGTGAAGACCGTGATGAAGATCATCAACGGTGCGACAAGAAGATAGGGTGTGAGTTTGCGCAGCATGGGACCGGAACAGTTGAGACGACGGGCCGTTCAAGACCCGCCGTATTGCTGAAGTGAGAGGCTCAGTTGCTGGAACGCTTGGCTTCTTCGCGCGTCTGCGCGGCAAAATCCTTCATCGTTTCAGTGACATCGCGCTGCCCGAGCGCCATGGCTTCCCACATCTTGTATTCGGTCGAGCGCATCCAGGTGACGACGGGCGGACGAGCGCGGCCATGAGCGAAATCAAGCTGCTTGATGGCGACGTCGATGCCCTGCTTCTTGGCAAGCGCTTCGATGGCAGCCGGCTGGGCGGCGCTCTTCTTGTTGATCGGCAGGTAGCCGGTTGCGGCAAACCAGATGGAATTGGCTTCCGGCGAAGCAGCGTAGCTGATGAACTTGTAAGCGGCGTCCTGAACATCCTTAGAAGAGGTTGATAGGATACCGATACCGGCGCCGCCGATCGGAACCGAGCAGACCTTGTTGCAGGGCATCGGACGCACTTCGAGCTTGTCACCGAGCGCCTTCTTGGCACCGCCGTAATCGCCCGTCGAATTCAGGGAGATGCCGACCTTGCCGGCAAAGAAAGCGTCGCGGCCGACATCTTCATCGGTGACGCTATCCGGGGAGGCGACCTTCTGGTCATGTACGAGCGAGGCCATCCACTGATAGGCTTCGATCGTATTGGGCGAGTCGAGCAGGACATCGTTGGTCTTGGAATCGATGAGCTCGCTGTCATTGGACATGACGAGACCCCAGCGCGCAAACTGGCCAGGGGCTGCAATGCCGGTGATGCCTTCCGAGCCGAGCTTCTCGGTGATTGTCTTCGAAACGGCAAGAATATCTGCGAAAGTCTTCAGCGGCGGCTCCGTCGTGAAGCCGGCGCGCGCCAGGATGTCCTTGTTGTAATAGAGGACCGGCGTGGAGGAGTTGAACGGCACGATGTAGTTCTTGCCGTTATAGACGCCGACCTCACGTGCGTAGTCGTAAAGGTCGTCCTTTAGCGGGTCGGCGTTGAAATAGGGTGTCAGGTCGGTCAGGGCGCCGCGGTCGGCAAAGAGGCCGTAGCGGGTGACTTCCATGATGACGGCATCAGGCGCGCGTTTGGCGGGAATGGCGGCCTGCAGCTTGGCGACGATGTCATTGTAATCGCCCACAAACTCGCCCTCGATATGGATACCGGGATTGGCAGCTTCAAAATTGGTGATGATCTTGTTGAGCGCTTCGCCGGACGATTTGCTGAAGCTGTGCCAGAACTTCACGGTCGTATCGGCATGCGCCGAACCGACCATGGACATCAGAGCGACAAGGCTGATGGCAGCCGTATTCTGCAATTTGTTTGACATAATTTTCTCCTCTGCAAAAAAAATTGCATTCCGTTTTGGCGACGGATAGCGCGCAGACGAGACAGTTTGTTGAAGGCTGTGCGAAGTTTTCGTGACAGAGGAGGGCGGGGGTCTCTAAGTCCGATGCCTGGTGACAGAGAGCTTCAGTTCGGCCGTGATCGAATGCGCCGGTGAAGGGGGGCGGGCTTCTGTCGGCGGTCCGACTGGTCGAACGCTGCGGTGCTTTATGCTTTGCAGGTAGCTGACAGCGTGATATTCCCGGTGACGCCCGCCTTTATCTCAAATGTTAAATAGAGATCATATGTCCCAGCAAGAAGACGCGGCGAACACGTCGCAAATGGATTCAGCTCCCCAGCCCATGGCAAGGCCTCAGCGTAAATGGCTGGGTGATATCGAACGCCTCAAAGGATTGGCTATCATCCTTGTCGTTTGGGGGCATACCTATGATGCAGCTTTCCCTGTATGGGCTATTGGTCTGCGTAAGGCGATCTACGCTTTCCACATGCCGCTCTTCATGTTCCTGAGTGGTTATGTCTTCGTCTATGTCGGCGCTCACAAACTGAAGGGGTCGCTGTCGACCTATACGTCAAAGCGCGCAAAGCGGCTTCTTATTCCGTTCTTCATCATGGCGGCCATCGTCATTCTCGGAAAATTCTTCGCAGGTCAGTTCGTATCGGTCGACAAGCCGGTCAATGACCTGCTGCTCTCTGTTCAGCACGTCTTCATCCATACCGAGCAGAGCCCGTCCATGTTCGTATGGTACCTGATCGTGCTTTTTTACTTTTCGATCGGCACGACGTTCCTGTTCTCGCGCATGAATGTAAGCCTGAACATATTGTTTGCGGCATCGATCATCATGTTCGGCCTGCACGTCATGATGTTCTACAATGACTCGATATTGGACTACGTCTACATAAACCGCATCTTCATGTTCTATGCGTTCTTCATGGCAGGCTGCATCGCCTGCCTGCACAAGGACGTTTGGGAGCGGTTCGTCGAGCGGTATTTCATTCCCGCGACTGCGGTCTTCCTCGTACTTCTTTATCTCTCCTTCGATTCCGAATGGCGCTATTTCCTCGTCGGCATGGCGTCGCTCGTCGTGTTCCACGGTCTTATCCGCTCCCGGCTTTGCAACCAGAACCGCGTCCTGGAATTCATTGGCCAGAACGCGTTCGCTATCTACCTGTTGAACACGATGTTTGTCGGAGCGGTGAAGGCCGTCTTCGGGCGGTTCTTCTCTGTCAGCGATCAGGCGCTGCTGCTTCTCCTCCTTGCGACAACGGCAGGTGTCGTCGGGCCAATCATCGTCAAGTATGCGATCGGCCGCATCGGATCGCTGCGCCCAATCGCTGCCGCGATGGAATGAGGAGAGAGGCGCGGTTCAAAAGGGGCCGCGTATCCGCAATTGAAACAGCGGGACCCGGTTCAGTCCCGGGTAATTTCCAGGTAAGTGCTTGCTAGGTCTTGTCCCTTGAAAACGGCTTTCCAAACAAAAGGAAAGCCGTTTCGATTTCTTCCTGCTTCAGCTGGCGGTGCGCGTTCTTGCCTCGGGGACGTCAGTCTCATCGGCGGTCGATACCGTCTGGTAAACCTTCTGGCGTTCGTCTTCGACGCTTTTGCTGCCAGCTTTCTTGGACCAGCGCTTTGTCGCTGTCGTCGTCAGGTTATAAAACGCGTAGGCTACGACGGCTGTCAGGATCACGCTCGTCGAGAATCGAAGCCAGTAATTTCCAGCAAAAACCAGCCCGACGACAAACCATACGTGCAGGTGCCACAGATACATTTCATAGCTGATGCGTCCGCCCATTTGGATTGGCCGCCATTCGGCCAGGCGAACGAGTTTTTCCGTTGCCGTTCCGAAAACAAAGGCGTTGATCAGTAGAAACATGCCGAAGCCGTGGACGGTGTAGCGGAAGGTGTCCTGGAAAAACTGATTGCGGAAGGCAATGCCGCCAAGCAGAAGAATGATGGCGAACAGGAAGGTCTTCCAGCCACGAAGTTTGACCAAATGGCTCCTGATCGCTTCATTGGCGAGGCCGAATGTCAGCAGGCAGCCCCAGGCGATCGAATCCAGGCGCGTCAGCGTGAAATAGTAGTTGAAGCTTTCCGGGTCTGGAACGGTATAGGCTGCCAGGATGCGCAGCGCCAGGCTGAGAATCACGACGCCGATGAGCAGTACAACGCGAGAAGACCACGTCCGCAGGGCGAGAAGCAGGAATGGGAAGAACATATAGAAATGCTCTTCGACAGCCAGCGACCACAAAGGACCGTAACTGTGAATTCCTTCGGGCATCGGCGTGAAGACATTCATCACCACCGGTACGTTGCCTAGATAGAAGATCGCCAGCAAAATCTGGCTGACCAGCACGTTTTCGCGATCGAAGATCAGATAGATCGGCACGGTTATGGCGATCATCAGAAAAAGCGGCGGCATCAGCCGCAGGAATCGCCGGGCGAAAAAGCGCGGCAGGGATATTTTCCCATAATTCCGTTCTTCCGACAGCAGGAGTCTCGAAATCAGAAACCCGCTGATTGCAAAGAAAATCGTGACGCCGAAACCGCCGGGGATCGCGGCCGAGAGCCGGAAATGTGCAACGACGACGATCAGGACCGCGGCAAACCGCAAGCCGTCAAGACCTCTTATATAACCATAGGCGGGATTATCGGCCGGCGGCGGGGAGGCAGGTGCTAGCAGCGTCATTGAAAGCCTTTCGTTCGCTCGATTTTCATCGATGATTCAAGCAAGATTTTTACCGCTGTCACCCATGCGCGCCAGCCTATGCTTCCGCGTGTCATAGTTGGCAGCGGTTATGTCTATCGGTACCTGAGAAGAGCCGAGAACGATTTTGTCCCTGCTTTCTTAGGACCCCGGAGTCATCGCGTCCAGATGCATTTTCTCTCTGGCTTCAATTCGGGCAGGAGAAATTGGCGACGAATTCCGATATGATACCGCATTGCAACAAAATTCGGAACGGCTTCCGGCGAGATCACGATATTTCGCGAAATTGTCACAGTCGCGCCGTTTGCGCGTCCTTTCTTTGTGTTAGGGTGCCAATCGAAAATGGCTCGGGGCTATGGCGCCGGGAAGGGGTTTTGGCTTGGCACGGGTGCATTCCGTTGATAGTCTTAAGCCTGATTTAATCGTAGATGCTGGAGAGCGCTCCATCGCCAACCTTTCCAAAAGGCTCCAGAATTCCGTCAAAGCTGCCCGATGAAGCGCCAGGACGTCTGTTGCGGTCGACATGGATGGCCGGACGCCAGGTCCATCTTTTCGGTCTGATGTAAATACCCGCCAAGGAACCAGTATGCACGAAATCTATCAGAAGGTATTCGGTGTCGGCAAAGCCATCAAAGGTCTCGACGGCCTTCGGGCGATATGTGTTCTCTTCGTACTGACCGATCATGCGGGCCTGACAAAAAGGTCGGAATCGGGAACGCTTGCCGTTTGGGTATTCTTTGCGTTGAGCGGCTTCCTGATCGTGCCAATCCTGTTTCGGGCGCGGCAGCGCATCGAAGCGGGAAGTTCCGATGCTTCGACAGAGATCGCGCTTTTCATGCGCAATCGAGCCTTGCGGATTTTCCCAGTCTATTATTTGACACTGGCACTGATCTTCCTGTCGACCGTTACCCTTGTCGCGGGCGACAATGTCGACAAATTTTACGGCAGTATCAGCTGGCTCGTGACCTACACGACCAACATCTATATCGGCTTCGTCAGACATGATTGGCTGGGACCCTTGTCCCACCTGTGGACGCTTGCGGTGGAGCAGCAGTTCTACGTGCTGTTCCCGTTGCTGTTCATCTGGCTGCCATCACGATACTGGCGGTCCAGCCTTCTGATATTCCTGCTTCTGCTGCTTGCGGTTTCGAGCCTGTGGGTATTTGGCGATGAACTCATGTTCCGCGTCAACTCCCTGTCGGGCTTCTATGCCATTGCCGTCGGCGGCGTTTTCGGACTCGTCGCCAGACAGCTCGGCACGATCAACCTGCGTTTTTCCAGTCTGGCGATCCTTGCGCTGGGCGTGCTCCTGGTTCTGCAGCACCTCTATTTCATTTTTGGCGGACATCCGAATGCAGCGCTGATCATTGCGCCGCTTCTGTCCGGATTGCTGATCATGCTGGTGACGGTCTGCCAGAACTCTGCCGCGACCAGATTTCTTGATCTTCCGCTGATCCGCGGCGTAGGCGTTGTCAGTTACGGCTTCTACCTGTTTCACGGCCTGCTGCTTGGTCCGTCAGGACGGCTTGTCGCCATAGCAACGGGGATGCGGGACGGGACGGCGTTCCAGGTCATGCAGATTGTTACGGCCTTCATTCTGACGATGATCGTAGCGATCGCTTCCTTCGTCTTCTTCGAAGAGAAGATCATGCAGTTGAAGAAAAGGCGTGCGGCGCCGACGACCGTTGCCGCGGGTTCCAATGGCTGATGAAACTTGCTGCCGGTTTGATCGCTCTCTTTCTTCTGCAGGGGGCTGATGTGGCCGCGGCAGGACTGAAGATCGTAACGTTCGGCACATCGCTGACGGCAAGGGGCGGATGGCAGGCAGGTCTCGAGAACGCCCTCGAGCAGTGCCTTCACCGCCCCGTTGATATCGCCATTGTGGCAAAGAGTGGCTCAACCACCGAATGGGCTTTGTCTTCTGTGGACCGGGTGATCGCCGAGAGCCCTGACATAGTGCTCGTCGAGTTTTACGCCAATGACGCTGCCTTGAACCGCTGGATGAGCGTCAGTGCCAGCCAGCGGAACTTTTCAACCATCCTGGAAAGGCTGCGGACGGGATTGCCCCATGCGCGTATCTTCATGATGGTGATGAACCCTATGTCGGGGCTGCGGGGCGCGATCAGACCCTATCTCGAGAGCTACATTTCGGCTCACCGCAGTGTTGCGGCAGAATGGAACGTTGCGGTGATCGATCATAGCGCCGGTTGGGCGAAGCTATCGAACCGCGAACTCTCGACAGGAATCCCGGATGGCGTCCATCCCACGCCTGCCGCTGCGGCTGAAGTCATGGTGCCGACAATCGTCGAGGCGATCGGCGGGACATGCTCTGACTGAGCTCAGCTCAGGCAAAGCCTGCCATGCCGGGAAGAATTATTCCTAAGATATTGGAATGGACTGGCGTAATTCCATTGCTCGCCAATCGATTTTCGGTTGGCAGGCAATATCGGTCAGCGATTGTTATTTGATCTCGGCTGGACGATGGCTGGGCTTGGCGTTTCTTTGTATCGGATCTTCGCCGGCACACCGACCGCAATAGCTCCTGCCGGCACATCCTTGACGACGACGGCATTCGCTCCGATCACTGCGCGTTCGCCGATGACAACGGCGCCGAGGATTTTCGCACCCGCGCCCACGTCTACTCCATTATGCAGGATCGGCACGTCGTTCGGCTTGTCGGCTGATTTGTTGCCGATCGTCACGCCTTGACGCAGACGAACATCATTGCCGATCCGCACCTCGGAATGCACGATAATCGATCCGAAATGCTCAATGACGCATCGCTCGCCGATCTTCGCGTTTGCTCCGATATATATCCCGAAAAAGATCTCGGAAAATTTGATAAGAAAGACATGAATGACTTTCAGCGGCAGACGGATAGGCGCGAACTTGATCGAACGTACAGCGCTTCCGTATCTGTGAAAGGCAAGCGCCCAGAAGCCTTGTGAGATCAGGGCTCTCTTATGACTTCGAAAGTCTCCAGCTATTTCTCTAAACATGACGACTCGCTTCCTTGGAAAACTACGCCTTTTTCCAGGCTCTTATCATTCGCGCTCTGTTCCACCATCCACGCAGGGCATCCCGGTCGAGCAGCCCGATGCCGACGACATAAGTCGCGACGAACAGCATTCCGAGCATCATCGCCTTCAGTAATATGGGGTAATCGGGTGAGATGGCATATGACCTTGTCAAATGAACCGCGGCCAAGGCTGCGAGGGCCGACAAGAAGAAAGCCCCACACTTGCTGATAATTGTTTTTACAGAAACTTCAGTTTTGTGCGATCCGTAAAGTATACCTCCAACAATAACAGTTATATGGCAGCAAACATATGCCGTTACAAGTGTAAATACGCTGCTATGTTGAAGAACAGTCAGGATCACGGCAACGAGCAGTGCGGCGCAGCATTGCATCCGGAAAACGACACGCGGCAAGCCCCATGCATTCAGCATGACTTCATTGCAGTAGCCGATCGATTGGGCCGCTCCGAGAATTGCCGCCAAGAACATGATGTAATCGGAATCTATGCCGTTGCTTCCGAAGCAGATGCGGGCGATCTCCGGCGAAAGCGCGGCAATCGAGATGAAGGCCGGCGCGGAGATCATCGAAAGTGAGCGCAGGCTCGTATAGAACGCCTCCCTGAGGAGTGGTGGGCGGTCAACCAGACGGGAAAAGTGCGGAAGATTGACGTCGACCATTACGGCGGTCAGCATTTGTGCGACTACCGCCGGAACGCGCGATCCCATGATATAGAGCGCGAGAGCGGCCGGCCCGAAAAAGATCGGAATAACGATCTCGATCATTCGAAGGGAGGCGTAGTTGAGTACGCGAGACCCGAAGATGCCTAGAGCGTAATGGAGAACGTGCTTCATTCCGGCGATCTGCGGGGCGGCAGGCCGCAACACAGGTGGGTACCAGAGAAAGGCGACGTTGATGACAGTGGTCGCCAGCAACTGACCGACCATGCTGTAGACGCCGAAGCCCAGAAAAGCCATGGCCAGTCCGGTCAGCGCGCCGAATACGGTTGATGCCAATGAGCGGAAGGCGAGGCGCTTGAACTGAAACTCCTTGCGGAGCAGGGCCTGCGGAACATACCCAAAGCTGTTGAGGACGAGCGAGAGACCGACGAGTTGCAGAACAGGCTCTATGCCCGTCACGCCCAGCAGGCCACCGATTTCGGGGGAGAAAAGCGTCAGGAGCGCATAGATAAGGACGGCGAGGCCGAAGTTCAGGATCAGGATGCTCGTCGTCATGCCGCGCGTGATGTCCTGCGTACGGACGATTGCGTCGCCGAAACCGTTATCGGCAAACAGCTCCGTCAGCGACACCAGCGCATAGGCTGCCGCAAACATCCCGATCTCGGTTTTATCGAGAATCCGGGCCAGCACGAAAAAGGTGAGGATGGTGCCAAAGCGCGGTCCCCAGTTGCGAACAGCTGACCAGAGTACGGAACTACGATTCATGCGCGCCTCGTTTTGGCATTGAGCGAAGACGTGAAGGGCTTCTTACCGCGGTTATGCATTCCGCACCGCAGCAATATAGCGCGAAAGCGGCAGCTTTCCGCTCATGACCAAGGTTGCGCCGACAAGAAGTTTGCGTATGAAGGCGACTATTCCGGGAAGGCTGCGGCTCTTGTGAGCGGCGATGGCGTAGAGCGTCCCCGGGAAATATTTCGGCTTGAGGCTTGGATCGTGATCCCGATGGCCGACGAGCGCGGCATCTGTGAAAAGTGTGCCACGGGCGAGATAAAAAGCCCGTATCGCGTAGTCGGTATCCTCGCCGCCGTTGAGACGGGCACCGACTCCCAATGTTTCGTCGAATGCCGCCAAGTTCGGCAGAAGCCTTCCGCGGAAGAAGAATGTGTTCGACGATGCTCTCGATATCACTTTCTGCAATGCCGGGGCTTCCGTTGCCAGAACACTTCGAATCTCGGGTGTTGAGCTATAGCGGCAGAACCAAAAATCAATCTCTGGCTTCGCTGAAAATAGATTAGCAACCAAAGTTAGAATTTTTTCCGGGTACCAACAATCGTCATCGGGGAAAGCATAGATGCTGTCGGCGGTGACGACGCCGGCCTTGACCACTTCCTGAAGCAGGAGATTGCGAGCCGCCGAGAGCGAAATCTGATGATTGATGCGTCGTGTGCTGATCCAGTCAGGAAAGGCGGGATCGGCGGCGTCGTCAGGAACATTCTGCAGAAGAAGATAAAGGTGGACATCGATCGAAGGATCGGCGGCTTTCGCGCTCGCGATCGAATCGATCATTCTCTGGAGATGCTCCGAGCGACCCTGCTTTAGATTGCTTGTCGAGAAAAGTGTGATTTTCGGCATGACTACTCTATTGTTCGAGAATATGTCAGTAGAGCTGTTTAATCTTCAGCAAGCGGCACGGTCTGCGGCCCTGATCTTGCGGTGCAACATAGACATTGCGGTCTGGGTTGAAAAGGAGAAAATGGGCGGTGAGGGTTAACTTTGCCGCAAACATCGCCTTATGGTTATCTGCCACGAACAGCACAGCCAATCACCGGAACTGGAGAGATAGATGCCTATGGCTTCAAAGCCCCGGCGGAAGAAAGAGCCTTTCAATCGCGTCGTAATGTGGCTGATTTTTGCCTTCCTCTTATTCACCGTTCCGGCCGCCGCTGAAGAGCCGCTTCACTATCTTTTCGATCTGCCACCTGCCAAGGTTCAGGATGCCGGTGCGGGCAAGAAACCGCGTCCTTTCATATGCCCGGTACCGGTCGCGCCATTGATCGACATGAGCAAGCTGTTCAGCTTTTATAAGCCAAGCTACACGCAGTCGGAGGTCGATCCGGTCGCGATGAAAGCCTTCGCAAAGCGCCTGTGGCCGACGGGCGCCGTGACCAAGAGCATGCTGGACATGATGCAGGCAGCACTCGACGTGCCAAAGCAGCGAAGAAACGCCGCCAACTGTATCGTTCGACAGACCCGCGTCTGGGCGGATGCCAATGCGCTTCTGGGCGGTGTCGAGGACAATGATCCGCTCGGGCATCGTCAGGCTGTTCTCGCCGGGGGCTGGACAACGATTTCGTTTTCGAACGCCTACGCGGTGGCAAAGGAAATCGCACCACCCGCCGCCTCTGCCGACGCGCCTATCAGGGCGTGGTTTGTCAAGCTTTCGGATATGCTCGTTGCAGAATTCACGCCGGCGCCGCGCGAGCCCAAATATGTTTGGCTCGATGGCAATAGCAACCACCGATACTGGGCTGCGGCTGCGGTTGGCCTGATGGCTGTTCACCTGCAGGATCGCAAGCGGTTCGACTGGTCGATGGATATTTTGAAGTCGGCGCTGGATGAAGCACCCTATGACGGCGGATTGCCGCGCGAACTCTCCCGCGGCGGGCGCTCGCTGAAATATCAGAATTTCGCCATGGATGCGATCGCGATCCTGGTGCGGCTTGCCGATGTCAACAACGTCACGCTTACGCCCGACCAGGAAAAGAGGCTGCGGGCAATCGCCAGCTTTGCCGCAACGATGTATCTCCATCCCGACCAATTGGAGGCACGGATAGGCTACCCTCAGGAGGTCGAGCCCGGCATGGTCACCTGGATCGATGTCCTGTTGCCCCATTTCAGGAGCCGCGATCCCGAGCTCTCCGAAAAGCTGGATGAGATAGCGCGGCCCCTGCGGCCGATGACCAATACCTTCGTCGCCTTACCTGCGACCCGTCTCTTCGAAACCGGGGACAGCGACTAGCTGGCTAACACCTATGCCTTTCGGACATTCGTGCCGCTCTTTCTCTGATCGGCAGCACGTTCGGCTTCAGGGATGTCGGCGAACAGAAAACGTCCGTAAGGGCCGACCTCGATGTTTTCACGAATGATCGTTGCCGGATTGCCGGCGGCGATGCAGCGCGACGGTATGTTCTTGGTCACGACGCTTCCCGAGCCGATGACGCACTCGTCCCCGATCTCGACGCCCGGAAGGATTATGCTTCTGGCGCCGATAAAGCAGTGCTTGCCGATCTTCGTGTTGCGATAAAGCCCACGCGTTCTGTCGTGCGTGAGAATGGCCACGTCGAACGCGACATACGACTTCTCGCCGACATGAATGCCCTTGGGATAGGTCTTGTCCAGGCGAACGCTCAGTGAAAAGGTCGCCGTCGGATGGATATTCATCCCCCAGAACCGTGTATAGTAATGGTACTTAGCCTTTACCAAAAGCGATCTCAGCCAGAGGAATTTGTTCAAGCTGCGTGCCATTAAACACCATCTCCTTGTTGCGCGAACATCTCAGTTCTGTCGGTGCCGAACGCCGGGCATATAAAGCATGGACAACAAGCCGGTGGAAGCTGCTTTGTGTGCAGTGCCACAAAAAGCTTTGGATTGTCCGTTGTCATTTGCCTGGCGTCTCCGCGAATTTCTGTTAGCGTCGCGATGCCATCAGGGCGGGCAGGGTATCCAGCCACCGTCCTGACGGGTCTGGCCGCTCAATTATGCCACAAGAGATCCGAATAGGCTTTACTTCCGCCCTTTAACGCCAATGCATTTTCGCATCGCAGGAACCGATATGAATGAGACATAGTGTTTTTCGTGTTGTCTGCATCGTCGTTTCCGTCCTCCTCCTCGTCGTTTCGCTCCAATACGTCTCCTATATATGGCCCTTGGCGATTGTCGGTGCACTGCAGATGCAGATCGGCTTTGCGTGCCTTGCCATCATCCTTCTGTCCGCTCTCTCCGTCCGGCGTTGGTATAGCCTGCTGCTCGGAGCGGCTTGCGTCGTGTTGATTGCCCACCCGATCCTGATGCTCAGGGAATTTGCTCAGCCGCCTGTACCGGGTGCGGTGCCAGCCTTACGCTTGCTGTCGATCAAGATTGTTGACGAAAAGGTGGACGACGCGGCCTTGCAGCAGACGATTGAAGGGGCCAACGCCGACATTCTTATTGTGACAAGTGCCAGTTCTCTTGCCAGCCGGCATGATCTCGCCCGCCAATCCTATCCATTTCGCATCGGCTGCGAGGATCCGGTCAATGCACGCTGCACCGTCATGCTTCTCTCGCGCCGGCCTCTTGCGGATCCTCGTTTCCAGGAGTTGAGCCCTATTGGAAGTGAGTTGGCTGCCGCTTCCATTTCCATTGATGGAACGCGCGTCCGCGTTTTCGCCACTCGTCTTTCCAAGATGTGGTTCGATACGTTCCATAGCTTCGAACTCTTCACTATCACCCGTGTGCTCCGGGGCACTCGCGAGCCTGTCTTGCTGGCCGGAGATTTCAGTGCGCCCGTCATCGTGCCGGACATGCGCTGGTTCCTTGGCAACAACAGGTTGCGCAATGCCTATCCGGAGCCGGCCACCTGGCCAGTCGCTTTCGGCCCTCTCGGCATCAGTAACGATCATGTCTTTTTCAGAGCGCCGCTGTCCGTCCTGTCCCTCAAGCGGACCGATGAAAGAGCGCAATCGGGATACATTTCGCTTCTTTCTGATGTCGCAATCACGACGGAGTGAGATGCGCGCTACGCGGGAAGTTTTCGCCCCGCAATTGCGATATGCTCAAAATTATTCAAAAAAAACCGATAGTTGATTAAAGCTTTAATTGTTGTTTGGTGCCAATCTTAAACCCGTGGCCCTCAAAATAGCTCCTACAGCACTGATGCTTCTGGAGATTTTGATGCCCAGCACGATCTACCTCGATACCACAGCCGGCGAGACCGAATTGCGCAAAGCGCTTGCGACCGTTGCCAATGGCGGCGGCACGGTTGTGCTGGCAAAGGATGCCGATATCACGGTCAGCAAGGCGATCTATGTCGCAATCGGATCAGGCGATGTCACCATAGATCTCAACGGCGGCACCCTGCATCAAGTCACGGCTACCGAGAGAGTTCTCGGTGTTGGGGGAGCGGAATCGCCCCTACAGAGCGTCACGCTCGGATCCGACGCATCGAACAATGCAACCATCACCTATGCAACACTGCCGCAGAACATACAGGTCGGCAGTTGGATAAAAGTGACTGCAGATGACAGTCTGCCAGGAGACCATATCGACCCCGGTGATGCGGGCCAGACGACGAAGCTTGGGCAGGCGGCCAAAGTCATCGCCATCAATGGCAACACAGTCGTTCTTGAAGGCTCACTCGTCGAGCAGAATCTTTACGCGACCAATGTCCGTGCGACCGTCTATGCCGAAGGCCAGTTTACGATCAAGAACGGCACGATCGATGGCGTGAGCGGCGAATACAGCACGACCGGCGGCGATCTGCTCAACCTGCGCAATCTGGTCGATGCGGTCGTCGACAACGTCACGATAAAGGACGGTTCTGGTGGCATCAACATCGTCAACAACGTCAATGCCCACCTGACCGATATCATCGGCGCCAATCTGTATGCAGCCATTCACACCGGTGCTTCGCTGAACACGCTGATCGACGGCCTCTTCGCCGAACACGTCGGCCAGGCCATCGCGGTTCAAGGCATCGGAACGATAGCAAATGCCGCAAGTGCATCGGCCTATGGCGCCGAAATCAATTTCCTTGCCAAGAATTCGGTCGTCTACGACGCATCGAACTCGGCATACGACTTTCATTCGGAGAGCCGGAACGGAGTCTATACGGATGATCTCTCGTTCTATTCGCGCATGTTCGGCGATTTCCGAGGGATTGGAAATTCCTTCACGAACAGCGGCAGTGTCGGCGACGCCTACGGTATACAGTTCTATGAATATGGCGATGGCGACGCCCGCAATTCGCTTGTCGACAACCTAATCCTGCGTGAAATACAGAACTACGCCTTCATCATATCGAATTCGCCGGAGGCGAATATCGTCAAAAACAGCGTCTTCGAGAGCCTTCTTCAGGGATACAACATCCCTGAGTCGATGGTCAAATTCCTCAATACGGTGCTGCTCACCGGCGTCGTACCCGGAAATGACACCCTTGTCGGCACGGCTGCCGCCGACAAGCTTCTTGGCGGTCTGGGCGCTGACAACCTCTCGGGCGGCGACGGTAACGACTATATCTGGGGCGGTGACAAAGCCGATTTGCTGACCGGTGGGACCGGACACGACCGCTTCGCCTATCATGCGCTGGGCGAAGGCGGAGATGTCATCACGGATTTTCAAATGGGCGCGAATGGCGACGTTATCGATGTATCGGTTCTTGCCGCGCGTTTGGGATGGGGAAGCGGTGACCTGATCGCAGATGGCCATATCCGGGTCATCCAGAGTGGAACGTCAACTCTGGTTCAGGCCAATGACGGTCAGGGCTGGTCGACGCTCGCTTTGTTGCAAAATACGCTTACCGCGGACTTCGATACGCACAATCTCCAGACATCGCTCTCTGCGACCACGCAATGGGCAGTCGACACGCCTACGTCTCCTTCGACGCCCCCTACGCCTCATACAGGCACGGACAAGGCCGATAGTTTCGTCGCCGGCAAAGGCGCCGATCTCTATTACGGTTCCGCCGGTGATGACAGTTACGTCTTCAACGATGCCCGCGATCACGTCACCGGCGAATTGGCCGACGGCGGCAAGGATACGATATGGTCTTCCGTCGGCGTCGATCTCCGCGGCGAGTCATTCGTCGAGAATTTGCGGCTTACCGGGACCGCCGAAATCAACGGTATCGGCAACGCTCTCGCCAACATGATTAGCGGCAATGCCCAGAGCAATACGATCGCTGGCGCCGGCGGCGTCGATTCTCTTTATGGAGGTGGTGGAGCAGACACGTTCTACTTTGCCGAGATGGGGGCGGCAAACAAGGATACGATCTGGGACTTCAGTGACGACGATAAGCTCATGCTATCGGAGTCGGTATTTGCCGGGCTCGATTCAAACGGCGATCATATTCTTGATGAGGCGGCATTCACGATCCTGACCAAGGTCGGAGCATTTACGACGAGCAGCGGACCGCAAGTGATCTACAATTCGGCAAGCGGCGTAGTCTCCTACGATGCGGACGGATCTGGCGGGAAGGCGGCGCAGGACATCGCTTTTATCGGCGCGAACAAGGCGTTCTTCGGTTATGACGACGTGATATTGACCTACTGACCTCGGATAGGCGGGGCAATCGATCTCTAGTCCCGCCTGGATGTTCGCTCATCAGCGAGGTTTCGTCCAATTTAGGGCTGATTTGGCGTAGATAGATCAACAAGTGCTAAGTTCTTTTATCTTTTGGCTTTCCTGCTGTGTTTGTTACGTCTCTTGAAAGGCATGTTGACGTTAATTTTGTTGAGAGATTCTATTTTACCCAAAATTTATTTTATTTTAGGTTCGGGATCGGAGGCGCGACCTTGCTGTCACAGTGTCGCATATCTTTTAAGACGTTTCTGTGATGTTACAGAGAAGATCGCTGGAGGAGTATTACCTTCGGGCGCTGTTCAGAAGGTGTGGAAGATTTGAATAAATTGATAGCTGGCTTTGTGCTGCCGCAGAACAAGACCACCGGTGCCGAGGCTTTCTCGCGCTGCAAGAGCGCGTTCGTGGTGGTCGCACTGGCAAGCGCCCTGGTCAATATTCTATACCTGACCGGCTCGTTTTTCATGCTGCAGGTTTATGATCGCGTCATTCCCAGTCGCAGCATTCCCTCGCTCATCGCTTTGTCACTGCTGGCGCTTCTTCTCTACGTTTTCCAAGGTGTTTTCGAAGTCCTGCGCGGTCGTATGCTCGTGCGCATTTCCGGAGTCTTCGATGAGGTGCTGAGCGGACGTATTTTCAACTCGGTCATGATCGGATCGGTCAAAACAAGGGTTGACGGCGACGGACTGCAAACCCTTCGTGATTTCGATCAGATCCGCAGCTTCCTTTCGAGCTCCGGTCCGGCGGCATTTCTCGACCTGCCCTGGATGCCCATCTACATCGCGATATGCTTTATGTTTCATCCGATCATCGGCGTCATTGCCATCGGAGGCGCATTGGTTTTGGTCGCGCTGACAGTCCTCACCCATAGAGCGGCGCAGGTGTCCACAAAACAGGCGACCGAACTCGGCAATCGGCGCAATGCCTATCTCCAGGCCGCCCAGAGAAATGCCGAAGTCGTCCAGGCCATGGGAATGAGAGACGATCTGGCAGACAGGTGGCTCGATCAGAATAAAGCCTATCGGATGATGTCGCGTTCAGGGTCCGATACCAGCAATGTCTATTCCACCATCTCCAAGATCTTCCGGGCAGTCTTGCAGTCTGGCGTGCTCGCAACTGGCGCCGTTCTGGTCATCGAGAATCAAGCAACGGGGGGGATCATTATCGCGTCGTCGATCCTCACGTCACGATCGCTTGCGCCTGTCGAACAGGCGATTGCCAACTGGCGGGGATTTGTTTCGGCCCAGCAGTCATGGAAGCGGCTAAAGACAACCTTCCGCGAATTGCCGGAGAATACGACGCCGCTCAGGCTACGCGCACCTTATCGCCAACTGACTGTAGAGCAGCTCGTGAGCGGCCCTCCCGGCAGGCAGGACTTCACCATCATGGGGATCAGCTTTTCGCTCGATGCGGGTAGCGCAGTCGGGGTGATCGGCCCCAGTGCGTCCGGTAAATCGTCGCTCGCCCGCGCGATTACGGGAATCTGGCCTGCCTATCGCGGTTCAGTTCGGCTTGACGGTGCTGCGCTCGATCAATGGGATGACACTGCCCTCGGCGCGCATATCGGCTACCTTCCACAGGATATCGAACTCTTCTCGGGTACCGTCGCCGAGAATATCTCCCGGTTTCAGCAAAATTCGGAGGCCGAAGCGGTTATAGCTGCTGCCGAGATCGCCGGCGTGCACGAGATGATCCTGCGGTTGCCGAACGGATATGAAACCCAAATTGGTCCAAGTGGCTCGATGCTGTCTGCCGGCCAACGGCAACGCGTCGCACTGGCGCGCGCGCTTTACAAGGATCCTTTCCTTGTTGTGCTGGACGAGCCGAATTCCAATCTGGATGCTGAGGGAGAAGCCGCACTCGCAGAAGCTATTCTCGCCGTGCGCCGGCGCGGCGGCATCGTCGTCATCATCGCACATCGGCCCAACGCGCTTGCCGGTTGTGACTACGTTCTGATGATGAAGGATGGTAAACTTGCGGCATTCGGGCCCAAGGATGAAGTGCTTGCCAAGGTTCTGCGGCGGGAAATCAAGCCGATTCCTGCAGAACGATCGACCTTGAAAATTGTTGGCGATTCCCAGGAGCAGTGACATCGTGACGGTATCTGAATCTCAGCGATCGCTGCGGCGCCATTCGGTGATGGTCGTCGCCATGGCAATCCTGCTCGTCGGCAACATCGGGGGGTGGGCAGCGACAACGACGCTTTCAAATGCTGTCGTCGGCGAGGCGACGGTTGTAATCGATGATAACGTGAAGAAGATACAGCACCTCGTTGGTGGTATCGTTTCCGAAATCTCGGTCAGCGAAGGCAGCCATGTGAACGCGGGCGAGGTCTTGCTGAAGCTCGACGGGACTTCTGTCAAAGCCAATCTCGGGATCATCAACAGTAATCTTGCTCAGCTTTATGTCCGGAGAAGTCGTCTTGAGGCGGAGCGGCTGGGGCAGCCCAGTTTTTTCAATGGACGAACTGGAGGCAAAGGGCGTCGATCTCGAGGCAAACAAGCTGCTGATTGACGGCGAAATGCAGCTTTTCAAGACGCGCCAATCTTCGATGGTCGGACGCAAAAAGCAGCTTGAAGAGAAGATGGCCCAGCTTGACGAGGAAATCAAAGGCGACACCATACAGCTGCAGGCGATCGACGACGCCACCACACTTGTCAACGAAGAGCTTGCTGCAACGGAAGAGCTTTATGAGAAGAAGCTCGTGACCATGCAAAAGATAAACAGTTTGAAACGCCAGAAGGCCGACCTTGATGGCAGCCGCGGTAGCCGGGTTGCATACCGTGCTCAGGCAGAGGGCAAGATTGCCGAGATCAAACTGCAAGTTCTTCAGCTTGATGCGGATCAAAGTGCTGAAAATTCCAAGGACCTCACGGATGTCGAGGGCAATATTGCCGAGATGGAGGAGCGCCGCATCGCTGCTCTCGATCAGCTTCAGCGGCTGGATTTGAAGGCGCCGCTGAGCGGCCGAATTTACCAGCTTTCCGTCCATACGCTTGGCGGCGTCGTCACGCCAGGCGAAACGCTCATGCTGCTGGCGCCGGACAATCGTGCACTCACGGTCGAGGCAAAGATTGCAACGCGCAACATCGATCAGGTGCATGTCGATCAGGATGTCGACATTCGATTTACCGCATTCGATCAACGATCGACGCCTGAAGTTCAGGGCAAGGTCCTGTCTGTATCTCCAGATGCCATCACCGAAGAGCGCACAGGTGCAAAATATTATCCGGTGCGTATAAGACCGGAACCCGAAAGTCTCGCAAAGCTGCAGGGCATGAAGCTCTACCCCGGCATGCCGGCTGAAATCTTTATCAAGGTTGCCGATCGCTCCGTCATATCCTATCTGACCAAGCCGCTAACCGACCAGATGAAGCACACCTTCCGCGAGGAATAGCCGCCGGCCGGGCTGCGCTGGGGACAGAAATATAATTGCCAATCGGGCAGAGCGACAACGGTTGACGCGCGACAGCTTCTGGATTTCCAACTCAGCGAATGAACAATAAAATAAAGCCGCATGAGAGCACCTCATGCGGCTTTATTTATTGTCTGCCTGTCTCCGGAGATCAGCCCTGTCGCTTCACCTTCTTGTAGGCAGCGATCAGATTGGGGATCTGATACGGCCATGCAAGGCTGCTTGCGACACGCTTCCGGCCGATGGCGCCCATCCGCGCACGCTCTTCCGGGTTTTCGAGGAGGGCTACGATTTTCTCGGCGAAATCCTTCGCATCGTTAGCCTTCGCGTAAAGCGAGGCTTCCTCGGCACTGCGCCTGCCTTCGGTGACATCAAACTGAACGATCGGCTTGCCGAGTGCCATGTATTCGATGATCTTGTTCATCGTCGACTTGTCGTTCATCGGGTTGACGCGGTCAGGATTGACGCAGACGTCAGACGTCGACAGCACCTCGAGAAGATCATGGTCCGAGACGCGTCCTGTGAAGGTCACGCACTCCGAAAGGCCCATTCTTTCCGCATCGGCAGCAAGGCCCTTGGCACTTGGGCCGCCCCCGACCAGAACGAATTGAATGTCATCGCGACCCATCTGGTTCTTGATATAGGCCACGGCATCGAGAAGGATATCGACACCTTCCTGAGCGCCCATCACGCCTACATACCCAACGAGGTACTTTCGGCCCTTCTTGAGTGCTTCGTTGGGCTGTACTGCTACGAAACGCGAGAGGTCCGGTCCGCTTCTGACAACGTAGATATCGTCGGCTTTCTTGCCGCCGCGCACTTGGGCAATTTCGCGATAGCTCTCATTTGTAGAGATGACGACGCGAGCGCTCTTGAAGGTGATCCACTCGAAGCAGCACATCAATCTCCAGAAAAAGCCGCGCTTTTCATACTTGGCTTCGTAGAGCTCTGGATTGATGTCGTGATGGTCGAAGATGTACGGAACACCGAAGAGCCGGAACTGCCACGCGACCAGGAAGATCAGATCAGGCGGGTTGCAGCCGTGAACTGTGTCGAAGCCGTGACGGAAGAAAATCTTCCAGGCAAGGACGGTTTCCCAAAAAAGCGCGACGCCGTATTCGAGCAGGTAGCCTAACGCCCCGCTCGCATCGAGCGGCAGGGGATGCCGGTAAACATGGATCCCCTCGATGTATTCGTAGCGTTCGGTGAAGCCCTTTCCAGTCGGGCAGATGACGCAAACTTGCGCACCTGCTGCGGTCAAGGTCCGGGCTTCCTGCCAGACGCGACGGTCGAAGGGAACCGGCAGGTTCTCGACGACGATCAGCACTTTTCGCCCCTTCAAGGGCAAGGCACTGAGATCTGTCGCATCATCCGGGGCCATATCGATTGTTTCTTGAATTGCCATCGATTGCCTACTCTCGGTAATTCTCAAAGAATCGGCCTCCGGAGAGGCCGACGGCGTGTCTTTGCTTCTTAGTGCAGCGTATTTGTGTCAACTGTTTTAGCAGCCTTCACATCTATCTTTGCCAAACTTCCGTTTGTATCGATCACCAGATCGTATTCGGTGCTTTCGGCTTCTTCCTTCGACACCATGATTTCCGAGATGGATGGAAGATGCGAGAAGGCGTAGCCCATGTTCTGACCGAGCAACTGTGTCGGCTTGACGGCGGGATCGTAGATGCTGAGCTTGTAGCCTGAGGTGATCAGCTTATGTGCCAGGTTAAGCTGGGGGCTTTCACGCAGGTCATCGCTTTCTGCCTTGAACGCGAGCCCAAGCATGAGGATGTTTGCCTTCGGCGCGACATCGCGCGTAACGTAGTCGAAGATGAAGCGCTTATGCGCCTCGTTGGAACGCAGCAGTGAATCGACCAGATGGTTGAAAGCGCCGACTTCCTCGGAGATGTGGGCCAGTGCCCTGACATCCTTCGGGAGGCAGGAGCCGCCGAAGGGGCCGCCGGGACGCATGTAATAGGGCGAGATATTCAGCTTGGTATCGGAGACGAAGATCTTGTGTACCGTCTGAGGGTCGATATCGAGTTGCACGCAGACGCGGCCGATTTCGTTGGCGAACGCGACCTTGACCGCGTGCCAGGTGTTGTCGACGAATTTGGTGAACTCGGCTTCGCGGTAGCCGGTGACAAACATCGGCGCACTGATATTCTTGTAAAGTTCAGTCATGCGCTCGGAGGGCTGGCCGTTCTGAGTGCCAACGACGATCTTCGGCGGATTGAAGTAATCCTTGATGGCGACGGACTCGCGGAGAAATTCAGGGTTGTAGACGATTTCAACCGACTTCCCGAAATCCTTGCCAAGATGGGCCTTGAAGATCGGTGCAATCAATCCGTCGATCGAACCCGGGCGGATCGTGCTGCGGAAAACGACGGTCAACGGCTTCTCACGACCGACGTTCACGCCCAGAGCAATCTGACGCGAGACTTCGGCAATGAACGTCATGTTGTGCGAGCCGTCGGCTGCACTCGGCGTGCCGACGCAGACAATGGCCAGGTCGCATTCCGAAAGCAATGTGCCGACCTTGGAGACGACAGTCAGGCGATTGTCAGACAGACCCGATGCCAGGAGGTCGTCGAGGCCTGGCTCATAGATCGGCGAATGACCGGAGAGAATGAGCTTTACCTTGTCTTCGTGAGGTTCCACGCCGACGATGGAATGACCTTCTTTGAGCAGGCAACCGGCACCTGTGAGGCCGACATAGCCAAGGCCAAAGATTGCAATTTTCATTCGCACGCTCCTGCTGTTTGTGATTGTGCGGCGATAGCCGAAAATTTACATCGATTACGCAACCGCAAAAAAATGAACGTTTTGCCGATGATCAATTTCGATCACATTTGTATAGTGCATATGACATTTTCGAAATAGCCATTCTGGGGATTTTTTCGAAAACTCAAAAGCGAAGTTCCGATCATCGCTGACAGAGAGTTGTTTTTAAACGCTTTTTTACAAAAGTCAGCTTACTTTCCCTCTGTTCCTCTTGTGTGCATCGATGCTGGCGGACAGTTTTTTGGCCGTCTGCCGCAGTAATGATAACGCCGCCGAAGGGCAGTGTGCAATGCAGCATATATAGGGTATTTGGAGGCTGGCAAGGTCGCCCTCAGCACGTGGATTTGTGCTGCGCCGTACCAAATCGCGATTCGGAGGAGGACAAAACCTGTTCTTGAAGGCGACCGGAAATTTGGACGGATAGATCCGTCTTCGCAGCGCCCCACATGATGTGGGAGGGTGGGCAAAATCAAATCAGGCACAAGAATGCCTGCATCAAATGACCTCACTTTGCAGCGAAGCCATTTGAATGCAGGACTTCTCTAGTAGCGATTTGAATAGAAAGCGCCTGCTGCCAGCAGCTTCAGAGCACGCGTGACATTCTGTGGGCCTGCATTCGCCGCCAGGCTCTTCCACGCATGTTTAAAGCCCATGGTGGGGGAGCCGATCGTACGAACGGCAATTTCAGCCATCTTCATCTCATGAGCGGCGATGATAATGTTTCTCTGGCGCTGATTGCTGACGCTCGCCAATATCTTGTCGCGCATCATGTTATGACCAAGGATGAGCTTGTCGATATTGCGCGAAAGCTTGTCATTCCCGTCATAGCTATAGCGCACCATTATTTCACTGGTGCTCATGAGTGGGGCAATCTGCGATAGACGGAACCACAGATCCCAGTCTTCGCAATTCGGTAGGCTTTCATCAAACCCGCCGACATCCACGAAGCTGCTTTTGCGGATCAGCGCCACAGAGGCCGAGCCAAAGATATTTCCCTGGCTGAGGTGTTCGAGCGTGATCACCCGCGGGGGCACGCGGGAAACGCTGGGCCTGTCTATATAGTCGTATTTCATACCGCAGCCGGCGGCCGGGCATTTTTCATCTTCCGTCAGGAGCTTTAGCTGCAGCTCCATTTTTTCAGGAAGCCACTCATCGTCGGAATCGAGAAGAGCAAGCATGTCGCCTGCCGCCGCGCGGCAGCCTTCATTTCTGGCACCAGAGGCGCCCCGGCTTTTGCTCAGGAAAATTGGTTTAATAATTGAATGCTCTTCGGCGAGCTGGCTAATTGCCGCCGGAGTAGAATCTGTCGAGCCGTCATCAACGATGACTATCTCTTCCGGAACTACCGTTTGAGCTAAAATACTCTTTACGGCTCGGATGATCTCGGTAGGCCGATTCTTAACAGGTATTACTGCTGATACAGCGTAAGCCATTAGAATTCCTCGCGAATGAATCCCTACGCCCCGTTCAGGCCTAGAATGGATATTAATATTCCCAAGCGATTGCAACGCCTAAATCTCCGGGGAAATTGGCGACATTGCGGCCTGACTTGGGCCTTCGTCGAGAAATAATGGCAGGCCGGTTGGTGCCCCAAGGCGAGCATCCGCGTGATTAGCGGAGTAAAAACAAATGGCTAAGGCCGCAAACGATGCGCATCGAGATATCATTTATAAGTGAATAAATGCGCGCAGCCGGTCTTGGCGGGCGCCTCCAGCAGCATGTCGCCGGATGGTTTCCACAGGTGAGGAGCTCACGATCGATGGAGGCAATCGAAAATGCATCTGGCGCCATGGGCTCAGCAGAGGGCGCCGGCAAATGGACATTTTCGTGTTGAGGTCTCGAAAGGATCCTTGCGGCGCGGGCTCCTTACTTTGGGCTAAGATCGGGCTAGCTCGCGGCTCAATGATCCCGAAAGTTCGGGCTGTCCCCACCACGCCTGGCAGTTGATGATAACGGGAACTGCATCGCTTCGTCTGCCGCGATGACCGAGATCGGTGTGGCTGGATTATCCCGGTATCTGTTGAGGGACTCGTCTTTTCCCAGTTCGGCGCTTTTGCGTAGCGCGGCGATGGCGACGGAAGCAGGCTGCATCGCGAGAGCTGATGGTTTCGCTCGCGGCTGGTCATCGTACCCAGCGCCCGACGTGTCTTTGAGCCGGGGGTCAGCCATTCCCGTTAGAATATCGACGGCCCAAGACGAATGGACGAAGTCGATCGAACTCTCCGTCGCGAGTGCTGCGGTAGATATTATAATGAACGTGTGTGCCGGACGCCTTGCGCAGTGAAAATCCGGAGCCCGGGTCGGCCTCTTGGTTGCACGTTCCTGGCCCTATTGGCACCCTCCAATATCGCTATTCTTGTAATTCCCTCAGTTGAATATTTTAACGTGCAATAGTTGCGGTATCGCGTAGTTGAATGAAAGTACACCTTAAGCGAGTGATCCCAAATTAAGTATATTTTTATCAGCCCAAATTTGTTCGCAACTTCAGGGTTTACAATATATTAATTATTAAATAGTCAAGGGAGCGAAAGCCGAGGGCGCTTCACTATAAATATCTTACTTGTGTTTCAAAGGGAGAATCGAAATGGCTAACGTTCTGGGTACCAATTCAGACGACACTCTCAAGGGTACGGCTGGAAATGATGAGATTCGTGGGCGCGACGGTAATGACACGATCTATTCTGGTAACGGCGACGACAAAATACTCGGCGGCAACGGCAACGATCTGATCGGCAGCGGCAGCGGAAAAGATGCAATTTACGGTGACGCCGGCGACGACGTAATCAACTCGCGTGAAGGCGACGACTTCGTCTTCGGTGGTGCTGGCAACGACATCATTGCCTCCGGCGACGGCAGCGACCATGTCTGGGGTGGCGAAGGCAACGACGCGATCTACGGCGGCGCAGGCGACGATTTTCTGGGCGGTGGCACCGGCAACGACATCGTGCGCGGCGGTATCGGCGCTGATTTCATCACTGGCGATGCTGGCGACGACCGCGTTTACGGCGACGAAGGCAACGACATCGTTCACGGCAACGAAGGCAACGACCGCGTATACGGCGGCGCCGGCAACGACAAGGTACTTGGCGACGACGGTAACGATTTTGTCTTCGGCGATGACGGCGATGACGATGTCTATGGTGGCGCTGGCGACGATTTCCTTTACGGCGGCGCAGGCAATGATTACCTGGTTGGCGGCACCGGCAAGGACACTTTCGTTTTTGAAAGCGGTTCGGATTATATCGCCGATTTCACCATCGGCCAGGATAAGCTGAAGTTCGGCGCAGCTGGTGTGAGCCAGTACAAGTTTGCTGACATCATGTCGCATGCTGTTCAGGATGGCGCCAACACGGTCATCACCCTTGACTCGAACCATATCGTGACGCTGCAGAACGTTAACTTGTCGGATCTCCACGCTTCCGATTTCCTCTTCGCATAATCGAGAGTCGGAATGGGGTAACCAGTCCGGTCTGGCGTGCAAAAGCGTGATTGGCGGACTGGTGATTAGAAGGTCCAAGGCGGCAGTATCGGTGGATGCTGCCGCCTTAATTGTCGGCAATCAGGCATTGCGCCGGCAACGATTTGACTGCCAATCGGCAGATGATGGTGGCATCTCGCGTGCTTAGCCACGAAATAGCCTGGATAATCTGCCCAAATTCATTACTGGAAAATCAGGACGCTGATTGTGGCGAATGCGCCGGCGCGATGCCTGAAAATTCTGGATCCAGGGACAGCCGGTTGCTTGTCATGCGCCCATTCGCGCGTGATGGTGCATTGCGAAAAATCGAGGATTGAAGATATATAGGTCCTTGAATTTCGATGCGGCAAGCCGAGCACGCTTCTTCCGAAGACGGCCGTATTGCTGAAACCATGCGCTGGTTCGACATAGGACCATACTCAATTCGGTTTGCTGATACCAAAGAGCATATCACTTACGTCCTTCTTAATAAGATGGGTCAATTGGAAGCGATATATGGCATTTAGAACGATCTTCGTCTTTTCTCTTGTGTTGCTGATATTCAATATCGGTGCAGCCCTGCATCTCGCCGGTAGTAATGCCATTGAGAAGTTTTTCTTTATACTTGCTTCCTTTGCAATTCTGTTTCGAGGCCGCCCGGACAGGACGATATTGTCGCTCCTTTTTGGGGAGCTGCTGCTTGTTGTCATTCTTGGTATATCAACGCCCTACAAGGGCTTCAGTTGGTCCGTTTTATTGGTTTCCTTGAACCAGATCATTGTTCTATTTGCTTTGCTCGCCGGAAAAACCAGCTATCGAGATCAGCAACTCATCTGGAAAGTTACCGCATTTCTACCCTTGGTGTGCGTGGTCCTCGGCTTTGCATATCAAGCCGTGGGGATCAAACCCATGATCGCAACAGAGTTTGCGACTGGTGTCCCGCGCTATCTGGGCTCATTGTCGGCGGCGGCATTCACATCCGCGTTGGGAATGTGCGGCGTATTTGCCGCAGTGCAACTCGTCCTCGGCGGTCAGAAAAAATACGTGGTTCTCGTATTGATCAGTCTGCTGGTTCTCGTTGCTGCTGGAGGCAGAGCGACACTGGCGGTTTGTGTAGTGGTGACTGGTGCTTCGGTGCTCGTGCAACGCGGTGTAACCATCACAACCAAGATTTCGTTGGTGGTGATGGGCCTGGTTGGCGGTGTGGCGATCGTGGCGGCGTTCTGGGACAATTTCGCGACGCGCTTTCTGCAAAGCGGCGACAGCGGTCGCGGCATCATGTGGGACTATCTTCGCACCGTCATTGCCCAATATCCTTATACGGGCATCGGCTTCGGTCACCAGTTCTATATCACGCCACACGAAATCGAGGTCATCGTCGGTTCTACCTCAGCTCATAACGACTTCATTCGCCTGTCGGTGGAGCTCGGCAGCACGGGCATGATCATCTTCTATGTGCTGCTGACCCTTGCTGTGCTCAAGGCCAGTTTTCGTGGCGGCCGTCCAAACGTGGTGGCGATGCTCGCCTATTCGGGCTTCCTGTTTCTCTCCAATTCAGACAACGCTCTTGCCTCGCCTCTGGAGTTCCCGCTTATATTCCTTGCACTGTTGGCGGGACATAAGAAGCCCGTTCCCCGAAGGGTGCGCCAGAGACAGGGATTGCCGGCCATGCAGCAGGCCCCACATCAAGTCGCCGCGGCTGCTTCGCCAGGGGAATAATACAAGCTGCGCCAGATCTGATTGGCGGCGATCACTGCTCAGCCGCCATTTCGTCGTGGCCGCAGGTTGAGCTGAAACGGCGGCCGCAAAAACCTGACGGAGGCCCGACGCTTCCGCAAAGCCGCAGCTCTCTTCAATGGATCAGGTTTGGCGTCGCTGCAGACCTTGGGCAGGGCGAGCGTCGGGACGCTCTATCTTCGGTTCTGAAGCAAGGTCGCCCAAATCGGCCGGCGGCAGAATGTGAGGAGCATTGAACCCGGTCCCAGTCACCTTGTGTTTGCAGGTGAGCCGGCGGCTGCAATGATTGGCCGTCTTCTCACGCTCCGTGGTGCGATATAGGCCATACTTTAGCCAAGCCTGAGCGAGGCACTTTAACGGATCAGCTTGTCGGAAGGGGCGCAGATGTCGCGCGGAAGAAGCGGCGGATCGGCTCGTCAAAACAGACCGCGGCGAGATATGCCAACATGATCGCTATGAACATCGTCGCGCCAATCATGGCGAATAAAGCCAGCCCTTCCAGCTTCAGCCGGGCGCATATGTATGTACTGATAAGTACAACCGGCATGTGCGTTATATACAGGGGATAGGATATAAGTCCGGAAAACTTGGCCACAGCTTCGAAACGGGGTGAGGGCTCTCTCACCGCGCCCCACATCACAACGAGCGGAAAGACAAGCAATACACACACCAGTTCAAAGATAAAATTGAACTGGGTGACCGGAAACAGGAAGACCGCGAGCAAGACAACGCTCAGCAATACCGGTGACACGGTCGGGACGTTCCTCAAGCGACCGGCCATCATCAAGCGGCCGAGCAGAACGCCGCCCGAAAAAGAGAATGTTACGCGAATGGCGCCCTCGAAGAGCTCGCTCGAACTGTCCCCTACATCGAAACTGCCGTGATAGGTCACCATTACAATGGCGGCCACCGCCGATGCGGCCAAGACACCTAATAATCTCGGCAGTGTGAGGTAGATCGCAGCCAGCGCATATACCGCGTTGATCGCAATTTCGAAAAACAGCGACCACGCCGGCGAATTGAACGGGAATAGATAATCGTTGCCTTCTACTCGCCCGAACGGTGATATCAAAAACGCGTTCAGCGATGCAAACGCAAATTCCGAAGTATTAAATTCACCTTTGGGTATCATCTTCAATGCAAAAACCGCGGCGCTTAGCGCCATGCCAAGTGCAAAGAGAGGATATAGTCGGCGTAACCGGACTATCATAAATTGCTTGAAGCCCATTCCTTGTTGCAATCGTGCATCATATGCGATTGCAATAACGAAGCCGCTCAGGGCAAAAAAGAAATCTACTCCAAGGTAACCATGGGGCGATAAACGACCAAGGCCGTTTTGCCAAACGATGTGAAAGAAAAGCACCGAGATCGCGACAAGGCCGCGAAGGCCATCGAGCGTCAAATAATGCTGACGAACAGGCATAGTCCTTCACCCGCCATTAAGGTTACGCTGCAGAAGCGATAGCATGCTGCATTAGCGAAAGGAAGCGCAACAATTGTGCGTCGCCGTGTTTGTTGCACCATTCCCCAACCGAGACATTCCTGTTGGAGTCATCGTCCGTTTCGTGGGCATGTGGGCCATATATAGTCTTAACATTTTTCAGCCATCGCCGAGCGTAGCGCGTCCGGAAATAGTTTGATGGTTGGCGATGAAGGAATGCTTTGAACGTCGAAGCTCGTTTTGGCCCGCCAAACCGCCGTCGCGGGCAAGATCCAAAGCCGTTGACTGTCATGCAAATGTCGACTTTGCAGTCATGACTGAGCGACCTTGCAGCGTTTAAAAATCGAGATGGAATCTTATGGATTTACAGATTTATCGTCGTACATTTCTCGCCGGCCTGTTCGCACAATGCGGTTTCTATTTTGTCCAAAACTCTCCGGCGCTTTCTGCTGCCATGCTGTCGACCAGGCGGGATTTGCCCAGCCTTCCGCTCGAAGTTGGAGCAAAGGTTATGGGGCTGGGGCACAGCTTTGTAGCCAATAGTGGTTATACCGTAATCTATCCCGGGAACCCGACGCCTCGTATCGATATTCTGACAGCAAACTGGCTCGGGACTATCGGACCGCTGCGAAACGTCGATAACCGCTTCAATCTTGACTGCTGGTATGATCCGACCGTGCCAACGAAAGCAGCAGTGACAGGCAGAATGGCGGGGGCGATTGCAGGACGCGGCGGCGAGCACATACCGCAAACGCTCGCGCGACTGCCCTGGTACCTTGAGCGGGGGCCCGACATTGTTATCCTGGATATTGGCACCAACGACGTCGCCAGTGACAAGATTACCCTCGAGGATGTGATCGCGCGGTATGAAACGCTCTTGAAGCCGCTGCGAGACGCCGGCATCTGGGTCGTCTGCATGTTGCCCGTCGACCGCATTGGTCACACGGTCGGGGCCTGGCCTGCGAGTGATCCGCGGCATGCCATTAGCAACGGCCTTGCCGACTACATCGTGTCAATCGACGGGCGGGACGGCATCAAGGTTGTTGATGACCGGGCGGTTCTCTCGAAGGCGTTAGCCGAAGGCATCGCAATCACGGAGGACGATGTTCACTTGAATACAGTGGGCCAATGGCTGCGCTATTCCGTGCTTTTGCCCATACTGCGCAAAATGGTGACGGAAGGCGATTTCTACAGCCGGGATGTGACGTTGGCCAACCTTTCGCCGCTTGGCGGCTTCCCGGGTGAGAAAGGCAAACGATTCGGTGTTGAAGGCGTTGTCGCCGATGGCCTTGTAGCAACACGCGGCGCGGGGCAGGCGGATAATATTACCGGCTCAAAGGAAATCGTATCTAGCGGCCTGGAAAGGCAGATCTTTACGATCGATCCCGAGGACAACACAAACGACACTCGGGTATGTACGTTGACGCTGTCCTGGGCCGATATGGACCTGGAGAAACTCGGCCTCTCCGTGGGCGACTGGGTTGAAGCCGGGTTCGACTACGAATTGTCCGAGAGCAATGACTGGCTCGGACTCGAATTTAGTCTCGAGGCGAACAGCCGGCCTGCAATATGCCGTTATGCCGCTGTTGGCGGCATGGTCGTGCGCCTCAACGCCACACAAGATGGACCGAGATTGACAGCGCCGTTGTCCGGGCGGGCAACCATTCCGCGGTTCAGATTGCTTGGATCGGATGATGTCGCAGCTCCGGCAGATTATTTTCGAAGCTCGCTGCGGCCAATCCGTCTTCACTGGAACAAGAACGCCAAGGACAGACTGGTCGCGAAATTTTCACCAATCATCATCCGCAAAAGCACTGATCCCCGTCCAGCCTGGAATCTGTGAGAGACGCCAGCCATCGCTGCATCGGCGTTCGGACCGGTGGATTTCCGATTTGTAGCTGTTGGCTTGAGCGGTAGCGTTCGTCCGTCCCGCAACTCCGCAAAGAGACGACCGCGGCAGGGTGCGGTGCAATCAGCGCGGCAGGTGGCTTAACCTGCCAGCTGGTGCTCGCCTTCACAAACTGGAGGCGGATGAGCGCTGCCATTCCAGAGAATGGGAACAGGTTCAAACTTTTTCGGGTTTCTTGCCGACAGCGAAATAGCCGAAGCCGTATTTGGTCACTTCGTTGACCGGGTAAATGTTCCTGAGGTCGACGATAACCGCCTTTCTCATGATCGTCTTGAGGCGCTTGAGATCGAGCGCACGGAATTCGTCCCATTCGGTGACGATGACGATTGCATCGGCATCGGCGGCGATCTCGTATGGGTCTTTGCCATAGGTAACCGGACCGAGCATATCCTTTGCCGCGTCCATGCCCTCCGGATCGTAGGCGTGCACCGTTGCGCCACCATCGAGGAGAGCCTGGATGATCGTCAGGGACGGGGCATCGCGCATGTCGTCGGTATTCGGCTTGAAGGTAAGGCCGAGGACCGCAATTTTCTTACCGCGCACGTCTCCATCGCAGGCGGCGACAACCTTGCGGCCCATCGCACGCTTGCGATTGTCGTTGATCGCAACAGTGGTCTCGATCAGGCGCATCGGGCTGTCAAAGTCCTGTGCGGTCTTGACGAGGGCAAGCGTATCCTTGGGGAAGCACGAGCCGCCGTAGCCGGGTCCTGCATGCAGGAACTTGTCACCGATGCGCTTGTCCATGCCGATACCCTTGGCGACCTTCTGAACGTCGGCGCCGATCTTTTCGGACAGGTCGGCAATCTCGTTGATGAAGGTAATCTTCATCGCCAGGAAGGCGTTGGCGGCATATTTGATGAGCTCGGAGGTGCGGCGTTCGCAGAAATAGAGCGGCGCTTCATTGAGGTAAAGCGGACGGTAGACTTCACGCATGACCTCGATGGCTCGCGCATCTTCAGTGCCGATCACGATGCGGTCGGGCCTTTTGAAATCGGTGATGGCCGCGCCCTCGCGCAGGAATTCGGGATTGGAGACGACGGAAATATCCTTTTCCGGAAATTCGTCTCGGAAGATGCGCTCGATTTCGTCTCCGGTGCCGACCGGTACCGTGGATTTTGTCACGATTACCGTAAAGCCCCTGACGGCGGCAGCAATCTCGCGCGCCGCTGCATAGACGTAGCTCAGGTCCGCATGCCCGTCGCCGCGGCGAGACGGCGTGCCGACCGCGATGAAGACCACGTCGGCTTCGCCGACGGAAGGAGCGAGATTCTTCGAAAAATCGAGGCGGCCGGCGCTGCGATTTTGCTGGATGATGGCTTCGAGGCCGGGCTCATAGATCGGCACTTCGCCGGCTTCTAGAGCGTTGATTTTGGCTTCGGATTTGTCGACGCAGGTTACATGGTGGCCAAAATCTGCGAAGCAGGCGCCCGAGACGAGCCCAACATAACCCGAACCAATCATCACAATGCGCATGGTGCAACCTTCATTCAACGAAAAGTGGCCCGACCATCAAGGCGGACCACCATCCGTGTTACAGGGGCGGGGAACCAAGTTCAAGACCGCCAAAAAGCTTAGGCTCAGGTTCTACCGAACTCGTCCACGATACGGATGATATCGTCTTCGCCGAGATAGGAGCCCGTCTGGACTTCGATAAGTTCCAGCAGAATCTTGCCCGGATTTGCAAGGCGATGGACTTCACCGAGCGGGATATAGACTGACTCGTTTTCGCGCAGCATCTGCACATTGTCGCCGATCGTAACTTCGGCTGTTCCCTTCACCACGATCCAATGCTCGGAACGGTGATGATGCTTCTGCAGCGACAGCTTCTTGCCGGGTGTTACGAAGATACGCTTCACCTGGAAACGATCGCCGTTGAAGATCGAGGTGTAGCCGCCCCACGGACGGTAAGATGTGGGATGGGTCTCGGTCAGCTTCGATGTCTTCTTATGGCCGGCGAGCAGCTTGACGAGCTTGCCGACTTCCTGGCTTTCCTTCAGGGGCCCGACG
Source organism: Sinorhizobium sp. B11 (assembly GCA_039725955.1). Taxonomy (NCBI): domain Bacteria; kingdom Pseudomonadati; phylum Pseudomonadota; class Alphaproteobacteria; order Hyphomicrobiales; family Rhizobiaceae; genus Sinorhizobium; species Sinorhizobium sp. B11. Next base: position 675,729 of record CP091033.1, read on the forward strand.
TAAACGGCGTCTTCGCTGGCAATAACGGCGACGTCGTCCATGCCCTGGACGGCAAGGTGAACGCCATGCGTCATCACGAGCGAGTTGCGGGTGTTGACGACCGTCGTGTTGGCCGCGGCGATATTGCCGTTTTCATCCTGAGTGCCGGTTTTCCAAACGGCATCCCAGCTACCCATGTCCGACCACTTGAAGGCGGAGGGAACGACTGCGGCCTTGGACGTCTTTTCCATGACTGCGTAATCGATGGAGATGTCGGGGCTCTTCGCGAAGTGTTCGGCATCGAGACGGGTGAAATCGAGATCACGCGTAGCCTTGGAGAGTGCCTTGTCCGCCGCCTTCAGCACATCAGGTGCATATTCCTGCATTTCGGAAAGCAGTTCGGCGACCGGGAACATGAAGATACCTGAGTTCCAGTAAAAGCCACCGGCGGTCAGCATCTGCTCGGCCTTCTCGCGAGCCGGCTTTTCGACGAAGCGCTTGACCTCGTGCGCGCCGCTTGCAAGCTGCTTGCCAACCTCGATGTAACCATAGCCGGTCGCCGGTTCCGTCGGCGTAATGCCGAAGGTGACGAGCTTGCCCTTGAGGGCTGCATCTCGTGCCGTGCGGATGGCGTCGAAATAGGCATCGTCTGCAAGGATCTCGTGATCAGAGGCCAGCATCTGAATGATGGCTTCCTTGCCGAAATGCTCGGAGGCAAGGCTCGCAGCAGCTGCCACTGCGGCAGCAGTGTTGCGGGCGACAGGCTCCAGCAATACAGCGGCGAGCGGAATATCAAGTTCGCGGGCCTGTTCCGCGACGAGGAAACGAAAGTCCTCATTCGTCACAACGACAGGGGCTTCGTAAAGCGCCGGATCGGAAACGCGAACCAGGGTTTCCTGAAACAGGGTCTTGTCCCCGACAAACTGGATGAACTGTTTCGGCGCCGTTGCGCGCGAGAGCGGCCAAAGGCGCGTGCCCTTGCCGCCAGCCATGATCACGGGAACGATTTTCTGTGTCATCGGATGCTCTTCCTTGAAATGAACGGCCAGGTTTGTCGCATGCTTACCGGGCTTCTGCCCAGCGCTTAATTCGGGTCAATCCCGCATTCAAGAGTTGTAAGGCGGCTGCCTCGCTTTCGGCTTCCACATAGCAACGCATTTCCGGCGCATTGCCGGACGGCCGAAAATGAATGATGCGGCCATCGCGCAACGTCACGCGCAAGCCGTCAATATCGCTTTTCGAGCTGACCTCGCCAATAGGCTGCAGGAATTCTGCGAGGTTGGCGTCGGATTCACGCAGGTAAGCCATCAAGGCTACGCTGGTTTCGACCGGGAAGTTCTCAAGACGATCGGCCGCCGCAAAGGGCAGTTTGTATGAAGCCGCGACGATCGAAAGCAGCTCCTTGCGGATTGCGGCGAGCGAAAGCGTTGCCAGCATAGGCAGGAAGCAGTCACGCGTGGGCAATGCTCGCACGCTGCGGCCGTTGATATCGAAGGGTGTTGCGGTCAGGAGCCCGCCGTTCGCTTCGAAGCCCATCACCAGATTCTTGCCTGCGGCAACGGCCTCTTCCATGCCGGCAATCACGAAGGGAGAGCCGACACGGGTACGAATGACTCTGAAGGATCCTGCGGCTTCAATTCCCGAATTGGAGGTGACCGGCGTGACGACGGTACCGGCACCGAGGAAATTGGCTGAAATCAATCCCAGAAGATCTCCGCGCAACGGCGTTCCGGTTTCATCGGCAACCAGCGGACGGTCGCCATCGCCATCAGTGGAAACAATCGCATCAAGGCCATGTGTAGAGGCCCAGCTCTTCAGAAGGGCGATCGTCTCTTCAGAAACGGCTTCGGTGTCGACCGGGATAAAGGTTTCGGACCGACCAAGAGCGACCACCTCGGCGCCATAATGGGCGAGAATATCGACCATCAAGTCGCGGGCGACCGTGCTGTGCTGATAGATGCCGATCTTCATGCCCAGAAGCGCACGTGCCGGCAAGAGACCCGCATTGCGCTCAAAGAAGAGCTGCAGGCACGGTGCAGAGTGATCCTCAACGGCTACAGGTTCGCTAACGACCGATTCGCCGGAGGCTTCGATTTCGGCGGCAAATCGGGTAATCGCTGCTTCGTCCGCTTTGTCGATCTCGCCGTCTGGGCGGTAGAATTTGATGCCGTTGCGGTCCGCCGGGATATGCGAACCCGTTATCATCAGGCAAGCGGCATTTCTTTCCAGGCCGTAAAGCGCAAGCGCCGGTGTCGGGACCGTGCCGCAGTCTAGAACTCTAAAGCCGAGGCTTGCGAGCGCGCCGGCGCAGTTGCCGGCAATCTCCGGGCTGGACTCCCGGAAATCACGGCCGATCAGAATGACATCGCCCTGTGCGGCTTTGTTGCTCTGCAGCAAATATTTGCCGAAAGCCATGGCATAAAGCGCCGATGCACGTCCTGTGAGATCTACCGAAAGACCACGAAGGCCGCTTGTCCCAAACTTCATGCGAAACACCCTCGCGCTGTGAACAACCGATTTCTACTGTGCTGATTTGCTTGGGTAAACAGCAAAATTAGGGCATAGTTAAAACGGCAGACGGCATAGCAAAGTATTGCCATCATTTGCGTATCGTTACCAGCACTTTTGGTAATGGTGGAGAATTTCCAATTTATGACAGTCCAAGCTCTCTTCGCATCTGCGAGATAGCAAGGCATAGCGTCACAGCCGTCGCGTATTGTGGCTCTGGGTAATTTTGCTAAAACGGCTTTCGTACATGGGTTGCATCGATCCGGGAGGTTTGCGTCGTGAACGACACGTCAGTCACTCTTGAAGAGAGTTGGAGAGCGGCGCTCGCGGGCGAGTTTGCAAGTCCCTACATGCAGCAGCTCAAGATCTTTCTCGTCGAGCAGAAGCAGCTTGGCAGACAGATTTTCCCCAAAGGCGGAGAGTATTTCCGCGCCCTGGATCTGACGCCGCTTGCGAAGGTTAAAGTCGTGATTCTTGGGCAAGATCCTTATCACGGCATCGGCCAGGCTCATGGACTCTGCTTCAGCGTTCGCCCAGGCGTGCGTATTCCGCCATCACTCGTCAATATCTACAAGGAGATGGCGACCGATCTGGGAATCTCGCCGGCGCGGCACGGCTTCCTTGAACATTGGGCCCAACAGGGCGTGCTTCTCCTCAACAGTGTGCTGACCGTGGAGGAATCTCAGGCGGCCTCGCATCAGGGCAAAGGCTGGGAACGTTTCACCGATGCGGTCATCCGCAAGGTGAACGACGAATGTGAAGCCGTCGTTTTCATGCTCTGGGGCTCCTATGCCCAAAAGAAGGCGGCTTTTGTCGACGCAAGACGGCATCTGGTGCTGAAGGCGCCGCATCCGTCGCCGCTTTCCGCCCATAACGGCTTTTTCGGATCGCGGCATTTCTCCAAGGCGAATGCGTTTCTGCAGTCGCATGGCCGTGAACCTATTGATTGGCAGCTTCCAGTCAATCCTTGAACGCTGCCGCATTGTCGTTCACAAAATGGAGACAATGCGTGTCAGCTTGCCGGACTATGAGAACCGGCTCGAAAAGCTCATCTATGACCCATAGAAAGCCCGCCTGTTGCGGGCAGAAAGAGGTCTCAAATGCTCGATCAAATCAAGGGTCTGCACCACGTTACATCGATGGCCGAGGACGCCCGGACCAACAACCAGTTCTTCACCAATGCGCTGGGCCTGCGCCGCGTCAAGAAGACCGTCAATTTCGACGCTCCCGATGTCTATCACCTCTACTATGGCGACGAAACAGGTTCCCCGGGCACGATCATGACCTATTTCCCGTTCCCGAAGATGGCGCAGGGGCGTCCGGGCACAGGTGAAGTCGGCACCACGGTCTACTCGGTTCCGCAGGGCTCGCTGGGCTTCTGGAGCGATCGCCTGACCAAGCTCAATGTCACTGGCTTGAAGACGGATGAATCCTTTGGTGAAAAACGCCTGAGTTTTGCTGGTCCCGATGGCGACGGCTTCGCACTTGTCGAGGTCAAGGATGACGCTCGTGCTCCATGGACGCACGGTGGCGTCAGCGAAGATCATGCCATCAGAGGCCTCCACTCCGTTGCCATGCGGCTGAGAGATGACGGTGCCACGGCCGAACTTCTGAAGTTCATGGGTTATGAAGTTCAGGAAGAACGCGACGGCGTCAAACGTCTCATCATTCCCGGCGGGAACGGTGCGCATCTCGTCGATCTTGAAACCATGCCCAATATTGCCCGTGCGCTTCCGGGCGCCGGTTCCGTCCACCATGTCGCTTTCGCCGTCGAAAACCGCGAGAAGCAACTCGAAGTGCGCAAGGCGCTGATGGACACGGGCTATCAGGTCACCCCGGTCATCGACCGCGATTACTTCTGGGCAATCTATTTCCGTACGCCCGGCGGCGTACTGTTCGAGATCGCCACCAACGAACCCGGCTTCGACCGCGACGAGGACACGGCTCACCTCGGCGAAGCATTGAAGCTGCCACAGCAGCATGCGCATCTGCGTGCCCTTATCGAGCAGCATCTCCAGCCGCTCGAAGCCTAAGCGGAGACAGAACGATGACGAACAATGGATATGTGCACCGGCTGCATGCCGGTGCACCCGGAAAGCCCATTCTCTTCGTGCTTCACGGGACGGGGGGTGACGAGAATCAGTTCTTCGATTTCGGCAGGCGATTGCTGCCGGAGGCGACGATCGTTTCGCCGCGCGGCGACGTATCCGAGTATGGGGCGGCGCGCTTCTTTAAGCGAACCGGCGAGGGTGTCTACGACATGGCTGACCTCGCTCGGGCGACGGACAAGATGAGTGGTTACGTCCAGGATCTGGCCTCGACGCATGGTGCATCCAGGATTCTCGGGCTAGGATTTTCGAATGGCGCCAACATTCTGGCGAACGTGCTTATCGAGAAGGGCCTGTTCGACGTGGCAGCTCTGCTTCATCCGCTTATCCCTTTTCGACCGCGCGCCAATCCCGATCTCAGCGGCCGCAGAATATTGATCACGGCGGGTCAGCGCGATCCGATCTCGCCTGTCGCGCTGACCGAAGCGCTTTCCGCCTATTTCGAGAGCCAGAATGCACAGGTGCAGACGGAATGGCATTCGGGAGGCCATGACATCCGCCCCAATGAGATTGAGGCGATCGGCGGGTTCTTTTCGGAACTGACGTGAGCAAAAAAAAATTATGCGGCGAATTTCGCCGCATAATCCATTTCAGGCTCTGCTCGAAATGTGTTCTTACGATTCGTGATAGTAGGCGGAGTAGCGGTTGTAATAATACTCGCCGGAACCATAGGAACGATAAAGCTTCAGCTTTTCCGTATCGACCTTGTTCAGCACGACGCCGATGCATTTCTGCATGAGTTCAGGCTGAACTGCGAAGGTCGTGCGAACGACGCGCCGCGATGTGCGGCCCCATTCGATAACAGCCAGAGAAGCATCGAGCATCGGGCTGATCGCACGGGCGTCGACGACCGGACCAAGCGGGGGCAGGTCGAGAACGATATAGTCGAAATGTGCCTTCAATTCATCCAGCATGTTGACCATGATGGATGAGGAAAGCAGGTCAGAGGAGTGCGGTACCCGACGCTTGACCACGGCCGGCAGGAAAGCGAGCTTAGTCTTGCTGTCGAGCAGCAGCACGTCCTTCAGTGGCCGGCCTTCCAGCAATGCTTCCAGAATACCTTGTTCCGCATGGCGGCCGATGGCGCGCGTCGCACCCGGATTGCGAAGGTCGGCGTCGATCAGCAATGTGCGTGAACCTTGCATCGCCAAGAGTTGCGCAAGGTTGATGGCGATGGTCGACTTGCCTTCGCCCGGAAGGCTGGAGATGACGCCGATAACCTTGCTGCGCGAGCTCGGATTTTCCATGTCGACAGCGATTTTGGCGCTGCGCATCGTCTCGGCGAAGGCCGACAGCGGATGATTGACCACGTAATTGGTGATCCCGTTGCCGGTTTGCAGTCCGCGGCCTGCCTCCAGATCGTTGGCGCCGTTGGCGGCTTCTTTCGCATCAACAGCGGGAACATGACCGATATATTCCAGCGACAGGACATCGCGAACCTGATCGCCGGTTCGGAAGAACCGGTCACGGAATTCTCGATAGGCACCAACGCCGCTGCCAAAGACCGCACCAAGCGCAAGCGCAAGAGCAAGGACGAGCGGCTTCTTTGGCGAGCTGGCTGATACAGGCACCTGCGGCCTGGTGATGACGCGCGCTTCCGTGATGGGGAAGGTCTGCTGTTGAGTTGCTTCCTGGAAGCGGGCCAGGAAGGTCTGGTAAAGGTTGCGATACGTGTCGGCGGTACGCTCAAGCTCGCGCAGTTGAACCTGGGTTTCTCCCGCGGCAGCCGTTACGCTGGTCGCTTGCGTAACACTGTCCTGAAGGGATTTTTCTCGGCTCTGGGCGACCTGAAGCTCACTCTGATAGCTTTCGGCAATACGATTCAGCTCTTCGAACATCAGCCGCTGGTATTCGGCCATTTCGCCCCGCAAACGAACGGCTTGAATATGATCCGGTCCCAGGCGAGCCGAGATATCGGCCTCGATCTTCGAAGCTTCGAGATACTTTTTGCGCAGGTCGTTGGAAATGGAGTTATCGAGAACGTCGGTTACGATCGCATCCGTGCGCTTGTTGTCGATGATCGATTTGACGCGTTCATATTTCGCCTGGGCTTTTGCCGTTTCGGCCTGGGCCGTAATAAGCTGGGTCGTCAATTCAGAGAGCTGCTGGTCGCTGAGAAGCTGGTATTGTCCGCCGGTGCTGACAAGCCCCTTCGCGGTACGGAACTTCTGGACCGCAAGGTCCGATTCAAGTGCCTTCTGCCGCAGTTCGTCGATGCGCTCCTGCAGCCAGTCGCTCGCGCGGCGCGTCGCCTCGTATTTTGAGTTCAGCTTGTCCACGAGGTAGGCGTCAGCGATTGCGCCCGCAATTTTTGCCGCGAGATCCGGCGACGTCGAGGTGTAGCTTACGGACAGAGCGTATGTGCGTCCCACGCGCTCGACATCCATATTGGAAACGATCTTGTCAGATGCCGCCCGTCGCTTGGCGTCCAGATCATCGGCGTCGACATCCGCGCTCGCAAACCATTTGCGGAAATTGAGCATCGAACGAAGCATGGCGATTGGCGAGGTGTCCGGCGAGGTAAAGGCCGGATTGTCCAGCAACTTTAACTTGTCTATGACGGCCAGGCTGATCGTGTCGGACTTGAACAGCTCGACTTCGCTTAATACCGATGCGTCATCCTCTACGGGAACGCCGGCATTGGAAAGTTGGCTCAGGAGCTCGCTGTTGCCACGGTCAATGAGTACGCTCGTCGCTGCAGTATATTTTGGAACTGCGGTGACGATGTAAACAATCCCTAATACAAGGAAGGCAATTGCTGCAATCGCAACCGGTCGCCATTGACGTCCGGCGATTGCGATCAGCTTTTCAACGTCGATAGTGTCTCTTGACTCAGAGTGTTCCCACTCTTCGTTTGCGTATGCCGGGACCTTATCTGGCGAAAGCAATCCGAGACCTCCATTAAGTTGCGTCATATTAGGTAAAGGGTCTGTAGGTGCGCTTAATCAAATGCTTCGAGGAAGCCAAGCGAAAGTGGGCGCACGCTACATGAACGAGTGGCGTCAATCAATGTTTAAGCTCAAGCCGGGACAAAGCGCCCCGGCATCGATACCGTCAATCTGCATCAGGCCGCATTGACGCCATATTTGCGCTGCGGTGATTTTCAGTGACTATCTTAGCATCCGGCAACGCCGCTGTGACACCCCAACCTTTATGAAATTTATGAGAGGAATTTAGCTTTTTCTCACTCTCTGGCTCTAGATTAGGCGTGTATTGATGGGTCAAAAGCGCTCCGATGTCAACGGAATCCATTAATTCTTAACGATTCGTAAGAAAATCTTTGGAGCTATCGAGCTTATGTTCGAGATAAAAATGGATGTATGGCGGCTTAATCCGTGGTGTTTATTGAATTATGCTTCCGTTACTGGTGAGTATATTTTTAATTATTTGTTAATGCCTGCCAGAAGTTCGCGGAAGGTGCGGGGCTGTCTTATGCGCGCGAGCTGCGGCTGAGCGCACTACAGGGCCTCGAGGATCAAAATAGAATGTCGAACTCTCATGTGAAGCGCCATCAAAGCTTTATAAGCCCAACTTTGTTTGGGGTGTTTCAGAAGCTCATGGGCAAAGGCAAGCCGCTGCCTCTGGTGCGCGAGCAGGCTCGACAAAGGCTCCATTTCGAGCCGGCTGATTTTTCTGCCATTTACGCTATCGGTGACATACACGGCTGTCACGGCAAGCTTCTTGAGGCCAAGCAGAAGATAATCGAAGATTTTTCGAGGTATACGGGAACGGCATTGATAGTCATGCTTGGGGATTACGTAGATCGTGGCGTGTCCTCTAAAGATGTCCTTGAGCACCTCGGCAGGCCAACACCACCCAACATAAAGCAAGTCGCCTTATGCGGTAATCACGACGACGCGTTTCTTCAATTGCTTGAGGAGCCGGACGTGCTTCGGAGCTGGTATCGCTTCGCCGGCTCGGAAACCTTGAAATCATACGGGATCGACGTTGCTTATTTGCTGAAGCATGGCAGCAATGGGGCAGCGGAGCGCGCAATAAATGATGCGGTTCCGACTCACCATAAGAAATTATTAGCCGAGATGCCGTCGATGCTCACTGTGGGTGATATCGTTTTCGTGCATGCCGGGATCAGGCCGGGTGTCGCTCTCTCCGAGCAGAGGGACAGTGATTTAATGTGGATTCGTGAGCCCTTTCTGACACGGGGCCCGGAACTGCCCTTGCTGGTGGTGCACGGTCACACGCCGGTCGCTCGACCGTTTTTTGGCAATGGCCGGATCGCTATCGATACCGGCGCATTCGCCACTGGCAGGATGACAGTGCTGCGCATCGTGAACCGCCAAGCTGTCGTGCTAAGCTGAAGCGGCCGTTTGCCTTACGGCAATTTGTCAGGATCAAAGCCGAACCAGGTGAGTGAACCTTTCTTGTTGGCCGGCAATTCGACAGCGGCCTGCTTGACGTAGGGCAGGAGGGCGGGGCTGATTGCCGTCAACGCCGGTGCGACTTTCCGCGAATCCCCTAGTCTTAAGAGAAGGCTGACGTCGCTCTCGACCGTGGTTCGAGCATTTTCAAGCGTCGTTATGTTCAGATGGTTCCAAAAGTAGAATCGGGCGAGAAGGGCAAGCTCGTCCGAAGGAGCGAGCCGTGCTGACATCGTCATCAACCGGGAAATTGCTTTCGGCTCCTGAGCGATTACGGCACGAACGATCGCAAGCCTGAGCCAAAGATTGCTATCGCTCGGCGTGCAAGAGACGGCATGGCGCATGTAGCGTTCGGCGTCGTCTGCAGCCTTGGCCCAGGCTTCGTAACCCGTGATCTCGTTGGCCGTATCCAGTCTATTCAGCACGAGTGTCGTGCCTGCCATGACGATATCCGAGCGGCAATAGTCGCCGGAGACGATCGTGTCGGTGTCGGCTGCCGTCCTTGCCAGCGTTTCAGGGCTGATCTGTCCGGATTGTTCAAGTCTCTCGGCGACAAGAAAGATATCGGCAAAGCGTGCCGACTGCCTGATATCGGCTATGGCGAAGGCCAGTAGCGCAATGACTGTCAGGCTAAAAAGGACGGATAGGGGAGAGGGAACTGACAGCGCAACCCGGGCCGTGGCCCTTCGCCGCGTTTGTCCGCTTGCCTTGGCGCGCTGAGACATGTCCTACCGGTCCGACCTGCTGCAGGAACGATCGGCTCCACTGCCGGCAACGACTCGCGCGATATAGGAGCTTTTCTTTAAATGTTGAAAGGAGAGGAGAGGCCGGACGGCCTCTCTAGATAGAAGATAGAATTACGCAAATTTTGAAAGCGGACTAAATGCTGCCGCTAACAGAGTTGTTGATGATGATCGTAAAATTGCCCCCACCTGAAGCGCCCGTCCGGAGCGAACCCACTCCTGAAGCGTTGGTCTGGAGCGAGCCTCCGCCCTGCGCGGCGCCGCCACCATCTGTGCCATCAGCCGGTCCACCCAAGCCTGACGCACCAGGGCCGCTGATGTCGCCGCCACCTGCAGGGCCTGCGCCCACGCCGCCGAGTGCTGCAACAGCGGTCTGGTTGGTCAGCGAAGCTTCAAATGCTGTGCGGAAGCTACCAAGCGCAGGGTTACTGACGATTGCTGCTGCCACGGCTGCCGCAATCTCGTCGGCAAGATCGGAGTGCTGCGGACGGCAAACGTTGACGGCACGCCCAAGGCCGGCGCCGATAGCTGCTCTCTGAGCATCGGTTGTTGCAGGATTGGCTGCCAGCGTCAGCAGCATTGCCGTGACGTTCGTTTCGGTTGCCGCAAGATCGCGAACCGAGCCAGTAAGCACGCTATCGGACGGATTGCCCGTGAGAATGCTGGCTGGCGCTGCATTAAAGGCGTCCATCTGAGAGCCGCTTGCCGCGCCCGGGCCTGAAAAGCAGTTGCCTGCAAAGGACGACGTCGCAAGGCAAAGAGTGCCGAATGCGAATACAGCCGTACCTTTCAATATATTTTTCCCTGCCCTTACCATTCCAGCCTCCAAAATATATCGGCGCTTATAACATAAACTCCGATGAGCACCAGTCCGTTCAATGTCAGGCGCTCGAAGTATCGTTTAATATATTTAATCCCCAAGATCTTGGATTGCATCGCGGGTATCGAGAGCATCGTTAGAGACGCCTCTGACCGTAGATGTAACCGAGTTCAGGATGTCCAGGAACTTCACGAGTTCAACAGTCTTGGCGTTGGAGACGTACAGGACGTCCTTGTCGGCCATGCGGAACTCCTGAACCGCGAACAGGGTCGCCGGATCACGCAAGTTTGCCCGGAAAATCACTGGCACCTCGTTGCCCTTGAAACGGCTGGTGTCGATGCTCAGGCGCTGCAAAGTGCTGCGGTCGACCTTGCGATAAACCACGACTTCGCGCGGATCTGCGCGGCTGTCGAGGAGGCCGCCGGCCTTTGCCATGGCTTCGCCAAGGGTCAGGTTCGAATCCTCGAAGTCGATGCGGTTGTTGGTACCGGAGGCGCCAAGAGCGATGAATGTACGGCGCTCATGCTCGACCGAGACCGTGTCGCCCGGCGCGAGATAGATGTTTTCGGCCGGGTTCTTCAGCAGAGTTTCGTAAGCGACGGTCGCCGTCTTGCCACGACGCTGCAGCGTCACGTTTGTCTCGATATTCGGAGTCGTGAGACCGCCAGCCTCGGAAATCGCATCCAGGATGCGATCGCCGGCCGGCGAAAGAACGATCTTTTGCGGGTCGTTGACGTCACCGACGACGGCTACTTCGGAGGAACGGCTGGTCGTGGTCGTGAGAACGACCTGCGGCTCGATAGCACGGCTCGCCAGCTTATCCTCAATATCTTGTTCAACTTCTTCCTTCATGCGGCCAGCAGCGGGAACGCGGCCTGCATAAGGAATGCTGATGGTGCCGGACTTGTCGATGGTCTGCTGAGGCAACGTGATGTAGTTGCCCGGGCGGCTGCCCGCGTCGGATGGGATGAAAAGACCGCCCGACTGAGCTTCAAAAATTGAAACCTGCACGACATCACCGAAGCCGAGCGGGATGTCCGGAGCGCCGCCTCGGCCACCGCTGAATCCGGTCCGCAGAGAGCTGGACGGAATCTTATCGAAATAGGGCAGGATTCCCTTGTTGAGATCGATCAGAACGTAGTCGATTCCAACCTTGCGCTCGGGTGTTGTGACCTTAATTGCTGCATCGCGGTCGATATCCTTGTGGTCCGGACCGGACCTAGGGAGAGAAGTGCAGCTGGAAAGCGCGATCAGCATCGATACAATGATGCTGCCGCGTCGAGTTACAGGAATGCCCATCATGACCCTACTTGGTAATAGCACTAACACCGTCTAGCCCGGTGGCAACTTAAATGACAAGTAAATATCCGACTCTGTCAGATACTGCATACCTAACAGAAGGTTATTGTGGCAATAGGGCAACATGGATTGTTCCAATTATGGTAAATTAGCGAGAGTTGATGCGTTAAGATTCTGTGGTAATTCGCATACAACTCAAACGAATATTATGATCTTCTTTAGTGGCGATTTTATGTGTCGTCAGCCTTTAAATCGTCATATTTCGAGGATCTCCGCGGGGCGCTCGATTCTCATGCCGGATGGCAGGTCCTTCTTGTTTTCACTGACCCTTTCTTCGCGCCCGCAGCAAATTGAGATAATCGTCGCGAGAAATGCGGTGAAGAATACGGCAAAACCGGGTATCTGGATCGAAAAATCGACGGCGGAATGAACTGCTGTCAACAAGGTGCCCGCGCAACCCAAAATTGAGTAGTGCCTGAGCCGACGGCGGTCCTGATAACCGCTCCAGAAGGCGCGCATGAGCACGAAAAAGATCAGGCAGGCGACGACAGGGAATATTATTCCCAGTGTCAGAAAACCCTCGAGGTAGGCGCTGTGCGCCCTGTCCACAATGCCGCCAATTCCGCAATCAGGCGTTCGATAGGCTGGAAAAACGGTGCGGAATGTGCCGAATCCGGTTCCCTGCAGCCAGTTCTGAGAGAGGGCGTGTATCGTATCGGACCAGACGCAGAAACGATCGTCATCAGCGCCTCGCTGGTCTGCACGCAGGATGGCTCGGCCGCCGAATATCGCCGCGAAAACGAGAACAAGGGCGACCGCTCCGGCTGCCGTCAACCATTTTCCGGTCGCCGAAGCGCCCGCCTGGGGATGCCGCCTGGAGCGTCTGCTTTTCCACTGACCGGCGAGATAGGGGAGGTAAATGATCGAGCCTAGGCCTGTGGCAAACAGTCCGGCACGGGATTGAGTGAGCATGAGCGCGGTCAGGCAGGAAAGGCCAAGGCCGGCGAAAAGCCAGAAACGCAGGCCCTCGTTGGATCCGCCTGGTTGCGCGGATGAAAAGCCGAAATAGGCGCGGCCGTTTTCCGAGGCAAATGTCGCCAGCATCAGAAAACTCAGCCCCAGGAAGGTCGCTGCCGTGTTGCGGTTGACGAAGACTGCAGTGAGGCTGTCGAGATAATAGCGCTTGTTTTCGGTCAGCAGCATCTTCGGAAAGAGCAAGAACTGGCCAAGTCCGAAGAGTGAAACCAAACCTGCTCCAACGGCGAGTACGATCAGAATACGCCGCGCTCGCCTGTCCGTGTCGGCGATGATGAGGCCAGTCAAAAAAGTCATGCCGGGTAGCGCTATATAGAGAAGCGAGGCGAGGGTGTCTGCCGGCGCGACCGATATCGTGTCTCTTGAGGCGCCAGCGAGCCCGTCGGCATCCTTCCAGATCGGATTGACGAGGGATGGCCAGGGGATGCGGACGGTCTGGATAACGATCCAGGCCGAGGTGATGATCAAGAGAAGCAGCGCCGAGACGAAGACCCAGCGAGCACGTCGGGGCTCACCGAAAAGCAATAGCGCCGCAAGACCCAGAGTGAACATGCAGATTGCGATGGCTGCGAACGGCTTTGCATCGACCAGGCCGAACGGAATGACCGCAGCCAGCACCACCGCGCTGTAGAGGCCGGCAAGTATGGTCTTCAATCTATCCGTCACAGACACGGCCAAACTTTGAGAGGTCGGCCGCCCCTCCGGCGCCGCTGTTTTTGTCTCTGCAAGAATTGTGCGACTTTTGCAACCCCGCACGAATCCGGTGCGACAATCGTACCAGAATTGGCCGCCACATTCGGTTGCTTCGGAAAAAAGATAGTTCGCTAAAATTGTCCAGAACGATTTAAACGGATCGAGAGCCCTGCCTCCGTATGTTCCCGTCGTTGGCTGAAGCTGGATAGAGCTTCGACCAATGGAAGCCGGATTTCAACCGGCATGGATATTCGACCGCAATGCGGTCGTCGAAACGGGGTAAGAAAATGTTTAAGCACGCGCTGGTTACTGCGGTGACGCTTGCATCTCTGTTTGCGGTTCAGACCGCGCAGGCCGCCGGTCCTGCCGGTATTGCCCGCGGATTGAAGGCCGCGCCGGCATTCAGCTATATTTCCGAAAAGCGCCGGACTACGGCACCTTTCGCCCATGTGATGTTCTGCGCGCAAAACCCCGGTGAATGCGAGGCACGCGGTGGAGCTTCGGAAATTTCGCTGAATGAATTCGCGAACAAGCAGCTTCGATCGGTCAATGCCTCGGTCAACCGTTCGATCCGCCCGGTGAACGACAGCCAGGATCAGGGCGATGTCTGGCAGGTGAACGTGAAATCGGGTGACTGCGAGGATTTCGCGCTGACGAAGCGTGATCATCTCATTGCGATGGGCTGGTCGCCGAAGGCACTGCGGATTGCGGTGACGAAGACGCCCTACGGTGAAGGACACGCGGTTCTGGTTGTCAAGACCGATCAGGGCGATCTGGTGCTCGACAACCGCACGAATGCGATCAAGGGCTGGAAGGATACGGATCTTCGCTGGCTGATGATCCAGTCGGGCGATAACCCGCGGATATGGTACGAACTCTGATTGGATTTGCTGCACCGTAAAACCAGCCGGACAGACGGTTCTTAGCCGAGCCGTTGGTTTCGTATCACGAACATGGATGGCGTGACGCCCATTGCGTCACGTTCTGGGCTCCATCAAAAAGGCGTCACTTTCCGCGGGCACAAGTTCCAGCGGCCAGATGCGGTTACGCACTCCGTTGCTGTAGGTTTCCGAATAGGCAGGCATTCCCGCAAGCAAGGTTTCGGCAAGTGCCGCACCGAGGTCAGGCAGCGACATGCGGAAGCAGGTGAGTGTCGGCTGCAGGAATCTGGCGCGGGGTTCCTCGCGGAAGCCGATAACAGCGAGATCGCGGCCGGGGACGATGCCGGCTTCGACAAGGCGGCGGTAGAGGCCGATCGCCATCAGTTCGTAGATCAAAATGATCGCTGTGGGCTTGTCCTCGATCCGCAACAGTTCGTCGCCGGCTTGATACCCGCCCTGTTCACTGGACTTCACGCGGATCACCAGCTTCGGATCATAGCCGATACCGTGCTTCTCCAGGGCCTTCCGGTAGGCATCGACAAAGATATAGCCGAGATTGATCTCCCCTGACGGTGCGGCAATCGCAATGCGGCGATGCCCCTTGCCGACGAGCCGGTCGACGGCGCAGGTCGCAACACCTTCGAAATCAAGGTCGATCCAGGTGAAGTTGCCGCCGCCGGAAGAGCTGCGACCGAGTGCGACGAAGGGGATCTTCGCCTTGACGAGCAAATCGATGCGTTTGTCGATGCGTTGAGTTGCGGAGATGATCATGGCATCGACGACACGGCGCGCCACCATACGCTTCAGATACTCGTAGGGATCCTCGTCGCTGGGGCAGGGCAGCATGACGAGATCGAGTTTATGTCGCGACAACACGCTTTGGAGCCCGCCGGTGACGCCGAGGAAGAAGTTGTCGCTGTTTTCGACCGTCTCCTTGCTGGATTCAATCATCAGGCCGATGACGTTGGTCGTTCCCTGACGAAGGCTGCGGCCGGATTGATTGGCCACGTAACCGAATTCTTGGGCGGCGGCCAGCACGCGCTTGCGGGTCTCCTCGTTGACATCGGCCTTGCCGTTCAGCGCACGCGAAACCGTCCCGATCGATATATCGAGATGTTCGGCGAGCTGGCGGATACCCTTCATCTGCAAACTTTCTTCCGGTAGGCGGATCCTCTCATCTTATTGCCATGAGAAAACGTTTACGGAAAGCATTTGCCGTGACGGCGTACTGTATTTTTGCGCGGTCCGAAAAAAAATTTGTTGCTGCATTGCCGAAGCTTTTGCCTAAGCGCCCGTTCGCATTGTGATTTTCCGCAGCAATTTGACAAACCGTGCCGGCATTGACAGCAGCAAACGTTTCCGCTTAGTATCGTAAACGTTTACGGAAGGCGTTTCGGGAGGAAATCTGAAGCGCACCGCTGGAGGAAATCGTGAAATTGAATGCCATTCTGTGCGGGTGCGGAGCTATGTCCAAAGGCTGGCTGCGTGCTATCAAGGAAACGCCCGACCTTGCCGAGGCAATCGAAGTCGTCGGCCTTGTCGACGTCAATCCGGCTGCCGCTGAGAAGCTCGCCGAGGAATTCGGCTTGAGCGCGGCTCGCATCGGCACCGATCTCGCCGCCGTCATCGCCGAAACCAAAGCAGACATCGTTTTCGATGTCGTTATCCCGACCGCTCGTTTCAACGTCGTATCG
This sequence comes from Sinorhizobium sp. B11, assembly GCA_039725955.1. Lineage (NCBI taxonomy): Bacteria > Pseudomonadati > Pseudomonadota > Alphaproteobacteria > Hyphomicrobiales > Rhizobiaceae > Sinorhizobium > Sinorhizobium sp. B11. The sequence continues at coordinate 691,868 of CP091033.1, forward strand.
ACGGCCATGAAGGCCGGTTGCCATGTGCTGAGTGAAAAGCCGATGGCGACCTCGCTTGCTGAAGGTGCAGCACTCATCGACCTTGCCGCCGAGACCGGCAAAATCCATGCGATCATTCAGAACCGCCGTTTCATATCCGGTGTGCGCCGCCTGCGTCGCTTCGTCGAGAGCGGGGCGATCGGCGAGTTGACCGGCATTCATTGTGACTTCTTCATCGCCCCGCATTTCGGTGGCTTCCGCGAAGAGATGGACAATGTCCTGTTGCTGGACATGGCGATCCACACTTTCGATGCGGCACGCTATGTGGCCGGCAAAAAGCCGCTCGCCGTCTATTGCGTTGAGCGTAATCCCAGAGGGTCCTGGTATCGCCATGGTGCCTCGGCCAATGCCACTTTCGAATTCTCCGACGATGTCGTCTTCACCTATCGCGGCTCCTGGTGTGCCGAGGGTGAGCGCACGAGCTGGGAAAGCCAGTGGCGGATCGTCGGTTCCAGGGGCATGCTGACCTGGGATGGCGAGGACGGGTTCAAGGCGGCTACCTCCGGCAATGAGACGGGCCTGCTTCACGGCTTTTCGCCTGTGGAGGTTCCCGCACCCGAGCGCGAGGAAGAAACGCATGGCCATGCCAGCGTGATCGCCAGCTTCGTCGAAGCGATCCGCACCGGCAAGCGGCCGGAGACGGCCAGTTCCGACAATATCAGAAGCCTCGCCATGGTTTTCGGTGCGATCGAAAGCGCCAAGACCGGACGTCGCGTCGAAATTTCAGCATAAGGATAGATGACGTGAGCAACCCCGCCAAAGCCATTCGCATCGGCACCATGGTCAGCGCCTCCAAGGGCGGCGCCGACAAGCGCATTGCCCAGATCGCCGATATGGGTTTCGAAAGCTTCGAGCCTTTCTTCTGGCAGACCACCAATGGCCAGGATCTCGCCGAACTCGGCAAGCGTAGCGTCGACGCAATCGGTGATCGCGACATCACCATTTCGACGCTCGGCATGTTCGGCAATCCGCTCGAGGAGACCGATATCGACCTGCAGACGCTGCAGGGCTGGAAGGATTGCATCGATAACGCCCATCACTTCGGCGCCACCTGCGTTGCCGGTTTTACCGGCCGCATCCGCAACAAGCCGCTGACCGAAAGTCTGCCGCGCTACAAGCAGATCTGGAGCGAGCTCGCCAAGCGCGCTGCCGACAAGGGCATCAAGATCGCTTTCGAAAATTGCGCCATGGACGGCAACTGGGCGACCGGCGACTGGAACATTGCCCACAATCCCGATGCCTGGGAACTGATCTTCAACGAGACGCCCGACGACAATATCGGCCTCGAATGGGAGCCGTGCCATCAGATGGTCTATCTGATCGAGCCGCTGCCGCAGATCCGCAAGTGGGCGAGCAAGATCTTCCACGTCCACGGCAAGGATGCGACCATCCGCTGGGATGTGATCAAGGAACACGGTATTTTCGGCAAGGAGAAGTTCGTCTTCATGCGCACGCCGGGCTTCGGCGACAGCAACTGGACAGACATCATTTCCGAGCTGCGGCTCGCCGGCTGGTCCGGTTCCATCGATATCGAAGGCTGGCATGACCCGGTCTATCGTGATGCGCTCGAAATGACCGGTCAGGTCTACGCGCTCAATCATCTGAAACATGCCCGGGGCGGCGATTTCGTCATCGATCCGGTGTGAGGAAACATGGCCGGCACGGAGGACATGCCGGCCATTTCAAGGGATAACCACGAAGGAGGAGAACTATGGCTATCCGCAAATTTGCAGTTCTGGGTGCGCTGGCGCTTGCTGGCGTTTCGCTCTTCGGTCTTTCCGCCAAGGCGGAAGACGTCAAGCTGACGCTGTGGTCGCTCGACAAGGACATCCAGCCGGCGCCGAACCTGGTCAAGGAATTCAATGACCAGCACAATGGCATTACCATCGAATATCGCCTGATCCAGTTCGATGACGTCGTTACCGAAGCGATGCGCGCCTATGCTACCGGCCAGGCTCCCGACATCATCGCCGTCGACAATCCCGAGCACGCGCTATTTTCATCGCGCGGCGCCTTCCTTGATCTGACCGATATGATCAAGAATTCCAAGGTCATCAAGCCCGAAAACTACTTCCCCGGACCGCTGAAGTCGGTCGAGTGGGACGGCAAATATTTCGGTGTGCCGAAGGCAACGAACACGATCGCGCTTTACTACAACAAGGACATGTTCAAGGCGAAAGGCCTTGATCCGAACAAGCCGCCGCAGACCTGGGACGAACTTGTCGAAGATGCCCGCAAGCTGACGGATCCGGCTAAGAACGTCTATGGTCTCGCCTTCTCGGCCAAGGCCAATGAGGAAGGCACCTTCCAGTTCCTGCCCTGGGCGCAGATGGGCGGCGGCAGTTATGAACACATCAATTCCGACGGTGCGGTCAAGGCGCTTGAAGTCTGGAAGACGATCATGGACGAGAAGCTTGCTTCTCCGGATACGCTGACCCGTGGCCAGTGGGATTCGACCGGCACTTTCAATTCCGGCAACGCTGCCATGGCGATTTCCGGTCCGTGGGAGCTGGACCGTATGACGAAGGAAGCCAAGTTCGACTGGGGTGTCACTCTGCTGCCGGTCCCGAAAGAAGGTGCTGAGCGTTCCTCGGCCATGGGCGACTTCAACTGGGCGGTTTTCTCGACGAGCAAACATCCGGCTGAAGCCTTCAAGGCGCTCGAATATTTCGCGTCGCAGGACGACAAGATGTTCAAGAACTTCGGCCAGCTTCCGGCCCGTTCCGATATCTCGATCCCCGAGACCGGCCAGCCGTTGAAGGATGCTGCCCTCAAGGTCTTCCTCGAACAGCTGAAATACGCCAAGCCGCGCGGCCCGCATCCGCAGTGGCCGAAGATTTCCAAGGCGATCCAGGACGCCATTCAGGCCGCACTCACCGGCCAGATGAGTCCGAAGGACGCGCTTGATCAGGCTGCCGACAAGATCAAGGCAGTGCTCGGCTAACCATCACCGGATGGCCACCGGCCATCCATCTTTTCCTCCCGGCAGGGGCTGTCTCCCGCGAAAGCGTCGGGCAGCCCCGTTCGGAGCAATGGAGGACCCATGAGAAGGATCCTTTCCAGCGTCAGGGATGGCCGCGGTTTCGATATCGTGCTCGTCGCCTTTCCGCTCGGCTTTCTGTTCCTGATGGCAGGCCTGCCGCTCATCTACAATGTGGTGATGAGCTTTCAGGAGGTTGACATGTTCAGCCTCGGTACCTTCTCACGCCCCTGGGTGGGTTTCAAGAATTACGTGGACCTCTTTGCACAGCCTGAAACGCTGCCGATCCTCTACAATACGGCGATCTTCGTCGTCGGTTCGATCGCCGGCCAGTTCTTGATAGGCTTCGGTCTGGCACTGTTCTTCTGGGTCAATTTCCCAGGCGCCTCCTGGCTGCGCGGCCTCTTTCTTGTCTCCTGGGTCATGCCTGGCCTCGTCGTTGGTGCGATCTGGAACTGGATCCTGTCAGGTGATTTCGGTGTGCTGAACTTCATCCTGAAGGAAAGCGGCATCATCTCCGGCAATATCTTCTGGCGCTCGGACCCGCACTATTCGCTCTACGCCGTCATCATCGCCAATATCTGGCTCGGCACGTCCTTCAACATGATCCTGCTGTCCGTCGGTCTCTCCGGTATCCCGGGTGATCTCTATGAGGCCGCCGAACTTGACGGTGCCACGGCCTGGCAGCGCTTCTGGACGATCACGCTGCCGATGATGCGCTCGACGATTGGCGCCATCATTGCGCTCGGGCTGATCTTCACGCTGCAGCAGTTCGACCTCTTTGCCGCCATCACTTCAGGCGGACCAAACAACTCCTCCAACGTCACGCAATACTGGGCCTGGGATTTGTCTTTCCGCCAATACGATTTCGCCAAGGGCGCGACCATTTCCGTCATCATGATCGTCTTCGTGATGTTCGCCTCTGTCGTCTACGTGCGCTCAACCCGCCATGAGGTGCGCGGATGAGCGAGACTGCACGCAATCGATTGATGCTCGTGATCGCCATCATCATGGCGGCGATCTACCTTTTCCCGCTCTATTGGATGTACATCACCGCGCTGAAGAGCGGTTCGGAGATGTTCGCCACACCCCCGAGCTTCTGGCCGGCCTCGCCGCAATGGAGCACCTATACCTATGTCTGGGAAAGCCGGAACATGGGGCTCTATCTCTGGAACTCGCTGGTGATCGCGATTGGCGCAGTCGTTATCATCACGGTGCTCGGCGTTGGCTGCGCCTATGTGCTGGCGCGCTACCGCAACATCTGGGTGGATATCGGCCTCTTTCTTATTCTCATGCTGCAGGTTCTGCCGGCTTCGCTGATGATCACGCCGATCTTTGTCGGCTTCTCGCAGATCGGCATGCTGAATTATCCGCGGCTTGCCGTCATCATCGCCATTGCCGCGAAAAGCATGCCGTTCTTCGTCGTGTTGGTGCGCGCCACGTTCATGGCGGTTCCGATGGAGCTCGAAGAGGCGGCCCTCGTCGACGGCAATTCACGTGTCGGCGCCTTCTTCAATATCGTGCTCCCGCTTGCCCGTAACGGCATTTTGGTCAGCGCTATCCTCATCTTCATGCAGGCCTTCGGCGAGTTCGTCTATTCCAAGTCGATGATCCAGGCCGCCGAGCTTCAGCCGGCAAGCGTCGGGCTCAATTCCTTCATGGGGCCGAATACCAATGAATGGAACAACATCATGGCCTACGCCACGATGTATGTGACGCCGATCCTCGCCATCTTCGTTCTCTTGCAGCGCCGCATCGTATCCGGCCTCACTTCGGGAGCCCTCAAATGACCCCACAGATCGAGCTTGCCGGCGTCAACAAATATTACGGCGCCTTCCATGCCTTGAAGAATATCGACCTTTCCATCGCCAAGGGCACCTTCGTCGCACTCGTTGGCCCTTCCGGCTGCGGCAAGTCGACCCTGCTGCGTTCGCTCGCCGGACTGGAGACCATTTCCGATGGCAGCCTGAAGATTGCCGGCGAGATGATGAACGGGGTGCCGCCGCGTAAACGCGATGTTGCCATGGTATTCCAGTCCTATGCGCTTTATCCGCATATGACCGTTGAGGAAAACCTCACCTACAGCCTGCGCATGCGTGGCGTTGCAAAGGCGGAGGCGAAGAAGGCGGCCGAGGAGGTCGCCGCCACCACAGGCCTTTCGCATCTGCTGAAGCGCTATCCGCGTGAGCTTTCCGGCGGTCAGCGCCAACGCGTTGCCATGAGCCGTGCCATCATCCGCCACCCGAAGGCGTTCCTTTTCGACGAACCCCTGTCGAACCTCGATGCGGCGCTGCGCGTCCATATGCGCAAGGAGATCCGCGCGCTGCACGATCGTCTGCACGCGACCTCGGTCTATGTAACGCATGACCAGATCGAAGCGATGACCATGGCCGATCATGTCGTCGTCATGCGCGACGGCATCATCGAACAACAGGGCCGTCCGCTTGATCTCTATGACCGGCCTGCCAACAAATTCGTCGCAGGTTTCATTGGTTCACCTGCGATGAACTTCATTCCGGCCGTGGCCGGCGAGGATGGAAAAAGCCTGACGCTCGATCTCGGCGCGGTCAGGCAGCAGATTGCCATCGATCATCAGATCCAGCCGGGCCGCAAGGTCACCGCCGGCATCCGGCCTGAGCATATCGGCATCACCAATCAGGGGCAGGGGAGCTTTGACGTGCCGGTCGCGGTCGTTGAATCCACGGGCTCATCGACCTTCATCACCGCGGCTACGACACCCGAAATGACGATCGTCGAAACGGGCAGAGGATCGGTTCAGCCGGGCCAGACGATCGGCGTCACTGTCGATCCGGTACAGGTGCATCTCTTTGATGAGACGAGCGGCATCAGAATTTGATGTCGCATTTAAGTCAGGTCCCCGCAGCTATCCACTGCGGGATCCTGCTTGGCCATGATTTATCAGCGACAAATCTGAATGCTCTCGGCGGCCATGTGCGTCGGCCGAGCCATCGCTATGCTTATTGAGCGAGCGAAGCCGTCGCGGCCTTCTTGGCTGCAACTTCCGTATCATGCGGTCGTTCGCTGGAGTTTGCCCATACAGCCACAGCAAGTCCTGCAACGATGAAATAGGGCAGTTTGCTTGAAAGCTTCAGCTTGCCGGAAACGGCATTGCCGCGGGTGCATTCAAAGCCGGACATTTCTGGGGTCATCAGTACCTGTCTCGTGTGAATATCACGTCGCATACATAGTACATGCGGTGATTCGAATGAACCCCCAGATTAGGGGATATACACGAGGTTGTTGATGTTGGGCAGATCAGTGCCCGCTGGGGTGGCTTGAGCCTTCACCGAGGTCGATCTTGCGCAGAATGAAGGCGAGCGGCAAAACTGCCAGCGACAGCCACATCAATGTGTGAAAGACGTCGATATAGGCAAGATAGCTAGCCTGGCTCTGCACCTGTTGGCCGATCCAGCCTAGGGCCTGCGATTGTGCATCGATCGCTCCGTTTCCTCTGTCGGCAAAATATTGGGTCGCCCCCTGCAGCGCATGATTGTAGGCGGGGTCGGAGGGGATGATGTGCTCGACCAACCGGCTTTGATGCCATTGTTCACGATGGGCAAGCACGTTGGATGCGATTGAAACACCAATAGAGCCGCCGGTATTGCGCGCCGCATTGATGAGGGCCGATGCCTGGTCGGTCTGGTCCGGCCTGAGGCCGTCATAGGAAGCTGCGGTCATGGGAATGAAGATCAGCGGAAGGCCGAAGCCGAGATAGATGCGCGACCAGACGAAAAAACCGAAGTTCAAATCGGCATTGAGGCGCGTCATGTCATACATTGCAGCTGCAATGATTGCCGTGCCGATGGCGATCAGATATTTCGGCTGGACCTTGTTGGAGATCCGGCCCGCCACGAACATCATGAACATCGTGACCAGGCCGCCGGGCGAGAGCGCAAGCCCGGCCCAGGTCGCTGTATAGCCGAAATTCTGCTGCAGGACCTGCGGAATGAACTGGGTTGTGGCGATCAGGATCGCGCCCGTTGCCAGCATGACGATGAAGCAGGAACCGAATTGCCGGCTTGCCAGCAAGCGCAGGTCGACGACGGGATTGGTCGCTTTCATCAGCCATGGAATCGCAAGAAGAAAAGCTGCGATGCAGATTGCCGTCGCACCGATGATGAAGTTCGAGTCGAACCAGTCTTCCGTCTGACCTCGGTCGAGAACCAATTCGAGCGCGCCGAGAAAGGTCGCGACCAGCAGGAAGCCGACAATATCGAAGCGCACGCCCTTCCGGCGCATCCGCGCGCGCTCCTGACGCAGCGAGTCCGGTTCGTCCACGAGGAAATAGACGAGGATGAAGGCAAAGAGGCCGACGGGTCCGTTGATCAGGAAGCACCAGTGCCAGGAGAAATTGTCCGAAAGGTAGCCGCCGAGCGTCGGGCCGACGACGGGAGCGACAACAACGGCAACGCCGAAGAGTGCAAATGCCTGGCTGCGCTTCGATGGCGGAAAGGAATCGGCGAGGATCGACTGGGAGATCGGCACCATGCCGCCGCCTGCGAAGCCTTGGATCATGCGAAAGATCAGCAGGGATTGCAGGTTCCAGGCGAGGCCGCAGCAGAGAGAGACAATGGTGAAGGTCGCAAGGCACAGAAGATAGAAGCGCCGTCTCCCGTAGCGCTTGGCAATGAAACTGCTGGCGACGAGAATGATGGCGTTGGACACGAGATAGGTGGTTACGACCCATGACGCTTCATCGGCGCTGACGGCAAGGCCGCCGGAGATGTAGCGCAGCGCCACATTGGCAATCGTCGTATCCAGAACTTCCATGAAGGTCGCGAGCGAAACGACGAGCGCGATCAGCCACGGATTGGCGATCCTGGCACCAGATGCCGGCGTGCCATCGGCTGTCGTGGCTTCGGTCATGTCAGTTCCTCGGGCGCACGGTTACCGTTGGCACCACGGACATGCCGGGACCGATGGCCACGTCCTTCGGCCAGTTGTCGACGACGATCTTGACGGGCACGCGCTGTGTGACCTTGACATAGTTGCCGGTCGCGTTTTCAGCCGGAAGCAGTGAAAAGGCAGTGCCCGAACCGGGCTGGACGGAATCGACACGGCCGCGAAGCACATGATCTGGATAGGCGTCGATCGTCACATCGACGGGCTGGCCCGGCCGCATGTCCGTCAGCTGGGTTTCCTTGAAATTGGCCGTCACCCAGATCTCGTCGGGCACGAACATGGAGACTGCCTGCCCAGCCTGGACATATTGCCCTTTCGAGCCACTGAGTTTGACGACACGGCCGGGCTGCGCGGCCGTGATCGTCGTGTAGCTCAGATTCTGTTCCGCCGCTTCAACCTGGGCTTCCGCCTGACGCAGATTGGCGACGGCGCTGGCCCGTTGCGCTTCGGCAGCTGCCTTGTTCTTGACCGCCGAGGTGACGCTTGCCTGCGCTTGAGCGGTACTTGCTCTGTTTTGCCTCAATGTTGATGCTGCCTGCTGTGCGGCCTGTTCCGAACCGGCGCCGCTTTTGACCAGCTGCTGCTGCCGGTCGTTTTCATCCTGTGCATATTGAAGGGCCGCTTCTGCAGAGGTTTGCTGTGCCTTGGCCTCGTCGATCGCTGCGGCTGCCGCTGCAATCTGCGCTTCGGCGTTGGAGATCGCTGCCTTTGCGACACCGACCTGGCCGTGGGCCTGATCCAGTGCGATCTGATAGTCGCGGGGGTCGATCTTGACGATGATCGCGCCGGCGTCGACATGCTTGTTATCGGAGACGGGAACATCCGAGACATAACCCGATACCTTGGCAGCGACCGAGAAGCTGCGGGCATCGACAAAGGCATCGTCCGTTGTTTCATAGGGATGGAAATAGATAAGCCAGATGAAATAGCCGACGGCAGCAAGAACGATCAGGGCAAGAACGATAAGTATGGTCGCTATCGGATGGCGCCGGATAATGGAGGGACGCTTCTCAGCTTCCGTTTCGTTCTTGACCTCCCGGTCCGGTGCTTCGTTTTTTGCAGGACCGGAGGACTGATCTTGCCCGGCGGCGGCGCGCTGGTTCTGGGGCACGGCAATGTCTTTCATTATGAAAACCTGAAACCAACGCCGGATCATCGGCTTCGGTTCCGGTCAAAATGCCGCAAGACCTCCTAGAGCAACTGTAGCTGAGGAACAATTCCAGGTGGCGAAGGTTAAGCCAACGCCGGGCGACCTCTATGGATCAAGAACATGACCTATTCCACCACACGCGCCTACACTTCGATCGTGGCGCCACCTCTACGCTCGATCCCGCTTCATTTTTCAGCCGGCTGCTTTATCGGGGCACTGCTGACGGACATCACCTATTGGCGAACGGCAGAGATGATGTGGACCAATTTTTCCGCCTGGCTCCTGGCATCGGGACTGTTGCTCGGTGGACTGGCCGCCCTCGCCGCGCTCGTTGACATCTTCATCGGCCGGCTGCCGCTACGCGGCGTGGGATGGCTTTATGTCATCGGCAACATCGCAACTTTCCTGGTGTCGCTGTTCAACGCCTTCATTCATAGCCGCGATGCCTGGACATCCGTCGTGCCGACAGGGCTGATGCTGTCGGTCGCTGCAACCGCGCTGATCGTCATCAATGCCTGTCTCGGCTGGGTTGTTCTGCGCCAGCACATCGGAGGGCTCGAATGATGACCCGGTCTTTTGCCCCTTCCGGCGCTTTGGCCTTGTTTCTTATGTGCGGCAGCTGCGTGCTTACGGCCTGCAGTGACAATGAACCGAATCCGACAAGCGAAATCGGCCCAGGTCCAAAGCTGCCGGAGCAGTCGCAATATCTCGTCCCACCGATGCATGTCGCTTCGGTCATCGGATGGAAGGAAGGCGAAACGCCGAAGGTCGCGGACGGGCTGCGGATCAAGGCGCTGGCAACGGATCTGAAGCATCCGCGCTCGGTCTATGTGCTACCGAATGGTGACGTCCTGGCAGTCGAGTCCATTGCGCCTCCGGCTGCATCGATCAAGCGGCCCAAGGATCTTATCATGGGCTGGATCGAATCCATGGCGACCTCGGGCGGTGGTTCCAGCAACGAGGGCAGCAATCGCATTACGCTGCTGCGCGACGCCGATGGAGATGGTATTGCCGAGGTCAAGGACATCTTCCTCGACCATCTCAATTCGCCCTTTGGCGTGGCCCTCGTCGGCAACGATCTCTATGTCGCCGATACCGATGCCATCAGGCGTTATCCCTATCAGCAAGGCGAGACGAAGATCACCGAACCCGGCGTCGTGCTGACCGAGCTCCCCGGCGGGCCGATCGACCATCACTGGACGAAGAGCCTCCTCGCCAGCGAAGACGGCAACACGCTCTATGTCGGCGTTGGTTCGAACAGCAATATCACTGAAAATGGCATCGAGGCAGAGAAGAACCGCGCCGCCATTCTGCAGGTCGACCGCCAGACTGGCAGATTCAGGATATTCGCCGATGGGCTGCGCAATCCCAATGGCCTCAGTTGGGAGCCACAGACCCATATGCTCTGGACGGTCGTCAATGAAAGGGATGAACTTGGCCCCAATCTTGTTCCCGATTACATGACATCGGTCAGGGATGGTGGCTTCTATGGCTGGCCATACAGCTATTACGGCCAGAATATCGATCCGCGTGTCATGCCGCAGAGGCCGGATCTCGTGGCCAAGGCGATTGCCCCCGATTATTCACTGAGCTCGCATGTCGCACCGCTCGGCATGGCCTTTTATACGGCTGACAACCTCCCGGCCGAATATCGAGGCGGTGCTTTCGTCGGCGAGCATGGAAGCTGGAACCGCCACGAATTCAATGGCTACAAGGTCGTTTTCGTGCCTTTCCAGAATGGCAAGCCGAGCGGCAATCCGCAGGACATCGTCACCGGCTTTCTTCAAGGGGAGGACCAGGCACATGGCAGGCCCGTCGGCCTTGCCGTCGACAGATCCGGCGGGCTGCTGATTGCCGATGATGTCGGCAACACCGTCTGGCGTGTGACTGCAGCAAAGTAGGTCGCCGAATAAACCTTTTCTCTCGGGGGCGGCCTTGCCGTTCACAAGGCTGGCGATATCCGAAAATGCTCTCGCGCATTTCGGCGGGACAGGAGGTAATACGGTCTTGCGAAGACGGTCCAGGATATCGCAAGTCGTTCGACTGACATCTCGAAGCGGCGGTCGGTTGTGTCAAATTTAAATGCTGGCAAATAGACTGCCAGCTATGGTCCTGCCGCATGCACTGTCTTGCATGTCATGTCAGGGGCGCAAGTTTGGCACGTTCGATCAGTTATTCACCGGCTATCCGGCTTGATTCAGGGTGGGGTCAATCCAGCCATTCGTTTGAAAAGGCGAGGCTTGCAACGGAAATTGGCCGCTCTCCGGACCGGACCGTCAACGATATGATCGTTCTCTCTCCGGCTGGCAGTTCATCACGTGCGATATCCACCAGGATTCGTGCCATTTCCCTGAGTACCTCGGCCCGCGACTCAAGTTCCGTTCCCTCATTGTCCCGGATCGGGCCGTCACCATTGTGAAGGTCAAAAAAATATCGGGCCATCTGCTCCCACCATCAGAATATTTCACCATGAAGTGCCGGCTCTCGAATTTGTTCCCTTTTTCTACCCTGTTGGAATATAATCTGTTTTCAGTCGCCGCCTTAGATAGCGGGAGCCGTTCGTGATCGAGCCGCTCCTTCTCAATCTTGAAAGTCACGATGTCCTCTCTGCTGCCGAAATCGAGCTCTTGCGCTCTATTTTCGGTCGCGAAAGATCCGTGGCCGCGGGCGAAGACCTCGTCTCCGAAGGAAGCCGACCCAATCATTCCACGCTGCTCCTCGACGGATTTGCCGCCAGGTACAAGGTTTTGGAGGACGGCACCCGGCAGATCACCGCGCTGCAAGTAGCCGGCGATTTCGTCGATCTTCATGCCTTTCCGCTGAAGGTCATGGACCACGGCATTCTCGCGATTTCGAATTGCCGTGTTGCATCGGTGGATCACCAGGAACTCAAGGCGATAACCGAGACCAATCCGCATCTGACAAGGCTGCTATGGCTTGATACGCTTGTAGACGGCGCGGTGCACCGCGAATGGATTGTTGCGATGGGCCGTCGCTCGAAGAAGGCGCATATCGCCCATCTTATCTGCGAGCTCTATGTTCGGTTGCGAACGGTACACAGAACGAATGGGCCGAGCTTTCAGCTGCCATTGACACAGAACGCCATGGCGGATGTTCTGGGCGTTTCCCTCGTTCATCTGAACAAGACGCTGCAATCGCTGCGGAAGGAGAAGGCCTTCACCTGGGAGGGCAGAGTGATTACCATCATCGACTGGGACAAGCTGCAGAAGATTGCCGGCTTTGACGCCGGCTATTTGTCGCTGTCAATCGAAGCGCGGTAGAAATGTCTTTATTGACGACGTGTCAGGTCCAACATGGGAACGCATCATGATCAGCCGCCATATCAAACCTCGCGACGAAGCGTTGACGTCGGATGATCTCGCCACATGCCAGAAAGTGCTGGATATTGTGAAGGCCGAATTCGGGCTTGCTGATGACGATGAGGAAGTGAGCCGCTCGGCTGCCATCATCATCGAACTCTACCGCCAGGGCGTTCACGACGAGGAACAACTGAAGACGTTGGTCTTTGCGACGCGCGGCAAGATCTGAGGCCGGCACGTCTTCAATGTGGATGGATAGATCTGGTTTGCCATCCGCCCAAATCCTACCTTTATGGCGCGACATAGGCGCCTACTTTTGTGATTGAAGCCCGCAGGTGCTGTTGCCAACCCGCCCGCATCAGGAGGTCTTATGAGAAGTTTGATTTTAGCGGCTGCCCTCTTGCTCCCTACGGCTGCCTTTGCGCTGGACGCCGTAGAGGTCAACGCGCGCGACCATTCCTGCCGCGAGCTTGCACAAATTATCCAGCAGAAAAAGGCCGTGTTCGTTCGCATGGGCCTTGGAGGCCGGAGCTTCCGTTCCCCGCCGGCGCGATGCCAGTTGGGCGACAAATACAGCGTGGCCAGAGTGCGCGCAGCTAACGGGGAAATGTGCGTGCTCGACTACGAGTGCGTTTACGACCCGCAATCCTTCTACAACCGCATTCCCAAATAGTGCTTTTTATCGCTCTGCCGCGGCTGCGTAGACGACCTGAAGCTCCATCTGTACCGCATCCATGAACAGGGCGGCCTGCCGCGAGAGTTCAGCATCGCTGCAGCCCTGTTCTCTCAGATTGGCTGCGAACCCGGCCATCTCCGTCCGCCAGAAGCGGTTGGCGGCCTCGCCGTGAAGGTTCTGAAGGGCCTCGGCACAGCGTCTGATATCGGCTGTGCGTCGGTCGGCGGGAAACTGCAGAAGCGGCATGCTATCTCCGTCATTGCTGGGCGAATCGCCAAGTGTCCCGCAGAATGGCTATGAGTTCTTCACAAGTGGTGAAGCCGATCGCGGAGACATGACTCCTCAGATACTGCTCGATTATCGCATGGCACCCGACATCACTGAAAATTGACAGGATGCAATCTGGCGGCAGTCGCGGCCACGCCAGGCTATGTTAGAGTTCTCGACATAACGCAGTGATGGGAAGTGATGATGCTGACGACACTTGCGATACTCGCGAGCCTGTCCGGCGCTGCCGCCACGATCGCGCAATCAAGCCAAGACGAAGTCGACGTCGAGTTGGTGCTGGCCGTCGATACGTCGCGCTCGATGGACTATGAAGAGGTCCGCATCCAGCGCGAGGGCTATGTGGAGGCGCTGCGGCATAAGGAATTCCTCGACGCTGTGAAAGGAGGGCTGACCGGGCGGATCGCCGTCAGCTATTTTGAATGGGCCGGGTATGTCGTGCCCGGTTCCGTTATCGACTGGCAGGTGATCGAGACGGAAAAGGATGCGATGGATTTTGCCGACAAATTGGAGGCGCGGCCGATTGCCACCCAGCGCCGCACATCCATATCCGCAGCGATCGTTCAAGGCGCAACGATGCTTGCGGCGAGCCCCTTTAAAGGAAATCGTGAGGTGATCGACGTTTCCGGCGACGGTCCCAACAATTCCGGCGATCCCGTCACACCCGCACGCGATGCTGCTTTGAAGGCGGGCATCATCATCAATGGACTGGCCATCATGTTGCGGCCATCTGACGTGCCCGAAGGGCTCGACAAATATTACGGTGATTGCGTGATCGGCGGCCCCGGCTCCTTCGTTCTGCCGGTGCACAAGATCGAGGATTTCGCCGTTGCCGTCCGCCGGAAGCTCGTCTGGGAAGTAAGCGGACTCGAGCCACCAGCACAGATCCGCAGAATTGCCATGAACCAGCCGACCACGGATTGCCTTGTTGGCGAAAAGCTTTGGCAGAATTTCTTCGACCGCTAGTCGCTCACTCCGCAGATCATCGCGACGCCTGCAGTTTTGTGGCCTGGTTCAGCCGCGGCAGAACTTCCCGTGCGATAGTCTCGAGATCTGTGAGAGCCTTGCGCCCATTGACCAGCAGGTTGAACGCGACGTGGTGAACGCCGAGATTGCGCAGGGCTCGGAGTGCGGCGAGCAATCCTTCTGGTCCGGTTCGATATCCGAGTGCGATCTCGTCGACATGGTCTGATGAGGCATCCACAAGATCGAGGGCCATCGCCTGACCCATACCGCGGAATTCGGTGGTCGTGCGCTGCACCGCTCCATGCCACAGCGCTATCCGATCTTTCTGCGCGCTAAGGGGGCGGTGGTAGGTCATCCAGGCGCCGGCGTTTCTGGCGATCCATTCGAGCGATTGCGAGGACGAACCGACGGCCACCAGCGGCACCCGCCGCCCGCTGCGGGGGCGGATCTCGAACTGGTCCTCGCCGGTCCGTGAGCCAGCATGGCCCTCAAGCGCATCGCTGAGTACGGCCCAGTTGGACCGAAACAATTCGCGCCGGTCGTCAACATTGCGGTCGAATGCCGCAAATTCCGACGGACGGTCGCCGGAGCCAAGTCCGAGAACGAACCTGCCCGATGACAGCACTTCCATCGACAGGGCCGCTTTGGCGATATGAAGCGGATGACGCAAGGGCAGAACGATCGCGCCGGTCGCTAACGCGATCGAGCGGGTCGATGCCGCCAGTGCACCAAGCAATACCCACGGATCGGAATGACCGACGGGATCCGGATAGGTGGGACTGTTCAAGGGGACGTCGCGGACCCAGATTGCGGAGAAGCCAAGCTCATCGGCGCGACGGGCAAGCTCCAGCTGAAGGCCGAAGTCGATGTCGCCCCGTTCTCGCTCCTGCATGGGGAGTACGACACCAATTGTCAGCCGTGAATCTTCAAAGAGCATCGGTCATATCCAGCGCTACCTGCCTGCACTTGGGTAATGCTGACGAGCTTTGCAACAGGACGTGATGTTGCGGCTACCAGAGGGCGGCGGGTGCGCTTGCAAAAAACTGCTCGAGAGCGGAAGCGACCGCGGGGGCGACGGCCACGATCTCCTCGTGAGCGGCGAAGACAAGCAGCCCCAGCATTGAAATCGCCGATCCGACTTCCAGGGCAGATATCGGGTTGGCCGGGAATACTGGAAGGCTGGTCGTTAGAGTGACAACAGATGGCCGGATCGCATTTTTTATATTGTCGTTTGCGGGATGGTGCAGGCGGAGAGGACGTGGGTATGCGAGGCGGGATTTACTGCATATTCCGGGGTAGGTTTCGCAGACTGAGCTAGACATCGATTTGCCCCTGAGCGGCTTTGAAGGATCGTGAGTTCACGTGGGGCTTCGGTGGGCCTCCTTCAACTATACTCATGGATAGGAAACTGCCTCATAAGCAGCCAATGGGCTGCTTATCTATGCGTTTTATGCATGGGTGAGCTGTAGTCTGAACGCTACTCATTTTCGCGGCCCCATATTATATATTTCTCATCAAAGCGAACGAAGCGCCGCTACCTGGCAGCTGTCGCTGGACCCACGGAAAGGGGATTGCAATGAGCATCGCACGCACCTTCAATAACTGGCGCAAGTATCGTCAAACGGTTGCTGAGCTTGGCCGTATGTCGAGCCGTGAACTGAACGACCTGGGTATCGCTCGTGGCGATATTCGTGACGTCGCACGCGCGGCTACCGGCCGCTAAGACCCAGTTTCCATTGATGTCAAACGCGCTCGCCCCATGAAGGCGGGCGCGTTTTTTGTATCATATAAGCTCTTCTTCTAACGCATAGCGCATGGCAGCTTTGCAAATATATGCCTAGAAGGCCGGCAGCGATCGGCCTATATTCGAAGTCAACGAAGCGATGAAACTCCTCCCTCGTCGCTTTGTCCGAGACGCGGCTTACCTCCTCCCGAGCCAGCGTCTACGTGGCGGCATCCTCCTCCCGTCGCCACGCGTGATAAGGGCGTCTGCTGGATCTCCTCCCCCGGCAGACGCCTTATTGTTTTCGGGCCATAGCTCAGTCCCCAATAGTCTCGGCAAGCTCTATCAGTGCGTTGCAGGCATCATGCACGGTCCGTGCAGTCGCAGGCTGAATTGCAGCAACTGGGGATGCACTCATTTTTTGGCTTGGAAGCGGCTGGCTCCTGGACCGATACTGGTGGTTGTCGATCACGTCCCGTCAGTTGGAGGCACATCCTTTGGCGGTTGCCGCGACGGGCGACCGGGTGCGATCGGATCGCTTGCCGGGAATGTTTCCTCGAGCGACTCCTCGAGAAAGTCGTCCTGCTCCTGTGCGGATGTATCTGTCCTGTTATGCTTGTTGGCAGTTTCGACAGGTCTGATCATTTCAATCCCCTTGATGCGTAATCTCACCAACTTAGCAAGCCTGGCGGGAGGTCGGCACTAAACTGTCGGATAGGGGCGAGCTGTAATGTGCTTCGGATCAGCGATTCCGGAAGACTGTGCAGGCAACACCGGCCGAGCGGATCGTGCTGCAAAGCTTGGTTGCTTCGGCTCGTGTCTCCCGACCGATTCTCGCGGCATAGCGTGGACGATAGCCGAAGTTGCCGCCCCTCTGGCGCACGATCAGGGCGCGTTCGGCGTTCAGCGGTTCCGGAAGCTTTGCCAGCGATATGGTGAAGAGCCGGTCAGCCACGGACGGATTGTAATGGGCGGCAAGCTGTACGCCCCATGGCGCCCAGTCGGCCGATCCCGTCAGGACCGGCTCGTTCATCTGCCGCGTCTCTGCAAGCGCCACACATGCCTCGCGGAACGCCATGCCGTCGCGCAGCTCAGGCGCAGCGGCTTCCGGAGGGCTGTCCCGCCAGGTCTCGACGGTCTGCCCGGTAATTGCGAACACATAGTCGCGGGTCTCGATCGGCAGGCGGCCGGAGGAAAGAAACCGGCTGAGGCCGGATTCTCCGGCATTGTAGGCGGCAGCTGCAAGTCCGAGATTGCCGAAACGAAGCCTGAGTTCGTCAAGGTAGGCGGACGACGCTTTGAGCGCCTGGACGACATCGAAGCTGTTTTCCAGCGCTCGCATCCGGGCTGTGCCCGGCATGAATTGCGCGATGCCCTCTGCACCCTTCGGACTGACCGCTTCCGGGCGGAACAGGCTTTCGCGCCAGATCAACCGGGCAAAGAAGGCAGGCGGAATGTTATGGGTTGCTGCGAAACGGTCCATGACGGCGCAGAGATCGGCATTAAAGTGATCTTTTCGAATGCAGAGCGTCTGCCCGTCCTCGGCGTTGCCCCGGTAAAGGCAAGCCGGTTCGGGAACGGATGGCTCGGCCGCGCTGACCGCGGACGCCATGATAACCCACACGGCAGAAACCAGCGCCGTTGCCGTCAGGCCTATGCCCATCTCATCATCGCCAAACCTTGCCTGACAGCATCGTCGCGGTTTTCGGGCGAGACGGCAAGCTTCCTTTGTCAGCCCGCGGCCTAGGCCACGGGCGACGGGTTTCAGTGCACGACCGTCAAGATCGCAATGCCGGCTTCAGCCGCCGCACGGCGAATGGCGTCCTGCAGCTCACCGACATCGATCTGTCCCGTGATCGCATCGACGCAGGCCTTGACGGCCACGACATATTCCTCACCGTCCTCGGACGGCCAGTCCGCTATCAAAACCTCAGCGGCGTCTCTCAACGTCCTGAGGACCCTGTATTTTTCCCGGCCACCCAGCATCAGCACCAGTGGGGGAAAGCGTTCGTATGTGTTCCATTCCATTACACTTGGTCTCCCCAACGTAAGGATATTGGTAACGTTGCAAGAACCATACCGATCGCGTGTGAAAATCGTGCATCCGACAGATTTAGGGTTGTGGGTCGAATTTCACGTGTGGATCATGCACAAAATGGAGCGTGAAACTCAAGTTTTTATTGCGTCCCGTTTTTGCCTTCGCTAAACAGGGATCGTTATTGGCCGAAGATGATCCGGCCACGTAAGCGTTAACGTCACTCAACGCGTATGATCGAACGGCTTTGCGGCTTCGATCTGCGCGACTGTGTCCTGCGGATCGTTTCCCGAAGCCCCGGAAGGACATAATGGATAACAACCAATCCGCACATCACCCGTTCCCAGCACCTGCTATCGAACGGGTGCGCCATGAATTGCGCCGCCGTTCGCTGATTGTCCAGAGCGTGGCCGATATCGCGCCCGGCATGCGGCGCATCGTGCTGAAAGGCGATGATCTTGCCGATTTCATCAGCCTTGCACCGGATGATCACATCAAGATCATCCTGCCCGGCGTCGGCGGCGCCGAGGAACGTCGGGACTACACGCCGCGCCGCTATGATAACGCCGCCCGCAGCCTGACAATCGACTTCGCGCTGCACGAGGCGGGTCCGGCCACGCAATGGGCGATCGACGCCCAGCCCGGCACGCCTCTTGAGATCGGTGGCCCGCGCGGCTCTGCCGTGGTTGCCGGCAGCGTGAAGAGATGGTTTCTGATCGGCGATGAGACGGCGCTGCCCGCCATCGGCCGGAGGATCGAAGAGAGCGGTGCCGACACGACCATAACGGCAATCGCCGCGGTCGCAGATTCCGGAGAACAGCAATCCTTCCAGACATCAGCGGCACTCACGATCCGCTGGATCTACCGTCCTCTTTCCGATGCAACGAATGCCGAACCGCTGATTGCTGCTCTGGCCGGGATCGACATCCTTCCCCAGACATTCGTCTGGATTGCAGCAGAGGCGTCGGTGGTGCGGGCAATCCGTGCCTATCTCGTCGAAGAACGCGGCTATCCGCTGAGCTGGATCAAGGCCTCAGGTTACTGGGTCAAGGGCAAGGCCGATACGACCGAAAAGTTCTGATAGCCGAGAAAATCCTCGGCTTCGCCATATCGCTCCAGCCGGTCGGCTGGAGCGGCCTGGCAAGACCCTCATTTGAACTCTGCGGTGGAACCTCGAACGAATGCCGGTGTTTTCTGAAAAAGGAGATGCGTCATGGGCACGAAGGATACCAACGCCAAAGCCGAACAACGCCGTCCGAGGGATGTCGGACCGATTGCGGAAACACCAGATCGTGCAGACAGGGAGTCCATTGCCCCGCCGACGATCCAGCCGCCAGGCGCAAGGGATGAAAGCGAGCGGCCGATCGTCGATCCGATCACCGGCGTTGCTCACTGACGAGAAGACGCCGGCAGATTGGAGCGGTTGGAGTTAACAGAATGGCTAGGGACAAAGAAGAAGCAATTCGGCAGCGCGCCTACGAGATTTGGGAGCAGGAGGGCCGACCGGAAGGAGCGGCGCTTCGGCATTGGCTCCAGGCATCCGACGAATTCAGCGACGATGACGAACACGAGACGATGCAGGAATTGATCGATGAGGACGATCGCGACGATGCTGCTTTGCTCCAAGGCGCCGGTGAGAGCGGAGACATTCATACGCGCCGCTAGTCGCGCATAGGTAGATTACTTCTCGGTTCGCTCCAGTAGAATTCGGGCTTCCTCGAAGCGGCGCTTTCGATCGGCATCATCTTCACTCGGCGAATAACAGGTATTCGACACGCAGAACCGCGCGAGATGATGCGGCTTGTCGGCTTTGTCGAATTCGCACTCGAACTCGTCGGTCATCTCTCCCGGTGCGGTCCCCGGTCGCGTCGAATAGGTCATGCGGACGCCCGGTGGCTTGAGTTCCGGGAAAGATTGAACGGTGCCGATCAAAAGCTGATCGCTCATGAAGAAGCCTTTGGCGACTGACTGACATGTCGCCTCCAGATCCGGAGATTGCGCGAAAGCTGGCGCTGGAAACAGGATAATGCCGAATAATACTAGATGTTTACGCAAGCGCGTCTCCTCATTGTATCGTTCTGAGTGAGGTAGCGCCGATACGGCAAAAACAAGTGGGGCCATCAGGCGGCGCCGGAAAAATCTTCCGACAGCAGGCCGAGCAATTCACCGCGATCGCGCACACCGAATTCGAACCAGTCGACCAGCGCTTTCGCCTTTGCCATTCCGAGATTGCTGCTACGGCCGCAACGCGCGGCGGCACACCATTCCTGGTGAATGCCGTCGAGAAAATTCATCGTCTCCGACGTCAGGACTTCTTTCGGCCAAACCGTTCGCGTCATTGCCTTGCTCCCTGGTGCGGGGCACACACTAGATGACCTATGGTTGAGGGCAATGGCGAGAATGCAACACTGACGGATTAGTTGTCGTCGGCCCGTGCGCCGTCGCGCAACAGAAAAGCGGCAGGCGTTGAGGCCTGCCGCTTATCGTAGCGCGTTCTCCGTGAGAGGCTATCAGGCTTCCAGCCATTTCACCTGTTCAGGCGTCAACTTGATGTCCAACGCCGAAAGGCTGTCTTCCAGTTCTGCGATCGTGCGCGGCCCGATCAGCGGAATGACCGGGAAGGGTTTGGCGATGACATAGGCAAGTGCGATATGGATCGGATGCCGGCCAAGCTCCTTGGCAAGCGCGATCGCGCGGTCACGCCGTTCGAAATTGCGATCCGAATACCAGCAGCGCACGATCTCCTCGTCGTCACGCTTGTCGCGGCCGGCCCGGTCGGTGAAGAAACCGCGGCCCTGGCTCGACCAGGCAAAGTTCGGGATCTGCTTTTCGTTCAGCCAATTTTTCCACTCGTCATCGGAGGCGGCAACGCAGCCGGCCCAGATCGGATCGAGCATTTCGGCAAGCGAGAAGTTGTTGGAAAGGGCGGCGGGCGCTGCCTTGCCGTTCTTTCTCGCATAGGCAATCGCTTCGTCGAAGCGCTCGCGCGTCCAGTTCGAGCCACCGAAGATGCCGCGGATGCGGCCGCGCTTGACCTCGGCATCCATGGCATCGACGAATTCACCGACAGGTACGTCGGTATTGTCGCGATGCATGAAGTAGATATCGACATAATCGGTCTTCAGGCGGTTGAGAGACTGGTCGAGCTGCTTGCTGATGACATCAGGATAGCAGAGCGGCGAATGGGCGCCCTTGCCGATCAGCACGATCTCCTCGCGTGGTACCTGCCGGCTTGTATGCCAGTCGCCAAAAATGCTCTCCGTCTTGCCGCCGCCATAGACGAAGGCCGTATCGAAGACATTGCCACCGGCTTCAAAAAAGGTGTCGAGCGTCAGCGAGGCGGCTGCGAAACTCGGGAAGAATTCGAAACCGAGGGTGACGACCGAAGCGGGTTTGGAAATGCCGGGGATCTGGCGCTGCGGAATGGAGCTGCCGCGCCGGACGGCGTCGCCGGCAATGTTCACGGTGCGCTTGGCGGCTTTCTCGACACCATATTCGAGGCCAACCGAATCGCGCCATTGGTCGAGCACCTTCAGATTGTTGATCGAGTCCGCCCAGCTCATGCCGGGTGAGCGGAATTCCTTCTCGCCGGCGCGGATCGCGTCACCGGCAGCATCCGCTTCGAAAGAGTAAAGCCAGCGGTCTTCCTTGACTTCGATTGTTTCCTGCTCGCCATTCTTGAAAATCTCGATCTTGCCGACCCCGCCCTTGTGACCGGAGGCGAACCAGAAATCCTTCACCTCGATACGGCCCTGCGAGCCGATGATGCGCAGCACATTGTCCTGCTGCGCCATGATCGAGCATGAGACCTCGGCTATGATTTCGTTAGGGAATTTGAGTACGGCCGACGCCCATTCATCGACACCGGACTGGCCGAGATGGGCGACACCCGAAACCTTTTCCGGATCGAGGAAGGGTTTGCCCGCCGCCGCACCCGCGATCAGCCGGGCCATGGAAACGGGATAGCCCCCGACATCGAGAATGCCGCCGCCTGCCGTTTCATTGGCAAACAGGCGGTGTTCCGGCCTGTATGTCCCCATGCTGAAGCCGAAGCTCGAGCGGATGATGCGGATTTCGCCGATCACGCCGCTCTTGACGAGTTCTACCAGCTTTTCGGTCTGCGGATGGACGCGATACATGAAGGCTTCACCGGCAAACACACCGGCCTTTTTCGCCTCATAGTAGATTGCCTCGGCATCATAGGCTGAGAGAGCGATCGGCTTTTCGACCAGCACATGCTTGCCGGCGCGGATCGCCTTGATGGCCCATTCGGCGTGGCCGGTATGCGGCGTGGCGATATAGATCGCGTCGACCTCGTTGTCCCTTAGCAGTGCTTCGTAACCATTGACGATACGCGCGCCAGGAAAGCCGTCGGCGAGGCCCGGCTTATCGGGATTGCGGGTCGCGATGGCCACGAGCTTGCCGGTGCGTGAATGCGCGACGCCATCGGCAAAGGTGCGGGCGATAGTGCCGGGGCCGATAATGCCCCAGCGGATCGGATTATCTGAAGTCATGACTATCCTCTTTCGTATTTCAGTCTTGGGATCACGTTATCGAAGCCGCTTGCCGGCGGTATCGAACAGGAAGGTGCGGGCGGCGGACAGCGACACCGTCAGCCGCTCGGTCTTGCCGAGGTTGCGGGATTCTGGCTGTTCTATGATGAGTTGGTCGCCGCCGAAATTTGCGTAGATGTAGCTGGTGTTGCCGAGGTGCTCGGCGACATCGACGGCAACCGTCAGGTCCGCTTCGCCCCGACCTGCCTCACCGAAATGCTCCGGCCGAATGCCGAGTGTGACCGATGTCCCCGATTTGATGGACGGGTCGTGCAATGGTACCTCGAGGCGCACCATTTTGTCGTCCGCAAGCACGACCGTCGCTTTGCCCGCCTGTATCTCGGCGACCTCGGCCTTGAGGAAATTCATTTTCGGCGAGCCGACGAAGCCGGCGACGAACTGGTTAGCCGGATCGTCATAGAGATCGAGCGGCGCGCCGATCTGTTCGATATTGCCGGCGCGCAGAACGACAATCTTGTCGGCGAGCGTCATTGCCTCCGTCTGGTCATGTGTCACATAGATCATCGTCGTGCCGAGCTGCTTGTGCAGCCTGGAGATCTCGACGCGCATCTGCACCCGCAGTTCCGCGTCGAGGTTCGACAATGGCTCGTCGAAGAGGAAGACCTGTGGTTCGCGCACGATGGCCCGGCCGATTGCGACGCGCTGCCGCTGGCCGCCGGATAGCTGCTTCGGCCGGCGTTTCATCAGTTCAGTAATCTGCAGGATCTCTGCGACATGGCGCACACGCCGTTCGGTATCTGCCTTCGGATTGCCATTCATACGCAGGCCGAAGCTCAGGTTCTCCTCGACGGTCAGATGCGGATAGAGCGCGTAGGATTGGAAGACCATGGCGATGCCACGGTCGGCCGGCTCGACGTCGTTGACAACACGGCCGCCGATCTTCAGTTCACCGCCGGTAATATCCTCAAGGCCGGCGATCATGCGCAAGAGCGTGGACTTTCCACAGCCGGAGGGGCCGACGAAGACGACAAATTCGCCGTCCTTCACGTCGAGGTCGGCGCCGTGAATGATTTCAAGCGCGCCGTACCGCTTGACGATATTGTTGAGTAAAAGCTCTGCCATGGGCCCCTCGATTATTTGATAGCGCCGGCCGCAATGCCGGCGATGAAGTGACGCTGCAGGGCCACGAAGACGACGAGTATCGGTGCCGTCAGAAGCACTGCACCCGCCATGATGCCGCCCCAGGAAACCTTGGTGAGGCCGATCAGCACACCGAGTGCGACAGGAGCCGTCATCATGCCCGGCTTCGAATTGATCAGCAGCGGCCAGAGATAATTGTTCCAGGACGCGAGGAAGAGGATAATCGCCAGTGCCGCAATGGTCGGGCGCGCCAGTGGCAATGCAATGCGCAGGAAGATCTGCCACTCCTTGACACCCTCGACGCGGGCCGCATCGAAAAGGTCATTCGGCATCATGGAAAAGGATTGCCGCATGAAGAGCACGCCGAGCGAATTGAAGAGCGGCGGCACGATGAGTGCGATCCAGGTATTGGCGAGCTTGAACTCACGCGCCACCATGATGAATTGCGGAATGACCACGACGAAATAGGGAAGCGTGATCGTGCCGAGAATGATGGCGATGACAAGCGAACGGCCGACGAAGCGGTAGCGGGCGAGCGCCCAGCCGGCCATGGAGGTCAGCATCACCGACAGGACGGTATAGACGGTGGCGACGACGATTGAGATCATCATGGCGCCGATGAAGTTCGTGTCCGCCTGCAGGTTCTGGAAGTTCGCGACAAAATTGGTCGAGGGCCAAAGTACGATCTGCGGGCTGAAAATGCCGTAATCCGGCATAGTCGAGAAGACGAACATCATCCAGAGCGGAAAGAGCCAGATGATCGCGAGCGGCAGGAGGAAAGCGTGCAGGGCAATCTTGCGCAGGAGAAGCGATTGCGACTTGGATCTCATTTCGGTTCCCTCCCGACCCAGAGATTGAGAAGCGAGATCACCACTGCGAGTGCTGCCATCGTATAGGCAATCGCCGAAGCGTAGCCGAAATTCAGCGAGGTGAAGCCCTGGCGATAGAGAAGCAGGCCCAGTGTCTCGGTGCCGCCGCCTGGGCCACCGCGATTGGTGATCAGGAAGGGCTCGGCGAAGAGTTGCATCGTGCCGATGACCGACAAGACCACGCAGAAGAGGATGATCGGCTTCAGGAGGGGCAGGGTGATGTGGAAGAATTGCTGCAGCTTGCTGACGCGATCGAGCGTTGCCGCTTCATAGACATCCTCGGGGATCGATTGCAGGCCAGCCAGAATGATGATGGCGTTGTAACCCGCCCATCGCCAGGTAACGGCGATAATGATGACGACCATGGCGGCATTGGCATTGTCGAACCAGGAAACGGGGGCAAGACCGGCTGCGCCGATCAGCTTGTTGATGATGCCGAAATCGAGATTGAACATCAGCCTGAACACCGCTGCATAGGCGACTTCGCCAACCACGACCGGCGCAAAAAAGGCGAAACGGAACAGGGCGCGCGCTTTCAGAAGCGGCGAATTGAGCAGTACGGCCATGATGGTTGCCAGCGTAATCATGACCGGCACCTGGATGACCAGGATGATGAGCGTGTTATAGACGGCGTTATAGAAGGCCGGGTCGGCGAAGAGGCGCCCCCAATTGGCCTGCAGGCTGAATTTCCACGGATTGATGCGTGTGTTCTGGAACGAAATCAGAAATGAATTGATGATCGGCCACACCCAGAAGGCGGCGAAGACCAGAAGATAGGGCGCTAGGAACGCATAGGCGCTCCGGTTTCTGATCGGCATGGTACCTCCTTACCGAAACGAATGTGCCTGCCGCCTCCCGCGGCAGGCGAGGCCGGGCGCTTAGGCACCCGGCTTGCCATTCATTGAGCGATAGGAAGACCCGTCGCCGAGGCGATCTGTTTGGCGGCGTCGTCGAGAGCCGCCTTCGCATCGGGATAGCCGCCGGCGAAATACTTTGTCTGCGTCGTCTTGTAGATTGCATCCGCGTCAGTCTGGAAGGCCGTGCCACGGCTCGGCACGATCTTCGGCAGGGTAGCGAGGATGTCGGCCCAGATCTTCTGGCCGCCCCAATAGGGCTGCGGCTCGTTGACGAAGGGATCCTGCACGGCCGACAGCAGCGACGGCACGAGGCCGAACGACTTCAGCATCGTGACCTGGCCCTCATTGGTGGTGAGTGCGTATGTCAGATACTTGAAGGCTGCTTCCTTGTTCTGCGAATTGGCATTGATGGCGAGCGAAGAGCCGCCGAGGTTGGCAGCATGCGGGCTGTCCGCGCTCATACCGGGCATGGCGTAGACACCCCATTTGCCCGACAGATCGGGAGAGCCGGAACGGATCGTGCCTTCATACCAGCCGCCGAAAACCTGGCTTGCGACTTTGCCGGCGGTGTTGGAGGAGATCTTTTCGTCCCAGTTTGCTGCCGTCAGCGTGCCGGCATCCTTCATCGCCTTGACTTTTTCCAGCGTCTGGACGCAAGCCGGCTGGTTGACGGTGATCGACTGGCCGTCGGTCGAGAAATAGCCGCAGCCCTGTTCGTTGGCGAGCATGCGGAACCATTCGCTGTCGCCGTTGAAATCGGCCTGGCCCATCAAGACGCCGGGATTGGCTGCCGAGATCTTCTTGCCGGCGGCAATGAAATCGTCCCAGGTTGCAATCGACTTCGGATCGACACCGGCCTTTTCGTAGTAATCGCGACGATAGAAGACGGTAACCGGACCGGAATCCCACGGCATGGCATAGGCGACATCGCCGATTTCAAGCTCGGTGCGCTTGAAATCGGGGAATTTCGACTGCATGTCGGCGTTGTAGCCGAGATCCTTCAGATTGGCGAAGCAATCCGGGAAACGGCTCCAGAAGATTTCCGCCTCGAAATTCTCGATCGTCACGATATCGGGAAGGCCGTCGCCGCCGGCGGCGCAGGCGGCGAGCGTCTTGTCGAAGACCTGCTGGTTGCCGAGATCCTGGACATCGACCTTGATGTCCGGGAACTGCTTGTTGAAGCCCTCGATCGTCGATTTGAGAGCGGAAGCTGCGACGTTCCAGCTCCAGATGGTAAGCGTAGCGGATTGCGCATAGGCAGATCCGGATGCAAGCAGCACGAGCGCTGTCGTTGCCGTTATGAGTTTAGAGCGCATGAAAATCCTCCCTTTTCAATTGCTGTCGCTGTGCGAACGTGGCTAATCTAACGCGGCGGAAACGGCTGTCTCATAAAAAGGGAATATCGAATTGGCGGAAAGTAAGGTCGTCGGCAAACCTGTTTACCAGCCTGGTGCGAGCACCATTGAAGGCATGCCGATGGCGCTTCAGATGTTTTACGCCCATCCGCCGGTCATGGCGATGCCGCACTGGCATGCGCAGGTCGAGGTCAATTATATCATGCGCGGCGACGTTCACTACCGCATGAATGGCCATGAAGTCAGCCTCAAGGCCGGTCAGATGTGCTTGTTCTGGGGCGGGCAGCCGCATCAGATGGACGAATCCTCCGATGATTCTCTCTATGCCGGCGCGCATTTGCCGCTCGTTTATTTCTTCAAGATGCGCCTGCCTCCGACCATAGGCACCCGTCTGATGAAGGGGGAGATCCTGCTGACATCTGCGACCGATGCGGCCGACGAGGCAAATTTTCCGCGTTGGTATGACTATGCCAGGTCCGGCGACCCGCGGAAAACGCAGCATGCCGTTGACGAATTGCTTCTGCGCATCGAGCGGATTGCCTTGGATTCCTACTCGATGACGCCCGACGATAGCGCCGACGAACTTGAGCAGCCCAGCGCACATTTGTCCCGCAGCGTCGCTCGCATGTGCGACTTCATCGCGAGCAATTTCCTGCAGGATATTGATACGGTCGAAATCGCCCGCGCGGTCGAGCTCCATCCGAAATATGCGATGAACCTGTTCAAGAAAACGACCGGCATGACGATCAGTAAGTATCTCAATCTGCTGCGTCTTTCGCATGCCCAGGCACAGTTGATGGGCGAGGGCTCGAATGTGCTTCAGATCGCGATGGATAGTGGGTTCGGGTCGATCAGTGCATTCAACAAGTCGTTCCGGAATATTGCCGGCATGTCCCCATCCGACTTCCGGCGCGATATACGCTCAGTGATAGGAAACATCTCCGTCGCCGGTTGAGATGCCGTTCGATCTGCCTCTCGGAACCGTTCGCGCGATTGGAACGAGCGACAACCTGGAATGACTATCCGGTTGTCAGAGAGGACTTCAAAATGACAACCAGCCAGGATGCTT